>NZ_JARWKT010000007.1:0-227469 GCF_029846385.1 Cobetia sp. 10Alg 146
CACCTGCAAACCTCTTTCACCGCTGGTAACGCCATGCGTCCCCGGCAGCGGATGCATACTTTACGCATTCACCGGCCTGGCTTCAAGGCCTTGTGGATAAAAGATTCATCCACATGCCCTCCAGAACGACTCCCCTTCTGACCCCGTGACAAGACTGGCCACCTTGCAGCCGCCTCGGCGCGGCTGATCTTGTCAGGCGACGCACGCTTCGCGCTCTGAGGAATGTGCCATGGCCGCAGCCATCACGAGGTCTCGCCCCGCTGCCATCTCGCATACGCTGCCCACGATGATCAGGCAGGGTGTCGGCAGCGGGCGTTCTGCCAGACGAGCCACCATGTCACCCAGGGTGCCGTGCAAGGCCTGCTGCTCGGGGAGGCTCGCATTGGCCACCAGCATCATCGGCCAGTCTGACGGCAGACCATGGCGCTGCAGCTCATCACAGATGGTGTCGAGGCGATTCAGCCCCATATAGAAGAGCAACGTTTCATCCCGGCGTGCCAGCTGCTGCCATTCGGGCTGGTCATTCCGACTGCACAGCTGGGCGGTCACGAATCGCAGCCGCTGAGCATGAGCCCTGTCGGTGAGCGGCATGCCCAGCGAAGCTGCCGCACCGGCGGCCGCGGTGATGCCGGGAACGACATGACGGGTGATGCCAGCCTCATCAAGTGCCGCCAGCTCTTCTCCCATGCGACCGAAGATACCGGGATCCCCGCCCTTGAGCCTGACCACACGCATACCCTCCTTGGCCAGACGCACCATCAGCGCGCCGATCTCGTCCTGGGGTACGCTGTGATTGCCGCAGGCCTTGCCGACGTAATAGCGCTCACAGTGCATCGGGAGCTGAGCCAGAATCTCGTCACCGACCAGGCGATCATAGACCACGGCATCCGCTGCATTGAGCATTCTCCAGGCCTTGAGCGTCATCAGATCCGGATCCCCCGGGCCGGCTCCGACCAACGCGACCTGCCCCGGAAGAAGCCCGTCCCAGGCAGGCGTGATGGCCCCGGCATCAGCCCGTGATGGTGCCTGTCCGCCAATGGCACGCCACTCGCGACGCGACAGCAAGCCTTCCGTCAGCCGTGCCATGGAGATGCCGAGGGTTGCTGAATTGATGCTCGATGCCATCAGATCACGCCATTTCCAACGAATCAGTCCGCTCATCGGATCGCTCCTCTTCCACAAGACGTTTGAGTTCAGGCAGGCAGGAGCCACAGCGAGTGCCGCAGGCCAATCGCGCCCCCAATGCTTCCACGCAACGGTCACCCGACTGGATAGCCTGCCGAATCGTGAGTTCGCCGACCTGATGGCAGGCGCATACCATCGTCCCGACATCCGCCTGACCAGAGAGGCGTCCGGCGAGGAGACTGCGACGCTCAAGTGCAGAAAGCTGGTCAGAGGCGAAACATTCCCCCAGCCAGGCAATGTTGGGCTGTCGGTCGGAGCGTGCCGCGCCAGCGGTGACCTTCAACCACCAGATCAGCCGTCCCTCACGAAAACCTGCGGCACTGATGCCTCCCTGTGCCACATCCTGTGCCCAGAGCCCCGCCTGAACACTCAGATGCCTTTCACACCAGAGCGCCCAATCCGGCTGCCCTTCCCCTGCCAGCTGATAGCGCACCAATGTCGCCTGCGGGATGCGCGCCCAATAGCATCCCTCGAGCTCTGTCATCGCGCCTGCAAGATCTTCATGCCCACCCCATACGCCAGGGGCGATCAGCAAGGTGGCCTGCCATTCACAGGGCAATGGCATGACATCGACCGCGCCATGCTTGGATTCCGGCTGACCGGAGAAAGGATCGACCAGGCCGGCCAGCAACGCCCCGGCGCGCCCGTGACTGGCGAAGTGATCATTCCAGTGCATGGGGATGAACACCTCACCCTGACGCTGGCCATGACTGATACGCACACGCGCACGATAGTCGCCACGCACGCTCCCCTGCTCATCACGCCCTGCAAGCTGCGCCAGAGCCCCCTCCTGCAGGCCGCGAGCCGCGGCATCCTGCGGGTGAAGCTCCACGAAGGGTTCGGCGCGATGATTCATCAGGCGCGCGCTGCGCGCAGTCCGTGTCATGGTGTGCCACTGATCACGAATGCGACCGGTATTGAGGCGCAGCGGTGTCGCATCACTCAGCGCCTGATGCGGCAATTGCGGGGTCACGGGCACCAGCCGTGCGCGACCATTGGGCGTATTGAAGGTGGCATCCTCGAACAGCCGCAATGTGCCGATGAGCTCCCCCTTCTCACCACGCCGTACCGGCCATTGAATCGGTCTGAGCGCGTCATAGCCCTCGCGATCCAGCTCGGCCAGCGGCGCGATGTTGAACAGCCGCCTGATCGAGGAAGCCGCCAGAGGCTTGCTGCCCGCCTTGTGACGTGGCGCGACGTTGCGGAAGCCGGACAGTCTGGCGTGCTCACGGAAGATCGCGTGGGGCCCCGAGTAGCCAAATGCCGCCTGGTACCCCATGCGCTTGCCGACCTCCGCCAGCTGCCACCAGTCGTGACGTGCCTCGCCCGGCGGTGCGAGCAATCCACGCTGACGCGAGATGCAGCGCTCGGAATTGGTGACGGTGCCATCCTTCTCGCTCCAGCTGCTGGCCGGCAACACCACATCGGCATACGCCAGGGTGTCGCTGTCCGCCATGCACTCGGAGACGATCACCAGCGGACAGGCCGCCAGCGCCGCACGTACGCGCGTACTGTCCGGCAGACTGACCGCCGGATTGGTCGCCATGATCCATAGCGCCTGTATCTCTCCACGCTCGATCGCCGCGAACAGTTCGACCGCCTTGTGCCCCGGCCCCTGAGGGATATTCGGGGCGTTCCAGAATTCACCGACCAGCTCCCGCGCGCCCGGCGTCTCGTAGTCCATGTGTGCCGCCAGCTGATTGGCCAGTCCACCGACTTCCCGGCCGCCCATCGCGTTGGGCTGTCCGGTGATCGAGAACGGTCCCGCCCCCGGCAGCCCGAGCTTGCCCCCGGCCAGATGGCAATTGATGATCGCATTGCCCTTGTCGGTACCGCTGGTCGATTGGTTCACACCCTGGGAGAACAGCGTCACCACATGCAACTGGGTCGCGAACCAGTAATAGAAAGTCTCGAGACGCTCCACATCGACATCACAGTCACGCGCGATTGCCCCCAGCGAGCAGTCTTCCCGCCTTGCCGCCTTGAGCGCCGCATCGAAGCCCTGGGTGTGCGCCTTCAGATAGAGGCGATCCAGGCGTCCGCGATCTGCCATGTAGGCCAGCAGACCATTGAAGAGACGCGCATCACTGCCGGGACGCAGGCCAAGATAGAGATCGGCTATCTCGCAGCTGTCGGTCACCCGGGGGTCGATCACCACGATTCGCAGCAGTGGATTGTCGATACGCGCCTGCTTGAGCCGCTGAAACAGCACCGGATGGTTCCAGGCCAGATTGCTGCCGACCAGCACGACCAGCTCGGCACGCTCGAGGTCCTCATAACTGCAGGGCACGGCGTCCGCTCCGAAGGCACGCTTGTGAGCCACGACGGCCGAGGCCATGCACAGTCGCGAATTGGTATCCAGATGAGGAGTACCGATGAAGCCCTTGAACAGCTTGTTGGCGACGTAATAGTCCTCGGTCAGCAGCTGCCCCGAGAGATAGGCGGCGATGCTTTCTCCGCCATGCGTCCTGCTCAGATCAGCAAAGCGTGCGGCGATCAGGTCCAGCGCCGTCTCCCAGCTCACCTCTCGCAATACCCCGGCCTCATCACGCACCTGCGGCATCGTCAGACGCCCATCGGCCGACAGCGTCTCGGCAAGCGCGGAGCCCTTGACGCAGAGCCGGCCATGATTGGCCGGATGCGCGACATCACCACTCAACGACACGATGCGCACACTGTCCTGGTCCTGCTCAAGCTCGACCGCCACACCACATCCGACACCGCAATACGGGCAGGTGGTGGTGGCACGACATCTAGCAGGTTGCGGGGCGTCTGGGGGATTCCTGACTTGCATCGACATCACTCCCTGGTGCATTGAGCACAGAACGTTGACCACGAAAAAGGCGCCTGACGACCGAGCACGAAGCGTGCGGTCATCAGGCGCCTTTGCCTGTTGCTGATATCTGTTCACTGACTAGGTATCTGACCCGGTTCGGGTCATCGCGCGGACTGACTGATCAAGCCGCCATTGGCCGGATGTAATGCCCGACGTCATTGCTGACGCGAACATGGATCCCTCAGTCATGTCTGCACATGAATGCGGTAAAAGAGGCAGATACCAGACCAATCATTTCTCTTTCTCTTTGATAACAGCAACTTGCACCATTCATCCTCACCAGTCTGTCGACAGGAGCCGCAAGACCCTGCCGCTCACTCCGCCTTGTCGCACCAGCCCTGTGCATCCTTGAGACTTCCTGCACCATTCCCTCACGACAGGCGGCTCCCATGGCGCCTCAAGCCACTCGAAAACACCTGACCCTCGACATCGAAATACTCACAAACCAATGAAAGTTGGTGGTTTTTCCTCAGGCGGCACCAAATTCGCTGTATTCCTGACAGGTTGGGTCAATGACGACCCCGAATCGCAGGTCTCGCCGCGCATCCATGCGGATGCACGGCAGCCAACGGTCCGTCAGACCTGCCGCAGTCCCGAGTGACAGCCGTATCGTCGCGCAGCACTGCAACTCGCTATCCAATGCTTAGCCCTCATCTTCCAGGCAAAGGCGCCTGCTTGACGTCGTGAACTTCACGGCGGCAAGCAGGCGCTTTTTTTTTGCACTCGATATCCCATCGCAAGGAGGCAGCATGCATCCGTCATCTTCCACCGGCGACACGACCCCGTCCCTGATCATCATCGGTCATGGCATGGCGGCGCAGAAGCTGCTGGAGCAACTGGTCGCGCTGTCACCTGATCGCCAGCTCCCCTGGACAGTCACGGTGATCGGTGAAGAGCCTCACCTGCCCTACAACCGCATTCAGCTCTCCCCACTATTGGCGGGCGAGACGCAAGCCGATGACCTGATCAGCCAGCAGGCCGACTGGTTCTCGCTGCATGGCATCACACGGATCAGCGGTGATCCCGCCTGTCAGATCGACCGCGCCGCCCGCTGTGTCGAGACCGCCAGCGGTCGCCGCATTCCCTATCAGCGTCTGGTGATCGCCACGGGGTCACGCCCGGCGCTGCCACTGCCGCTCCCCGCTCACCTGCCTCAGGCACTGGATGCCAATGACTGGCCACCGGGACTGATGGGCTTTCGTGACCTCAGGGATGTCGAGCAGATGCAGGCCGCCTGTCGCACCGGAGCCGGTCACGACGGCAATGCCCTGGTGATCGGCGGCGGCCTGCTGGGGCTCGAGGCCGCCGAGGGCCTGCGCAAGGGTGGCCTTGAGGTGACGCTACTACAGCGCAGCGAGCGCCTGATGAACCGTCAGCTGGATGACGTGGCCGCTGGCTTGCTGGAGCAGGAGCTGAGCGAGCGCGGCCTCGAGATCATCACCGACGCGCATCTTGAGCAATGGCTCGAGACGCCGGCGGGCCGCATCACTGGCGTGCGTCTCAAGGATGGCCGTGAACTGCACGCCGGACTGACCATCGCCGCCACTGGCATCCGCCCCGAGATCACGCTTGCGCGTGCTGCCGGCCTGGCCTGCCAGCGCGCTGTCCAGGTCGATGGCCACCTGCTCACGAGCGATCCGCACATTCACGCGCTGGGCGAATGCTGTGAGGTGGAGGGCGAGACCTTCGGTCTGATCGAGCCCATCTGGGCACAGATCGAGGTGCTCGCACGCCATCTTCTTGAGCAAGCGACCCCGCCCTATCGCAATGCCCCCCTGGCGACGCGTCTCAAGGTCAGCGGTATCGACCTCTACAGCTGCGGCGAGCTGATGCCACATCCCACTGACGAGGTGCTGGTCTATCAGGACCACGCCCTGGGTGACTACCGCCGCCTGCTGCTGCGCGATGAGCGTCTGGTCGGGGTGGTGCTCTACGGCGATGTCAGTGCCGGCAACGCGCTGTTCGAAGCCCTCAAGGCAGGCACGCCACTGACAGCGATTCGTGACGACCTGCTGCTCATGCCCGCACAAGCGCTGGCACAACTGGACGAGACACCCTCTGGCCCACCGAATGACCCCGGCGGCAGAGCGACCCACCAGAACACTGCATCTCAACATCCTGATCGCGACACCACCCCTGACACCTTCGAGGAGGCCGCATGAAACACCTGATCATCATCGGCAATGGCATGGTAGGCCATCATTGCGTCGAGCAGCTGATCGCGCTGGGCGCCACCGCGCACTACCAGATTCATGTCTTCGGCGAAGAGCGCCACATCGCCTACGACCGCGTACATCTCTCGGAGTACTTCACCGGACGCGATGCCGATTCTCTCGCGCTCGGCAGCGTGGAGGATTACGCCAGCGCCGGTATCACGCTGCACCTCGACGAGTGCGTCACGGCGATCGATCGCGACGGCGGCCATGTCATCACTCCCCAAGGGCGCTATCCCTACGACAGCCTGGTGCTGGCCACCGGCTCCACGCCTTTCGTGCCGCCCATCCAGGGCCTTGGCGAGCCAGGCAGCGAGGCTGCCGCCAGCAATCGGCTGGTCTACCGCACCCTGGAAGACCTCGACCAGATACGCGCCGCTGCCGACGGCAAGACACGAGGCGTGGTGGTCGGTGGCGGCCTGCTGGGACTTGAGGCCGCCAACGCCCTCAAGTCACTCGGCCTGGAGGCGCATGTGGTCGAATTCGCGCCACGCCTGATGCCGGTGCAGCTGGATGAGGATGGCGGCCTGGCACTCAAGCAACACATCACTGCGCTGGGCGTGGGAGTGCACCTCAATCGCGCCACCACCGACATCGTGCCCGGCGAGGAGTACCAGTGGCGGATGAATTTCTCCGACGGTGAGCATCTGGAAGCGGATCTGATCGTGTTTTCCGCCGGCATCCGTCCTCAGGATGCACTGGCACGCAGCGCCAGCCTCGAGATCGGCGAGCGCGGCGGCATCATCATCGATGACGAATGCCGCACCTCGGACCCGGAAATCTTTGCCATCGGCGAGTGCGCCCTGTGGCAATCGCGCATCTTCGGGCTGGTCGCGCCCGGCTATCAGATGGCACGCGGCGTGGCGTCCCTGCTGGCCGCCAGCACAGGCGATGCCACAAGCGATGCGCAGGAGCGCTTCCGCTTCCAGGGCGCCGACATGTCCACCAAGCTCAAGCTGCTGGGGGTGGATGTCGGCTCCATCGGTGACGCCCACGGCAAGAGCGAAGGCGCGATCAGCTATCGTTACTGTGACGAGGCCGACGGCGTCTATCGACGCCTTGTCGTCTCGCAGGACCGCAAGCAGGTACTGGGCGCGGTGCTGATCGGTGACAACTCGCGCTACGACACCCTGCTGCAGTACGTCACCAATGGCATCGCGGCGCCCAAGGACCCGGCGGCACTGATCCTGCCGGATGCCAGTGGCGAGTCCATCACCCTGGGCGCGGATGCCCTGCCTGACAGCGCCACCCTGTGCTCCTGCCACAACGTTTCCAAGGGGGATGTGTGCAGCGCCATCGACGCCGGCAACAGCGATCTGGGCGCCATCAAGGCCTGCACCAAGGCCAGTACCGGCTGCGGGGGCTGTGCGGCGCTGCTCAAGAAGGTGGTGGATGCCGAGCTGGAAAGTCGTGGCGTCGAGGTCGATCGCTCGCTGTGCGAGCACTTCGCGCATACCCGTCAGGAGCTCTACTCGCTGGTGCGCGTCGAAGGCATCCAGACCTTCGCCGAGCTGATGGCCAGCCACGGTCGCCATCCCGATGCCCTGGGCTGCGAGGTCTGCAAGCCCGCGGTGGGCTCGATTCTGGCCTCGTGCTGGAATGCGCCGATCACCGAGGCCTCGCACATTCCGCTGCAGGACACCAATGACACCTTCATGGCCAACATGCAGAAGAACGGCACCTACTCCGTGGTGCCACGCATTCCCGGCGGCGAGATCACGCCGGACAAGCTGATCGCCATCGGCGAGATCGGCAAGCGCTACAACCTCTATACCAAGATCACCGGCGGGCAACGCATCGACCTCTTCGGCGCCCAGCTGCATGAACTGCCGGATATCTGGGGTGAATTGATCGCCGCCGGCTTCGAGACCGGCCACGCCTACGGCAAGTCCACCCGTACGGTGAAATCCTGCATCGGCAGCACCTGGTGTCGCTATGGCGTGCAGGACAGCATGGCGATGGCGCTGACGCTGGAAGACCGCTACAAGGGCCTGCGTTCACCGCACAAGCTCAAGTTCGCCGTCTCCGGCTGTACCCGCGAATGCGCCGAGGCCCAGAGCAAGGATGTCGGCGTGATCGCCACCGAGAACGGCTGGAACCTCTACGTCTGCGGCAACGGCGGCATGCGCCCGCGTCACGCGGAGCTGTTCGCGACCGATCTGGATGACGAGACACTAATCCGCACCATCGACCGCTTCCTGATGTTCTACATTCGCACCGCCGATCGCCTGCAGCGCACCTCCGTCTGGCGCGAGGGCCTCGAAGGCGGGCTCGACTATCTGAAGGAGGTGATTCTCGAGGACAGTCTGGGGCTTGGCGAGACCCTCGAGGAGCAGATGCAACAGGTGGTGGACCGCTACGAGTGCGAATGGGCCAATGCCCTCAAGAGTCCCGAGAAGCTCAAGCGCTTCCGCCACTACGTGAATGACCAGCGACCCGACCCGGCCGTGGTCAACATCATCGAGCGTGACCAGATACGCCCGGCAAGCCGCGGCGAGCTGATCACCAGTGACGGCGGCTCTCTCGATGAGGGAACGGACTCAGGCATCAGCCTGGCAACAGAACTGACGGCCAACCTGGCCACGGAGGTGCGCTCATGACATCGCCTGCACTCGCTTCCACACCGCTCTCCACAGCGTGCCACACGGCACAGGACACGGCACCTGACACCTCAACCAAGGAGGAGTCGCCACTTCGCTGGGTGACACTCTGTCAGCGCGGGGACCTGGTGCCGGGCTCCGGGGTGGCCGCCTGGCTGGAACAGGCCGGCCAGGACTTCCAGATCGCGCTGTTCACGCTACCCTCCAGCGCGGACAGCGACGCCCTCACGCTGTTCGCCATCGACCATCATGATCCGGTATCCGGCGCCAACGTGATCGCCCGCGGTCTGCTGGGCGATCATGCCGGTGAGCCACTGGTGATCTCGCCGCTCTACAAGCAGCGCTATCGACTCAAGGATGGCCAATGCCTGGATGACGAGACGCTCTCGCTTCAGGTGTGGCCGGTTCGCCTCGAGGGGGATGCCGTGCAGATACAGTGCTAGCGGACAGGCCGATGCCTGAAAAGCACATAAGCTATTGATGACGTACGGATATGCTCGAAAAATGGCACATATTTGGTGCACAACCATGCTGCAACGCACCATGATCCGCCCGGCAATGCGCACGCCTCGACTCGCCTGACCGCCACCTGGCAGGCATCTGGCGAAGAGAAAACACTCAAGCTATTGATTTTGAATGACTTGCTAGAAAGCTGGCGCCAGGTATGCAATCTATAAAGCGAGATGGCAAATGGCGGCTATCTCGCATGGCGTGCTCATTGCTGAGTCGAGGATCCGGGACCGGCGTATCCCCCTCGATATACAATGGCATTTAAGTCCACCCACTTGGGTGGACTTTTTTTATGCCTGAAGTCATCGGCAAGCCATTGATTTTCTTTGCTTAAGAGCAAGACGCGCCACCCGCACCTTCTTGCTGACCTCGCTTCTCATCCCCACCCTCGCCGCTCATTTTTCTTCCCGCTGCTGACGACGCGCGATCCAGCGTTGGCATTCCCCGATGATGCCGCTGCGGAAGCTGAGCACGCAGACCACGAAGATGGCGCCCAGTATCACGCTGACCCAATCCCCCAGCGCGGACTGCGCCAGCTGATGCTGAAGCCCGATGACCAGCCCGGAACCCACCAGCGGCCCGAGCAGCGTGCCGACACCGCCCAGCAGTGTCATCAGGATCACCTCCCCCGACATGTGCCAGCTGGCATCGCCCAGCGAGGCGAGCTGGAACACCAGCGTCTTGGTCGCTCCCGCAAGGCCCGCCAGCCCCGCCGACAGCACGAAGGCGACCAGCTTGTAGGCATCGGTGTGATAGCCCAGCGAGATGGCACGCGGCTCGTTCTCGCGAATCGCCTTCAGCACCTGACCGAAGGGGGAATGCACCACACGGCGGATCAGGGCAAAGGCCGCCACGAAGATCGCGAACACGACGTAATAGAGCGTGTGGTTGTCCGCCAGATCGAACACGCCGAACAGCTCACCGCGCGGCACGCCATGCAGGCCATCTTCCCCATGGGTGAACGGCGCCTGGATGAAGAAGAAGAACATCATCTGTGCCAGGGCCAGCGTGATCATCGCGAAGTAGATGCCCTGCCGCCGAATGGCCAGCGCGCCGAACAGCGTGCCGAGCACCACGGCCCCCAAGGTGCCGGCCACGATGCCCAGCGCGGGACTCAGGCCCGGATACTCCGCGAGCAGAAAGCCGGTGATGTAGGCACCCGTGGCCAGGAAGGCGGCATGCCCGAAGGACAGTAGCCCCACGAAGCCGAGCAGCAGATTGAAGGCGCTCGCGAACAGCGCGAAGCACAGAATCTTCATCAGAAAGACGGGATAGGCGACCCAGGGCGCCAGCAACCCGAGCAGGAACAGCACGAGATACAGCACGCCCAGCGGGGTGATTCTGCGCGGCGCGCTGCCTGCACGCGCGGCCTGGTGGTCCTGTTGCAGTACGGCCATGTCAGGCCTCCTTTCCGAACAGCCCGGCGGGGCGAAGCATCAAGACCATCACCATCACCACGAAGATCACGGTATTGGCGGCCTCGGGATAGAACACCTTGGTCAGCCCCTCGATCAGCCCCATCGCGAGCCCGGTGAGGATGGCACCGAGAATCGAGCCCATCCCACCGATGACCACCACCGCGAACACCACGATCAGCAGGCTCGAGCCCATGGTCGGCGAGACGGGATACAAGGGCGCGGCCAGCACGCCGGCGAAGGCGGCAAGCGCCACGCCGAGTCCGTAGGTCAGTGACACCATCAAGGGCACATTGATGCCGAAGGCCTGCACCAGCTCAGGATTCTCGGTTCCCGCGCGCAGATAGGCACCGAGACGCGTGCGCTCGATCAGGAACCAGACTCCGAAGCAGACCACCAGTGCCGCCACCAGCACCCAGGCGCGATAGGTGGGCAGGAACATGAAGCTCAGCTTGAAGCCGCCACTCAGCGCCTCGGGAATCGGGTAGCTCGACCCCGAGACACCGAACAGATTCACCAGCGTGCCCTCGAGGATCAGCGCCAGCCCGAAGGTCAGCAGCAGGCCATAGAGGTGATCAAGATGCTGGATGCGGCGCAGCAGGAAGCGCTCGACAACAATGCCCAGCGCCCCCACCACCAGCGGCACCACGATCAGCGCCGCCCAGTAATTGAGCCCCAGATACTGCGCCCCCAGCAGCGCCGCGAAGGCCCCCAGCATGTACTGGGCACCATGCGCGAAGTTGATGATGCGCAACAGACCGAAGATCACCGCCAGCCCCAGACTCAGCAATGCATAGAAGGCACCATTGATCAGCCCCAGCATCAGCTGGCCGAACAGTACCATCAGGGGTATTCCAAGAATCATCGTCATCCGCTCAGTCCTTTTCAGCGCCCACTTGCGTCAGCCGTTCGGCGCTGCCGATCCCGTGATCAGCAGCGCCATGCAACGCGTTTCGCGGCTCGACTGACGTTCGCCTTCAGCCCTTGACCAGCTCGCACTGGCTGTCCGCCAGCGGTCGGTAGGCCTCAGCGCCGGGAATGGTGCGGATCACGTCATAGACGTCCCACTCGCCTTGGGACTCGGCGGGCGTCTTGACCTTGACCAGGTACATGTCGTGCACCATGCGCCCATCGGCACGAATGGTGCCGTTGTTGGCGAACATGTCATTGACCGGCGTCTCGCCCATCTTCGCCCGCACGGTGGCGGTGTCATCACTGCCGGTGGCTGCCACCGCATTCAGGTAATGCAGGGTGCTTGAGTAGATGCCGGCCTGGACCATGGTCGGCATGCGCGCATTGCGCTCGTGATAGCGCTGGGACCAGGCACGCGTCTCGTCATTGAGGTCCCAGTACCAGCCGGTGGTGAGCTGCAGCCCCTGCGCGACCTCAAGCCCCAGCGCGTGCACGTCGTTGAGGAAGATCAACAGCCCCGCCAGCGACTGCCCCGACTGCACCACGCCGAACTGACTCGCCGTGGTCAACGCATTGACGGTGTCCGCCCCGGCGTTGGCCAGCCCGACGATCTTGGCGCCGGAACCCTGCGCCTGCAGGATGTAGGAGGAGAAATCACTGGTCGGGAACGGATGACGCACCTTGCCGACGATGCTCCCGCCGTTCTCGGTCACCACCTTTTCCACATCTCCTTCCAGGGCATGACCGAAGGCGTAATCCGCAGTCAGCAGGAACCAGCTGTCGCCGCCTTCATCGACGATGGCCTTGGCCGTGCCATGCGCCAGCGGATAAGTGTCATACACCCAGTGGACATGATTGGGCGTGCAATGCTCATTGGTGATGCTGGAGGCCGCCGAGCCGGAGACGATTCCCAGCATGTCCTGTTCGGCGAGAATCCGCGTCACCGCGATGCTCACCGATGAGGCCACCAGGCCTGCGACCATGTCGACATTCTGCTGATCGATCCAGCCGCGCACCGTATTGGCACCGACATCGGCGCTGTTGCGGTCATCGGCACTCAATACCTCGATCGGCATGCCGTTGACGCTGCCGCCGAAGTCCTCGACCGCCATCTTGAGCGCATCCAGGCCGCCCGGGCCTGCCAGGTCACGATAGGTACCCGACATGTCGGCCAGATAGCCGATCTTGATCACGCCGTCACTGATATCGGCCTGCGCGATTCCCGCCGACAGCAGTGACCCCATCATGAGCGCGGACAGCGGCCACAGGCGCCGGCGTGTGGCCGCCGTGATGCGGCGTGACAACGGTGATGCGACAGGGGTGGCGTTGGATGAAACGGTGGCGTGCATGACATCTCCAGACCGGTTTACCCGGCAATATTGTGATTGTTGTGGTGAGACGTACGGACTTCAGATTGGCGAATGCAACGGCGGTGCATGGCGGCAAGCCCGGTGCAGCTCACCCCGACCGGGAGTTCAGACCCCCAGTACCTTGTGCAGATATTCGTGGCGTGCCGGCAGCTCAGCGGCGGTGATCTCCTCAAGAATGGTGCCGTGCTCCATCAGGTAATGGCGGTCGGCCAGCGGTGCGGCAAAGCGGAAATTCTGCTCGACCAGCACGATGGTCATGCCGCGCGCCTTCAGCAGCATCAGCACCTCACCCAGCTTCTGATTGATGACCGGCGCGAGACCCTCGGTGATCTCATCCAGCAACAGCAGGTCGGCCCCGGTTCTCAGGATGCGCGCCAGCGCCAGCATCTGCTGCTCGCCACCGGAGAGGCGCGTGCCCTGGCTGTTGCGCCGCTCATGCAGATTGGGAAACAGCGCGTAGAGCTCATCCAGCGACATGCCCTGATTCTGATTCTGACCCTGACCTTGGCTCTGACCCTGGCCATGCCCTGCGCCCTTGACCATCGGTGGCAACAGCAGGTTTTCCTCGACGCTCAGACTCGAGAAGATGCCACGCTCCTCGGGGCAGTAGCCCACACCGAGATGGGCGATGTGATGCGGGGCCAGCTTCATGGTGTCGCGACCCTTGAGAAAGATCCCGCCACTGCGCTGGCCGACCATGTTCATGATCGCGCGCAGCGTGCTGCTGCGGCCGGCACCATTGCGACCCAGCAAGGTCACCAGCTCGCCGCGCCGCACCGTCATGTTGACGCCATGCAGCACATGGGACTCGCCATACCAGGCGTTCAGCTCGCGCAGGCAGAGCTGCTCTTGCGGCGTGGCGGAGTCACTCGCAGGGGGCTGACGCTTGGCCGGGCTTTCCAGAATCTGGGTCATGAAACTTCCTCGCGCTGATCCGCTGTGACATCGGTCACCTCGCTGCCCAGATACGCCTCGCGCACCTCGGGGTCGGCCGATACGCTGGCGTAGTCACCTTCCGCCAGCACGCGTCCGCGCGCCAGCACACTGATGCGGTCACACAGACGACTGACCACGCTCAGGTTGTGCTCGACCATCAGCACCGTGCGCCCACGTGCCGCGACGCGAATCAGCTCGACCACACGGTCTACATCCTCGGCGCCCATGCCCTGGGTCGGCTCATCCAGCAGCATCACCGTCGGCTCCAGTGCCAGCGTGGTGGCGAGCTCCAGCGCACGCTTGCGGCCATAGGGCAGACTGGCCGTCACTCGGTTGGCGTCCTCGTGCAGCCCCACCTCTTCCAGCAGATGCAGCGCCTGCTCATTGAGGCTGTCGAGGCTGCGCTCGGACTTCCAGAAGTGAAACGAGGTGCCCTGTGAGCGCTGCAGTGCCACCCGCACATTCTCGAGTACCGTCATCTGCGCGAAGACTGCGGATATCTGGAAGGAACGCACCAGCCCGAGACGCGCGATCTCATGCGAGCGCATGCGGGTGATCGACTTGCCACGATAGAGAATCTCGCCACGGGTCGCGGGCAGGAACCGGGTCAGCAGGTTGAAGACCGTGGTCTTGCCTGCGCCATTCGGTCCGATGAGTGCATGGATGTGGCCTTCCTGAATCTGCAGATCGACATCATCGACGGCGGTGAAGCCACGAAAATCCTTGCTCAGGCCACGTGTCTCGAGAATGGGCGCCGTGGCAGAGGCACCTCCACTGGCGCGCGGTCCCTGAATGGGAGGTGATGGCATGTCGGGTCTCCGTCCCTGTCCGGCAAGCCGGCAGTGTCTGTGGCGACAAGGCTGAGTGAAGAGGCGCTGACGCCGCCCGACAGGGGCGTTGCACTCAGCGCAATTAACGTTAACGTAAACTAGAACACTGCCACTCACGCTGCCAGCCTCATCCCACGTCACTCGACCAATAGCCGATATATCAGTTTCTGCTTGATCATCGACAGGCGCGAAATATCGGGCATGGCGATGCCAGCGGCAGGTGATTGCCGCCAGGGCACGCGCAAGGGGACGATTCCTTGCCAGATATCAGGCGTCGGGTGGTGACGGTCGGTGAAAGAGACGCACAAAAAAGACGCCATCCCGGTCACGGAAATCCGTGCCGAGAGGCGTCAATGAGGGTTGCCGAGCACATGATCTCTGGCCGGAGACCATGCGTTAGCCTCCGAAGATGGCAAGACTTCAGAAGAGAAAAGAGAGCGTCGGAACAGGGAGCCGCATCAGCACTCGATGGCGTTGACGGCGAGCCCGCCCTTGGAGGTTTCCTTGTACTTGTCCTGCATGTCGCGGCCGGTGTCGCGCATGGTACGGATCGCCTTGTCCAGCGAGACGAAATGATCCCCATCGCCACACATCGCCATCTGGGCGGCGTTGATCGCCTTGACCGAGGCAATCGCATTGCGCTCGATGCAGGGAATCTGCACCAGGCCGCCGATCGGGTCACAGGTCAGCCCCAGATTGTGCTCGAGACCGATTTCCGCGGCGTTCTCGACCTGCTCCGGCGTCGCGCCCATCAGCTCGGCAAGGCCGGCCGCCGCCATCGCGCAGGCGGAGCCCACCTCGCCCTGACAGCCGACTTCCGCCCCGGAGATGGACGCGTTCTTCTTGCACAGGATGCCCACCGAGGCCGCCGTGAGCAGGAAATCGACCACATCCTCCTCGCGAGCATCTTCCTGGAATTTCATGTAATAGCTGAGCACCGCCGGAATGATGCCCGCCGCGCCATTGGTCGGCGCGGTGACCATGCGCCCACCAGCGGCATTCTCTTCATTGACCGCCAGCGCGAACAGGTTGACCCAATCCATCGCCGAGAAGGTCGAGGTAATGATCGACTTGCTGGACTCCACATCCAGAAGGCGCGCGTGCAGCCGCTTGGCACGCCGCTTGACGTTGAGCCCGCCGGGCAGAATGCCCTCATGGCTGAGGCCGTTGTCGATGCATTCATTCATCACCTCCCAGATGCGCCACAGACCGCGACGCACCTGAGCTTCGCTGCGCAACGAGCACTCATTGGCCATCATCAGCTCACTGATGCGCATCTTGTGCATGCGACACAGCGCCAGCAGCTCATTGGCGGTATTGAACTCATAGGGAAGGCGCAGGGTTTCGTCTTCCAGCAACGGATCACGCGCCGCTTCCACCTCATCGACCACGAAGCCGCCGCCTACCGAGTAGTAGACATTGCGGTACAGCTCCTCACGGTAGCCATGCGCCACCAGACGCATGGCATTCGGGTGATAGGGCAAGGGCTCGTCGTGCCACTGCATGTCGCGCACCCACACGAAGGGCACCGCGATGCGGTTGTCGAGCAGCAGCGTCTGGGATTCCAGCAGCTCCTCGACGCAGGGCTCGATGATGGTCGGGTCGATGGTCTCGGGCAGCTCGCCCATCAACCCGAGGATGGCAGCCTTGTCGGTGCCATGCCCGACACCGGTCGCGGACAGCGAGCCATGCAGCTGCACCTCGATGCGCGCCACACGCTCGAGCAGATCCCTTGCGCGCAGCGTTTCCACGAATTGTGCGGCAGCGCGCATCGGGCCCACGGTATGCGAGCTGGACGGACCGACACCGACCTTGAAGAGATCAAATACGCTGATGGACATGACGACACCTCATCTCGAGTTCCCGCCGAGCCAGTGGCCGTGCGAGTGAATGACGCCATGATGAGGGAGGGGGACCACAGTCACAAACCATAAAAATTGCCCATGGCTTTAGTTTTACTAAACCATACGAGACAAAAACGGCGTAGACTGTGTCATAAGCGTCATCCCTGTTCAGTCAGCATCCATCTGTCGTCTCTTGCCAGCACGAGTTCCAGCATGCCCAAGCCCTCCGACTCGCCACTCGCCACGCCTCACCCCATCAGCCCACGCCATCTCAATGGCCAGACCCACGCCTGGCTTCAGGTATTCGCCTGCGCGGCGCGCCACGCCTCCTTCACGCGTGCCGCCGAGGAACTGCATGTCACCACGGGTGCAGTCAGCCAGCAGATCAAGCAACTGGAGGAGCGGCTGGGCTTCAAGCTGTTTCTACGCCGTTCACGCGGGCTGGAACTGACGGGGGAAGGTGCGCGTCTGGCACGCGTGGTGGAGCAGTCCTACGGCGCAGTGGGGCTGGAGGTCAAGCGGCTGCGCAGCGGCCTGATGAGCGGCGTGCTGCGCTTGCGCTCGGTGCCGTCTTTCCTCTCGAAATGGCTGGCACCACGCCTGCCCCGCCTGCAGGCACGCTTCCCGGACATCGAGCTGCACGTACGTGCCGAGGACAGTGACTCACCCTTGCGCGAGGGGGATTTCGAGCTGGCGGTCGACCTCAACGATGGCCACTACCCCGGCATGCAGGTCACGGAGCTGATGGAAGAAGAGATCTTCCCCGTCTGCCACCCCGGCCTGATGCGCGGCCGCCCCCCACTGCGCAATGCTCAGGATCTCGCCTGGTACCCCCTCCTGCATGACGTTACTGCGTGGCGCGGCAGCCACGACCATGCCGAATGGGAATTCTACCTGGCGAGCATCGGCGCACCGGAGGTCAACGTTCAGCGTGGCTATACCTTCAATCGCAATCATCTCTCGATGGAAGCGGCCATCGCCGGCATGGGCGTCGCCATGGCAAGACGCACCCTGATCACCCATGAACTGAACAGCGGCATCCTGATTGCCCCGTTCGCGGAGCGCGTGCTGACCGGCAAGCGTTACGTCATCGTCCATCCCCACGGCACTCTGGACGATGGCCGTATCCAGGCCGTGCATGACTGGATCGTCGAAGAGGCCGAGCGCGACCGACTGAGACAGGGATGAGTGATTGATGACGCGACATCGATGCTCAAATGGCACCTCACAGTTTTCTTAAGGCAATATTAACCCGCCACCTTTGCATCGTTATAATGAGCAGGCAAACGACACCCTCACCCTGACAGGCAGTCCATGGACTGTCCGGAGAGTCCCTTGTCTCGCCTGACCTCACAGACACGACACCACCATACCGTCCCGCTGCCCATCAGCGCCGAACAGCCTCTTTATGGTCGCAAGCCGACCTCGCTGTTCATGCAGGCCTGCCTGCGCCTGGCCATCTATGCCCCCGTGGTGGCAGCGATGATGTCGCTGGTAATGCATGATGCCCATCACTTCGGCGATGTCGGCTTCAGCGAAGCCAGCTGGACGGAACACATGCAGAGCACCCTGCTGGCGCTGAGTGCCGCCACCATGTGGCTGGTACATTCACGCCTGCCGGATCTGCGCACCGTCAGCCTGCTGCTGTTCGGCCTGTTCGCAGCGTCATTGATCCGTGAACAGGACGCCATGCTCGATGGCATGCTCGGTGATGGCAGCTGGCAGATCCTGGTCAGCGTGGTCGCGATTCCGGTCATCATCGGCGTATGGCGCCATCGCACCCGCTTCGTGGCCGAGTTCGAACACTTCGGTCGCAGCTTCGCCTTCGGATTGTTTGGCGCCGGCTTCCTGGCCACCTATGTCTTCTCGCGCCTCTATGGTCGCTCGGAGTTCTGGGAAACCCTGATGGGCAGCGCCTACCTGCGCTCGGTCAAGAATGCTGCCGAGGAAGTCACCGAACTGTTCGGCTACACCTTGATGGCGATCGCCGTGGCCGAAATCGTGCTGCTGGCCATTCGCATGGGTCGCCAGCGCCGTGCCCGACTGCGCGAACTCGACGCCGCACTCTGACGCACATCGCTCGAGTCCCTCTCCAGCGCCGCTGGAACCCCGAGAATCCCGCACGTTCGTGATACCGAAGAAGCCGCTGCTCACCATGAGCCGCGGCTTTTTTTTCGGCCCTTGCCCGGCACCATCCCTCCGTCCGGGGATGAGAATGCCTGGACATCAAATGAGAATGATTATATTTTACTAAGCAGTGGATATCCTACAACTATCACCACTGCTCAGGAAAGACACCGACAAGACCCCGACCGTGTCATGCCCTCACCTTCAAGGAGCCTCACATGCGCTGGTTCAACAGCTACCGCCTGCACGGTCATAGTCTTGCCCCCCGCCTCCCGCAGCACAGTCTGGTCATCAGCATGCGCTGGCCTGGACACTGGCCCTTGGCACCGGGTACCACCATCGTGGTGGAACACCCGACGCTGGGACGGCTGATCAAGCATGTAGATCGCATCGACCACCACGGCCGCCTCTGGCTGTACGGAGAGCACCCCGATGGCTTGAGCAGTGAGCAGATGGGCCCGGTGTCCCGCCAGTGCGTCAAGGGACGCGTCATCTTCAGCGTGGCCGCGACCTCATCCTCGCATCAGCTGGGGCATGGAGCCTGACGGCACCACCACTCAGCGCATCGCAAGACGATCATGTCCGCCTGCCATCCACGCCATTCACTCGCGACCAGAAACGACAACGCCCGCCTCCCATTCGCATGGGGGCGGGCGTTGTGCTGTCAGCGGGGCCAGCGGCTGAACCGTGGCTCCGAACGCTTCAGATCACTCTTCCATGAAGGAACGCAGTGACTCGGAGCGTGACGGGTGACGCAGCTTGCGCAGCGCTTTCGCTTCGATCTGACGGATACGCTCACGGGTGACATCGAACTGCTTGCCGACTTCCTCGAGGGTGTGGTCGGTGTTCATGTCGATACCGAAACGCATGCGCAGCACCTTGGCTTCACGTGCGGTCAGGCCGGACAGGATGCCGCGGGTCGCTTCGATCAGACCTTCGCCGGTGGCGGAGTCGATCGGCGAGACCATGGTGCCGTCCTCGATGAAGTCACCCAGGTGCGAATCATCGTCGTCACCGATCGGCGTCTCCATGGAGATGGGCTCCTTGGCGATCTTGAGCACGCGACGCACCTTGTCTTCCGGCATCTCGAGGCGTTCACCCAGCTCTTCCGGCGTCGGCTCGCGACCCATTTCCTGCAGCATCTGACGCGAGACACGGTTCAGCTTGTTGATGGTCTCGATCATGTGCACCGGAATACGGATGGTGCGCGCCTGATCCGCGATGGAGCGCGTGATCGCCTGACGGATCCACCAGGTGGCGTAGGTCGAGAACTTGTAACCACGACGGTACTCGAACTTGTCCACGGCCTTCATCAGGCCGATGTTGCCTTCCTGGATGAGATCCAGGAACTGCAGGCCACGATTGGTGTACTTCTTGGCGATGGAGATGACCAGACGCAGGTTGGCCTCGACCATTTCCTTCTTGGCACGCCGCGCCTTGGCTTCACCGATCGACAGGCGACGATTGACTTCCTTGAGCTCGCTGACCGGCAGCTGGACCATGTCCTGCTCGAAGGCGATCTTGCGCTGGGCACGCAGCACGTCGGCACGGAACGGCTCGAGCTTGTCGGCGTACTTCTTGCTGCCGCCGATGAAGCTGTCGAACCAATCCATGTCGGACTCGTGGCCCGGGAAGGCCTTGATGAAGCTCTTGCGAGGCACCTTGCCGCGCTTGACGAAGATCTGCAGGATGACCTTTTCCTGCTCGCGCACCTGCTCGACGGACACGCGAACCTGACCGACGAGGCGCTCGAAGTGCTTGGGCACCAGCTTGATCGGCGAGAACAGCTCGGCAAGACGCTCCTGCTCGGCCTTGGCCTCAGGAGAACCTGAACCGTACTTCTCGATGGCGGCCTTGGTCAGATCATTCTGCTCGCGAATCTGCTCGAAGCGCACGCGTGCAAGCTCAGGGTCCGGACCACCCTCGGAAGCGGAGTCGTCCTCGTCGTCGTCCTCGCCTTCAGACTCCTCGCCTTCCTCGACTTCCTCGACTTCCTCGACCTCGACTTCAGCGACACCCGGTACGCCTTCATCCGGATCGATGAAACCGGAGAACAGGTCGGACAGACGTCCGCCGTCCTCGCCGAGCGTGCCATCGTAGGCTTCGAGAATGGAGTCGACCGCTCCCGGCAGGAAGGCCAGAGACGACATGACCTCACGCGTGCCTTCCTCGATCCGCTTGGCGATCTTGATCTCGCCTTCACGGGTCAGGAGTTCGACGGTACCCATTTCACGCATGTACATGCGGACCGGGTCGGTCGTGCGTCCCACATCGCTTTCCACCGCGGCGAGAGCAGCGACGGCTTCTTCGGCGGCGGACTCGTCAGTGGAGGAATCAGACATCATCAAGGTATCGGCATCAGGCGCTTCTTCAGCGACCTTGATGCCCATATCGTTGATCATGCTGATGATGTCTTCCACCTGTTCTGGATCAGCGATATCCTCGGGCAGGTGATCGTTGACCTCGGCATAGGTCAGGTAACCCTGTTCCTTGCCGCGCGCGATCAACTCCTTGAGACGCGACTGCTGCTGCGCATTACCAGCCATAGAACCCCTAATCTCGACGAAGAAGAATGAAGCACCTGGACGCGACGCTGCTCAGCGAGTAAGCGCCGGTTAGGGACGAAGAGAGCATCAAGCGCACCAGTATAGCGTGCCATCGGGAGATGCTGCCAGCGGCGTATTTGCCGGACCATCCAGGTGTGTTAGCGTTATCGGTTACGTTGCGGCAGTCCGCATCGGGAACTACCCCATTAGATAGTGTGTGTGAGAGCGTCTTTCAAGGTCAGCCAACGCTTTTTCATCCGCGAGGACGGCCCATCTCCCACATGCGGTCACCGAAAGGCTCCGTGAGCTTCAGCGCCGCGTTGCCAGCTGCATCAGCAGGGCCATCAGCCGCTGCTTCTCCTCAGCCGACAGCTTCTCGCCCTGCTTTTCCTTGGCCAGCAAGGCCTGGTATTCCGCCTCGGGTGACGTGCGCGCCAGCTGATGCTGGCAATGCTCCACCAGCCCCTTCAGCTCCTCGCTGCGCACTTCACGCGGGATGAGCAACTCACGCGCGGCCAACTGCTCGAGGCTCGGCCCCTGAGCAGTGCCCAGAAAGTGCGCCAGCAGCACCTGAGGCGAACGATACTGGCCAGCCTTGAGCAATCTCACCACCTCGACCAGCAGACGGACATCCTCACTGTCTGCCGGCTCGCCGGCGCCTTCGATCCATTCATCGCTGGCCGGCAGCTCCGCCACCAGCTGCGGCTCATGCACCAGAAGGTGCAGCAGGCGCGTCAGCATGCTGACCGAGTGACGCGGTGACGTCTTGCGCGCCGCGCCATGCGAGGCAGCGGCCG
The DNA here is from genome assembly GCF_029846385.1 of Cobetia sp. 10Alg 146. NCBI lineage: Bacteria > Pseudomonadati > Pseudomonadota > Gammaproteobacteria > Oceanospirillales > Halomonadaceae > Cobetia > Cobetia sp. 10Alg 146. Next base: position 22,122 of record NZ_JARWKT010000007.1, read on the forward strand.
GACGAGACCGCCCACCCGAGGCACCGCCAGCCTCCGGGGGCGGCGCCCAGTCCTCCGGCTGCCAGCCCTCTGCATCCTGCTCACCGAAGCCGGCATCTGCCATCGCATCCAGCGATGACCAGTCGCCACCCTGCGGTTCATTCAGACTGCCACCTTCCAGGCGATTCCCCGCCGGAGCGGCGGAGTGCGACTGGCGCAGCTGCTGATGCTGCCGGAGACGCGCCTGCTGGGCATCACGCGCCGCGGCACGCTCCACCAGCATGGCATCCAGCCGCTCACGCTCCAGGCCACTGCGGCGCTCCAGCTCCTTGAGCAGCAGTGAACGCAGCACCCCCTCGGGCACCCGGGAGATCCATTCCAGTGCCTGGGTCACGAAGCGCTCCAGCTGCTCCATGCGCTTGAGGTCGCGCCCTTCCGCCGCCTGCTCGAACAGGAACTCGGAGAGCCCCGAGGCGCAGGTCACCCGCTTCTCGAAGGCTTCCTGCCCTTCACTGCGCACCAGCGAATCCGGGTCTTCACCCTCAGGCAGGAACAGGAAACGTGCCTGGCGGCCATCGATCATGACGTCCAGCACCGTCTCCAGTGCCCGGCGCGCGGCCTGACGGCCAGCCTTGTCACCGTCGAAGCAGAACACCACTTCATCGACCAGCCGATAGAGGCGCTTGAGGTGTTCCTCACTGGTCGCGGTGCCCAGGGTGGCGCAGGCATTGCGAATGCCATACTGCGCCAGCGCCACGACGTCCATGTAGCCCTCGACGATCAGCATGCGCTCAAGCTTGCGATTCGCCTCGCGGGCCTCATACAGGCCGTAGAGCTCACGCCCCTTGTGGAAGACAGGCGTCTCGGGGGAATTCAGGTATTTGGGTTTTGCATCGCCCATCACGCGACCACCGAAGGCGATGGTGCGCCCCTTCCAGTCACGGATCGGGAACATCACGCGATCGCGGAAGCGGTCATAGCGCCGCCCACTCTCCTCGTGATGGATCAGCAGGCCGTACTCGATCTGCACCTCTTCGCTGACACCCAGCTTGCTCAGGTGGTGCTTGAGATGTTCCCAGCCCTGGGGCGCAAAGCCGATACCGAAATCGCGCATCACCTCACGCGACAGCCCACGCCCCTCAAGATACTCACGGGCGGGCTGTGCGGCAGGTTCCGTCAGGCGCTGGCGATAGAAGTCAGCCGCCGCCTCAAGCAGATTGACACCCTCTTCACGGGCCTGCTCGCGGCGCTGGCGCTCGCGACGTTCATGGGGGCTCTGATTGCCGCCTTCACGGGGCACCTCGAGCGCCAGACGCGAGGCGAGCTGCTCGACCGCTTCCGGAAACGGCAGACGATCGAATTCCATCAGAAACTTGAGGGCACTGCCGCTCGCCCCGCACCCGAAGCAGTGATAGAACTGCTTGTCCGGAATGACGTTGAACGAGGGAGAGTTTTCCTGATGGAAGGGGCACAGGCCGACATAGCTCTTGCCAGCCTTCTTCAACTGGACACGCTCACCTACCACCTCGACCACATCGGTACGGGCCAGCAGATCGTCTATGAAGCCTTGCGGGATGAGACCAGCCATGGTTCGCCAGAAGTCATGGAAAAACGGACTGACCCCAACGCAGTGAGTCGACATCACGCCAACGGGCGATCACATCGACGACAGCGCTCGGGTCAGGCCATCCCTCGAGAAACAGCAACGTGTGCAGTGAACTGACACACGACTCGGGAACAAACGGATCACCAGAGACAAAAACAAGCGGCCACCGTGAGGCAGCCGCTTGGTGTCCTTCCAGAGAGCAGTGGATCACTCCCCAAAAGTACGGATCAGTAGAGACGCTCGAAACGCTTGCGCTCACGCTGAACCTTCTTGGCGTGGCGCTTTACAGCGGCCGCCTGCTGACGCTTGCGAACAGCGGTCGGCTTCTCGTAGTGCTCACGACGACGCACTTCGGAAAGAACACCGGCTTTTTCGCAGGAGCGCTTGAAACGGCGCAGGGCGACGTCGAACGGCTCGTTGTCACGTACTTTAACTGAAGGCATTAAACACTCACCTACCTTGAGATCATGAGTTCGGTTTGAACGCACATCCGGTGCAGCCACTCCTCAGGAGCCACCAGCCAGCGACGGTAAACCGCCACCTGCAGGTCGATCCAGCATCAATCAGTCGCCTGCGACACCACCGGTGAGGGTAGCCGTCGCTGGCTGGAATCATGATTCGGGGAGCTTTTGCGGGGTGGTCGGATGCACGACCCAGTCTTGCAGAGTGCCATATTCTAGACACCCGTCCCCGCCTTTGCAAACGCGGAAACCGGAAATCGTCTCTCGCATAACGCCAGCTGGCGCGACACCCGTGCTCACAGCCAGTAGAATATCGCGCATTCACGGCACCCTCGCCTCTCGGGCTCGCTCAGGCAGCCTCGCTGGCCGTGCCGCCCTCTACTTCTGATATTTCCTGAGAGTCAGCCATGCGTGTGCTCGGCATCGAGACTTCCTGCGACGAGACCGGCGTCGCCATCTACGACACGGACCAGGGCCTGCTTGCAGACGCCCTCTACAGCCAGATCGCCATGCACGCCGAATTCGGCGGTGTGGTACCAGAGCTGGCCTCTCGCGATCATACCCGCAAGCTGCTGCCGTTGATCCAGCAGGTGATGGACGAGGCGAATCTGAAAGCCGCTGACATCGATGCCATCACCTATACCGCAGGACCGGGGCTGGTGGGCGCCTTGATGGTCGGCGCCTCGACGGCCCATGGCCTGGCCAGAGCCTGGCAGATTCCGGTGCTCGGGGTGCATCACATGGAAGGCCATCTGCTGGCCCCGATGCTGGAAGACGACGCACCGGAATTTCCCTTCGTGGCGCTGCTGGTCTCCGGTGGCCACACACAGCTGGTGGCGGTACGCGGGCTGGGCGAGTACGAGCTGCTGGGCGAGTCCGTGGATGATGCCGCAGGCGAGGCCTTCGACAAGGCCGCCAAGATGCTGGAACTGCCCTACCCCGGCGGCCCGCAGGTTGCCAAGCTGGCCGAGCAGGGCGATCCGAAGCGCTACCGCTTCCCGCGCCCGATGACGGATCGCCCCGGACTGGATTTCAGCTTCTCGGGCCTCAAAACCCACACCATGGTCACCCTCAAGAAGGCAAAGGCCAGTGGCGAGCCGGACGAACAGCATCGCGCCGACATCGCGCGCGCCTTCGAGGAAGCCGTGGTCGACACCCTGGTCATCAAGTGCCGCCGCGCGCTGGATCAGACCGGTCTCAAGCGTCTGGTCGTGGCGGGCGGCGTCAGTGCCAATACCCGCCTACGCGAGCGCCTGAGCCATGAACTGGCCAAGCGCAACGCCCGCGCCTACTATCCGCGCGGTCGCTTCTGTACCGACAATGGCGCCATGATCGCCTACGTGGGTGCACAACGACTGAACGCCGGTGAGCAGGACACTGGCCCGATGAAGGCCGTACCACGCTGGCCTCTCGATAGCCTGTCCGCGCCGCAGGGGCATCACGACTGATCACTGCCGCTCCCGGCGCGTCTCGGCGGCCGTGAAAAGGCGTAGCTGCGATGAAACGGCTACGATGAAAACAGCAACGCCCTGCCGGGCTACCCGGCAGGGCGTTCGTGCTTCATGTGGCGCAGGTCATGGCGCGAGCGTCATTCAGCGCCGTGATCAGACCGCGCAGAGTGCCGCCTCATCACGGCGCGACGCCGGTGCGGGAGACCCTCCGGCAACGCCAGTTGAACTCCACCGGCCACAAGGGCTGCGACTCGGCATGCCCATGCTCGACGAATGACTGCCACAGGCTGGCATAGTCGACCCCACGCACCGGGTGGCGCTGCTCGGCGAAGGCTTCCGCCAGTGGCAGCAGCACGAAGGCATTGCGATCCACTTCCTCGCGCGGCAGCAGGACACCGTCGATCTCGCCGGTCAGCTCACCGACCGTCAGGATGTCGATATCCAGCGTACGCGGACTGAACTTGGGGCTGCCTTCGAGGCGTCCGTTGGCGAACTCGACCTGCTTGCACCAGGCTTGCAGCTCACCGACGCTCCAGTCACTGTGGAATCCCGCCACCAGATTGTAGAAATTGCGCCCGTCGACGAACCCCACCGGCTCGCTTTCGTAGACGGAAGACAGCGTGAGCTCCCCGAAGGTCGCCTCCAGGGCATCCAGGCAGACTCGCACGTGATGATCACGCTCGATGTTGCTGCCGATGGAGACAAGCACCAGAGTCATGCGCTGACATCCACGAGCGTGCCACGCTCGATGCGCACGCCCACCGCTTGCGCCTCCGGGACCGCCCCCGGCTTGCGCACCGTCATCCTGAGCCAGGGAATCCCGAATTCTTCCCGCAGCAGCGCGGCGAGACGCTCCGCGAAGGTCTCCACCAACTCGAACTGGCTGTCGTCTGCGTAGGTCTGGATACGAGCGCTGATGGCAGCATAATCAAGGGTATGCGTCAGATCATCCCCCGCCGCGGCAGGACGGATGTCCGTCGCCATCTCCAGATCGATCACCAGACGCTGGCGAATGGTACGCTCCCAGTCATAGACTCCTATCACGGTCTCAACTGCCAGAGCCTCGATCAGCACACGATCCATGGCGTTACCTCTATGCTTGTCGGATGAACCAGTAAAACGACGCCGCCAAAGGCCCCGCCATCATGCCCGAGATTCTACTGCACCCAGCCCCTGCTTGGCCAAACCGAGCCGCGCGATGCGCCTGTCCGCAAGCGACATGGCTGACGGCGCGCAGCGGGTCATGTGCGGGGGAGGCATGCTGAGCGACATCATCGGCTGGGTGGCCACGCTGGCACACTGGCAGCAGCTGAGCCTGCTGCTGGCACTGGCCTATGGGGGAGGGTCGGTTCTGGGAGCGGTGTGGATCTGCCAGCGCCTGGGCCTGACCGACCCGCGGCTGGCCGGCTCCTTCAATCCGGGCTTCTCGAATGTACTGCGACTGCACGGTGCCATGCCTGCCGCGCTGGTCCTGGCCTTCGATGCCACCAAGGGCATGCCTGCCCTGTGGCTGGGTGGCGAGATCGCCCTGCCCGCCTGGGCACTGGGACTGATCGGGCTGGCGGTGCTGATCGGCCACAGCCTGCCGCTATGGCATCGTGGACATCGAGGCGGCAAGGCTGTCGCTGCCGCCTTCGGCGTGCTGTTGATGCTGGCACCGGGCGTGGCCCTGAGCTGTGCTGCCCTGTGGATCGGACTGGCGTGGCGCCTGCGCACCGCCGCCATTGCCTCACTCGTCTCAGGGCTTGCCGCCCCGCTCTTCAGCCTGTGGCTGGCGCCGGAAATGAGCGGCGTGATACTCGTCTTCGCCAGTCTGATCGTGGTGCGTCACGCGCTCAATCTGCGCCGCCTGAGCGATGGCAGCGAACCGCGCCTGTAGACCCTCACTCCGCAGCCCGGCCCTTGCCTCTGCGTGCATCGTCCTCTCAGTGAGCGTGGCCACAACCACAGTGCGGCGCATGGACCTCTGGCGTGGCTCGCCACTCACGCAATGCCTCGGCAATCGCCTGCTGACGCTGCTCGCCCATCGCCCGCCCGATCTCGGCACCCTTGAGCCCCTGAGCGACCAGGGATTGCGGCGAGACCGCCGTCGCGGCCTGCCAGGCGGCATTGCCCAGCCGCGCCAGCCCCTTGTCTTCCACTGCCAGCAAGGCCACCAGCACCGACTGGCGCTCACCACGACGCCACGCATCGACGCCATCCAGCCAGACCTTGAGATCTTCCGCCTGCACGCCACCCTCACGATGCGACGCATCATTCAGCTCTCGGCACAGACGCGCCTGCTGAGCCGCATCGCGAACGGCACTGGGCAGACGCAGCTCCTGCGCCAGGGTATCGATCTCCTCACGCGACAGGTGCTCCACCAGCCGTGCCATGCGCCAGCAGACCATCTCCGCCTCATCGACCAGCTGTCGCGGCAGTCGATCCAGCCGCTCCAGCGCTGACTCAAGCGCACGGGCCTCCCTCGCCAGCGCCGGCATCAGCACGCTCAGGGCACCCAGCTCATCCAGCAGCTGGAAGTAGGCCTCAGGACTGGCTTCCCCCAGCGCCTTCTCGGTTTCCTTCCAGACACGCTCAGCGACCAGATGCGAGACTTCGCCGCTCTCGACCATCCCCTGCATCAACGCGCGAGTCTCCTCGGCGACCGTGAAACCCAGCCCCTGATAACGTGCCAGGAAGCGTGCCACGCGCAGCACGCGTAGCGGGTCTTCACTGAAGGCGTCGGAGACGTGGCGCAACAGTCGTGCCTCGAGATCCGCAAGTCCGCCGTAGGGGTCCACCAGTTCGCCCTCGCCGGGCGGACTGTCCAGCGGCTCGGCCATGGCATTGATGGTCAGATCACGACGCACGAGATCCTCTTCCAGGGTCACGTCGGGGCTGGCATGCACGGTGAAGCCAACGTAGCCATGTCCGGACTTGCGCTCGGTGCGTGCCAGCGCATATTCCTCCTGCGTCTGAGGGTGCAGGAAGACCGGAAAGTCGCGCCCCACCGGGCGGAAACCACGCGCCTGCATGTCCTCGACCGTCGCGCCCACCACCACGAAATCGCACTCATGCCATGGCCAGCCCAGGCGCGCATCGCGCACGGCGCCCCCTACCCGATAGACCTCGAGCCCTTGCAGCAGGCGGTCCGATGACGCATCAAGTCGATGAGGGGCACTACGAGTCATGGGGACTCCTTGGCAGAAGGGAGATGAGACAATCAGGCAAAGGTGGGATCAGCTACCGCTTTCGACATCGTCGCCATGGGTGAGCTGATACTGGGTGAAACCGCCATCGAGAGAGTAGACCTTCTCGAAGCCCTGCCCGGCAAGCCAGGCCGCTGCCTGCTGACTGGAGTGGCCGTGATAGCACACCACTACCAGCGGTGTGTCGCGAGGTGTCTCTTCCAAGATCGCCCCCGCACTGGCGTTGTCCAGATGCCGGCTGCCGGGAATGCGCCCCTGGGTGAAGCTGAGCGGATCACGGATGTCCAGCAGCACGAAGGGTTGTTCGCCGTCGCGCCATTGCGCCAGTGACGCCAGATCAAGATGTTCGAAACTCATGGGAACTCCGCTGAAGATAGGGACAGGAAAATGGACGTGCGCCGCGCAGGGGAGGCGCCTTGCAGAGTCAGTCGCGCGATGTCACCGCCGGTTCGAACACGCGCTGCCCCGTCTCGAGATCGAGCGCTGTCAGCCCGCCACCCCATACGCAGCCGGTATCCAGTGCCGCGACATCCTGGCGCGCCGCTGGAGTCTCGCCTTCCAGCGCCGCCCAATGGCCGAACAGCAGGCGCGGAGAGTCATCCCAGGCTCCCTCGGGACGCGGAAACTGGAACCAGGGACGATAGCCCTCGGGCGCGGAATCCAGCCCCTCCTTGGACGCAAAGTCCATGCGACCCTCGCGGTCCACGAAACGCATGCGGGTGAAGACATTCACGATGCAACGCAGCCGCGCGATGCCGCTGAGATCCTCCCGCCAGAGATCGGGCGTGTCGCCATACATCTCGCCGAGAAACTCGCGATAGGCGTTCCCCGCCAGTGCAGCTTCCGCCTCGCGGGCCAGCGCTGCCGCCTGATTCAAGGTCCAGCCAGGCAGAACGCCGGCATGCGTCATCACCGTGCGCCGCGCATCGATGGTCTCTTCCACCATCAACGGCTGGCGACGCAGCCAGTCAAGCAGCTCGTCGCGATCCGGCGCGTCCAGAATGGGCTGAAGCGTATCGGAACGCTTGAGGCGCCCGAAGCCATGCGCGACCGCCAGCAGATGCAGATCATGGTTGCCCAGCACGATGCGCGCACTGTCCCCGAGAGCCTTGGCATGGCGCAGGCATTCAAGCGAGCCCGGCCCGCGATTGACCAGATCTCCGGCCAACCACATCACATCACGTCCGGGCGTGAACTCCAGACGCTGCAACAGGCGTTCGAACTCAACGTGACATCCCTGCAGATCGCCAATCGCCCACTGCGTCATGCTGCTCCCCCGGCCGCCTGGCGGCCTGCTACGTGAATGACTTGGTGATGGTTTCGTTCAGGACGGCGACAGACCGATGGGCCATGTCCCGACCTGGCCCGAGACTCGGCAGGCATCAATGCACCTGATGCGGCCCGGCCAGACGAAATGGCGCGATGGCGACTTCGAAGGTGCGCGCATGGGTGGCATCGGAGAAGGTATAGGCCCCCTGCATCACGCCGACCGGCATGTCGAGGACGGCCCGCGAGGTATAGCGGAAGCTTTCCCCCGGGGCGATCAGCGGCTGCTTGCCGACCACCCCCTTGCCGCGGACTTCCTGCTCGTTGCCGCTTCCCTGGGTGATCTTCCAGTAACGCGCCAGCAGCTGGATCGTCTCGTCGCTGCCATTGTGCACCGTGATGGTGTAGCGGAACACGAAGCGGTTCTCGCTCGGACGACTCTCGTCGGCGCAGTACTCCGGTACGGCGTCGACATGAATGTCCGCCACGCCGCTCATGCGTCGTGATCGCTGTCAGTGGCGGCCTGCGAGGTCGTGACCTCACCGTGACCGACATTGCTGCGGGGGCGCTTGCGGGGCGCGCTGTCCGCCTGACTGGCGGTCATGCCCTGGGCGCTCAGATGGTTGGTGATCATCACCAGCTCCGCGACCGTCAGCGTCTGCGGGCGACGCGAGGGATCAATGCCCAGCGCCGTCAGCTGTTCGGCATCGATACGCCCCTTGAAGTTGTTGCGCAGGGTCTTGCGACGCTGGGAGAAGGCTTCCCGCACGATGATGGCCAGCAGCTTCTCGTCAGTCGCCGGATGCGGCAGCTCGGCATGCGGCACCAGACGCACGATGGCCGAGTCCACCTTTGGCGCCGGAAAGAAGGCACTGGGCGGCACCAGGAAGAGGTTCTCGACCGCACAGTAATACTGGGTCATCACCGACAGACGGCCCCAGTCCGTGCCACCCGGCTCAGCCGCCAGACGCTCGACCACTTCCTTCTGCAGCATGAAGTGCATGTCGGCAATCGCGCCACGCGCTTCCAGCAGGTGGAAGATCAGTGGCGTGGAGATGTTGTACGGCAGGTTGCCGACCACGCGCAGTGCCGGGCCATCGCCCACCAGCGCCGGAAAATCGAAGCGCAGGGCATCGCCCTCGTGGATGACGAAATCGGGATAGTTGAAGAACTGCACGCGCAGCCCGGGGATCAGGTCACGGTCCAGCTCGATGACCTCCAGCTTGCCCGCCGCTTCCAGCAACGGACCGGTCAGCGCCCCCTGCCCCGGACCGATCTCGACCAGCCGCTCCCCCTCCGCCGGACGAATGGCCCTGACGATACGGGAGATGACGCCAAGATCCTGCAGGAAGTTCTGGCCGAAACGCTTGCGCGCACGATGCGCCGGGAAATGTTGGGACATGGGACTGACTTTCCTCCGGGGAGCCCTGTGGACTCCCGACAACAAGACGCCATCCTTCACCTGTGGAATCGATGCAGAGGCATCGAGGGACATGGAAAGGACGGCGAGACCATCCTGGATGGTCGAATGACTGGGGTAGCGGCGACGCCTGCTTGAGGTGCGCGCTCGGCGTGCCGCATGGACGGCCACGCCAGATGATGGGGGATTATCTCAGGCTCGCGCGGCGGCTGCCATCTCGATGGCCACCTGCACGGCCTGCACGAGACTTCCGACATCGGCCCGACCCGTACCCGCGAGATCCAGCGCGGTACCGTGATCGACCGAGGTACGCACGATGGGCAGGCCCAGCGTGATGTTGGCCGCCTGACCGAATCCGGCGTACTTGAGCACCGGCAGCCCCTGATCGTGATACATCGCCAGCACGGCATCCACGCCATCGAGATGACGTGGCGTGAACAGGGTATCTGCCGGCAGCGGCCCCGCCAGCTGCATGCCCGTGGCGCGCAGTGCCTCGAGCGTCGGTGAGATCACCTCGATCTCCTCGACGCCGAGATGCCCACCTTCGCCGGCATGGGGGTTGAGTCCGCACACCGCGATGCGCGGCGTCTCACGCCCGAAGTAGCGTTTGAGATCTTCCGCCAGGATAGTGAGCACTCGTGTCAGCCCCTGCGGCGTGATGGCGTCAGCCACCTCACGCAGCGGCAGATGGGTGGTGGCCAGCGCGACACGCAGTCCCGGGCACGCCAGCATCATGACCACTTCCTCGACACCGCAGACGTCGCGCAGATACTCGGTATGCCCCGTGAAACCGGCGTGGCCGGCCTCGATCACGGCCGCCTTGGACAGCGGCGCCGTCACCATGGCACTGGCGTGTCCGGCCTGACAGGCGGCGATGGCCACGTCGAGCATCTGCAGGACATGATCACCGTTGCGCGCATCGATCACACCCGGCTCACTGGGCACCGCCAGCGGCACCGGCCATACGGCCAGATGACCATTGCGGGCCGGTGGCAGGGGGTCGCCGGGGCTCAGCTCATGCAATTCAAGCGAAAGCCCCAGCAGCCGGGCACGACTGGCCAGCAGGTCGGGATCGGCGACCGCGACCAGCTGCGCCGGGAAGTCCTCGGCCTGAGCCGCCAGCATCACCAGCAGCTCGGGACCGATGCCCGCCGGCTCCCCGGCGGTCAGCGCGATCACCTCGGACGACATGGCGCGCTCACTGCTCATCAAGGCGGTTGTCGACATAGGCCTCGGCGCGGATCTGCTGCTGCCAGGCTTCCAGTTCGTCATTGAGCTTGCGCTGGAACAGGGTCTTGCGGACCTTGTCACGCTGGCTGGAATTGGTGACATCCTGCTGACGACGATTCTCGACCTCGATGATGTGATAGCCGAAGCGCGTCTTGATGGGCTGGCTGACCTCCCCCACCTTCAGGGCGTTCATGGCAGTCTCGAAGGACGACACCGTCTGCCCCGGGCTGACCCACCCCAGCTCGCCACCCTTGAGAGAGCTGCCCTTGTCGTCGCTGAACTCCTGGGCCAGCGCGGCGAAGTCCTCGCCACCCAGCACGCGACGGCGGATGGACTCGGCACGCTCAAGCGCCTGCTGATCACTCATGTTCGGGTTGGGCTGGATCAGGATGTGACGCGCCTGAGTCTGGGAAATCAATGACTTGCCTGCGCCACGCTTCTCGATCAGCTTTACCAGGTGATAGCCGCTGGCACTGCGCAACGGCTGGGACACCTCACCTGCCTGCATGTCCGGCACCACATCGGCGAATACGCTCGGCAGCTCACCGCCGGCGCGCCAGCCGAGATCCCCGCCACTCAGCGCCTGGCTGCCAGCGGATTCCGCCGCTGCCACCTGGGCGAAGTCCGTCCCATCGGCGATCTGCTGACGCAGACCATCGGCACGCTCGCGCGCCGCCTTGACCTGAGCCGGTGTCGGCTCCTGCGGCAGGGCGACCAGCAGGTGCGCCAGGTGATACTGGATATCACTGCCGACGTCCTGCTGGTTGAGATACCGGTCGATCTCGCGATCGGAGATGCGCACCTTGCTGGCCACGCGACGCTGCTGGATCTGTTGCACCAGCAGTTCACGACGCACCTGATCACGCACATCGGCCAGCGACATGCCATCCTGCTCGAGCTTGTCGGCAAAGGCCTCCAGGCTCAGACCATTGTCCTTGGCGATTCCCCGCAGGGTGGCATTGAGCTGGGTGTCATCGATGCTCAGATTGGCCTGCTCCGCCATCTGCAGCTGAATCTGCTCATTGACCATGCGGTCGAGCACCTGGCGCTCCAGCACATTGCGCGGCGGCAGGTTGATACCGCGACTCTGCAGCTGTTGGCTGGCCTGGGAGACACGCCGCTCCATGTCGCTTTGCATGATGGCGTCCTTGTTGACCACGGCAACCACACGGTCGAGCAACTCGGCGGCACTCACCGGCAGGCTTGCCAGCGCGAATGCCAGCCCCAGCGGGGCAATCAGGGTCTTGCGCATCGGGTGTTCTCTCGACGTAAAAATGTTGATGGCGCCGCCTTGCAGCGGCGCCCTGTCGTCAGCGTGCGTGACGCATCCCGGGGGTCAGAAACCGGCGTTGCGATAGCCCGGCACCGCCTGCTCCAGATAGCTGTCCGCGCTCTGGCCGACGCCACCCAGTCCCTTGAACTCGAAGGTCAGGAAGATACCGTTCTTCTCTTCATCATCCGAGATGGTATTGGCGGTGTCGTTGTCATCCTGCCATTCCCGCCAGGTGACCTGGACGCCATAGCAGCAGTCGTTGTACTGGACACCCAGCACCTTCTCCAGCGAGCGGGAATTGGTGCTGTCGTACTGATAGCGGCCCAGCAGCGACCAGCTTGCGCTGACCGGCGTCGCGAACGAGAAATCCCACTCGTTGCGGGTATAGCCCAGCACGTCTTCATCGTCCTCATCATCGTAAGGCACGAACCCTTCGATCTCACGATTGAAGCCAAAGTTCAGTACCGTGCCCTGTTTGGCGCGATAACGCAGTGATGTCTGGGCGCTTTCGGTGACACCGCGATCGAAGTCCTGGAACACGGCCTGGGTCGCGGTCCACTGGTCGTTGAGGACCACATCGGCCTGGAAGACCACCGGCGAGCGGTCACGCGTCGCCCGATAGTAATCGGAGTAGCTGTCGAAGTCGGAGCGCGACGTCTTGTCCGGGTCCCCATCCATGTCGATGTTGCGGTCCGACAGGTAGCTGGACTGGCCAACGCCCAGCTTGAGGCGTTCGCGACCGCTCTCGTCACTGATGAAGCGCGAGGAGACGCCGTAGGAAATCTTGTTGGTGTCGCCCACTCGGTCGCCACCGCTGAAGCGGTAGGGAGACCACAGCTGATTCCAGCTGAAGGCATCCTCGGAGGTGTCGAAGTCCGGGAAGTCGGACTGATCGACCTCAGGGACATAGGCGTAGTACAGACGCGGCTCCAGCGTCTGCTTGTAACCTTCGCCGAACCACTCGGTATCACGGTCGAAGATCAAGCCGCTGTCCAGTGACAGCACCGGAATGGTCGCCGAGGTACTGCTGTCACGATCGGTCTCGCGATCCCCGTAGTCCAGGTCGTAGCTCAGACTGATCAGCTGGGCACGCGGCTCGATGAAGCTCCAGCTTTGATCGCTGCGCCAGCCCACGGCCGGTGCCAGACGCAGACGGGTGCCGTTGGCGGCTTCATCGTCGTCGATGTCCGTGTCGGTCTCGTCCACATCACGCCAGAAGTAGGTGGCGTTGGAATTCCATTCTTCATAGAAGCCGCTGGTCTGGCTCCAGCGCGCGTTGGCAGTCAGGCTCGGCAGGCGATAGAACGGCTTGTCCTCGTCATCCAGCGGAAAGTCCATCCGCTGATACCCCTGCGCCTTGAACTCGAGATCCCAGACGTCGCCACGGTAATTCAGTCGCGCGAGACGCTCGAGGCTGTCCGTCTCGGTCTCGCCGAAGTTGCGCCCGAAGTCATCGAAGTAATTGCCGTCGGATGCCGCGCCATACTTGAGCTGATAGGCCGTGCGCGCGTCATAGCGACCAGAGTGCTGGTAATTGATGTACCAGCGATCCTCGCCGATGAGATCCTCTTCATCGTCATCCGGATCACTGCCGCCATCGTCATCGGCCAGCCAGGCGCCTTCCAGCGTGCCTTCGTCGCCACGCGGCAGCAGGTAACGGAACTCACCTTCCAGCATCTCACCGCGCTCTGAAATGTAGCGAGGCGTGATGGTGGCATCGTAATTCGGGGCCAGGTTCAGATAGATGGGCTGGGCATAATCGAAGCCGCTGGAGCTGGTGTAGCTGAGCTGCGGCCACAGCAACCCGGTGTGGCGGCGGTCATCGACCGGGAAACGCACATAGGGCCAATAGAAGACCGGCACGCCGCCCATTTCCATGCGCGCGTGGGTCGCCTCCCCCCAACCGGACTCCCGGTCGATGGTGATATCGCTGCCGACCAGACGCCACAGGCTGTTGCCCGGCTCACAGGAGGTGAAGCTGGCATCCTTCAGGCGATATCGGCCATCTTCCAGACGCGCCAACTGCACCGCATCCCCCCGGATACGCTGCTTGTGGAAGACGTAGTGACCATTGTCGACGCTGGCCGCGTCGCTGTTGAGCGAGACGCGGGCATCATCTCCGCGCAGCAGCACGCCGGGCTGACGGTAGGTCACCGGGCCCTTGGCCGTCGCGGTGTCTCGCGCCTCGTTGACGCTGACCTCAGGCGATTCCAGCTGGGAATCACCCCGTCTGAGCACTACCTCGCCCATCAGGGTCGCGACGCCGTCATTGCCATAATTGGCCTTGTCGGCGGAGGTCGCGACCTGCTCGGGCGTGTCACCCGCATCGATCCGGTAGGCCGGTGTCACGTAGCGACCGCTGCACAGCTGCCCCTGCGGCACCTCATCATAAGGCTGCCAGTCGAGCTGGCTTGCCGACAGCGGCTCCGGCGGGGCGGCTTGCGCCATCAGCGGCGCGCCAGCGGCCAGCGGGGCCAGCGTCCACAGGAGACGCAGCACCAGCGGCTTGAGCCGCCATGTCGCCGGCTGGCTGACGGGGAGACGCGTCGCCGTCGTGGAAGACGCAAGACGACGATGCGGCCGCCCGAGGGCGGACACCGGCTTGCCCGTGTGTATTGAATGGCTGCGCTGGGCCATGGCTGCTCTGTGTCCTTGGCTGGGGGAATCGGTATTATACAGGCCCAGCAACCGGCCTTCCTGCTTGCCGGTTCCGCCTGTCCTGTGGTCACCACACCCCAGCATGCGGGGCCGCGGCACAGGCGTCAACTGACAGCCGGCCCCCGTATCCGCCGACAGGAGCCCCGCCCCATGACATCCGACGCCCGCCGTCAGGCCCTCCACGCCTGGGCTGCCGCACGCCACGACCTCACCCCCGACGCCGTCCGCATGAGCGCGGTGGCCGACGACGCCAGCTTTCGTCGCTACTTCCGCCTGCATCTCGATGAGAGCGCCCCCGGCATGTCGTCCCGCATCCTGATGGATGCACCGCCGGAAAAGGAGGACAGCCATGGCTTCGTCGCCATCGCTCGCCAGTGGCGAGAGGCCGGCCTGCCCCTGCCCGAGGTCTTCGCCTTCGATGACGCCCGAGGCTTTCTGGAGCTTGAGGATCTCGGGGATACGCCATTGATGACGGCCCTGACCAGCACCGAACACGCCGACCACTACTATGGCGAGGCCATCGGCCTGCTCGAGCAGTTGCATGAACTGCCGCTGGCCGACCTGCCCGCCTATGACGATGCGCGTCTCAAGGCCGAGATGGACCTCTTCCCCGAATGGTGTCTGGGGCAGCTACTCGACATGCCGCATGACCGCCGCTACGCCGCCTGGGAAACGCTCTGCGGACAGCTGCTGACGGCCGCGCGCGCGCAACCTCTCGTCACCGTGCACCGCGACTTCCATGCCCAGAACCTGTTCCTGCATGCCGATGCCGGCCAGTCGCGGGAGACGCTGTGGATCATCGATTTCCAGGATGCCGTCATCGGTCCCGAGAACTACGACCTGATCTCGCTGCTGCGTGACCGCCACTGGCGCTGGCCGGAGCCCGCCATGGCGCGCTGGATCGAACAGGCCCGCCTTGCCGCCCTGCCACGCTATGCCGCCGCTGGCCTGCCAGCCCCCAGCCCGCTCGCGTATCGACAGAGCGTCGAGCGCATGGGGGTGCAGCGCAATCTCAAGATTCTCGGCATCTTCGCGCGTCTGACCCTGCGCGACGCCAAGCCACGCTATCTGACGCTGATGCCACGCTTCCTCGGCCATCTGCGTGAAGGTCTGGCCTTCTGCCCCGAACTGATCTCCTTCACCCACTGGCTGGATGAGGTGCTGACCCCGGCGCTGTCACTGCGTCTGGCCTCCGAGTGCGAGGCACGAGGCCTGCAACTGGCCAATGGCGAGACGCCGGAGATCAACCTTGACGACTACGATGAGCTGGCCGCTCTGGCCGATCGCGCGGCACGCCTGATGCGCAACGCCGAGGCACGTCAGACAGATGTCACGCAGGAGAAAGGCTGATGCGCGCGATGATTCTGGCCGCGGGCTTCGGGACTCGCATGCGTCCATTGACTGACCACACGCCCAAGCCGCTGCTGAACGTCGCAGGACGCCCGCTGCTAGAGCATCACCTGCTCAGGCTGGAAGCCGCAGGCGTGGATGACATCGTCATCAACGTCGGCCATCTTGCGCAGAAGATCCTGGAGCATTTCGCCGCTGCTCGCTCTCCCTGCGGCTTGCTGCAGGCGCGCTGGCAGGGCCGCAGGCGCGAACTGACGCTGACGTTCTCCCATGAGATGACGCCACTGGAGACCGGTGGCGGCATCGCACGCGCGCTGACACTGCCCGGCGCTCTGACGGCCGATGACGCCGACGAGACACCCTTCCTGCTGATCAATGGCGATGTCTGGTGCGATGTGGATCTCGGGGCGCTGATGGCCCAGGCACTGGCCAGCCAGACTCAGTGCCTGCCGCCAAGGCCGTTGGCGGGCCTGGTACTGGTGGACAACCCGCCACACCATCCGAGCGGCGACTTCCTGCTGATGCAGGATGGCGAAGTCCGCGACGGCCCCGTGAATGGAACGGACGAGCGCATGGACCACGCAGACCGCCTGACCTTCTCCGGCGTGTCATGGCTGTCCCCACGCCTGATCCGGCGCGCCCTGCACGAGACGCCGGCTCTGCGAGAGGGTGATGGCGTGTTCAAGCTGGCACCGCTGCTGCGCGATGCCATGCAGCGCGGGGAGGCACGCGGACTGCATCACCGTGGCGAATGGATCGACGTCGGAACCCCGGAAAGACTGGACGAGCTGGACAGGCTGCTCAGCGATCGCCCGGCACATCCGGAGGCATGAGCTCGCAGGCATAAGCTCAGCGCCGGACGTTCCTCCGGCCGCGGGCGCGGCAATGCTATTCTGTGCGCCTTCGTGCGGTCCCGCCTGCGCACCGGTGCACCTCACTGACTCATTGATTCACCGAAGGGAGAGAATTCGTCATGGCAATGAACACCAGCATCAAGTGGACCGATGGTCGCCAGTTCCTCGCGGAATCCGGCAGCGGCCACAGCGTCGTCATGGATGGCAATCCGGAAAATGGCGGACGCAACACCGGCCCGCGCCCGATGGAGATGCTGCTGATGGGGCTGGGCGGCTGCACCAGCTTTGACGTCATCCAGATTCTCGAAAAGGCCCGCCAGCAGGTCACGGACTGCCGCGCAGACCTCACGGCCGAGCGCGCCGATGGCGTGCCCAGCGTCTTCACCAGCATTCACGTCAACTTCGTGGTCACGGGCTACAACCTCAAGGAAGCACAGGTAAAACGCGCCGTGGAGCTGTCCGCCGAAAAGTACTGCAGCGCGTCATTGATGCTCAGCGCCGGTGGCGTCGAGATCACGCACTCCTACGAAGTCATCGACAGCGCCGCCTGATCATCTCCCGGCACTCCCCCTCTGCTACCCGCCGCCATGAGCGATCTGACGGCGGGTAGCAGAGGGGGGCTCACGCCAGCGAGCGACGCTCGACGGGAATTGACGCTGGCGTGTCGGCCCTGCCTGTGCATAATACGCCCCTCAAACCGGTTGTCTTCCCGGTCGCTCCTCGGCCATCGGCCACGAAACGAGCGCCGCAGGACACCTTCTTCGGCCCGATGTTCACCCCTGGATGGCAACGCCACACGGGCGTGATAGAGGCATCGGATGTCATACCACCCTCCCATCTCAAGGAGGCCTGGACGTGAGCGATCAACTCCGCCTTCACGGGTTCAACAACCTCACCAGTTCGTTGAGCTTCAATATCTACGACATCTGCTACGCGCAGACCGAAGAACAGCGTACGGCGTATATCGATTATATCGATGAACTCTACAACGCCGAGCGCCTGACCCAGATACTCAAGGATGTCACCAACATCATCGGTGCCCACGTGCTGAACATCGCGCGTCAGGACTACGAGCCGCATGGTGCCAGCGTGACCATCCTGATCGCCGAGCATGAGCTGGAAGAGACGGACCCCGCCCAGACGGAGCCGGGCCCGGGCCCGCTGCCCGAGACGGTCGTCGGCCATCTGGACAAGTCACACGTCACGGTGCACACCTACCCTGAGTCCCACCCGGACAACGGCATCAGCACCTTCCGTCTGGATATCGATGTCTCGACCTGTGGCATGATCAGCCCGCTGAAGGCGCTGAACTACCTGATCCACAGTTTCGACTCCGACATCGTGACCATGGATTACCGCGTGCGCGGCTTCACCCGCGACGTGGATGGCAAGAAGCTGTTCATCGATCACGACATCACCTCGATCCAGGATTACCTGGCGGAAGACACCAAGTGTGCCTACCAGATGGTCGATGTGAACGTGTATCAGGAAAACATGTTCCACACCAAGATGCTGCTCAAGGACTTCGAGCTGGACAACTACCTCTTCGGCACCTCGCGTCGCGAGCTGACCTTCGAGGAAGCCACCAACATCGAAAGCCGCCTGCGTCGCGAAATGCTCGAGATCTTCTACTCGCGCAACTTCGACTGAGCCGGGCACGCCTCGAGGCATGCAAAAGCCCCTGACACCTTTGGGTGTCAGGGGCTTTTTTCTGGCCCGATCACGGCTCAACGCTTTCCGTCAGGCCCGGGGTCCGTCTTGCGTTGCGGCGCAGTGGTGCCGGCCTCGTCCAGACGCCGGGCCATCTCGTCATTGACCTCACGCTGGAGCGCCTCACGGCGCTGTTCGCGCTCCGCCAGCGACTCCCCCTGCATCACCGCCACTTCATCAAGCCGGGTGCGCAATTCACGCACCTCGGTCGTCAGCTCGCTGATCTGGTGGTAGAGCGCGCGGGTCATGTCGCGCTGGGCACGCGCCGCGCGCGCCTCCTGCTCACTGTCATCCTCGATGAAGATCGAACTGATGTAGGCCGCGAAGCTCCCGAACAACCCCACGCCTCCCACCATCAACAGCACGGCCACGACCCGCCCCAGAGTGGTGATGGGATAATAGTCCCCATAGCCGACGGTGGTCACCGTCACGACGGCCCACCACAGCGCCTCCTCGGCAGTGTTGATGGGGCTGTCGGGGTTGGGAGTCTCCACCATCAGCATGGTGAGTGCGCCGAAGACCACCAGCAGCACCGTGGCAGTGGCCGCAGAGGCGAACACCCCCTCGGCGCGATTGCGGAACAGCAGCTTCCAGATCATCTCCATCGACTTGATGGCGCGCAGCACTCGCAGTATCTGCACCACGCGAAACAGCCTCGCCCCCTGGAAGAGGCCTGCCGGAATACAGGCCAGCAGGTCGATCCAGCCCCACTTCATGTACTCGCGCTTGCTCTTCGCACTGGCGAACCGCTTGCAGAAATCAACGAAGAAGAACAGGCAGACCACGTAGTCCATGTACTGCAGCAGTCGCTGGACCGGAGGCGACAGTTCGAAGATCAGATCCACGACCATCGCACCGATGACATACAGTGACAGCACCAGAATGAACAGCTGAAAGGGCGTGACGCGTTCCTGCATCCGAGGATCTCCGTAAATGGGGCTCAGGAAAGCCTACCCCATCCTCGACGCCCTGACAGTGTGAAGACACCGCTGTCGTGCTTGTGATGATTCATGCGCCCGGTAGTTCATGCGACCGAAGCTTCATGCGCTCGGTGATTCATGCGCTCGGTGATTCATGCGCCCGGTGATTCATGCGTTAGCCTCATGTGCCCGCGCTCATGACGTCTTGTCGCGCGACTCGTCGTCACTCGGAAGCTGGAAGGTAGACTGCTCGCTGATGTCTTCCCCACTGATGCGATTCAGAAGCTTGCGCAACTTGTGACGCTGGCGGCGTGATGACAGGCGATTGGAATCCCAGCGCTCCGGTACCAGCGCACATTCTCCATTGGCATCGTGCAGACGGAAGGCACGCTCGACGCCGATCGGGTGGTCTTCACTGCCATAGATGCCGATGATGCTCAGCGTCAGGCGCTGGAATTTCAGCTGCTCATTGCTGGGCCAGTGACCGTCAAGCGAGATGCCATTGCGGCGCGCCATGCGCTCGATGACTTCAGAGAACGTCCCGATATGCAGGAAGTCGCCCGACCCCAGCGGCCCCTGACGCGTGGTATCGGAGATACGCCATTCACTGCTGCTGGAAGCCTCCTTCGCGGACTGTTCGCTGTCGCCGTCCTGCTGATTGTCACTCTGCTCGTCACCTTCCTGATAGCTGCGTTCGAACTCGGTGACATCCATCAGCAGGCTGCCATGACTGGTATCCAGCCGGGCGATGATGTGCTCGATGAAGATCGATTCGGCACTCATGTTGCTGACGATGCACAGGCTGTCGATCCCCTTGGACTTGCCGCGATTGATCAGCACGCGCGGGCGCCGCTGGCGACGGAAGTTGTGATACAGCAGCTGTGCGTAGACCAGCCAGATGAAGAACGAGCCGATACTGGCAATCGCTGAGATGGTTTTCGAGTGATTCGCGATCCACTCCATCATGCTGACCTCCCCTGTCAACGTTGTCTGGTGCACCCTTTCTTGGGGATGGCGACAGGGGATTGCGAGCATTGATATGGCGTTTAATCACGCCGTGCGAGTCATCGGGACAGGAAATGCCTGAGCCGGACACGAAATGTCTGAGTCAAGATCACTCCCCCAGCAAGGATTGCCAGATGGTGATGACACGCTCGCGGTGCATGGCGATGAGCGGCACCTGCTCGAGATTGATGAGGCTGCCACGCTTTTCCAGCGCGAGGCGGTGGCTGGTATTGCGATAGGCCAGATAGGCCTCGCGCAGCTCACTGGCCTGTTCACCCGGCAGGCGCCCACAGGCCTCCAGCGTCTCGAGCAGTCGCATGTTGTCACTCCATCTCAGAAGCTCAGGCTCCTGATGGCTCATCGACAACACGCAGTACTGGGCCAGAAACTCGATATCGACGATGCCTCCCGCATCCTGCTTGAGGTGGAACTGGCCTGCATCCCGGTCCTTGGCGGAACTCCCCAGGTGATCCCGCATCTTGTGGCGCATGGCGACGACTTCCTTGCCCAGGACATCGGCCTCTCGGGCCTGCCCCAGCACCTCCCGACGTGTCTGCTCAAACGCCAGAGCCAGCGCCGGATCCCCCGCCACGGCACGTGCCCGCACCAGCGCCTGATGCTCCCAGGTCCAGGCCTGGGAAAGCTGGTAATCACGGAAGGAAGCCAGGCTCGAGACCAGCAGTCCGGAGTTGCCGGAAGGCCGCAGGCGCATGTCGACTTCGTAGAGGGCACCGGCCGGAGTCACCGCGGTCAGCAGATGAATGATGCGCTGACCCAGCCGGGTGAAGAACAGCGGGTTGTCGAGGGGGCGCGGGCCATCCGTCTGGCCCTTGCTGGCGGCATCGTGCAGGAAGACCAGATCCAGATCCGAGCCATAGCCCAGCTCGATGCCCCCCAGCTTGCCGTAGCCGACGATCACGAAGCAGCCGCTCAGACTGTCCCCGGTGATCGGCTGGCCATCCCGCCCCAGCGGAAAGCCGTGCTTGCGGGTCAGGGTCTTCCAGGCCATCGCCAGCACCTGCTCGAGGATCACCTCGGCGATGAAGGTCAGATAATCGCTCACCTTCATCAGCGGGCGCGCCCCCGCGATGTCGGAGGCCGCGACGTGCAGTACCTGGGCGTGCCGGAAGACGCGCAGCGCCTCGAGCAACGCCTCTTCATCCTCTTCGGGGATGCGTGACAGCGCGATGCGCAGCTCATCGGCCAGACGCACCTTGTCGGCGGGCGAGTAGAGATTGTGCGGGTGCAGCAGCTCGTCCAGCAGCACCGGATAGCGCGCCAGCTGCTCGGCAATCCAGGGGCTCGCTGCACACAGGCGCATCAACTGCGTCAGAGCATCAGGATTCTCGCGCAACAGCGCCAGGTAGGCCGTGCGACGCAACACGGCCTCGATCAGCGGCAGCACACGCTCCAGCACGCGACTGGCATCATGCTCGCCGGGCTTTTCCGGGTCGCCCGCCGCCGAGCCCAGCGCCTGCAGCAATGAGGGCATCAAGGCATCCAGACGATCAAAACCGATGCGCTGCATCCCCTGCACTGCCCGTGAGCGGCGCAGGCTGTTCAGGCGCCGCAGACTCTCGTCAGGTGCCTCGAATCCGCTTTCGGCGAGCAGCTCCCGCCCCTCTTCCACCGTCAGCTCATCGCGCCACAGGGCACGCCACTCATCGAGTGCCTGCTGCCCTTCGGGCGGTTCGGTTTCCTCGTCTTCCGGCGCGGCGATCACGTTGTCGAAGTGCAGCCGGATGCGAGCGCGCACCTCTTCGAGTCGCTCGGTGAGCGCCTCCCAGTCCGGCAGCTGCATCGCCAGCGCGAGACGCTCGCGCCCCAGCGGGTCCAGCGGCAATGTCTGGGTCTGGCGGTCGGCCTGCGCCTGCAGGGCATGCTCAAGATCACGCAGGAAGACGTAATCCGGCACCAGCTCATCCACGACCGCCTGTGGCAGCAGGCCAAGCTCGGGCAGTCGCGCGAAGGCTGTCTTGAGTGAGGTGACCTGCAGTTCCGACTCGCGCCCACCGCGGATCAACTGGAAGGCCTGGGCGACGAATTCCACTTCGCGAATGCCACCGGACCCCAGCTTGATGTTGTCAGAAAGCCCGCGGCGCTTGACCTCGCGATTGATCATCCCCTTCATCTCGCGCAGGGATTCGATGGCGCCGAAGTCCAGATACTTGCGGTAGACGAAGGGTCGCAGATGTGCGATCAGTCGCTCGCCCGCGGTGATGCTGCCGGCCACTGGACGCGCCTTGAGCATCGCGTAGCGCTCCCATTCACGCCCCTGATCCTGATAGTAGCTGGCCAGCATCGAGAAGCTGCCCACCAGTGGGCCGCCGTCCCCCAGCGGCCGCAGGCGCATGTCGACGCGGAACACGAAGCCATCGGCGGTCATCGCATCCAGCGCCGCGATCAACTTCTGGCCCAGCCGCGTGAAATATTCCTGGTGATCCAGCGACTTGCGCCCGCCCGTCGTCTCGCCCTTGTCGGGGAAGGCGAAGATCAAGTCGATATCGGAGGACAGGTTGAGCTCTCCGGCCCCCAGCTTGCCCATGCCGAGCACCACCAACCGCTGCGGCTCTCCGAAGCGATCCGCTGCCGGGCGGCCATAGCGCGGTTCAAGAAAGGCCTCCAGCCATCCCAGCGCACCTTCAAGCGAGACCTCGGCCAGTCGCGAGACCGCGCCCGCCGTGTCCCACATGCCCGTGCCATTGAGGTCACGCCAGATGATGCCCATCATGCGCAGCTGGCGAAAACGCCGCAGCACCTGCTGCATCGCCTTTTCATCCTCGGCGGCCGACAGCCCCTCCGCCAGCCGTGCGCTCAATTCCCGTGGCGGCAAGGCGCGTTCAAGCTCGCCGCTCTCGATCAGTTCGGCCAGAAGCTCAGGGCGACGGCACAGGGTATCGAGAGCGAAGTCCGACAGCGTGACCAGACGGGCGAGCTCGAGACGTTGCTGCGCCCCCAGCGCCAGAAACGTCGCCACGGGCGAGCTGGCATCCCCGCGCATCTCGCTGAGACTCCGGGCCTGCATCAGGCTCTCGTTCAGACGCTCCCGTGCGGCGCCGGCAGCCTCCTCCAGTGTCTGGCGACTGTGCTCGGATTGCTGGCCGAGCAGCGCCTCCAGCGGCAGGAAGTCTGCCGGCAGCGGGAGATCCGCTGACGGGCGGGAAGAGTGGGGTGATGAGGCGGGGGCGTTGTCGGGCATGGTCGTCTCCTTCGATCCGACCTTCAGCATAACGGAGGCAGAGGGGACATGACACGGCCATGCCCCACAGGCGATATGCCCTATCCGAACAGCTTGTCGTAGAGCAGCGTGCCCCAGGTCAGGCCCGCGAAGATCAGACCGAGCATCACCGCTGCCGAGCCCATGTCCTTGGCGCGCCCGGACAGTTCATGAAACTCCGGGCCGATGCGATCGATCGCGCACTCCACCGCGGAATTGAGCAGCTCGACCATCAACACGATCAGGATGGAGCCGACCAGCAGCAGCCACTCGATGTGCGATTCTCCGATCCACCAGGCGAACGGCAAGAGTAGCGCGCACAGGATCAACTCCTGCCGGAAGGCTTCTTCATTGCGCCAGGCCGCCTTGAGCCCCTTGAGAGAGTAACGCGCGGAGTGCTTGAGGTGGGTCAGGCCGGTATGCCGTGATTTCATCTTCGGGTCTCGTGCAGACGCAGCACGGTGGCTGCAGAGGCCGATCTTTCAATCGGACGATGACGTTTACCAGAAACACGTCTCGGGAAGAGCTGCCAGCACACCGGCTGGCGACCTCGCAGCGCTAGCTGCGCGGTTTTCACGACCAAAGGCTACCCGAGACCTCATCACCGAGCATGCTCTAATACCGCCAGGCGCTCGATGACGGCGGCGATGATAGCAAAGCCCGCGATGTTGCGGCATTGCCGATACTGTCATCCAACAACAACAAGTCAACGCCCGGGAACTGCCCATGCCTTCCTCATCTCACGACACACGCCAGACACTCGGTCACGGACTGGCGCGCAACTTCCTCGGCCAATCGCCGCGCTGGTACAAGCAGTTGATGTGCCTGTTCCTGATCACCAATCCGCTGCTGCTGTGGTTCAGCGGCCCTCAGGGTGGGGTGATCGTCGGCTGGCTGTTGCTGGGCGAGTTCATCTTCACGCTGGCCATGGCGCTCAAGTGCTACCCGCTGCAACCCGGCGGCCTGCTGGCGATCGAGGCCGTCGCCATCGGCATGGCCTCCCCGGATGCCATCATGCAGGAGATGGAGCGCAATCTGCCGGTGATCCTGCTGTTGATGTTCATGGTGGCAGGCATCTACTTCATGAAACCGTTGCTGCTCTATACCTTCACCAAGATCATTCTCGGCGTGCGCTCCAAGACCTGGCTGTCGCTGATGTTCTGTCTGGCCAGCGCCCTGCTGTCCGCCTTCCTGGATGCCTTGACCGTGACCGCGGTGATCATCGGTATCGCGGTGGGCTTCTACTCCGTCTATCACAAGGTGGCGTCAGGCAAGAATTTCGATACCCAGCATGATCACGCCAACGACATCAGTGTCGAGGCGATCCACAGCGAAGATCTCGAGGACTTCCGCGGCTTCCTGCGCTCGCTGTTGATGCATGGTGCCGTCGGTACCGCGCTGGGGGGCGTCAGCACCATGATCGGCGAGCCGCAGAATCTGGTGATCGCCAAGGCCGCCGAGTGGGATTTCCTGTCCTTCTTCCTGCAGATGGCCCCCGTCACCCTTCCCACCTTCTTCGCCGGACTTGCGCTGTGCGTGCTGCTGGAACGCGGCCGCTGGTTCGGCTATGGCCAACGCCTGCCTGCCAGCGTCCGCCGGATTCTCGAGGACTATGATCGCCATCAGGATGCGCGCCGCACCCCGCGCGAGCGCGCAGCGTTGATCGTGCAGGGGGTGGTGGCCATCCTGCTGGTCCTGTCACTGGCGCTGCATCTGGCCGAGGTCGGGCTGATCGGGCTGGCGGTGATCATCCTGTTGACCGCCGGCAACGGCATCACCGATGAGCATCAGATCGGACGCGCCTTCCAGGAAGCGCTGCCCTTCACGTCACTGCTGGTAGTGTTCTTCACCATCGTCGCCGTCATCCACGAGCAGCATCTGTTCCAGCCCTTCATCCAATGGGTGCTCAGTCTGCCGATGGAGGACCAGGCGGGGGCGCTGTTCCTCGCCAACGGACTGCTGTCCGCCATCTCGGACAATGTCTTCGTGGCGACGGTATACATCACTCAGGTAAAGAACGAGTACCTGGCGGGCAACATCAGTCGTGAGCATTTCCATGCGCTGGCGGTGGCGGTCAACACCGGCACCAACCTGCCAAGCGTGGCGACCCCCAATGGTCAGGCGGCGTTCCTGTTCCTGCTCACCTCGGCCATCGCCCCGCTGGTCCGGCTGTCCTACGGGCGCATGGTATGGATGGCGCTGCCCTATACCGTGCTGATGACCCTTGTCGGCCTGGCCACCGTGCGCAGCTTCATCTGATCAGCGGCCCCGGTTGCGTCAGTCTCATCCCAATGTCGAGGTCTCGGGACTTCCCCGCGGCGTCGCTTGCAGGCACTGTGAGACCGAGCGTCTCACGCCAGACGCCCTGACACCTTCACGCAGGAAGAGCGCCAACACCAACGCCAATCACGAGGAGACTGCCATGTCCCGCGCACTGATGCTGCACGATGAGACCCCACGCGCCCGAGTCGTCGAACTCTCCGATGATCAGCTACCCGACCTGCCTGTCACGGTGGCCATCGAGCGTTCCGGCCTCAACTACAAGGATGCGCTGGCCATCACCGGCCGTGGCAAGATCGTGCGCGAGCTGCCCTTCGTGCCGGGCATCGATTTCGCGGGACGTGTCGAGGCCTCCGATTCGCCGGACTTCCAGCCAGGCGACGAGGTCATCCTGACCGGCTGGGGCGTGGGCGAGCGTCATTGGGGCGGACTGGCCGAGCGCATGCGCGTCAAGCCCGAGTGGCTGGTCAAGCGCCCCGCGAACCTGAGTGCCGAACAGGCCATGGCCTTCGGCACGGCGGGCCTGACTGCCATGCTGTGCGTGATGCGTCTCGAAGAGGCCGGCCTGACGCCCCAGCAAGGCCCGGTGATCGTCACCGGTGCCACTGGCGGGGTCGGCAGCTGGGCAGTGCAGATGCTGGCCGAGCAGGGCTTCGAGGTCCACGCGGTCAGCGGCAAGGCCGAGCAGCGTGAGTGGCTCGAGTCACTGGGCGCGAGCGAGGTCCATCTGCGCAGCGATTTCGAGGAGAAGGGTCGTCCGCTGGAGAAGAGCCGCTGGGCCGGTGCCGTGGATACCGCCGGTGGCCAGGTACTGGCCAACCTGCTGGCGCAGATGCATTACGATGGCAAGGTGGCGGCCGTGGGACTCGCGGCGGGCGCGGACCTGCCCACCAGCGTGATGCCATTCATCCTGCGCGGCGTCTCATTGCTCGGCGTCGACAGCGTGATGATCAATGCCGAGCGTCGCCAGCAGGTGTGGCAACGCCTGGCGGAGGTCTCCAGCGAGCTGCACGCGCGGATGCAGCTGGAGACGGTGGGACTGGATGACATCGCGGCACGTGCCGAGGCCATGATCGACGGCAACATCAGTGGCCGCGTACTGCTGGATCCCGCCCGCTGACATGCCAGCGCGCACCACGAATCGCAGCCGATCACGGAAAAAATGCGCCATTGCCTCGAAAATTGCGCCAAGTCATTGATTGTTGCGGTGCAATACGCTGTTTGAGGTTAGCCAAGGCGGCCTCACGACGCTATGCTCTAGGCATCTCGTTACGCCCTGTCGAGCGTCCCGAGTGCCCTCCCCTCAGCCATGCCGGGCGTGTGGAGGATCACCCCGCCTTCGGGCGGGGTTTTTTGTGCCTGTCACACAGGCCATGAAGACGAAAGCCCCCGCCAGCTGGCGGGGGCTTTCGTGTCATGCAGTCACGGCCGATGGATCAATTGCGCTCGATCATCGCGGTCAGGTCCTCCGCGACCGGATCCAGCACCTGCGGCCAGGAAAGATACGGCACGGCGGCACGCCCGTTGACCATCACGGCAAAGGCTCCCCAGCGGCCTGTCTGGGTGCGGAAGTAGCCCGAGATGGCGCGCACCGGCACAGGATTGTTGAGCGTTCCCGTCTTGACCATCACGTGGTTGCGGAAGGTCTCGCTGCCGCGCCGAATGAAGCGCATCGGACCATTGGCCGGTGCCTGAAGCCCAGCAACGAAAGTGGGGAACAGGGCCGGACGGTGGTACATGCTGTCGAGCAACGCGATCAGACCGTTGACGCTGGTACGGTTCTGCGAGGTCAGACCACTGCCTGAATACAGCGTCAGCGGACCGTGACCCGGAATCGCGCTGGCGAAGGTCTCAAGCTTGGCGCCTCCCTGACGCAGCGTGGCCTGACTGCCACCGACCAGTGCCAATGTCAGCTGGTCGGCCATGAAGTTGTTGGAGTAGTTGAGCATCCGCGTCAACAGCTCCTGCATCGGCTTGCCCTCGACACTCCCCAGCTGTACCGCACTGGAAGGCGGCGCCGTGGTGGTGATATCCACGCCGCCCGTGACCGCGATGCCGGCACGCGCCAGCATGTCGCGCATCAGCTCGCCGGTATACAGCGCCGGATTGGACACGGCACGGTAGATGCTGCGCGGCTGGCTGTCGGCGGCGATGGTGCCACTGACGACCAGCGTATCGCGCCCGTTGCTGGTGGTACGCCGCGCATTGAGGGCATTCTTTCCGCCGGCCGCGACGGTGGTGACCTGATTGTCGAAGATCTCGGTGGGCTGGGTCGTGTCACAGCTGGCAAGTCGCGCCGGCGCCTGACTGCCCGCCCCCGGCATCACCTTCACGCACCAGCTGGCATAGTTGCTGGCCGCGGACGACAGCAGCGCATCATAGGCGTTGCTCGAGCGACGCGAGGCATTGCAGCGATCGGTACTGATGCATGGCACCGGCCCGAAACGCCACTGACTGACCAGCAGGCGTCCCTCGATGCGCCGGATGCCTCTGAAGCGCAGCTCTTCGGTCAGACGCCACAGTTCTTCACTGGTCAATGCCGGGTCACCACTGCCCTCGAGCACCAGATCGCCGGTCAACACGCCGTCATTGATCGAGCCCGTGCTGCGCAGACGTGTGGAGAAGCGATACTGCGGCCCGAAACGGTCCAGCGCCGCGCCGGCGATATAGAGCTTGGACAGCGAAGCCGGCGTCAGTTGCTGGTCGGGATTGACCGAGGCCAGCGTCTCGCCGGTGTCCAGCATGCGAGCCTGGGCACTGACGATGAAGCCCTTGTCAGCCAGGCGAGTGAGGTTGTCGAACCCGGCTGCCTGCGCCGGCCCGGTCGCTACTAGGGTAGCGCCGGCGGCGATGGCCAGTCCGCGCAGCGAGCGCGTGAAGCGCAGCGGCATTCCCGACACCGCGGGGTGTGCCGCTGCCTTGAACGGGCGAAGCAGCGAAGAGAGCAACGTGGGCAGCAACGCAGGTCGCGCAGAGGTTGGTGCAGTGCGAAGTAGAGGCATGAGGCATCCAGTGACGTCGTCGGTGAGCATCCATGTCACAGCCGGATTGGCGCCGTGATGCCTCTAGCTTAATGAGGAGTGGCGCTGGAAAACAGATGCAGGACGGCAACTCCCCCCACGATCATCGCCAGACCCAGGATCGCCGGCAGGTCCGGCATCTCGCGATAGACCACCGCGCCGAACAGGGTGACCAGCACGATCCCCAGTCCAGACCACACCGCATAGGTGACGCCCAGCGGCAGGTCCCGCAGCACCAGCGTCAGAAGATAGAAGGCGATGCCGTACCCCACCACCACGATCAGGCTGGGGCCGAGTCGCGAAAAGGACTCGGAGGCCTTGAGCGCACTGGTCGCGATGACCTCTGCCAGTATTGCCAGCGCCAGAAAGACATAACTCATCGACTCACCTCATGGAATGTGGTGACGGGTGCTTCCGCTCACGGGCAGCCTTGCGTGCCAGCAGGCGGGTCATGACCGCGTCGAACAGTGGATTGAAGATCATGGCCCAGACAAGGAAGAAGGCCACGAAACCAAGGTCCAGCAACAGTGCCTGCCATAGCCCGATCTCCAGCCAGGCCGCGACGAGGAAGACCGTCACCAGCACCAGTCCCAGCTCGAAGCCGAGTGCCTGGGTGATGCGCTGAAGCATATTGCGCTGGCGAGTCGGTACCCAGCGGTCGAACATCCAGTTCCAGACCGTACTCCAGATCACGGCCAGCGTGGACATCACCACGGCCAGGCTCCCCATGCTCGCCAGATCATGCCCCGTCAACATGGCGGACAGCGGGGCCACGATCAGAATGCCGCCCAGCTCCAGCAACCCAGCCTGTGCCAATCGCTCTTTGTTGGAACGCATCACCGAGACTCCTGCTCAGACTTCGCACATGATGCCGTGCGGCTGTGCGAGGTGGATATGTCAGGCATTCTAGAGGTCATGGAGATGGATAAAAGTTAGTATCCATCTAGTATTCAGATGGATCGAGGCGAGAGGCAAGGCAATGAACTGGACACTGGAACAGCTGACGACGCTGCGTTGCGTGGCGGAAACGGGGTCTTTCTCCGCCGCAGCACGTCGTCTAGGCCGTGCGCAGTCCGCCGTCAGCACCGCCATCGCCAATCTGGAGATGGACCTGGGCTGCGAGCTGTTCGATCGCACCCCGCGTACCCCCATCCTGACACCTGCAGGCAAGGCACTGCTGCACGAAGCCAATAGCGTGCTGGTGCAGTGCCAACGCCTGGAGGCCCGTGCACGCACCCTCAGCGAGGGCCTGGAAGCCAGCCTGACTTTGGCGATCGATGAAGCGCTGGTGGAGATGCCACCCGTGATGGAAGTACTGGAAAAGATGGCGGTGCAGTATCCGACACTGACACTGAATCTGCTCAATGGGGCTCAGGATGAAGTGGCGCGCTGGGTGGAGCAGCACGAGGCCAACCTCGGCATCCTGTTCTGCCAGCCGCTCTGCGCCATGGCACTGGAGCGGGAGGCTCTGGGACGACTGGAGCAGGTGCTGATCGTCGCCCGCGACCATCCCCTGGCACAGCTCGAGAGCCCGACCCACAGCGATCTGGCGGATCACCGTCAATTGATGATCGGTCAGCGTCAGCAGCTGGGCCCCGGCCAGGAAGCTCCTCGTTCACAGCGTTTCTGGCAGCTCAACAGCTTCTATGCCATGGCGGAACTGACGACACGTGGCCTGGGCTGGGCACAGGTGCCACGCCACATCGCCCATTACCCGCCCTTCCAGAAGCGGCTGGCGATACTGGACCTGAGTGCACTGGGCGCCACCGCCGATATCGATATCGAATTGATCTCGCGACGTGACAGCCCCCGCGGCCCTGCCGCCAGCTGGCTGCGCCAATCACTGCGCGACACCTTCCGTGACAGTCACGCCGCCATCGCCAACCAGAACCTGCCGCCGGCATGACACGCCTCACACCTGCAGGGGGTAACGCTCAGGCGTGTGCTCGAGCTGGCATTCAAGGCGCCACAGCGCCTGACCGGACTCATGATACTTGCGCTCGAAGTGGGTCAGATAATCGCCGTGCGGGACAAAGGCCTCTGCCGTCACCTCGACACCGGTGGCATGACCGATGGCCTGAGCGAATTCCAGTGCGTAGATCTGCCAGTTGGTGCGCAACTCGAGCCGACCGCCCAATGCCATGATGATCGGAAATACCGGATGGCCTTGCCAGCGCATCTTGAGGTGACGCGCCTTGGGATAGGGATTGGGATACAGCAGGGTGTGATGAGCCGGCGCCCAGCCTGCCGCCAGTGCGAGACGCCAGAAATCAACGAGATCAGCACGTACCAGCAACGCGTTGTCCGGAAGCTCGCCGTGCTTGCGAGTGAGGCGGTCCTCGCTGCGATCGACCCCGATCACCGCATGATCCGGATGGGCCAGTGCCAACAGGCGGGTCGAGCGCCCGACGCCACAGCCGCTGTCCAGCCACAAGGGCTTGTCCTGTTCCGCCAGCCAGCGTTGCGCCTGTTCAAACGCCTCACGCGTGTGCTCCGCGACTGGCTTGCGCAGCGGATGTGCCATCGCACGGCGTACGCGCCGCTCGATGTCCTCGTGGGGGCCGGTCTGGGGAGAGTCGATCTGACGGGAGTTGGCGTACATCGGAATTCCGGTGGCAGGCGAGCAGAAAATGGACGAGGGAATTCTAGCAGATTCCTCTTTCGGGAATCCGCCGCGCCCCGCTCGGTCTGGCGGCAAGCGCCGGCAGGCAATGCACAAAAAAAGGCGCATGCCTCTCGGCACGCGCCTACACCAACTCTAGCGACTCAAACAGCCCCTGAAGCATCTCATCCGTCACGCCCATAATCAAACAAACGATTGATCTTTTTTCGTGACCCAGGACCTCGGTGGAATGGCCTACCCTGCAACGCAGGATATCGCACAGTGTTCGCAGCGAGTCCTCGCTAGCGCCGCAGCCTGAGAGCAGGGTGCATGACGCCTGTATTGAGGGGGTGTTATCATCGCGGCATCATTTGGACGAATGCCCGCAGAGGCGTCGCCCAGACCAACGACTCACAGCATTTTTCACGAGGAAAGCGGCTTGTCACACTTACCGGTGATCGTCGGCATGGGCGGAGTCAACGCCGCCGGCAGGACTTCGGGTCATCAAGCCTTCCGGCGCACGGTGCTCGAGACTCTGTCGGAGACGGACCGCCAGGAGACCCTGCTGGGCCTTGCATCGCTCATGAATCTCGCCCGCTGCGACGAGCAGGGTCAGTGGTTCGATGCCGAAGGCCAGCCCGCCGAGGCACAGGCACTCGCGGCTCGTCTGGAAGAGCAGGTACTGGCACATTCCCTGATTCGTCGCATCGAAGACGAACGCTTCAATGACGCCGGGATTCCCGCCAACCGCCAGTCACGCCTGACGTTGACCGAGGACCTGAGCTTCACCCTGCGCAGCCGCCAGCTGCCGGAGCAGCCACCCGCCGCGTGGCAGATCCGCGAGCTGGACAATCGTCGCGTCGAAGTCACGGTGCCGGCAGGCGAATTCGATGTTCTTCTGCCGGACAACCGCAGGGCACTGGTCCGCGCCGCCGGTCAGCTGCCCAGCGGCTTCGCGCCGGAGCAGCTCTACCGCAGCGTGCATCACCCTCGCGGCCTGTCGATGACCATCTTCGGCGCCAGTGATTGCCTCGGCGACAGCGGACTTGACTGGGACTCGCTGCGCGACAGCCTCGACCCCGACGACATTGCCGTCTATGCCGGCAACTCGATCGGCCAGATGGACACTGAAGGCTGGGGCGGACTGATGAAGTCCTTCGTGGCCGGCGAGCGCGCCACCTCCAAGCAGATGCCGCTGGGCTATGCCCAGATGCCGGCCGACTTCCTGAATGCCTATGTGCTTGGCAATGTCGGGGGAGCCGGTGCCGCGATGGGTGCCTGCGCCAGTTTCCTCTACAACCTGAAGCTGGGCCTGAATGACATCCGCAGCGGACGCCGTCGCGTGGTGATGGTAGGCACGGCGGATGCGCCCATCACGCCGGAAGTCATTGAAGGGTTCCGCAGCATGGGGGCGCTGGCCGATGACGAGAGCCTCAAGGCCCTCGATGCGCTGGAAGTCCTCACTGACAGCGATTACCAGAAAGCCTGCCGTCCCTTTGCGCGCAACTGCGGTTTCACCATCGCCGAAGCGACCCAGTTCGTGATTCTGATGGCGGATGAGCTGGCGCTGGAGACCGGCGCTCGCATCCTGGGCAGTGTCCCGGATGTCTTCGTCAATGCGGATGGCTGGAAGCGGTCCATCTCGGCACCGGGCGTCGGCAATTACATCACGCTGAGCAAGGCGGTGGCGCTGGCGCGAGACATCGTCGGTGATGAAGGCGTACGCCAGCGCAGTTTCGTGCATGCGCACGCCACCTCCACACCGAAGAACCGCACGACCGAATCCCATGTGCTCAACGAAGTGGCGCGGGCCAACGGTATCGAAGCATGGCCTGTCGTGGCGGTGAAGACCTTCGTCGGCCACAGCCAGGGCAGCGCGGCGGGTGATCAGACGGTCTCGGCACTCGGCAGCATGACCACCGGCATTCTGCCGGGCATTCCGACGCTGGATGCCATCGCCGATGACGTCCATCACAGCCATCTCGACATCCGACGCGAAGCTCGCGAATTCTCGGCCGATGTCGCCTTCATCAATGCCAAGGGATTCGGTGGCAACAACGCCAGCGGCGTGGTGCTGTCGGCCGATGTCACGCTGAAGCTGCTGACAGCGCGACATGGTGACGACGCCCTGGCGGCCTGGCGTGAGCGCAGCGGCCTCTGTGAGCAGCGTCGGGCGGACTATCTGGACAAGGCGCAGCGCGGTGAATTCACGCCGACCTACCGCTTCGGCGAGGGTGTGCTGGAAGGGCCGGAGCTTGAGATCACTGATCGCGAGATCCGCATTCCGGGATACGCGAAAGCCGTCTCTCTCAAGGTCGACAACCCCTTCGGGTCACTCTAGCGACACCTCGTGAGCGACTGCCGTGAAGAGCGCTCCCCCAGCCTGCTGGCCACAGCAAGGCTGGGGGTTCTACACTCGGACTGGCCACCAGCTTTCGCTCGTTGCCCGCAGGCGTCTTGCACCAAGACCAGAGCGCAGGCTTCTCACCCTTCGTCGTCCATTGCAGCAAGGCCGTCCGCGATGGCCCGCTGACAGAGCACGAGTTCGTCATGCCCAAGAACATTGCCGTCTACCCTGGCACCTTCGATCCGATCACCAATGGCCATACCGACCTGATCGAGCGTGGTGCTCGCCTGTTCGACAAGGTCATCGTCGCGGTCGCCTACAGCCCGAGCAAGCAACCCGCCCTTCCACTGGAACTGCGCATCGAGCTTGCCCGACAGATTCTCTCGCATCTCGACAATGTCGAGGTCATCGGCTTCAGTTGTCTGCTGACGGAGCTGCTGGAACAGCAGAATGCGCGTATCATTCTGCGCGGCCTGCGCGCGGTATCCGACTTCGAGTACGAGCTGCAACTGGCCAACATGAACCGGGCACAGGCGCCGCACGTCGACAGCCTGTTCCTGACCCCGGAACTGCAGAACTCCTATATTTCATCGACCATCGTGCGCGAAATCTCGCGACACGGGGGTGATGTGTCGCGTCTGGTGCACCCGATAGTGGCCGAGGCTCTTGCCAGCCACTTCAATCCGCCCGGCGCCGACACCGCCACAAGCTGAGGACACCACCATGGCCCTGATCATCACTGATGAGTGCATCAACTGCGACGTCTGCGAGCCGGAATGTCCCAATGGCGCCATCTCGCCGGGTGAAGAGATCTATGTCATCGACCCGGACCTGTGCACCGAGTGCGTCGGCCACTTCGATGAGCCGCAATGCCAGCAGGTCTGCCCGGTTGACTGCATCCCGCTCGACCCGGCCAACAAGGAAAGCCAGGAAGAGTTGATGGAGAAGTACCAGATCATTACGGCAGCGCTGGGCAACTGATCTGCACCTGCCCGCCACCACGAGCGCCTGCCCCTGTCAGGCGCTCGTGGTGGACTGACACTCCTGCAACGCCTGTAGAAGCCATGTCCTGACTCCCTCCTTGGCAGCATTCCTCTCCCTCCTGTCCTGTCGCCTCTCCTTTCTACTCCCGCTTGCTCGTCTCTCTTCTATTGTTTTCTCCCTTCACTCTTCTCTCTTTTCAACCTCTTCCATCCTGCGTGCTTCGCGATGTGCGATGACCGCACGAGTCTCAATACCAGCGGTCAGCCGCTGACACCGTGCAGGACGGCTCACCTTGCGCGACTTCCCGGGAGGCAGGCGCCTCGCACTTTCATCAGCGATAAAGAATATGATGGTGGATAGCGCGACTATCGGTTAATTTCTGTTAGTACACAGTAACAGAAGTATTCTATCCTGTAGGGATACAGTCACCGATCGCCCTTCACGCGCACGGAATGCACATGTCATCACGCCAACTGCCGTCAGCCCTGAAAATGCCAGCCTTCAAAGCCCATACTCCACTTCCCGCCTCGGGATTGGTCGGTCTGGCCGGAATGCTGGTCTTGATGGTGCTGCTGATCCTGCTGCCACGCCCCGATATCTTCACGTCAGTCGCGCAATACCTCATCCCGCATTCACTGCTTGAGATCGGTGCGGTACTGGTCGCCTCGATGGCGGCCATTTCCATCTTCCAGGGCCATCGCAGCACGGTCCCCGTCAGCTTCGTGGTGATGGGCTGTGCCTTTCTGCTCTCGGCCTTCTTCGACCTGATTCATATCTTCAGCTATGACGGCATGCCGAACTTCGTCAGTGAGGCGTCGGTACAGAAAGCCATCCACTTCTGGCTGGCGGGGCGGACGGCCTTCGTCGTGGCGCTGCTGGCACCCTGCCTGATCACCTCACGCCCGATGACGCGCCGCCGGCTGCCACTGGCGTTCGTCTTGACGCTTGTCATTGGCCTGCTGGTCAGCTGGGTAGGGCTCTATCATCTTGACTACCTCCCCGCGACCTTCATCCCCGGAAGCGGCCTGACGGCGTGGAAGATCGGTTACGAATGGGTACTGGCGATCGGATCCCTGATCGCCGCGATCCTGCTGCTCAGCTCCCGACGTCTGCCCGAGGGCACCAACATCAGCTGGCTGGCCGTCGCCGCGCTTGCCACTGGCCTCTCGGAGCTCTGCTTCACCCTGTATGCCACTGCCCACGACGTCTTCAATCTCCTGGGGCACCTGTACAAGGTGGCCGCCTACGGCATGCTCTACCACGCCATCTATTCCTCACGCCTGGTCTACCCCTACCAGCGACTCAAGGACATGAGCAGTGCGCTGGCAGAAGCGGAACAGCGCTGGCAGTTCGCGCTGGAAGGTTCAGGCGCCGGTGTCTGGGACTGGAAGCAGGACAGCGATCAGGTCTTCTACTCTCCGCAGTGGAAAGCGACGCTGGGCTATGAAGAAGAGGACATTGGCAGCAGCTTCGACGAATGGAAATCGCGCATACACCCTGACGACATGCAGCGGACGCTGGAAGACCTCAAGCAACACTTCGAGGGGCACAGCGTCGAGTACCGCAACGAGCATCGCATGCTGACCCGCAGCGGCGAATGGAAGTGGATTCTGGATCAGGGAAGAGTCGTCGAACGCTCACCGGACGGTCGACCATTGCGCATGATCGGCACTCACAGCGATATCGACTGGATCAAGGAACAGCAGCAACGCCTGATCACCAGTCGGGCACGGCTGCGCTCCATCTACCATTCGGCCCCCGTGGGCATCATCGTGGCAGATTGCAGCGGCACCATCGTCGATGCCAACTCCGCCATGCACAACCTGCTGGGCAGAGGTGAAGCCGAGCTCTTCCAGCAGTCCCTCTGGGGGCTGTTCTCCCTCGAGGAAGTCAGTCGCCTGAAGCGTGCCTGGGGGCAGCTCCAGCGCGAGGGCGGCAACTTCCAGGACGAATACCACATGCAGACCGCGCGCGGGCATCTGTTCTGGGCGGAAGTCACCCTTACTCCGCTTGAAGGCGAGGATCGCACCCTGGTGCTGGTCAACAACATCGAGGACCGTCGCCGCGCCATCGAATTGCTGGAGGAGAACGCGACGCTCTACCAGGAAGTCTTCAGTACCGGCAACGCCATCAAGCTGCTGATCGACCCGGAACTGGCTGAAATCATCGATGCCAACCCGGTCGCCGCCGATTTCTACGGCTACAGCATCGGTGAGATGTGTGGCATGCCCCTGGGACGCATCAACGTGCTGGCAAGCCAGACGCTCTCGAAGCGCATCCGTTCGGTGGTCAACCGTACTGACAACCACTTTGAAGCCAGCCATCAGCTGGCCAACGGCGAACTGCGTGACGTCGAGATCTTCACAGGCCCGGTTGACCTCAATGGCCGCACGCTGCTGTTTTCGATCGTGCACGACATCACGGATCGCAAACGCGCGCAACGAGACCTCCAGATCGCCAATCTCAAGCTGTCGCGCCTCTCGGAGAGCCGCACCCAGATCCATCATCTTTCGGAACGCCTGCTGACCTGCTCACGACTGGACGAGATCGTCACCCAGCTCAATGTGCGCCTGCCCAGCCTGTTCGCCGGCTGCGAGGGCACGCTGCAACTGGCAGATCCGGCGGATCACCAGCAGAAGACACATATCCAGTGGGGGACGGCTCCCACGGAAGTCTGCGTACTCAATCACTCACTGAGCGTCGGGGATACGGTGATCGGCAACTTCACGCTGCAGATCCCTTCTGACAGCGAGAGTCAGGAACACCTCCGCCCGCTGGCAGAGGACGTCTGTCAATTGATCATGCTGGCGCTGGCTGACCTGCAACTGAAACAGGGGCTGGCCCATGAGGCACGTCGGGACACCCTCACTCGACTCTACAATCGCCGGCATCTAGATGAAGTGCTGCCACAGAAACTGGCAGAAGCCAGCATCGGCAACCCCCTTTCACTGGTAGTTCTGGATCTGGACAACTTCAAACAGGTCAACGATACCTACGGTCATGAGATGGGGGACCAGGTTCTGTCTCGCCTCGCCAGCATCATCCGCGAGTCGCTGCGCAGCTCGGATGAAGCCTGCCGTTATGGTGGGGAAGAGTTCGTCATTCTGATGCCGGGGGCCAGCGCTGCCGTGACACGCGCACGCGTCGAAGCCATCCTTGAAGCCTTCCGGGAAGAAAGTTTCGAGCATGACACCCTGGGACAGCTGACAGGGCTGAGCTTCTCCGCCGGCGTCGCCAATGCTCCCCACGACAGCCAATCGACCGACACGTTGTTCAGCATGGCCGACAACGCGCTCTATCAGGCCAAGCGCTCGGGCCGTCAACGCGTTCTGTGCTTCAACAATCTGCCCCCCACCGAAGACCGTCGAGTCACGTCCTCTCCCAGATGAGGCCTCGTGATATTGCAGCGCTCGAGTTCAGCCTCTTTCCGCTGACCCCGCACACGACACCGCCGGCCATGATGGCCGGCGGTGTCGTGTGCGGGGTCTTGTCACATTCCTGCATGGCTCTGGACAGGCGATGCTTCAAGTCGCCCCCCAGCGGGAGTCAGTCCCAGTCAACACGCGTCGTCTTGCAGCCAAGGCAGCGCGCGAAGGTTGCCTGCGCCGGTGTAGCCACCAGCACACGAGCAGTCTCATCGATATTCTGCCCCATGGCCGCGAACGGAGCCGAAACGACAAACAGCGCTGCCCCCACGACCGTCGTCGCCAACAGCAGAGGGCGCCCGACAAGCGCATCAGCCACCATCATGCCGGCACTCGGAGTATCATCCCCCTGCTCGCTGGGCAACTCGATGGCATAGGCGGGAGATGCCAGCATCAGTGTCATGCCCGCAGCCGCGATTCCGTTGCGCAGCCACATGCCCGACTGAAAAATCATGGATTTCATGCTCAGGTCCCTTGCGTATGGACGCTCCAAGCGTCCCTGTTATGAGTCTATACACTGGGGCAAGCACCACCAGCGCCTGACAAGCCGTGTCATCCATCTCACGTTCTCTAGATTAGCGCTCCGAAAGCCATACGCCCAGCTCTCTACCCTCATGCTGTGGTCAACGCCAACGGACTCACGCCGCGTCACCCGCGCTGCTCCTTTTACTGATTCAGCATCACCCACTACGGCAACGATCCCCAATGACCGATTCTTCACGACAAGCCGCCTCCTCTTCTCCATCGGCCGCTCGCACCGACCGCCATCTCTGGCAGCTCGCCTGGCCGATCATCCTTTCCAATATCTCGGTGCCGTTGCTCGGACTGGTGGATACCGCCGTGGTCGGGCATCTGGAAGATGCGATCTATCTGGGTGCCGTCACGCTGGGCGCGGTGCTGTTCAGCTTCCTTTACTGGGGCTTCGGCTTCCTGCGCATGGGCACGACCGGCATGACGGCCCAGGCACATGGCCGTGGCGATCACGACCGGCTGCGAACGCTGCTCGGACAGGGCATTCTGCTGGCACTGGCCATCAGCATGCTGCTGATGCTGCTCGGCTCGCCGCTCATTTCGCTGGGCCTGGGCTTGATGGAGGCCAGCGAGACCACTCGCGCACTGGCCCATGACTACGCCAGCATTCGCCTGTGGTCGGCACCCGCCGTACTGATCAATTACGTGATACTGGGCTGGTTTCTGGGCCTGGGGAATTCACGGGTGACGCTGGGTATCCTGGTGCTGACCAATGTGCTCAATATCGTGCTGGATCTCGCCTTCGTCCCAGGCCTGGGGATGACCAGTGATGGCGTGGCCCTGGCCAGTGTGATCGCGGATTACTGCGGGTTGGCGGCCGGCCTGTGGCTGGTGTCACGTCAACTCTCCCGCATGCCGGGTCACAGTGATCGCGCCGCCCTGTTATCACTGTCCGCCTGGAGCGTACTGATCCGCGTCAATCAGCACCTCTTCGTGCGCACCCTGTGTCTATTGGGCGCCACGGCCTATTTCACGTCCCAGGGAGCCAGCTTCGGGGACGAGACTCTGGCGGCCAATGCCGTGCTGCTGCAATTCGTGATGATCACGTCCTACGGGCTCGATGGTTTCGCGCAGGCTGCTGAATCCGAGGTCGGCCGCGCCGTGGGACAGGGAGACTGGCAGCGCTTCACCCGCAGCGTCAGGGCGGCTACACGCTTCTCGTTGGTCACTGCCGCCGCCGCAAGCCTGCTGCTATGGCTCCTTGGCCCGCAGATGATCGCCCTGCTGACGGACCTGCCCGAGGTACGACAACTGGCAATCACCTATCTGCCCTGGATGGTCGCCATGCCGTTGGTGGCCGTATGGAGCTACCTGCTGGACGGGATCTTCATCGGTGCCACGGCGACACGTGAAATGCGCAATACGCTGGTGGTCTCCCTGCTGGCATTCATCGGACTGTGGCCCCTGCTCGAGAGCTTCGGAAATCATGGCCTGTGGCTGGCGTTCCTGCTGTTTACCAGCGTTCGTTCTGTCGTGCTCGGCGGCTACTATCTGCATCATCGCCGTCACCACTGGCGCTGAACCCTACCGAGCAGAGCACGCCCTGTGTTGATCCAGCGATGAAGTGCTCGCCAGGCGCATCGGAGCCCTACCCCTCGACCATCGCGCGATACTCTACTGCTATCGGATAGACTAATGTGAGCATGCCAACCCAACTCCCATACCGATAAAAAGCCACAGGGAGCATCACATGCTGCAATCGCTATCCCGGCCAGCCGTCAAGCTGGTCGAGCGCTATCTACCTGACCCCTATATCTTCGTATTGCTGTTGACCGTCGTCGCGGCCGCAGCCGCCATGCTGATCGAGCAACGCTCCCCCGCCGAGGTAATGCGCTACTGGGGCGATGGCTTCTGGAATCTGCTGACCTTCTCCATGCAGATGCTGCTGGTATTGATCTCGGGGTTCATGCTCGCCAATACGCCGCCGGTGAAGAAGGGCCTGGCCAGCATCGCCTCGCTGGCCAGAACGCCTGGCAGTGCCATCATGCTGGTCACCTTCGTCTCGCTGATCGCCAGCTGGATCAACTGGGGCTTCGGACTAGTGATCGGTGCACTGTTCGCCAAGCAGCTGGCCAAGATGATCAAGGTGGATTACCGGCTGCTGATCGCCAGCGCCTACTCAGGTTTCGTGATCTGGCATGCGGGCATCTCGGGCTCGATTCCGCTGACCATCGCCACCGCGGGCCACTTCACCGAGGAGAGCATCGGCATCGTGCCCACCTCGGACACCATCTTTGCCTTCTTCAATATCGCCATCGTCGCGGCGCTGCTGATCATCATGCCGCTGGTCAATCGCGCCATGATGCCCTTCGAGAAGGAAAGCGTGTACGTGGATCCGGCCCTGCTGGAGGAAAAGCCCACCGAGATCAGCGACCAGCCTCGTCCCGCCGAGCGTCTCGAGAACTCACCGATCCTCGCCTGGGTCGTGGGGCTGTTCGGCCTCGCCTGGCTGGTGGATCACTTCGTGATTCGTGGCGGTGGCCTGAATCTCAACGTGATCAACTTCAGCTTCCTGTTCCTGGCCATCGTGCTGCATGGCACACCGCGCAAGCTGCTGGACAGTCTGAACGAGGCCATCAAGGGCGGCGCCGGTATCGTCATCCAGTTCCCCTTCTATGCCGGCATCATGGCCATCATGGTGCAGTCCGGACTGGCGACTACCCTCTCCGAGGGATTCGTGTCGATCGCCAGCGCCGAGAGCCTGCCGTTCTGGTCCTTCATCAGTGCCGGTATCGTCAATCTGTTCGTACCTTCCGGTGGTGGGCAGTGGGCGGTTCAGGCACCGGTCATGATTCCTGCCGCCCAGGCATTGGGTGCCGACCTGCCACGCGTCGCGATGGCCGTCGCCTGGGGCGATGCCTGGACCAACATGCTGCAGCCTTTCTGGGCACTGCCTGTCCTGGCCATCGCGGGCCTGAAGGCCAAGGACATCATGGGGTTCTGTCTGGTGCAGCTGCTGGTGACCGGTATCATCATCTCACTGGGGCTGACCCTTCTATGAGAAGGTCGCCGTGACGAAATATCTCTGACGAGACGTTCGAACGCCACGACTCCTGGCCCCTCGCAACGTCATGCCACCTGGCCCCCGGGGAGTGATTCTTCGGGGGCCAGGTCGTTCAGAGAGTGCTGATATGCCGCTCACAGGGTGCCAAGTGACGCCGAATCCCTCAGACTGTCAGGGACAAGAATCATCCCGCTCCGATACCCGTCCCCAGGGTCACTCGAGCCTTTCTGACCCTGACTCGCTCATCAAGGATTCCTGCATGAATGACACCCAACCTGATCAGGCCACCCTCAATGACGCCCTCCCCGGTCAGCACCAGTTGATCATGACCGAGTTGATGACACCGGACATGGCCAACTTCAGCGGCAAGGTGCACGGTGGCGCCATTCTCAAGAAGCTGGATGAAGTCGCCTACGCCTGTGCCAGCCGCTACAGCGGCAGCTACGTCGTCACTCTGTCGGTGGACCAGGTGCGCTTCAAGCAGCCGATTCACGTCGGCGAGCTGGTGACCTTCCTGGCCTCCGTCAATCATGTCGGCCGCTCCTCGATGGAAATTGGCATCAAGGTCGTCGCCGAGTCCATCCAGGGTCGCCTGATTCGTCATACCAACAGCTGCTACCTGACCATGGTCGCGGTGGATCCGGACGGCAATCCGGTTCCGGTGCCGCCACTGAACCTGGAAACCCAGGAGCAGAAACTGCGCTTCCACAAGGCCGCGATTCGCAAGAAGCTGCGCAAGCAGGCCGAGGAAGAGGAAAAGCGCCAGGAATCGATGGAATTCTGAGACACCGATCTCGAAAGCCAGTGCAAGATGCGGAGTGCGAGGTAGTCGCCACGTGGCGATACTGGGCGGAACTCCGTCACCGCGAGACGAACGATGACTCCTTCACGAGCGGCACAAGACGCCATCTGGCAACGCCTGCTGGCTCGCCAGTCGATTGCCGGTGAGTCACTGCGCTATGGCGTGATCACCACCGGCATCTTCTGCCGTATCGGCTGTCCCTCACCGCCTCCACGGCGTGACAATGTCAGGTTCTTCCCTGACACCCGCGCCGCGCATGCAGCCGGGCTACGCGCGTGCCGTCGCTGTCACCCAGAGACGGATTCATCCTCGGACAACCGCGAGATCCCCGACATGCCACACTGGCTCATCGCCGTCTGTCGGCAACTGGAAGCCGCCGTCGCCGAGAGCCGGCCGACACCGTCACTGAGCCGTCTGGCCATCCTCACGGGCCTTGGCAGCTCTCACCTTCAGCGCCGCTTCAAGGCCTGGCTCGGCCTGTCGCCCAGCGACTATGCCAGCGGACTGCGCCAGCTGCGCTTTCATGATCTGCTCGAACAAGGGCGCGGTGTCACCGACGCCATCCTCACGGCAGGCTATCGCTCCACCAGCCGTGCCCATGCACGCGCCGGTGGCATGACACCCAGCGCTCGTTCGAAAGGAGGCAGTGGCGAGACACTATTGGCGATGCACTGGCCATGCAGTTTCGGTATGCCCGAGCATCACTGCTGGCTGAGCGCCGCGCTCAGTGAACGTGGAGTGGTGGCCATCCAGCTGACGGATAGCCGTGATGCTGGGCAGAGTGCTCTGGAAGCTCGTCTGCCAGAGGCTGACTGGCAACAGGTGACACCCGACGACGAGGCAGGGCAATCACTGCATGCAATGCTCGGTGCACGCCTGCTGGCACTCTGCGAGACTCCACAGACGAGCCAGACGCTCTTCATCGAGCTGCCGCTGGATGTGCGCGGTACCGCATTTCAGCTGCGTGTCTGGCAGCAACTGAATACCACCCTGAGCGGCGAGACCCTGACCTACCGGCAACTGGCCGAAGC
This sequence comes from Cobetia sp. 10Alg 146, assembly GCF_029846385.1. NCBI lineage: Bacteria > Pseudomonadati > Pseudomonadota > Gammaproteobacteria > Oceanospirillales > Halomonadaceae > Cobetia > Cobetia sp. 10Alg 146. Next base: position 65,736 of record NZ_JARWKT010000007.1, read on the forward strand.
TCTGGGGCGACCCACTGCCAGCCGCGCCGTCGCCAATGCCTGCGGTGCCAACCCCCTCGCCCTGCTGACGCCCTGCCACCGCGTGGTGCGGGGTGATGGTGGTCTCGGTGGCTATCGCTGGGGAGTGGAACTCAAGCAGGCAAGGCTGGCTCAGGAGGCCGAATCCTCCGGCAGATCATGAGGCTCGCCAGCGCACAGCGGCTAGAGCGTCGTGCAACGCAACGGCGGCGGGGCATGCAGCACCTCACGGACGATCTCCAGGGCCCGCGTCAGGACCTCACGATTCTCGGCGGCACTCAGGCACAGCCGCAATGCCTGTGGTGGAGGTTCATTGCCGACACAGAAAGGCTCGGCACTGGTGACATGTACCCCGCGCCGAGCCAATGACTCGACCACAGCCTGGCTACGCTGCCCTTCGGGTAGCACCAGCCACAGATCGAACGATGAAGGCCGCGAAGAGAGCGTCCACTCCCCCAGCAGAGTACGTGCCAGTCGCTGGCGCGCCCGCATCTCCTCCACCTGCCAGTCCACCAGTTGTGTCGCATTGCCACTGGTCAGCCAGGCGCAGACCGTTTCCATCAACAGCGGTGCCACCATCCAGCTGTGACTGCGCAGCACCGCGCCAATCCGGGACAGCACTTCCACCGGGGCGCGCAATACGCCCAGACGCAGACCGCCAGCCAGCAGTTTGGAGGTACTGAAGACATACAGGGTGCGCTCAGGCGCCATCTGATAGAGACGAGTCCCGCACTCCTCCCTCGGCAGATACTGCACGCCGTCCTCCAGAATCCAGAAATCGTGCTGGCGCGCAAGGGCGACCAGGGCCTCGCGCCGTGCATGAGACAACTGCGCCGCGCCCGGATTGTTCTGCTCGGCCATCACGTAGACCATCCTGGGCACCTGCTGGCGACACAGCCGCGCCAGAGCCTCGACATCCATGCCCTCCTCATCCAGCGGTACTCGCAGCAGCTTCAGGCCCCGCTCAGCAGTCGCGGCGATCAGTCCGGGGTAAGTCAGCGCTCCCGTGACCACCGCCTCTCCGGGGGCCAGCAAGGCCGACAGCGCGAGAGTAATGCCATTCTGCCCTCCCTGCGTCAGCATCAGCTCCTCGGGCTCGACCGGCATGCCGAGCTCGCTCATCCAGCTCGCCAGCAATTGGCGATGACTGCCCACCCCGAATTCATTCTGGTATTCGACACTCCGCACCAATGCCTCGGGGGAGTGGCTGATCGCGGTCAGTGCCGCCGCCATCCCCTGCTGCCGCGCCGGATGCGGCGGTGGCAGGCTCATGGTGAGATCCATCACACCAGAGGATGCCGAAAGGGAGTCATCTGACTCCGCCGCGATCCCGAATGATGGCTTGGCATGCAAGGCATGTCCGAAGCGCCTGTCGGGCACAGGCCCCGCGCTGACCGGCGCATTGACGTAGGTTCCGCTCCCCACACGCGCCCTGACCAACCCATGTCGCTCGGCCTCGGCATAGCCGCGTGTCACGGTACCGATCGTCACGCCCAGCGCATCCGCAAGTCGGCGTTGCGGCGGCAGTCGCTCATCCTCCTTGAGCAGGCCTGAGGCGATATCGAGGCGGATGGCCTCCGCCAGCGCACGATAGCGCGGCAGGGTGGGATCAAGTGTCGGAGTCCATATTGTCATGGTGACAAAAAACCTGTTGACGGTAATTGTCATCAGATTATGCTCAAAACATGGCACCAACAAGCCATAAAATGCTGGAACGTGCCGACATCCATCACAATTGCACCCATACAATAATGCGGCATCACGCCAACGCCCCACACGCTGAAGGACACCCATGGAATCCCTCGCCTTTCTTGCCCCAGCCACGCTCTACATGCTGTCGATGACTCTGACACCGGGGCCCAACAACGTCATGCTGACGGCCTCCGGAGCCAATCATGGCTATTGGCGCACCCTGCCGCATATCTTCGGCATCATGATCGGCTGCCTAGTGCTGTTCATCGGCATCGCGCTGGGACTGGGACTGGTCTTCGAGCGCTACCCCATCGTGCAGACACTGCTCAAGGTGTTGGGGAGTGGCTATCTGCTCTATCTGGCCTGGAAGATTGCCATGGCCCCACCACCCGACCTGTCGAGCCGACAGGATGCACGGCCGATGAGCTTTCTGGCAGCCGCGCTGTTCCAGTTCGCCAACCCCAAGGCCTGGGTCATGGGTATCGCACTGATGGCGGGCTTTCTCCCGGAAGACGGGCCGGTGTGGCTCAACGCGATCCTGCTGGCGAGCTTCGCGGAACTGGTGGCGCTGCCCTGCATCTCCCTGTGGGCAGGCTTCGGCACCGCCATCGGGCGTCTGCTGAATACCGATCGCGCCTGGAGGATCTTCAACCGCGTGATGGGGGCACTGACGGCCTCCTGCGTCATCTTCATCCTGGGCTGATCGTCGCTGGCCTGCGAGGGACGGCAGTACATCACGGATATCGAACACTGTTCGCATCGCCACTGTTTTCCCTCGCGATGTTCGCTAGACTGTCAGGACGCTTTTTACACGCCTGCACAGGATGCTCCTCCATGCTGACGCTCTATGGTGATCGCCGCTCCGGTAACTGCTACAAGGTCGAGCTGCTGCTGCACCTTCTCGAACGCCATCACCATTACATCGAAGTCGACATTCTGGCCGGCGATACTCGCACGCCGGAATTCCTGACCCGCAACGTCAATGGCAAGATCCCGCTGCTGGAGCTGCATCGCGGTGAGACACTGTCAGAGTCCAACGCCATCCTGAACTACCTCGCCGATGGCAGCGATTATCTGCCGAGTGACCCCTTCCTGCGTGCCAAGGTGCTGCAGTGGCAGTTCTTCGAGCAATACAGCCATGAGCCCTACATCGCCACTGCCCGCTTCATCAATCGCTACCTCGGCCTGCCCGAGGAACGCCGTGACGAGTACGCCGCCAAGCAGGAGGGCGGCAAGCGTGCCCTGCGGGTGATGGAGCACCATCTCGCCGAACATGACTGGCTGGTAGGGGATCAGTTCACGATCGCCGACATTTCCCTTTATGCTTATACGCATGTCGCTGATGAAGGCGGTTTCGCGCTGGATGATTATCCTGCCATACAGGCGTGGCTGGCACGTGTCGCGGCGCGCCCGGGCCATTTCGATATCCCGCGCGACTGATATCCTCTCCAGCTGGCAGCCCCAGCGACCACCGGCTCACCTTCCATGACAGGCTCGTCGATGCTACCCGTCACCTATCGCCCCATGACACCCGCCGACCACTCGGCCTTCATGCACATGATGGAGGCCACCCCGGGGGTGGTGATCCGCAAGGCGGATGAGTATGCCGCCGTCGAGCGCTATCTGATCCGCAACCCCGGCATGAGCCACTTGGCCTTCTCCGGCGTGCGGCTGGTGGGATGTGCCATGTCCGGGCATGATGGCAAGCGCGGCTACCTGCAACATGTGATGACGGCCCCGGACATGCGAGGCCAGGGGATCGCGAGAACATTGGTCGAGCGCTGCCTGGACGCCCTGGCACAGGAAGGCATCGACAAGGTGCACCTGGATACCCTGCATGACAATCATGAGGCCCACCGCTTCTGGGAGCGTCTGGGCTGGGCAAATCGCAATGCCGAGATCGTGCGCTTCTCGCGCCTGCTGGTGGACGACCCCAACGCCTGACCTCTCTCGCTGATTTCCCGCAACCCTCGCTGAGCAAGGAGCTCTGACGTGCAATTTCTCGAAAATGATGACCTCGGCAAGTTGATCCTGCGCCTGACTCTGGGACTGCTGTTGCTGTTCCACGGCCTCTCGAAACTGCTCGGTGATGGCGGCACGTTGAGCTGGATCGCCGGCGAGCTGGAGAAGATGGGGATACCAGGCGTGGTGGCCTATGGGGTCTACATCGGCGAGATCATTGCGCCCATCATGCTCATCCTCGGCGTGCACGCCCGCATCGCCGGCCTGATCGTCGTCGCCAACATGCTGTTCGCCATTGCGGTGGCTCACATGGGGCAGCTGCTGAGCCTGTCATCGTCCGGTGGCTGGGCATTGGAACTGCAAGGCTTCTTCCTCGCCAGCGCACTGGCCGTCGTCTTTCTCGGCAGTGGCCGCTTCGCGGTGCAGGAGGACTGATGGCCGACGTCGTCACTGCCAGCACCTATTGCGAGAATGCTCCCCAGCACCCGATTCATGGTCCCTATCATGATCACGAATACGGCTTCCCGGTCAGCGATGACCGGGTACTGTTCGAGCGTTTCGTGCTGGAGATCAACCAGGCCGGCCTCTCCTGGCTGACGGTACTCAAGAAGCGCGAGGCCTTTCGCGAGGCCTACGAGAATTACGATATCGCGCGTATCGCCGCCTATGGAGATGAAGAGCGCGCGCGCCTGTTGAGCGATGCCGGCATCATCCGCAACCGCCTCAAGGTCAATGCCGTGATCCACAACGCGGGCGTGGTACTGCAGATGAAGGACTCGCACGGCAGCTTTCTCCAATGGCTGGATGCCCATCATCCGCAACCCTTGTCCGCCTGGGTCAAGCTGTTCAAGAAGACCTTCCGCTTCACTGGTCCCGAGATCGTCAACGAGCTGCTGATGAGCTGCGGCTATCTGCCGGGCTGTCATCGTGACGACTGTCCGGTACAGGCTCGCGTGCTGGACGCCGGCCCGCGCTGGGCCGAGCCGGGTGCTCTGGAGGCGATCCATGCGGATGCCTGACACCAGCTCGTCCTCTTCACTCCCCCTTCCCTCTCGCAGGTAGCCCGCCGATGGACTCCCTTACCCAGATCTGCCTCGGAGCCGCCGTGGGCGGTGCCGTCATGGCGCCCGCCATCCGACGCTTGCCCGTCGAAAGCCGCGGCGCTGCCATCCGTTATGCATTACTCGGTGGAGCGGCACTCGGCACCCTGCCCGATCTCGACGTGATGATCGACTACGGTGACGCCGTCGCCAATTACACCCATCATCGCGGCTTCAGCCATTCCCTGCCGGTACTGGGGCTGCTGGGCATTCTGCTCGGCTGGTTGCTCGCCCATCTTCCACGCCTGGCACCATTGGGGCGTGGCCGCCTGATCGCCTACTGCCTGCTGTGCCTGATCACGCACCCGCTGCTGGATGCCTTCACCACCTATGGCACCCAGCTGCTGTGGCCATGGCCAAGCCGACCGGTGAGCCTGGCCAGCATCTTCATCATCGACCCGCTCTACACCCTGCCGCTGCTGATCACCGGCCTGTGGGTCGCCATACGCGGCCACGCAGGACGATTGCTGGTCTCTGGCCTGATGCTCTCGAGCCTCTATCTCGGCTGGGGGCTGGCCGCCAAGAGCTGGGTGGAACATCGCATGGCGCCGGTATTGGCCAGTCAGGGATTCGCGGACGCCCCACGCATGGTGCAGCCCACGCCCTTCAACAGCCTGCTATGGCGGGTCAGCGTGGTCACGCCGCTGGCGGATCACGAGTGGATGGTCGGTGTCTTCGATTCCGACGAGCAATTGATGGCACTGGCGCGACGGGATTTCCCGCGCCAGCCAGCGCTGGATGCCGAGGTCGGGAAGCTTGAGGATGGACAGCGTCTGCGCTGGTTCGCCGCGCCCTACCTGCGGGCGAGCCGCGAGCGGACATCAGAGGGTGAGACGCTGCTGGCGGTGACCGATACCCGCCTGGGCTCGCCCGGCTACCACCCCTTCCGTTTCGCGCTGGCCCGCCAGACCAGCACACGTGAATGGCATTCTCTGGACGACAGCCAGCGACTGCCCAGTCAGCGTGTCGATCGCACTGCCTTGCTGAGCCTCTGGCAAGCCATCCATGACCCGGCATCCCGCATGCAGCCAGGCCAGCGCACCGTCTCAGCCACGCCCTCCAGCCCCTCGACCGAGACAAGATAAAGCGCCGCTGATGAAGGCCCGAGAGACGACAACGCCCGCCATGGAAGCCATGGCGGGCGTTGTCGTATCAGTACTGCGGACAGGATCAGCCGAGGTACTTGATCATCACCCCAGCGGCCACCGCCGAGCCGATCACACCGGCCACGTTCGGCCCCATCGCATGCATCAGCAGGAAGTTGTGCGGGTTGTACTCAAGCCCGACCTTGTTGGAGACACGTGCCGCCATCGGTACCGCCGAGACACCGGCCGACCCGATCAGCGGATTGATCGGCGTCTTCGAGACCTTGTTCATTAGCTTGGCCATCAAGACACCGCAGGCCGTGCCGATGCCGAAGGCGACCACGCCGAGGGCCAGAATGCCCAGCGTCTCCACCGCCAGAAACTTGTCGGCCTGCAGCTTGGAGCCCACCGACAGTCCCAGGAAGATGGTAGTGATGTTGATCAGCGCGTTCTGGGCGGTATCCGACAGACGCTCCACCACACCGCACTCGCGCATCAGGTTACCGAAGCAGAACATGCCCAGCAGCGGTGCGGCGTCCGGCAGCAGCATCGCCACCATGATCAACAGCACCAGCGGGAACAGGATCTTCTCGGTCTTGGAGACCGGACGCAGCTGCGTCATCACCAGGCTGCGTTCCTTGGCGGTGGTCAGCGCGCGCATGATCGGCGGCTGGATCATCGGCACCAGTGCCATGTAGGAGTAGGACGCCACGGCGATCGCCCCCAGCAGCTCCGGTGCCAGCAGACTGGCGACGTAGATGGAGGTCGGGCCGTCCGCACCGCCGATGATGCCGATGGCCGCCGATTGCTGCAGGCTGAAGTCCATCAGTCCCATCGAGGTCAACGCCACCGCGCCCAACAGCGTCGCGAAGATGCCGAACTGCGCCGCCGCCCCGAGGAACAGGGTCTTGGGGTTGGCCAGCAACGGACCGAAATCCGTCATCGCCCCAACGCCCATGAAGATCACCAACGGCGCGATGCCGGAAGCGATCGCCACGCTGTAGAAGCTGTACAGCATGCCGTTGGAGAAGCCACCATCCAGCGCCATGTTGCTGGCCTGCTGCTTGAGCACTGCGGGAATCTCGCCATGCAGTGCCTGCTCCACCGCGTGGCGCGCCTCATCCAGCGGCAGGCTGGCGATGTTGACGTTGAGCAGATTGGCCATCGAAGCCAGCAGCTCCGGCTTGCCGAGATGCGCCGCCTGCTCGGCAGCAGACAGCGCCAGTCCGGCTTCCGGAATGTTGGCCAGAATGCCGCCGAAGCCGATCGGTACCAGCAGCAGGGGTTCGAAGTTCTTGCGGATCGCCAGATAAAGCAGGCCAAGGCCGATGACGATCATCGCCAGCTGGCCGAAGCTCATGTTGTAGAGCCCCGAGCCGTGCCAGAGGTTGAGTATCTTGTCCATGTCGTGTCGCCTTGCAGAGGAGCATCACCGACCGGCCCGTCGTGCATGCCGACGGGCCGGACACACCGGCTCAGAGGGTGATCAGAACGTCGCCGACACTGACACTGTCGCCTTCCTTGACCTTCACCGCGGAGACGGTACCGGCCTGGTGGGCACGGATCTCGGTCTCCATCTTCATGGCCTCGAGAATGATCACGACATCTCCTTCCGCCACGCTGTCACCGACGGCGACATTGACCTTGAAGATGTTGCCCGCCAACGGCGCATTCACCGGCTCACCGGAGGCGGCCTGGGCGGCAGATGCCGCGGCTGCCGGAGCCGATGCCGCAGGCTCGCTGGCCTGCACCTGGGTGATGTCTCCGCCTTCGGCAACCTCGACGACATACTGCTTGCCGTTGACGTTCAGGGTGTAGGTCTGCGGGCCGCTCGACGCGCCTTGAGCACTGACGGCCGGAGCACCAGAGACCGGCGCTGCGGCGGCCTTGGATGCCTTGTCATCGACAGCCTGCGGGGCGGGCTCAAAGGCATCCGGGTTGCCACGGTTGCGCAGGAACTTGAGGCCGATCTGCGGGAACAGCGCGTAGGTCAGCACGTCATCGGTCTCGCGCTCGCCGCTCTCCAGCGCGATACCTTCCTCCCTGGCCTTGGCCTTGAGCTCCTCACGCAGACGCTCCATCTCCGGCGTCAGGTTGTCTGCCGGGCGGCAGGTGATCGGCTCGGCGCCTTCCAGCACGCGGGACTGAAGTTCGCTGTCGAAGGGTGCCGGCGCCGCGCCATATTCACCCTTGAGCAGCGCCTGCACTTCCTTGGAGATCGACTTGTAGCGCTCGCCCATCATCACGTTCATCACCGACTGGGTGCCGACGATCTGTGAGGTCGGGGTCACCAGCGGGATGTAGCCCAGGTCCTTGCGTACGCGCGGAATCTCGGCGAGCACGTCATCCAGCTTGTCACCGGCGCCCTGCTCCTTGAGCTGGCCTTCCATGTTGGTGAGCATGCCACCCGGCACCTGGGCGACCAGAATGCGCGAGTCGATACCGCGCAGGCTGCCCTCGAATGCCGCGTATTTCTTGCGCACTTCGCGGAAGTAGGCCGCGATATCCTCGAGCTTCTCGAGGTCCAGTCCGGTATCGCGCTCGGTGCCTGCCAGCATCGCGACGACCGATTCGGTCGGGCTGTGGCCGTAGGTCATCGACATCGAGGAGATGGAGGTGTCGACGTTGTCGATGCCCGCCTCGATGGCCTTGAGAGCCGTGGCGGTGGAAAGCCCGGTGGTGGCATGGCACTGCATGTGGATCGGGATCGACAGGCTCGCCTTGAGGCGCGAGACCAGCTCGAAGGCGGTATACGGCGTCAGCAGGCCCGCCATGTCCTTGATCGCCAGCGACTGAGCCCCCATGGACTCGATCTTCTGCGCCAGCTCCACCCACATCTCCAGCGTGTGCACGGGGCTCACGGTGTAGGAGATGGTGCCCTGGGCATGCTTGCCCTGATCCAGCACCGCCTTGAGCGGACGCTCGAGGTTGCGCGGGTCATTCATCGCGTCGAAGACACGGAAGACATCGACACCGCTGGTCGCGGCACGCTTGACGAAGGCATCCACCACGTCATCGGCGTAATGACGATAGCCGAGCAGGTTCTGGGCGCGCAGCAGCATCTGCTGCTGAGTCTTGGGCATCGCTTCCTTCAAGGCACGAATGCGCGCCCAGGGGTCTTCGCCCAGGTAGCGGATGCAGGCGTCGAAGGTCGCGCCGCCCCAGCTCTCCAGCGACCAGAAGCCGATGTCGTCCAGCTTGGCGGCGATCGGCAGCATGTCATCGAGGCGCATGCGCGTGGCCAGCAATGACTGATGCGCGTCGCGCAGTACCACATCCGTGATGCCCAGCGGTTGCTTGTCCATGAGTGATCCCTTGTTCTTTATAATGTGGATATCGGGTTCTGCCGTGGCGGCAGGCTTGCCTTTCACTGCGCCTGCCACACAGAATATTGCACTCGAGAGGTGGTCTCCCCACCGGACGGCTCATGATAGAATCGCCGCTTTCTCGCTGCGGTGTCGCTCCGGCGCTCCGAGAGTACCAGCAGCACCGACGACTTCCGCGACATCTCAGTGCTTGTGATGATCCTGGCGAAAGCGGTGAATCGCCGCCGCCATGACAGCCGTCAGTTCGCTGTCATCCTCTGCTGCAGGTGCCGCCGAGACAGGCGCGCGCGTCGTGCGCGGTGCAGCCGGTAGCGGCGCGGGCGCAAAACGGTCCACCAGCTTGGCCATCGCCATCATGGCGACTACCAGCAGACTTAGAAACACGAACACGAACCCCATCCCGAACACCATCAGGTTCAAGCCTTCACCGAGCAGATCATTCTCTTGCATGCCAGTGTCCTCGAGTCATTCTCGTCATCGCGCCAATCAGGGTGCGGCATGAGCGATGATTGCCCATGCCTTCGATGATGCTCGACACGTCCAAGCGTTCACGCCGTTGCGTCGCTGGCCACTGTCGACACCCCATGCAGCGGCATTCAGTGCTTGTTGATCGCTTTAAAGTGCCTGATTCCACGGCAATTGCAATGACACCATCGTTGACCCCACAAGCCCTCGCGCGGGCTGGCCGCATCGGCATCGCGCCGATGGAAGGCGTGATTGATGACATCACGCGCGAATGTCTCACCGGCCTTGGCGGCTATGACTGGTGTGTGACGGAATTCGTGCGCGTGACGCATGTCAAGCTACCGCCTCGCGTCTTCAAGCGTATCTGCCCGGAGCTGCTGGAAGCCTCCCCGACACGGACGGCACGCACACGACACGACACACCGGTCGCATTGCAGCTGTTGGGTGCCGACCCCGAGGCGCTGGGCATCAACGCTCGCGTCGCGGCACGCCTGGGGGCACCCAGCGTCGACATCAACTTCGGCTGCCCGGCCAAGACCGTCAACCGTCACGACGGAGGCGCAGCCCTGCTGCGCTCGCCGGACCGCGTCTTTCGTGCGGTGGAGGGCGTGCGCGATGCCCTCAAGGGCATCGGGGTACCCGTCACGGCCAAGATTCGCCTCGGCTTCAACGACCGTCGCCTGGCACTGGCATGCGCTCAGGCAGCCCAGGCCGGGGGCGCCACGCAGCTGGTCGTGCATGGGCGCACCAAACAGGAAGGCTATCGTCCGCCAGCGCACTGGGAATGGATCGGCAAGATCACGTCCGAACTCTCCATTCCGGTCGTTGCCAATGGGGACATCTGGGACATGCCCTGCTACTGGCGGGCTCGCTCACTGTCCGGCTGTCGCGATGTGATGCTGGGGCGTGCCGCCCTGGCCGACCCCTTCCTCGCGGCGCGCATCAAGCACTGGCAGATGACCGGGGAGTTGCTGCCCGAGACGGACTGGACACAGCGTGCACAGGTGCTGCTCTCCCACGCCGAACGCTGCGCCCATCTGCCTGACAAGGTGATGGTGCCGCTGCTCAAGCAGTGGATGAACATGATGCGCCAGAGCGGCAACGAGGAAGCGGAACGTCGCTTCCAGGCCATCAAGCGCCACAAGGGGCGCGCCGAATTCTTCACCGGTCTGGTTGCAGGTACCTCGCTGGCATTGGCGCCGAGTCTGTTGACATCGGTGACCCACATGCCGGAATCCGCCGACTTGCCCGCCCTCGCCTGATCCGTCCGAAACAAAAAAAGGCGCCCCTCGCGAAAAGGGCGCCCTAGCGATCGTCCGCCTGAAGGCGTGACATCACAGTCAAGGAAAACGGGGAACTGTCAGACATGACATGAAGGCAAGGATCGAGGCCATGCCGGCTGAGATCGCAGATGCCTGACTTTTCTTCAGACGAAGAAAAACCCGCTTCAGTGAAGCGGGTTTTTCAATTGGCGCGCCCTGGAGGATTCGAACCTCCGACCGCCTGATTCGTAGTCAGGTACTCTATCCAGCTGAGCTAAGGGCGCATAAACCTTGAAATCTGTGGCCTGAGCATTTCAAATGTCTTCAGGACTTGACTTGCGAGTGTTGTGTCTTTCCAACACCGTCTTGCATTGCAGTGGCGCGCCCTGGAGGATTCGAACCTCCGACCGCCTGATTCGTAGTCAGGTACTCTATCCAGCTGAGCTAAGGGCGCATCTTACTGCATTTGTACCTAATGGCGGAGAGAGAGGGATTCGAACCCTCGATAGGGCTATAAACCCTATACTCCCTTAGCAGGGGAGCGCCTTCAGCCACTCGGCCACCTCTCCTCATCAGGTACGGCGCATATCTTACTCATTTGATTGGGCTTTGTCTAGCCCCTGTGTCGATTTTTTGGCTTCGATGCAGAGCATCTCATCACCATTCGACAACAGGCTCGAGGCTGCGCGCCCCCAAGCAATCTCCCCGCATGAACCAGAACATGACGATGGCTAGCCTGTCGTCGCGTCTCGTTCGAGGGAGCGGGAATAATACCCAAGAAGAAGTCGTCTGTCTCCCCCTTTCCAGGAAAAAAGTGAATTTTTTCCTTATGGAACACTGACTTGACGCTCAGCCGCCCATTCAGCTCTGTCTGATGCCTCCGACGCATGCATCTGAGCCTGAACGGATCGAGTCACTCAGGCCGCCAGGACCGGGCAACGCCCAGACCGCCCAGACCATATCCCAGAAACACGAACGCCAACCAGGTGGACAGCGTGGTTGGCGTTCGTGTGGTGCTCTCGAGAGTATCCGGAGCCATCTGGTGGGCATGACATGCCATCAGGCGATGGCATCACCATTGTCTTCCTTCTCGCGCTGGATACGCTGATAGATCTCTTCACGATGGACGGCGACGTCCTTGGGTGCGTTGACACCGATTCGCACCTGATTTCCCTTCACACCGAGCACGGTGACGGTGATGTCATCACCAATCATCAGCGTTTCACCTACTCTACGGGTCAGGATGAGCATGACTGATCTCCTTGTCAGTAATTCATACAGCCGGGACGGCAACAGGATTCGAAGTCAGCGACCGGCAGGGACGAGCCGGCCACCGAGGTGCATGAGGCCTGGAGATTATGCGTCATGCATGCTCCGACGGCCAACATCACCCCTTCATATCAACTGAATGACTCGTTGAATGAAAGCACCCGACACACCGGCTCTCCCCCAGAAGGTGCGATCGCCAATGTATCGGGTGCATGAGGCAGGGCCCCTGGCGCTCCTTGCCGGGCCTCACTTCCATGCAGTGCAGTCCCTGGCGGAAGGACGAGCCACCCACGGGTGGCAAGTCACTTCATCTGAGCACCATTGTGCTGATCATTCAATGCAAATCAGGCAGTCTCGTCGCTGACGGCTTCCGCATCCAGGCCGAAGGCGGTGTGCAGTGCACGCACGGCCAGCTCCATGAACTTCTCGTCGATCAGAACGGAGATCTTGATCTCGGACGTGGACACCATGCGGATGTTGATGCCCTCTTCCGCCAGCACGCGGAACATCTTGGAGGCGACACCGGCATGGGAACGCATGCCGACACCGACCAGCGAGACCTTGGCGATATTGTCATCGCCTCTGAGCTCACCGCCGCCGACGGACGGAATGACCGTCTCGTTGAGGATACGCTGGGTCGCCTTGAAGTCGCTCTTGGCCACCGTGAAGGAGAAGTCGGTCGTATTGCCGTCCGGGGAGACGTTCTGGACGATCATGTCGATCTCGATGTTGGAATCGGCGATCGGGCCCAGAATCTTGGAGGCGACACCCGGAATGTCCGGCGTGTTGAGCAGGGTCAGCTTGGCTTCGTTGACATTGAAGGCAATGCCGGAGATCAGCGGTTCTTCCATGTTGTCTTCTTCCTCAGCGACGATCAGGGTACCCGGGCCATCCTCGAAGGAAGACAGCACACGCAGGGGAACATTGTACTTGCCGGCGAATTCCACCGAACGGATCTGCAGGATCTTGGAGCCAAGGCTCGCCATTTCCAGCATTTCCTCGACGGTCACCGTTTCCAGACGACGTGCCTTGGAGCACACACGTGGATCAGTGGTGTAGACACCATCGACATCGGTATAGATCTGACACTCGTCCGCCTTGAGGGCTGCCGCCAGGGCGACGCCGGTGGTGTCCGAGCCACCGCGCCCCAGTGTCGTGATATTGCCTTCATCATCGACCCCCTGGAAGCCAGCGACCACCACGACCTTGCCAGCATCGAGGTCTTCGCGCAGGTCATCGGTGTCGATGCGCTGGATACGCGCCTTGGTGTGCGCGCTATCGGTACGAATGCCTACCTGAGCGCCGGTATAGGAGGTCGCGTCGACACCGATCTTCTGCAGTGCCATGGCCAGCAGGGAGATGGTCACCTGCTCACCGGTAGAGACCAGCATGTCCATTTCGCGCGGCGTCGGGTCATCGTTGATCTCGCTGGCGAGACCGATCAGTCGGTTCGTCTCGCCACTCATGGCTGAGACGACCACGACAACCTGATGTCCTTCGTCGCGGAATCGCTTGACCTTCTCGGCGACGGCCTTGATCCGCTCCACCGAGCCGACCGAAGTGCCTCCGAACTTCTGAACGTATAGCGCCATGTGCGTTTCCGTTATCCGTGTCCGTTTGCGTTGTCCCCACATGAGACTCATGCGGGCCCAAAAAGAGGCCGGGTCTCCTCACGAGAAGCCCGGCCTTCATCTTGTCTTCTTACCCCAGCTGGGCGTCTACCCAGGCTGGCACGCCGGCCAGTGCCCCGGGAAGCGATGCGGCATCACTGCCACCGGCCTGCGCCATGTCAGCACGACCACCGCCCTTGCCACCGACCTGCTCAGCCACGTGACGCACCAGATCACCCGCCTTGATGCGCGAGGTCAGATCATCGGTGACGCCTGCAATCAGGCTGACCTTGTCACCATCCGCGACGCCAAGCACCAGAATGCCGGAACCCAGCTTGGATTTCAGGTCATCCATCAGGCCACGCAACTCCTTGCCGGAGACGCCTTCGACCTGCTTGGCCAGCACCTTGAGCCCCTGGACATCCGCGATGTCGCTCAGCATGTCACTGGCAGAAGCGGACGCCAGCTTGGCCTTCAGACGCTCAAGCTCCTTCTCGAGACCGCGGTTGCGCTCAAGCAGACTGGTGACACGCTCCTCGACCTGCTCCGGCTTGGCCTTGAGGCGCTCGCCCAGACGAGTCAGGGTCGCTTCCTGCGCCAGCAGGAAATCACGTGCCGCACGGCCAGTGATGGCTTCGATGCGGCGCACGCCGGAGGCGATGCCAGTCTCGGCGATGATGTGCATCTGACCGATATCACCACTGCGCTTGACGTGAGTCCCGCCACACAGCTCGATGGAGAAGGCATCCTGACCGATGGTCAGCACGCGGACCTGCTCACCATACTTGGCATCGAAGAGTGCCGCCGCGCCGCGCGCCTTGGCTTCATCGAGAGTCATGAACTCGATGGTGGTCTCGGCGTTGGCGAGAATCTGCACATTGACGATGCGCTCGACTTCGGAGAGCTGTTCTGCGGTCATCGCCTCAAAGTGACTGAAGTCGAAGCGCAGGCGCTCGGCCGTGACCAGCGAGCCCTTCTGCTGGACGTGCTCACCCAGCACCTGGCGCAGCGCTTCATGCAGCAGGTGCGTGGCGGAGTGGTTGCGCACGGAGGCAGCACGCAGATCTGCATCGACCTGCGGACGCACCGCGTCGCCCACCGCGAGCGAACCTTCGATCAGCACACCGTGATGCAGATGATGTCCGGCCTGCTTCTGGGTATCGCTGACCTGGAAACGGCCGCCCTCCAGATGCAGATAACCGGTATCGCCCGCCTGACCACCGGACTCGCCATAGAACGGCGTGGTATCGAGTACCACGATGCCCTTGGTATCGGCCTCGAGACGCTCGAGCGCATTGCCTTCGCTGTCGAACAGCGCGGTGACGGTCGCCTCACCCTCGAGGTGATCATAGCCGGTGAATTGCGTCTCGCCTTCCAGCGTCAGGTTGGCGGAATAGTCGCCCCCGAAATTGCTGGCAGCACGTGCACGCTCACGCTGAGCTTCCAGCGCGGCCTCGAAACCGGCCTCATCGAGGATCAGTTCGCGCTCGCGGCAGATGTCGGCGGTCAGGTCGTAGGGGAAGCCGTAGGTATCGTAGAGCTTGAAGATGGTTTCGCCGTCGAGGGTATTGCCATCCAGCTCGGCGATGGCCTCCTCGAGCAGCTTCATGCCGTGCTCCAGCGTACGCGCGAACTGCTCCTCTTCCTTGAGCAGCACACGCTCGATCTGCTCACGCGCAGAGCGCAGTTCCGGATAGGCATCGCCCATCTCGGCATCCAGCGCCGCGACCAGCTTGTAGAAGAAGCTGCCGCGCGCGCCCAGCTTGTGACCATGACGCACGGCACGGCGAATGATGCGGCGCAGCACGTAGCCACGCCCTTCGTTGGACGGCAGCACGCCATCGGCGATCAGGAAGGCACACGAACGGATGTGATCCGCCACCACGCGCAGCGAGGGAGTGGTGATGTTGTCGTGACCGATGATCTCGGCCGCCGCCGCCAGCAGATTCTGGAACAGGTCGATCTCGTAGTTGGAGTGCACGCCCTGCATCACGGCCGCGACGCGCTCCAGCCCCATGCCGGTATCGATGGACGGCTTGGGCAGCGGGTTCAGCGTGCCTTCGGCATCACGATCGAACTGCATGAAGACCAGGTTCCAGATCTCGATGTAGCGATCGCCATCTTCGTCCGGGCTGCCCGGCGGGCCACCGGCGACGTCTTCACCGTGATCATAGAAGATCTCGGAAGACGGGCCACAGGGGCCGGTGTCGCCCATCTGCCAGAAATTGTCCTCGTCGAGACGCGAGAAGCGGTTCTGATCGATGCCGACCTCGTTGAACCAGATGTCACGGGCTTCGTCATCGCTGACGTGCACGGTGACCCACAGCTTCTCCTTCGGCAGGCCCAGCTCTTCGGTCAGGAACTTCCAGGCGAACTGGATGGCTTCGCGCTTGAAGTAGTCACCGAAGCTGAAGTTGCCCAGCATCTCGAAGAAAGTGTGGTGACGTGCGGTGTAACCGACGTTGTCCAGGTCATTGTGCTTGCCGCCGGCGCGCACGCAGCGCTGTGCGGAGGTGGCACGGCTGTAGCCACGCGGATCACGGCCCAGGAAGACATCCTTGAAGGGCACCATGCCGGCGTTGGTGAACAGCAGGGTCGGGTCGTTGTTCGGCACCAGAGAACTGGTGGGAACGATGGTATGCCCCTGCTTCTCGAAATAGGTCAGGAAGGCGTTTCTGATTTCTGCGCTTTTCATAGATGTTCCGTAGCGATGTGCGTAAAGACGCTCCGGGGGTCTTCTTCTGCATGACTTCCGCATGGTTTCTGCATATTCATCCATGTGGGAATGCATGGAGGTGCAATGAAAAGCATGAAAGAAGGCGCCTGCCCCGTGCCGTCGCAAGACGACCTAGTATAACGCCTGTTCGCGCAAGCTAAAGGGGGGGAAATGGCTTGAGTGACCGGTTTGCGCGTTCCGAGCCATTGCCCGGGCAATGGCTGGCCTCACGCCTCGTCTTCCGTCCAGGCGGACTCCATGGCGTAGCGCAACTGCTCGTAGTCGAAGCCGCGCTGGAGCAGGAAGCGCTCTCGGCGCGCACGCTCCTTGTGACCCTCGCCCGCTGAGGAAAAGCGCCTTGCCAACGTCTCGCGCGCCAGCTCGAAGAAGTCCACCGCATCAACATGTCCAAAGGCATCAGGCACCGGATCACAGGCAGCACGCATCACGGCACCTGACGTCTCGTTGTCGATGCCACGCTGGCGCAACTCCTGCTGGATACGCCTGGGGCCCTGCCCCCTCAGCACCCGTGTCCGCAGGAAGCTGGCGGCGAAGCGCTCATCGGATTGCAGGCCTTCCTCGACCAGACGCTCCAGCACTTCCTCGATCAGCAGCTCGACCTCATCACGACTCAAGCGCGTCTCGGCGCCCTCCTCGCCACTCGCGGACTGCTCCGCCAGCGCATCATCGCTGACGGTCTGCAGGTAGTCGCGCTCCTTGAGATAGTCGTGCAGCTCGCGACGGCTGTGCTCGCGGCGTGCCAGACGTGCGATGGCGTCATTGCGGGCACGCCGTTGCGGCGTCATCGCGCCGACATCGAGGGGCTGATAGTCCGGCCCGACGGTCTCTCTTTCCTGATCGTGCATGTTGGCGCTCCTTTCTGGAGAGGCACCCAAGATGGCGAAATCCCCGGTGCAAAACGCACAGCGCCCGCCACCGAAAACGGGGCGGGCGCTGCAGATCACTGAAAGGCGCTGAAATCAGCGCTCAATGAACACGTTCTCGAGCAGGTCTCAATCGAGATCCAGATCATCTTCATTTTCGGCGACCACTTCTTCCTTGGCCTCTTCCTTGGTTTCCGGAGAAGCCAGCAGCTGGGCGCGAATCTGGCTCTCGATCTCTTCCATGATCGCGGGGTTATCCTCCAGATACTGGGCGGAGTTGGCCTTGCCCTGACCGATCTTGCTGCCCTGGTAGCTGTACCAGGCACCTGCCTTGCCGACCAGACCACACTGCACGCCCAGATCAATGACCTCACCGGCGTGGTAGATGCCCTTGCCGTAGAGAATCTGGAACTCGGCCTGGCGGAACGGCGGCGCGACCTTGTTCTTCACGACCTTGACGCGAGTCTCGTTACCGGTGACTTCATCGCCGGACTTCACGGAGCCGGTACGACGGATGTCGAGACGGACACTCGAGTAGAACTTCAGCGCGTTACCACCGGTGGTGGTTTCCGGGCTACCGAACATCACCCCGATCTTCATGCGGATCTGGTTGATGAACACCACCATGCAGTTGGCATTCTTGATGTGACCCGTCACCTTGCGCAGCGCCTGGGACATCAGACGCGCCTGCAGGCCGACGTGGGAGTCACCCATCTCACCCTCGATCTCGGCACGCGGCGTCAGGGCTGCCACAGAATCGACGATGATGACGTCGACACCACCGGAACGCACCAGCATGTCGACGATCTCGAGTGCCTGCTCACCGGTATCCGGCTGGGAGACCAGCATCTCGTCCAGATTGACGCCGAGCTTCTCGGCGTAGGACGGATCCAGCGCGTGCTCGGCATCGATGAAGGCACACACCTTGCCCTGCTTCTGGGCCTGGGCGATGACCGAGAGCGTCAGTGTCGTCTTGCCCGAGGATTCCGGACCGTAGATCTCGACCACTCGACCGAAAGGCAGGCCACCGATGCCGAGCGCGATATCCAGGCCCAGAGACCCGGTGGATACCGACGGGATGGCCACACGCGGGGCATCGCCCATGCGCATGACGGCGCCCTTGCCGAACTGGCGCTCGATCTGGGACAGCGCCGCGTTCAGCGCCTTGGTACGATTGTCGTCCTGTGCCATGTGGCCTCCTGTCGAACGGCGGCGCCGCATGGGCAACCACCTGAAATAGGAAATTCTCAAGCTTCGGGTGATGCAGAGACTGTCAGCCTAGCGGCTGGGCTGTCATGGCAAAACCCTGTATACATGGACAGTATGATGCCGCATGTTTCATCGTTCTGCCAGTCCGGTGATGCGCTTTTTCAGGCAGCAGTCTCAACGCAGAGGGTTGCATGCGTCTCGAGCCTCACCAGTTCAGCCCTGCCAGGCTTCCACGCATTCGATCAAGCCTTGCAATGCCACCCTCACGGCAGCGTCGCGCACGACCTGCCGGTCTCCCGGAAAGTGGAAACACCGCGCCTGCTGTCGCGCCTCACTGCCCCATGCCAGCCACACCGTCCCCACGGGCTTTTCTTCACTGCCGCCTCCCGGACCCGCCACCCCACTGATTGCCACCCCCAGTTCGGCACCGCTGTCACGACACGCTCCCCTGACCATCTCGCGCACGACGGCCTCGGAGACTGCCCCGAAGTCCGCGAGCGATGCTTCGCTGACGCCGAGCAGACGCCGCTTGGCCGCATTCGAGTAGGTCACATAGCCCGCCTCGAAATAGCCGGAGCTACCGGAAATCGCCGTGATCGCGGCACTCACGCCGCCCCCGGTGCATGACTCTGCAGCAGTGATCTGGACTCCGCGCGCCAATGCCAGCGCCTGCAGCTGCTCGGCCAGTGCATTCGCATCCGGTGCCTCGGACGTCGTATCCGTCAATCGGGCCATGAACGAACTCCTTTCTAGAAGTGGTCTGAGGAAAAGGGAAGCGAGCAGGAGGCATCACAGGCATTGGAGCCGGCCGCGCCAGTCCGTAGAATATCGCGCATCCCGCATGCCGTGTTCTCGCATGTGCGTCTTTTTCCCATTGCAGTGCAGTCAAGGAAGTCCATGGCCATGGCCAAGAACAGCGCGCCCCAGATGACGCCGATGATGGCGCAGTACATGAAGATCAAACGCGAGCACCCCGGTGTGCTGCTGTTCTATCGCATGGGCGACTTCTATGAGCTGTTCCATGAGGACGCCAAGCGAGCCGCGCAACTGCTCGATATCACCCTGACGGCACGTGGCAGCTCCGGCGGCTCCCCCATTCCCATGGCAGGGGTGCCTTATCACAGCGCCGAGGGTTACCTGGCACGCCTGGTGAAAATGGGCGAATCCGTGGCCATCTGCGAGCAGATCGGCGATCCCGCGACCACCAAGGGCCCCGTCGAGCGCAAGGTGGTGCGCATCGTCACACCGGGCACCCTGCATGACGAGGCGCTTCTGGATGCCAGCCGTGACAATCTGCTGGTGGCGCTGCATCGAGACGGTGAGACCTGGGGCCTGGCGGCACTGGAGCTTTCCTCAGGACGCTTCAGCGTACTGGAAGTCAATGGCGATGAAGAACTGCTGGCCGAGATCCAGCGTCTGTCACCCGCCGAGCTGATGGTCGGCGAGAGTCGTGAACTGCCAAGCAGTCTTGCCTCACGCCCGGGCCTGACCCGTCAGAGCGACTGGCATTTCGACCATGAGACCGCGTTGCGCCTGCTCTGCGATCAGTTCGGCGTTCAGGACCTCAATGGTTTCGGTTGCAGTCATCTGACCTGCGCGGTCACCGCTGCTGGTGCCCTGCTCGACTACGCGCGTGACACGCAGCGCACCGGTCTGCCCCACGTGACGGCGCTGGCCGTCGAGAGTCGCGACGATTCGGTCGTGATCGATGCCGCCAGCCGTCGCAACCTCGAGATCGACACCAATCTTGGCGGCAGCAGCGACAACACGCTGGCCAGCGTATTGGACGTGACTGCTACCGCGATGGGCTCACGCCTGCTCAAGCGCTGGCTCAACCGCCCGCTGCGCGATCAGACCCAGATCGGCCAGCGCCAGGCGGCAGTGCAGCGCTTGATTGAGGGTGACTACCCCTTCGAACTGCAAGGCCTGCTCAAGCGGATCGGCGATGTGGAGCGCATCCTGGCGCGTGTTGCACTGCGCAGCGCCCGCCCGCGAGACATGGCGCGCCTGCGTGATGGCCTCAATACACTGCCAGAGCTGCGTGCCGTGCTCGCCAGCGTCGAGAAAGGCAGTGCCATCGATGACCTGCGCGATGGCATCCGCCTGTTCCCCGCCCTCTCGGCCATGCTCAGCGAAGCGCTGATCGAGAATCCGCCGGTCGTGCTGCGCGATGGCGGGGTGATCGCCGATGGCTACGACGATGAGCTGGACGAGTATCGCGGCCTCTCCGAGAACGCCGGTCAGTATCTGGTGGCCCTCGAGACTCGTGAGCGTGAGCGCACCGGCATCAGCAACCTCAAGGTCGGCTACAACCGCGTGCATGGTTACTTCATCGAGCTGCCGCGCTCCCAGTCAGCGGAAGCTCCGCCGGAATACATCCGCCGCCAGACGCTCAAGAATGCCGAGCGCTTCATCATCCCGGAACTCAAGGAATTCGAGGACAAGGCGCTGTCGGCCAAGTCCAAGTCGCTGGCCCGCGAGAAGCTGCTGTATGAGCACCTTCTGGATGACCTGAATACCGAACTGGATGGCCTGCAGCAGACGGCACGCGCCCTGGCGTCACTGGATGTGCTCACCGCCTTCGCTGATCGCGCCGCCGCACTGGACTTCGTCCGCCCACAGCTCAGCGACACGCCGGGAATCGACATCGAAGGCGGCCGCCACCCGGTGGTGGAACATGTCAGCGACCACCCCTTCGTGCCCAACGACGTGCGCTTTGACGATGCGCGCCGCATGCTGGTGATCACCGGCCCCAACATGGGCGGTAAATCCACCTACATGCGTCAGACTGCGCTGATCGCACTGCTCGCGCATACCGGCAGCTTCGTACCCGCCGCTCGCGCCTGCATCGGCCCGCTGGATCGCATCTTCACGCGTATCGGCTCCTCGGATGACCTGGCCGGTGGCCGCTCGACCTTCATGGTCGAGATGACCGAGACTGCCAGCATCCTGCACAACGCCACCGACGAGAGTCTGGTGCTGATGGATGAGATCGGTCGCGGCACCTCGACCTTCGATGGCCTGTCATTGGCCTGGGCAAGCGCCGAGCACCTGGCCCGCACGCGCGCCTTCACGCTGTTCGCGACCCATTATTTCGAGATGACGGCACTCCCCGAGCACGTCGATGGCGTGGCCAACGTTCACCTGACCGCCGCAGAGCATGGCGATGGCATCGTCTTCATGCACCGTGTCGAGGAGGGGCCGGCAAGCCAGAGTTATGGCCTGCAGGTTGCCCAGCTGGCCGGGGTCCCGCAGAACGTCATCCTGCGTGCACGTGAGAAATTGACCAGTCTCGAGCAGCAGGAGGTCGATCGTCCGCAGGTTGCCCGTGAAGATGCACTCGGCCAGCCAGTACCGCAGCAGAATGATCTCTTCGCGGCACCGCCTCACCCGATCGTCGAAGCCTTGACCCAGCTGGACCCGGATGACCTGAGCCCCAAGCGGGCACTGGAACTCATCTATGAATGGCGCAAGATCCAGTAAGCGGCGGAGTGAGTCGACTGACAAGTCGCATGACACCATGCGCCTGCCGACACTCGACAGTGCGCGATGGGCATAGCACCATTCCAAAACGATCCGCCCACGCTGATTGCGAGGGCGGCAGAGCGCCACTAGAATAACGCCTTATAACACTCGCGCCGCTTATAACCTGAAACTCAAGATGCCGCTCAGACGGCACAGAGTGGCGCTGGACCACGACCTACGAGAGACGCCGACCCGCGTCAGGAGACCCAGATGGCATTCATCGTCACCGAGAACTGCATCCGCTGCAAATACACTGACTGCGTGGAGGTCTGCCCGGTCGATTGCTTCTATGAAGGCCCCAACTTCCTGGTCATCAACCCGGACGAGTGCATCGACTGCGCTCTGTGCGAGCCGGAGTGTCCCGCGGAAGCCATCTTCTCCGAGGACGAAGTGCCGGAGAATCAGAAGGAATTCATCGAGCTGAATGCCGATCTGGCCGAAGTGTGGCCGAACATCAGCGAGAAGAAGGACGCCATGGAAGACGCTGAGAAGTGGGATGGTGTCGAAGGCAAGCTCGAATACCTGGAGCAGTAAATGCCCTGCCCGACCTGACCGGGCAAGCACCAGGTTCTCATCAAGACGGCAGCCACTCCCTCAGGGGTGGCTGCCGTCTTCGTCTTGAGCGCTCATGGTCAGCCATCCCGGCGGGTGGGGCCGAAAAAAGGCACAAAAAAGGGCAACCCCGAAAGGTCGCCCGCTCCAAGCGTGTCCCTGTCGATCCGTCCTGGATCGTGTTCCTGGGTGCTGTCCCTGCCCGTCATGGCATCCTGCCATTCAGAGCGCACCGTCACGCATGGGGCATTGTGGCACTGCTTGCGCAGCTGTCCCACCACAATGCCCGTTTCTGCTTATTGCCTGCCCTGCTGTCCTGCTCATGCAACTGCATCGCAGATGCATTGCCCGGCATCCTGCCCGTGCCGCTCCTGACCTGCCTCAGCTGACAGTCTCATGATGTTCCGTGATCTGACATCCTTGCCTCGGCATCCTGCCGTCGAGATTCTGCCGCTGATTGCCTCGTCTGCCTGACACGGATGATGTCCCGTCATCCGTCACTCCTGTGAAGGCGAGCTTCCTGACTGCATATCGGGTCGAGACCCATCAACCATCCCTGTCATGATTGCGCGTCCGCTGCCAATGACGATACCGTCACTATGGATCTTCCTGATCCGGTACTTCCTGTACCTGGCCATTCATCCGTGGTCCCTGGCCAATTCCTGCCCGCTCCTCGGGCAAGATGCCATGCAGTGCTGCTGCTTCCGTCATCCTTGACTGTTCCTGTTCGCTGAACATCCTGTTCAGACGAGTCGGGCATCCTGCCCGACGTACTCCCTGGAAGATCATCAAGAGCATCCTGCTCAAGGGTGCGGTGTCCCGCCGCATCCCGCTTCCATGACGCTATTCTGGTCAGCAAGCCGTCATCAGGCAACTAGCCAAACCGCTCAGACGAATCGGGACAAACAAGGAAGCTTTTAGATAAAACTGTTGTAAAACAGTTATCTATAGAAAAACATACGATTGAACACGTATCCGGAGTGCAGCAGTTATCCTCTATGTCCTGCATATCTTGTAGGAAAAGGCTTACATGAACTGACTGCAGAGATGGGGAAAGTCCACGTACTTGAGACGCAACCTGCGCGGACAGCACGTGTAACGCACGACGGGGCCGTACCCGAAGGTACGACCCCGTCATGTGGAAGCGTTGTGGATGCCGACGACCAAGACGGCATCCACAAGCCTGTCGCCTACTTACTGGCCCTTGATCTCTTTCAGGCCATTGTAGGCGACATCGCCCAGCTGCTGCTCGATCACCAGCAGGCGGTTGTACTTGGCGACACGGTCAGAGCGGCACAGAGAACCGGTCTTGATCTGCCCGGCACAGGTACCCACGGCGAGGTCGGCGATGGTGGTGTCTTCGGTCTCGCCACTGCGGTGGGAGATGACCGCAGTGAAGCCAGCGGCCTGCGCCATCTTGATCGCATCCAGGGTCTCGGACAGTGAACCGATCTGGTTGAACTTGATCAGGATGGAGTTGCCGATGCCTTCATCGATACCACGGCTCAGGATGCGCGTGTTGGTGACGAACAGGTCATCACCGACCAGCTGCACCTTGTCGCCGAGCTTGTCGGTCAGCAGTTTCCAGCCTTCCCAGTCAGACTCGTCCATGCCGTCTTCGATGGACACGATGGGGTATTCGTCCGCCAGCTCGGCCAGGTAGTCGACGAAACCACGTGCATCGAAGCTCTTGCCTTCACCAGACAGATTGTACTGGCCATCCTTGTAGAACTCGGAGGAGGCACAATCCAGCGCCAGGGTCACGTCAGTGCCCAGCGTGTAGCCCGCATCGCTGACCGCCTGCTTGATGACCGCCAGCGCTTCGGCATTGGAGGCAAGGTTCGGTGCGAAACCACCTTCGTCGCCCACGGAAGTGCTCAGATCGCGGCCCTGCAGGACCTTCTTGAGCGCGTGGAAGATCTCGGCGCCGGTGCGCAGCGCTTCACGGAAGGTCGGCGCGCCGACCGGCTGGACCATGAACTCCTGGATGTCGACATTGTTGTCGGCATGCTCGCCGCCATTGATGATGTTCATCATCGGCACCGGCATGGAGTACTTGCCCGGCTGACCGTAGAGCTCGGCGATGTGAGCGTAGAGCTCGATGCCCTTGGCCTGGGCGGCCGCCTTGGCTGCGGCCAGGGAGACCGCGAGGATCGCATTGGCACCCAGCGATTCCTTGTTCTCGGTGCCATCCAGCGCCAGCATGGCGTCATCCAGCGCACGCTGGTCCAGTGCATCCATGCCCACGAGACGCTCGCGGATCGGGCCATTGACGGCTTCGACTGCCTTCAGCACACCCTTGCCCAGATAACGGCTCTTGTCGCCATCACGCAATTCCAGCGCTTCGCGCGAACCGGTGGAGGCACCGGAAGGCGCGCAGGCGCTGGCACGTTGTCCACCTTCCAGCACGACCTCGGCCTGTACGGTCGGGTTACCACGGGAATCGAGCACCTCAAGGGCGCGGATTTCGACGATATTGGCCATCTTGTGTCGTCCTCTACACGGGGGATTGAAACACCACGACGGGCATCTTGCCCATAGCGTAAAAAGGCCGCTCACAGGGTAGTGAACGGCCAGTAGTCATGTTCAGCGAATATCCAGCGGCGCAAAGCCCTTCACCAGCGAATCCAGCGATTGCAGCTGGCGCAGGAAGGGTTCGAGCTGATCCAGCGGCAATGCGCAGGGGCCGTCACACTTGGCATTGTCCGGGTCCGGATGTGCCTCGAGGAACAGGCCTGCCAGCCCCAGCGCCACGCCGGAACGGGCCAGATCGAAGACCTGCTCACGACGACCACCGGCAGAATCGGCCCGCCCACCCGGGCGTTGCAGCGAGTGGGTGACATCGAACAGCACCGGCAGCCCCGTATCCTTCATCTCGGCCATGCCGAGCATGTCGACCACCAGATTGTTGTAGCCGAAGCTGGAGCCGCGCTCGCACAGCAGAATCCGGTCATTGCCCGCTTCACCGCACTTGGCGACGATATGGCGCATTTCGTGCGGGGCCAGGAACTGCGGCTTCTTGACGTTGATGACGGCACCGGTGCGCGCCATGGCCACGACCAGATCCGTCTGGCGCGCCAGGAAGGCGGGCAGCTGGATGACATCGGCCACTTCGGCCACGGCAGCTGCCTGATGAGGCTCGTGGACGTCAGTGATGATCGGCACGCCAAAGCGCGACTTGATCTCGGCGAGGATCTCGAGACCCTTCTCCATCCCCGGCCCGCGATAGGAGTGCATGGAGCTGCGATTGGCCTTGTCGAAGCTGGCCTTGAAGACGTACGGCATGCCGAGGCGCGATGTCACCTCGACGTATTGCTCGGCGACCTCCAGTGCCAGCTCACGCGATTCCAGCACGTTCATGCCACCGAAAAGCGTCATCGGCCGATCATTGGCGACTTGCAGGCCTGCAAATTCGATCACGCGTTGTTCGTTGCTCATCACTGCACCGTCCATCAAAAACGTTGCCCACCGGCGGCTCAGCCGCGATGCCCTTGCCTGCCGGACATTCTTGATGAGCCGCCGCGGAAAAGACCCACGGGCGCCACTCTGGCGTGACGCCCGGCGATCACCCTATCACTCGCCGCGAGTCCGCGCCGCCTTGTGATTGAGCGCCGCATTCACGAAGCCGGAGAACAGCGGGTGACCATCACGCGGGGTGGAAGTGAACTCCGGGTGGAACTGACACGCCACGAACCACGGGTGGTCCGGCAGCTCGACCATCTCGACCAGCGAGTTGTCGACGCTGCGGCCCGAGAAGATCAGACCGGCCTCTTCCAGCGCCGGCACGAACTGGTCGTTGACCTCATAGCGGTGGCGGTGACGCTCGACGATCTCATCGCTGCCATAGGCCTGATGCGCCTTGGAGCCGTTGAGCAGACGACAGGCCTGACCGCCCAGACGCATGGTGCCGCCCAGGTCGGATGCCGCGTCACGGGTCTCGATCTTGCCTTCCGGCGTCAGCCATTCAGTGATCAGACCGACCACCGGGTGCTGGGTGTCGTGAGTGAACTCGGTGGAGTTCGCATCAGTCCAGCCTGCCACGTTGCGGGCAAACTCGATGACCGCGACCTGCATGCCCAGACAGATACCCAGATACGGCACCTTGTTCTCACGTGCGAAGCGTGCGGTGGCGATCTTGCCTTCCACACCACGCTCGCCGAAACCGCCCGGCACCAGCACCGCGTCCTTGCCGATTAGACGATCGGTACCGTTGCGCTCGATCTCTTCGGAATCGATGAAGTCGACGTTGACCTTCACACGCCCCTGGATACCGGCATGAATCAGTGCCTCGTTCAGGGACTTGTAGGCGTCCAGCAGCTCCATGTACTTGCCGACCATCGCGATGTTGATGGTCTTGAGCGGGTTGAGCTTGGCATCCAGTACCGACACCCACTCGGACATGTCGGCCTCTTTGGCCTCCAGGCGCAGCTTGTCGCAGACAATCTCATCGAGACCGGCTTCATGCAACATCAGCGGGATACGATAGATGGTGTCGGCATCCTGCAGCGACACGACAGCACGTTCCTCGACATTGGTGAACAGCGAGATCTTGCGACGCTCGCTTTCCTCGATCTCGACTTCGCTGCGGCAGATCAGGATATCCGGCTGGATACCGATGGAGCGCAGCTCCTTGACGCTGTGCTGGGTCGGCTTGGTCTTGGTCTCACCAGCCGTCTTGATGTACGGCACCAGCGTGAGGTGCATGAAGATGGCACGCTCGCTACCCAGCTGGGCGCGCAACTGACGGATCGACTCCAGGAATGGCAGGGACTCGATGTCACCGACGGTGCCACCGATCTCGACCAGCGCGACGTCATAGCCTTCACCGCCAGCGATCACGCGACGCTTGATCTCGTCGGTGATGTGCGGGATGACCTGAACCGTTCCACCCAGGTAGTCGCCGCGGCGCTCCTTGCGCAGCACGTGCTCGTAGACACGGCCGGTGGTGAAGTTGTTGCCCTGGGTCATGCGCGAGCGGATGAAACGCTCGTAGTGACCGAGGTCCAGATCGGTTTCCGCGCCATCTTCAGTGACAAAGACTTCGCCGTGCTGGAACGGGCTCATGGTGCCCGGATCGACGTTGATGTACGGATCCAGCTTGAGAATGGTGACCTTGAGGCCACGGGCCTCGAGAATAGCCGCCAGCGAAGCGGATGCGATGCCCTTGCCAAGCGAGGACACAACGCCGCCCGTCACGAAGATAAATCGTGTCATGGAAACCTGCCGAAAACGTGAGCTGTAGGAGAGATCCGGGGGAACGGATCAGGATGGGTCGCCAGTCTAGCGGAAAGGCTGCTCCGGCTCAATTTGATTGCCACTCCATCCATCCTTGGTGACGCCGCCACGGGCACCCGCCCAACGTATCAGGCCCGCCGTGGCGGGCCTGATACGTGATACTGCGATCTCCTTACACTTCCAGGAAATCGAGAATCCCTTCTGCGGCCCGGCGACCTTCATCAATGGCGGTCACCACCAGATCGGAACCGCGCACCATGTCACCACCGGCGAACACCTTGGGATTGGTGGTCTGGAAGGCGAGTCGCTCGGCACTGGTCGCGATGCGCCCACGCTCATCGACCCCGATATCGAAATCGGTGAACCACGGTGCAGGACTGGCCTGGAAGCCGAAGGCGACGATGACGGCATCCGCCGGCAGGATCTCTTCGGAACCCGGCACCACTTCCGGGCGCTGGCGCCCGTTGGCGTCCGGTTCACCCATGCGGGTACGCACGACCTTGACGCCCTCGACCTTGCCCTCACCGACCACCGCCACCGGCTGGCGATTGAACAGGAAGTCGACGCCTTCCTCACGAGCATTGGTCACCTCACGACGCGAGCCCGGCATGTTGGCCTCGTCGCGACGGTAGGCACAGGTCACGGTATCGGCGCCCTGACGGATGGAGGTGCGGTTGCAGTCCATCGCGGTATCACCACCGCCGAGCACCACGACCTTCTTGCCTTCCATCGAGACGTAATCGGCCGGGTCCTTCTCGAAGCCCAGGCAGTGATTGACGTTGGCGATCAGGAAGTCGAGCGCCTTGTGAACTCCCGGAAGATCCTCGCCCGGGAAACCGCCGCTCATGGCGTTGTAGGTGCCCATGCCCAGGAAGACGGCATCGTATTCCTCGAGCAGGGCATCGAAGCCGATGTCACGACCGACCTCGACATTGAGACGGAACTCCATGCCCATCTCTTCGAAGATCTCGCGGCGGCGCGTCATCACGCCCTTCTCGAGCTTGAACTCCGGGATACCGAAGGTCAGCAACCCACCGATCTCCGGATGGCGATCATAGATCACCGGACGCACACCGTTGCGCACCAGGATATCGGCGGCACCCAGACCCGCCGGGCCGGCACCGATGATGGCGACGCGCTTGTCCGTCCAGCTGACCTTGGACATGTCGGGGCGCCAACCCATCGCGAAGGCGGTGTCGGTGATGTACTTCTCGACCGAACCGATGGTGACGGCACCGAAGCCATCATTCAGGGTGCAGTCGCCTTCACAGAGACGATCCTGCGGGCAGACGCGCCCACAGACTTCGGGCAGCGAGTTGGTCTGGTGCGAAAGCTCCGCAGCCTCGAGGATGTTGCCCTCGGAGACCAGCTTCAGCCAGTTGGGGATGTAGTTGTGTACCGGACACTTCCACTCGCAGTAGGGGTTGCCGCAACCCAGGCAGCGATGCGCCTGACTGGCCGCTTCCACCGGCTTGAACTCGGCGTATATCTCGTTGAACTCGCGGGCACGCACGCGAGCATCTTTCTTCTGCGGGTCCTGACGACCCACATCGATGAACTGGAAGTCGTTGGCGAGCTGATTGGCCATGATGAATCCTCTCTCAAAATCCGGGCACCGTCGCGGTGCGGGCCCTCACCCGGGGCTTGCCAGGGTGAGGGATGCGGTCACTCCGGCTGACGCCGGGACTGATCGAGCAATCCACCCAGGCTTGCCGCCTTGGGCTTGACCAACCAGAAGTGACGCACGAAGTCAGGGAAATCACGCAGGATGTTGCGACCGCGCTCGGAGCCGGTCTCGGCCACGTATTCCTCGATCACTTCGCGCAGATGGCGACGATAGGCCTCCATGGCTTCGGTATTGATACGGTGGATTTCCACCAGCTCGTGGTTGTACTTGTCGACGAAGTCTCGACTCTCGTCCAGTACATAGGCGAAGCCGCCGGTCATGCCTGCACCGAAGTTGACGCCGGTTTCGCCCAGCACGCAGACCAGCCCGCCGGTCATGTACTCACAGCAGTGATCGCCCGCCCCTTCGATGACGGCATGCGCACCGGAGTTGCGCACCGCGAAGCGCTCGCCGGCAGTTCCCGCGGCGTACAACTTGCCGCCGGTCGCCCCATACAGGCAGGTGTTGCCGATGATGGCCGTCTTGTGGCTCTCGAAGCGCGAGCCGCGCGGCGGCACGATGGTCAGCTTGCCGCCATTCATGCCCTTGCCGACGTAATCGTTGGCATCGCCTTCCAGATGCATCTCGAGGCCATGCGCATTCCAGACCCCGAAGCTTTGCCCTGCCACGCCGGTCAGGCTGACCTTGAGCGGCGAGCCCGCCAGTCCTGCCTCGCCATACCGCTTGGCGATCTCACCGGAGACGCGCGCCCCGATGGAGCGATCGCAGTTGGTGACATGGAAGCTGAACTCGCCACCGCTGCGGCTGTCGATCGCCGACTCCATCGCCGCCAGCATCTCGATGTTCTTGGCGCCGGGGTCATGCGGCTCGTTGCGGCTGACCTGGCAGAACTGCGGCGCGTCCTCGGGCACGAAGTCATTGCCCAGCAACGGCGTCAGGTCGAGACGACGCTGCGCGTTGGTCTCGCCTTCCAGCACTTCGAGCAGATCGGTACGACCGATCAGGTCGGTGATCTGGCGCACGCCCAGCAGCGCCATCAGCTCGCGCACCTCTTCAGCGATGAAGCGGAAGTAGTGCTTGACCATCTCGACGGTGCCGCGGAAATGCTCATCACGCAGCGCCTGGTGCTGGGTCGCGACACCGGTGGCACAGTTGTTCAGGTGACAGATACGCAGGTACTTGCAGCCCAGCGCCACCATCGGTGCCGTCCCGAAGCCGAAGCTCTCGGCCCCCAGAATCGCCGCCTTGACCACATCCAGACCGGTCTTGAGACCGCCATCCGTCTGCAGACGAATCTTGTGACGCAACTGATTGATGCGCAGCGCCTGGTGCACCTCGGGCAGCCCCAGCTCCCACGGGGAACCGGCATGCTTGATCGAGGTGATCGGGCTGGCCGCGGTGCCACCGTCGTAGCCGGAGACGGTGATCAGGTCGGCATAGGCCTTGGCGACACCGGTGGCGATGGTGCCGATACCGGGCTCGGAGACCAGCTTGACCGAGACCTGCGCTGACGGATTGACCTGTTTCAGGTCAAAGATCAGCTGTGCCAGATCCTCGATGGAATAGATGTCATGGTGCGGCGGCGGCGAGATCAGTGTCACCCCCGGCACGGCGTAGCGCAGACGTGCGATCAGGTCGTTGACCTTGCCGCCCGGCAGCTGACCGCCCTCACCGGGCTTGGCGCCCTGTGCGACCTTGATCTGCAGTACCTCGGCATTGACCAGGTACGCCGGCGTGACACCGAAACGCCCGGACGCGATCTGCTTGATCTTGGAGGAGCGCACGGTGCCGTAGCGTGCCGGGTCTTCGCCGCCCTCACCGGAGTTGGAGCGCCCGCCGGCCTCGTTCATGGCCTGCGCCAGCGCCTCATGTGCCTCGGGAGACAGCGCGCCGAGAGACATGCCGGCGCTGTCGAAGCGCGGCAGCAGTGATTCGACGGACTCGACTTCCTCAAGCGGCAGCGGCTCGGCCACGGGCTTGAGGCTCAACAGATCGCGAATGGTCGCGACCGGACGCTCGTTGACCAGGCGCGCGAATTCCTTCCACTTGCCGTAGTCCCCCTGCTGGACGGCCTGCTGCAGCTTCATCACCACGTCAGGGTTGTAGGCGTGGTACTCGCCGCCGTGCACGTACTTGACCAGACCGCCCTGCTTGATGCGCTTGCGCGGCAGCCAGGCTTCACGCGCCAGCAGCTCCTGCTGGAACTGCAGCTCGGCGAAGCCGGCGCCTTCGATGCGCGAGGCCATGCCGGTGAAGCACATGTCCATGACTTCACTGTTGAGCCCTACGGCCTCGAACAGCTGCGAGCCACGGTAGGAGCCGATGTGCGAGATGCCCATCTTGGACAGAATCTTGTAGAGGCCCTTCTGCATGCCCTTGCGATAGTTCTCGCGGGCATCGGCCGGGTTGCCGGACAGCTCGCCGGTGCGATGCATGTCGGCCATCACCTGATAGGCAAGGTAGGGGTAGACCGCCGTGGCGCCCACCCCGAACAGCACTGCCATCTGGTGTGCATCACGCGCATAGCCGGTCTCGATGACCAGATTGACGCGCGGACGCAGTGCCAGTGCTCCGAGGTGATGGTGAATGGCACCGGTCGCCAGCGCCGCGTGAATCGGCAATTGTCCCTTGGCGAGCCCGCAGTCGCTGAGCACCAGGATCACCTTGCCATTGCGCGCCGCTTCCTCGGCCTGCTGACAGATGCCCTGAAGCGCCTGCTTCAAAGAGTCCTGACTCGGGTCATAGTGCAGCTTGAGCGTCTGGGAGGTGAACGCCGGGTCCTCATGATTGACCAGCGCATTGAACTTGCGCGGTGACAGCACCGGCGTGGTCAGGATCAGACGATGCGCGTGTTCCGGCGTCGCGTCGAAGATGTTGAGCTCGGCGCCACAGCAGGTCTCCAGCGACATCACGATCGCTTCGCGCAGCGGATCGATCGGCGGATTGGTGACCTGGGCGAACTTCTGACGGAAATAGTCGGTCAGTACGCGGTTCTGGCGCGACAGCACGGCCATCGGGGTGTCATCCCCCATGGAGCCGACCGCCTCCTGACCGCTCTCGGCCAGCGGGCGCAGCAGCTGATCACGCTCTTCAAAGCTGACCTGGAACATCTTCTGATAGACGTCCAGCGTGTCCGCTTCCATCGGCTGGAAACGCGCCAGCTCGGTCAGCGCGGACTCGAGGTAATTGGCATTTTCACGCAACCAGCGCTTGTAGGGATGGGCCCCCTTGAGGCGCTCGCTGACCTGATCGGTGTGCAGCACTTCACCGGTCTCGGTATCGACACCCAGCACCTGCCCCGGCCCGACACGCCCCTTGGCGACGACATCTTCCGGCTTGTAATCGTAGGTACCGATCTCGGAGGCCAGCGTGATGAAGCCATTGCGGGTGATGACCCAACGCGCCGGACGCAGACCGTTGCGGTCCAGCATGCACACGGCGTGGCGACCGTCGGTGAGCACGATGCCCGCCGGACCATCCCAGGCTTCCATGTGCATGGAATTGTATTCGTAGAAGGCCCGCAGGTCGGAATCCATCTGCTCGACGTTCTGCCAGGCCGGCGGCACCATCATGCGGATGGCGCGATAGATATCCATGCCACCGGTCAGCAGCACTTCCAGCATGTTGTCCATGCTGGAGGAATCGGAGCCGACCGTGTTGACGATCTCGTCCAGCTCGGCGATCTCGGGCAGCTGCTCGGAGACGAAGTTCTCCTTGCGCGCGTTTGCCCAGCCACGGTTGGCCTCGATGGTGTTGATCTCGCCGTTGTGGGCGAGGAAGCGGAACGGCTGGGCCAGCGGCCAGCGCGGCGCGGTGTTGGTCGAGAAGCGCTGGTGGAAGACACAGATCGCGGTCTCGAGGCGCGGGTCGCCCAGGTCCTTGTAGAAGCGCGGAAGGTCTTCCGGCATCACCAGACCCTTGAAGGAGATGACCTTGCCGGACAGCGAGCAGACGTAGAAGTCCTCTTCGCCCTTCAGCGCCTGCTCGGCGTATCTGCGCGCCATGAACAGGTCGACATTGAAGGCGATATCGGTACGTTCACTGGAAGCTGCAACGAAGACCTGACGAATGCGCGGCAGGCAGTCGCGGGCCATCGGGCCGCACACGCTGTCATCCACCGGCATGTCACGCCAGCCGAGCACCTCGAGGTTGCGTGCCGTCAGAGCGGACTCGAAAGCATCACGCGCGGCCTGTTCACGCGCGTCATCATTCGGCAGGAAGAGCGTACCGACGGCATAGCGCTCGCCCAGCTCGAGCCCGAGCGTCTCTCGGGCGATCTGGCGCATGAAGCCATCCGGCATCTTGAGCAGCAGGCCGCAGCCATCACCGGTCTTGCCGTCGGCAGCGATACCACCGCGGTGAGTCATGCACGTCAGGGATTCAATGGCAGTCTGCAGCAGCTCATGGCTTGCCTGCCCTTCCATATGGGCGATCAAGCCGAAGCCGCAGTTGTCGCGGAACTCTCCCGGTTGGTGGAGACCTTTATTCATGGGCGTGCCTCACGGAGAAATCATGTGTCCAGATGCTTTTCAACAAGCATTTTCGAGGTTATAGTTATCGGTTATCTTTATTTTTATGCCTGCCGATAGTGGCGCCATCAGTGTCGCAACACGACGCCAGATTTCCCTCGAGCATATCCCCGCGCTTCCCCACCGCGCAATTCTCCACAGGTCGCCCATCGGGCAAAAAAACCTGACAAAACCGAAGGTTAGAGACACCTCATTCCAAAAAACCCTGTAGGCTCAAGCGCTTAGCGGGTAGACATGCCTCGCGGGTTTCGCCTTGCAACTTTAGTCTTGGATGAATAAAAAACAGCGTTTTTATTCAATTCTCCCCATACCGATTACGCATACGGCATACCAATTAAGGAATCACGCCCCGCTAATGCACTTGTCCTGCACACTCACCGGCACACCCGACCCGTACATCGGACATGCGCCCTGGGCACGTCCACCTGAAGTGCCCACTGACGCTCGACAAAAAGAAAAGCCGCCACCCTGAGGTGACGGCTTTTCTTCTGCAGCAGATTCCGTGCACCAGCCAACGGCTGGTCGAGGGATCAGTGGCTGCTGCGCGGCCAGTGCTCCAGCATGTCCGCCAGCAGGCCGGCAGGCGCCTCTTCGGTAATCACCGCACGCCCGATACGCTCGAGCAGGATCAGACGCAGACGACCATCGACATTCTTCTTGTCCAGCTGCATGTGACGCAGGAAGTCCTCGACCCCCATGTCCTCCGGCGCTTGCAGCGGCAGACCGGCCTTGCCGATTACCTTGGCGATACGCTCGACATCGGCACTCGACAGCCACCCCATGCGCGCCGAAAGCTCAGCGGCCATCAGCATGCCGGTGCCGACGGCTTCACCGTGCAGCCAGACGCCATAGCCCTGGTCCGTTTCGATGGCATGCCCGAAGGTGTGGCCGAGGTTGAGCAGTGCGCGCACGCCCTGCTCGGTCTCATCCTGCGCCACGACATCCGCCTTGATCGCACAACTGCGGCGGATGGCCTCTCCGAGCAAGGTTTCATCCAGCGCCATCAAGGCCTGCATGTTGTCTTCCAGCCAGCTCAGGAAGCTTTCATCCCACAGCAGGCCATACTTGATGACCTCGGCCATGCCCGCCGACAGCTCACGCTGCGGCAATGTCCTGAGGCTTGAGGTATCGATCAACACCAGTCTCGGCTGCCAGAAGGCGCCCAGCATGTTCTTGCCGCGCGGATGATTGACGCCGGTCTTGCCACCCACCGAGGAATCCACCTGCGACAGCAGCGTGGTCGGCACCTGGATGAAGGCCGCCCCCCGCTGATAACAGGCGGCGGCAAAACCGGTCATGTCGCCGATAACTCCCCCACCGAGGGCGATCAAGGTGCAACGACGATTGAAGCCGGCCTCGAGCAGGGCATCCCAGATCAGACCGATACTGGCCATGTGCTTTGTCTGTTCGCCATCCTCGAGAATCACCTCTCGGATATCCAGACCATCGCCAAGTGATGCCTTGAGCGCCTCCAGATACAGTGGCGCCACCACGGTGTTGGTGACGATCATCACCTGACGACCGGCGAGATGCTCACGAATGAGGTCTCCTCGCGCCGTCAGGCCCGGGCCGATATGAATGGGGTAACTACGCTCGCCAAGTGCGACATCGAGACGATGAGCGGGAGCCAGGGACATGATGATTCTCCTTGCGGCGAAACGAATGACGGCGCCTGAATGTAAGCGAGTGCCAGACTCCCCAGGGGAGTCTAGCCATGCACGTGGAGCGGGTCTGACAATGCCTTGAGCCGGCGCCGGATCTCGTTGGTGACCGCACGCGGGCTGCGTCGATCGGTACGCACGATGATATCCGCGGTGTCGCGATAGAGAGGGTCTCGCAGCTCGAAGAGACGCTTGAGCACCCGCCCCGGGTCATCCTGCTGGAGCAGAGGACGATTGCGGTCACGTCCGGCACGCTTGAGCTGCTGCTCGACCGGAGCATAGAGATAGACCACCGTGCCGCGCTCTCGCAGCACACGCCGGTTGGCTTCGGCCATGATGGCACCACCACCGGTGGCCATCACGACATCGGACAGCGAGGTCAGCTCGTCAATCACGGCCTGCTCGCGCCCGCGAAAGCCTGCCTCGCCCTCGACATCGAAGATCCAGGGGATGCTGGCACCGCAGCGATCTTCGATCACGTGGTCGCTATCGCAAAATTCACGATGCAAGTCGGCCGCCAGCAGGCGGCCGATAGTGCTCTTGCCGGCCCCCATGGGGCCGACAAGGAATACGTTGGGAATCACATGCATCAGCGCACCGCCAGGCCGTCCTCGATGATCTTCGGGGTAATGAATACCAGCAATTCTACCTTCTCGTTGGACTCTTCGGTATAGCGGAAGAGATTCCCGATCACCGGCAGATCCCCCAGGAAAGGTGTCTTGAAGACGCTGCGTATCTGTTCAGAGGTCAGAATACCGCCCAGCACCACCGTCTCGCCATCATTGACCAGCACCTGAGTCTCGATTTCATTGGTATCGATGGCCGGCTCGCCATTGAAGCTGTCATCGGACACGTCGTCATTGTTGATCAACAGATCCATGATGATGCGGTTGTCCGGGGTGATCTGCGGCGTGACCTCCAGCGCCAGCACCGCCTCCTTGAACTCGATGTTGGTCGCGCCGCTGGAGGTCGCCTCCTCGTAGGGAATTTCTTGACCCTGCTTGATGACGGCCTTCTTCTGGTTCGCCGTGATGATCTTGGGCTGGGAGATGGTCTGGCTCTTGCCTTCGCTTTCCAGCGCCGAAAGCTCCAGATCCAGCAGGATGTCGCCGGACAGATAACCGAAGCTGAAGGTGCTGCCCGGATCACTGTCGTCACCCAGATTGACGCTCAGGCCACCATCACTGGTCGTGCCGGTCGAGGCGCCTTCCAGACCGAACTTGCCGTTGCTGCTATTGGAAAGCCCCCAGTTGACACCGATTTCACTCGACACGCTGCTGCGCGCGATCACGATGCGCGCCTCGATCTGGACCTGACGCACCGGAATGTCGAGATACTCGAGGGTACCGCGAATGGACTCCAGAGTGTCGCGCGTGTCCTGGATCAACATGGTGTTGGTACGCTCATCCACCATGACACGACCGCGCTCGGAGAGCAGGC
Source organism: Cobetia sp. 10Alg 146 (assembly GCF_029846385.1). Lineage (NCBI taxonomy): Bacteria > Pseudomonadati > Pseudomonadota > Gammaproteobacteria > Oceanospirillales > Halomonadaceae > Cobetia > Cobetia sp. 10Alg 146. The sequence continues at coordinate 102,903 of NZ_JARWKT010000007.1, forward strand.
CGATACCGCCTTCCCCGCGCAGCAATGCCGCCAGGTCCGCCGCCTTGGCATAACGCACCTGAATGTACTCCGTCGTCAGGGGCGCCAGCTCCTTGACCTGCTGATTGGCTTCCAGCTCCTTGCGCTCAAGTGCCGCCAGCTCTTCCGCCGGCGCGACCATCAGCACGTTGCCCATGCGGCGACTGGCCAGGCCATTCGACTTGAGCACCAGGTCCAGCGCCTGATCCCAGGGCACTTCCTTGAGGTTCAGGGTCACGTTGCCGGTGACGTTGTCACTGGCCACCAGATTGAGCCCAGTGAAGTCCGCGATGATCTGCAGCACCGAGCGCACTTCGATATTCTGGAAGTTCAGCGAGATCTTCTTGCCGGTGTACGGGAACTTGTCCTTGATCCGCTCCGCCTGCTCTTCCCGTGTCAGCGGCTTGACCTCAAGCACCAGCTCGTTGCCGGCCTGGGTGGCCAACTGGGTGTAGTAGCCATTGGCATCCACCACCAGGCGCACACCATCACGAGTACGCTGCGGGTCGATCCTCGAGACCGGAGTCGCGAAATCACCGACATCCAGCACCTGATTCAGCTCTGGCGGCAGGGCGACACCCTTGAGATCGATATAGATCTTGCGGCCACGCTCGGTCACACGAGACTCGACATTGGCGCGATTGAAGTTGACCACGACACGCCCTTCCCCCTCGCTGCCCCGACGGAAATCGATACCACTGACGGAAGGCTCCGCCGCGACTTCCAGTCCGCCACCCTGCTGCTGCGGCTGCGCGGACTGGCCTGACGCGGCGGCGGCCACCGGACCGCCCTGCTCACCGACGATGACATAGAGGCTATTGCCTTCGGTACGCGTCACATAGGGACGGGTCTGGCTGAGCTTCATGACCAGGCGCGTACGCGAGCCGGCCTCCAGCGCCACCAGCTCCTCGACCCCATTGAGGCCGAGCTCGAAGCGGCGCTTGTCCAGCTGACTGCTGGTATCCATGAGATCGATGGTGATACGCGGCGGTGTCTCGATCCGGTATCCCTTGACCTCAGGCACCCCGCCGGCGAAATCGAGCTTGAGCTCCATCCGATCGCCACCCAGCGAAGTGAATTCCAGATCCTGCAGCGTGGAGGCCGCCTGCGCCACACTCGCCATCAGGCTGCCGAAAGCCGCCAACCCCAGCAGACTCATTCGTTGCAATCGCGTCATGTTCCCTTGTCCCCTGTCTCGCTGCGGCTCCGCCCAGCCATTGAAGCTGATCGCGCCTTATTCTTGTCGAAGCATTATGGTGTCGGTCATCGACCGCTCATCTTCCGTGACGATTCTGCAGACAGCGCCGCCAGCACGCGCTAACCGCTGGCATCTGCCGGTTGAGTCAATGCCATGGCGCGGGTTCGTTCAATCCAACCGCCCTGACCGTTGGGCACGATTTCCACCAGGTCCAGCTGAGTATCACCGATGCGAATGATGCGGCCGAAATTGCTCCCCATGTGTCCGCCGACACTCACACGCTGCACCTCCTGCTCCGGCGTCAAGATCAACGCCGAGCGACTGCCGTCCACATCCAGGGTCCCCACCATGCTGAGCTGCTCCATCGGCCAGGCCTCAAGAGGCTCGCGGGGGCGATCCAGATCCGGCCGCACGCCATTATCCACCATGGCGAGCTCCTCCTCCGGCTCCGGCAGTCGCGACTGGAAAGGACTGCGAGCATCTGCCATGTCGTACGTCACGGGATGATACTCGGGCTGAGGCGGCAGGTCCTTAACCTGCCCCGTCGGCCGCCCTCTGAGCGACTCGAGCTCGCTCTCCAGCGCAGGCAGCTGCGGGTCACCACAACCGGCCAGCAGTGTCAGCAACACCGCACCACCCAGCACGACATGCTTGCGACGTGTCGTCAGACTCATCATTTACCTCCCGATGGCAACGGTGCGCCTTGGCGGTAGTTGTAAGTCTTGGCCAGCAGCGACAACTCCAGGTCTTCACCCTGCGAGACCGGTGTCAGCACGAAGTCATGCAACGTCACGATACGCGAAAGCCCGGCGACCCCTGACACGAAGGCGGCAATGCGGTGGTAATCGCCGCGCACCTTGATATCGAAGGGCTGTTCGACGTAGAAATCGCGATTCTGGGCCGGCTTGAGGCGAATATATTCCACCTCCAGCTGGTTGTTGATGGCCGTCTCGCTGATGTCATCGAGCAGAGCCGGCACTTCGGCATCGGTCGGGAGCATCTCGAGCAGCTGTTCCATGCGCGTCTCCAGCTCGGCCATCTGCTCACGCATCACGGGCAGATTGGCCGCCTTGAAGGCCTTGGTCTCGAACTGGCTCAGCAGCTGACGTTCCTTGGCTTGCAGGCGCTCAAGATCCTCGGCCTTGGGCGCCGCAAGGAACCAGTGGGACGCCCAGAACAGGGCACCAAAGACGATCAGCACCAACACCACCTGCAAGGTGACGGGCCAGATACCCGCCTCCTTGAGGTCGAGATCCTGGAAGTCCGTCGACTTGAGACGACGCACTTCGGCATTGAGGAAACTCATTTCCGACCTCCCTGCCTGGCGGCCTTCGTATCGGCAGCACTGGAAGCGACAGCCGTCGGTGTCTCGGGAATCATGATATTGAAGCTGCGACGATCATCGTCGCTGCTCTGTACGTCAGACAGTGTCGGCGTACCGAAGACATCCGATGCCGCAAGCGTGCGCATCAGACCGGACACCTGACGCGTATTCTCCGCGATGCCGTTGGCCTTGATCTGACGTCCGCTGCGACTGATGCTCTGGTACCAGGCACCCTCGACCAGCGTCGCAACGAGCTGATTGAAGACACGTACCGTTTCCGGGCGCGAGAACTGCAGACTGCGAATCAGCTCGATCTGCGCCAGCATCTGGTCACGCCGACTCTCGATATCCTCGACTTCCTTGATATCGCGATTCAGCCGCGCCATTTCCTTCTCGATGAAGGCATGTCGCTGCTTCTGCGCCTCGAGCTGGCTCTGGTAATACTCGCTCATGCCAAACCCGGCTCCCACCCCCACCACGGCGGCCAGCGCCAGAATGCCGAAGAAGCGCTTGCTGCGCTTCTCGCGACGCTCCTCACGCCACGACAGCAGATTGATCTCGATGGTCATGAGCGCTTCCTCATCGCAAGCCCGCAGGCCGTCAACATCGCAGGGGCATCACCGGCCAGCGCCTGGATGTCGACTCGAGGGTTGACGCTCATGTGCGTGAAGGGATTGGCCATGATCACTTCCAGTCCGGTGTGCCCTGCCAGCGACTCACGTAATCCGGGAATGGCGGCGGTCCCTCCTCCCAGCAGAATGCGCTGGACCTCACGACGCTTGCCGGCGGTGTAATAGAGCTGCAGGGAGCGCGCGATCTGCTGCACGAGCGTGTCACGGAACGGATCCAGCACTTCACTGTCATAGGTGTCCGGCAGACCACCACGCTTCTTGGCCAGGCCCGCTTCGTCATTGGAAAGATCGAAACGGTTCATGATCTCGTCGGTCAGCTGACGCCCCCCGAACACGGCATCCCGGCTGTAGACGATGCGACCGTTCTGGATGACATGAAAAGCCGTCATGGTGGCACCGATATCGACGACCGCGACGCACTCTTCATTGTCGTAGGTAGGGGGGAGCTGATGGCGCAATTCACCGAAGGCACGCTCCAGCGAAAAGGTCTCGACATCGACCGCTGACGGCTCAAGGCCGGCCTGCTCGAGCGCGGAGGTGAGCTGATCGACATCCAGGCTGCGACAGGCCACCAGCAGCAGATCCTGCTGATCAGGATTGCGGGCATTGACCCCCAGATGCTGGAAGTCGAACGCCACGTCATTGAGCGGGAAGGGAAAATGCTTCTCGGATTCGAGCGCGATGCGCTGCTCGATCTCGTCATCGGCCAGATTGGTCGGAAAGCTCAACGTCTTGGTGATGGCGGCACTGGCCGGCACCGCCACGACGGCTCGTCGCGAGCGCGGCTGGGCCTGCTCGACCGCGCGCTTGATCGCCAGCACGACTTCATCCATGTCGCGGATGCGCCGCTCGACGACTGCGCCTTCCTTCAAGGGGCGCACCGCGTAGCTATCGATCTGGTATCGATTTCCGTGTCTGGACAGCTCCAGGAGCTTGACGGTCGCCGATGTGATATCGACGCCAATCAGTCCCTTGCCGGCGGATTTGAGTCCCAGCAATTGGCATTCCCCTGCTCTGATGACGACCCCGTCTGACTGGCGGGCCGCCGCTTCCCGTGCGGCACCGCCGCGGCACCCTCTTCTGCTGAGAGGTTACATTATGTTTCGCAGAATAACACAACAGACGCGCAAGACAGGGTTCAACGCTGGCCGCATCTGGACCCGCTACTTATAATGCCCCAGCAATGGAATTGCCAATCCCCCCGCAGCCACCCGCCTTTCATTACCCACGGACCCTGTCTTGCCCATGAAGCTATTGAGACGACTACTTTCGCCAGTGTTCTGGCTGCTGCTGTCACTGTGTGCTGCGGGATTGCTGGCCATCGTCGGCGCCTCCCTGTATTTCGCACCTGGCCTGCCCGATGTTCATCAATTGCAGGATACCAAGCTGCAGACGCCGCTGCGCATCTACACCCGTGACGGCAAGCTGATCGGCGAATACGGTGACCAGCGCCGCATCCCGGTCACCTTCGACGAGATCCCCGAGACGTTTGTGGACGCCCTGCTCGCGGCCGAGGACAGCAATTTCTTCTCGCACCCGGGCATCGACCCCAAGGGCCTCGCACGTGCCGCCGTCCAGCTGGCTTCCAGCGGCAGCATCCAATCGGGCGGCAGCACCATCACCATGCAGGTCGCGCGCAACTACCTGCTGACGCTGGATCAGACGTTCACGCGCAAGATTCGCGAAATCCTGCTGTCACTGCAGATGGAGCAGATCCTCTCCAAGCAGGAGATCCTCGAGCTCTACGTCAACAAGATCTTCCTGGGCCATCGCGCCTACGGGATCGCGGCTGCGGCACGCACCTACTATGACAAGTCTCTCGATGAACTGACCCTGGCCGAGCAGGCCATGCTGGCAGGCCTGCCCAAGGCCCCCTCCAGCTTCAACCCGCTCACCAACCCTCAGCGCGCCCTGATCCGTCGCAACTGGATCCTGCTGCGCATGAAGGAACTGGGCTATATCGAGCCTCAGGCCTATGACGAGGCCGTCAAGGCACCGATCACCGCGGCACGCCATTACACGCGCCCGGAAGTCGAGGCGCCCTATGTCGCAGAGATGGCCAGAAGCTTCGCGGTCGATCGTTTCGGTGACAAGGCATATACCGACAATGTGCGCATCACCACGACGCTGGACAGCAAGCTGCAGCCGCAGGCTCGCGATGCCTTGATCAAGGGCCTGATCGACTATGACACCCGCCATGGCTGGCGTGGCGTGGAGGAATCCGGTATCGCGGCGTCACTGGCGGAAGCTCAGGACCAGACCGATCAGGCCGGCCTCGAAGAAGAGATCTCTCGCTCTCCCGAAGTGCTGGAAACGGCCAGACAGGCCGCCCAGAAGAGCGAGAAGCGCATCGAGGGCATCGACCGCGATGTCTCCAACTGGCTGAAAGTGCTGGATCGCACGCCGGACTATGGCCCGCTCGAAGCCGCCATCGTGGTGGAAAATGATGGCAAGCAGATGAAGGTCCTGCTGGCAGACGCCAACCTGGCCACGATTGGCTGGGACGGCCTGAAATGGGCTCGCGAGTACAAGAGCTCCCGCTGGCGCGGTGGTGTACCCGGCTCTGCCGCCGAGATCGCCCAGGTCGGCGATCTGGTACGCGTCATCAAGGAAGATGATGGCTATCGCTTGGGTCAGCTGCCGGATGCCCAGTCGGCCATCGTTTCACTGGACCCGGAAAGTGGCGCCATCCTCGCACTCCAGGGCGGCTTCAGCTATTCCGCCAGCAAGTTCAATCGAGCGATACAGGCACGTCGTCAGGCCGGCTCCATCTTCAAGCCGTTCATCTACCTCTCGGGGCTCGAGCAGGGCGGCATGTCACCGGCGACCATCATCAACAATGCTCCGGTGGTCATGCAGGATGGCAACAAGGTATGGCGCCCGGAGAACGCCGGCGGCAAGTTCACTGGCCCGACCCGGATCCGCGTTGGTCTCTATCGCTCCCTGAACCTGGTGTCCGTGCGACTGCTGCAGACCGTCGGTCTCGAGAAGACGCTCGACTTCCTCGTCAAGGTGGGCTTCAAGCGCGAAGAGCTGCCCAACGGTCTGTCACTGGCACTGGGCAGCGCCTCGCTGACACCGCTGGAAATGGCCCGTGCCTACGCCGTACTCTCGAACGGCGGCTTCCGTGTCGAACCCTGGTACATCGACACCGTCACGCGCGGTGACGACGAGACCGACTACGAAGCTCATCCGGCCGTCGCCTGCGCCAACTGCACGCCGGGCATGGTGACCGTCAATCGTGATGGCCGTCAGTATCCGCTGGCCGAGCGCATCGCCTCGCCGGAATCCATGTACCTGATCCGTGACATGATGGAAGACGTCATCAAGCGCGGCACCGGCCGTGGGGCCCTGACGCTTGGTCGCGATGACCTGGCCGGCAAGACAGGGACCACCAATGACCAGCGTGACGCCTGGTTCTCGGGCTTCAACAGCAAGCTGGTCGCGACCGTCTGGGTCGGCAAGGACTCCAATGACACCCTCGCCGAGTACGGTGCCCAGGCCGCGCTGCCCATCTGGGTCGACTACATGCGTGGCGCCCTCAAGGGCATGCCATCCGCCAGGATGGAGCGCCCCGATGACATCGTGAGCGCGACCATCGACCCGGAGTCCGGCAAGCGCCTGCACAGTGGTCAATCCGGCGGCGTCAGCGAGCTGTTCCGCAAGGACAATCTGCCGCCCTACAAGGAACGCACCATCCGCAAGGAGCTGGAGCAACAGAGCGGCTCAGAAGGCACCGGAACTTTCGAGGCCATCTTCTGATCTGAAGCAGGTCACCTGCGCCCGTCCACACCGCGCGCAGTGAGGTGAAAGAAGAGCGACCCATGGTCGCTCTTCTTTCATCCATCTGGCCTCGCTGTCCTTCAATGCCCCCTTTCACCATGCCCGGAGTCTGCATGCTTCACCCATTGCCCACACTGCGCATGACCCTGCTGCTGTGTCTGGCCCTGAGCCCGCTTCGCGAGGCCAGTGCCGATGATGACCTCTTCTACGCTCCCCCCGCCGCCAGCGAGGATTCCGAGCCATTCAGCGGTCAGGCCGAGCTGGGCTTTACCAAGCTCTCCGGCAACTCGAACAGCGAAACCTTGCTGGGCAAGGCCCGCCTGTCCTGGCACCTCAAGCCCTGGACCCACACCTTCCGCATGGAAGCCAAGCATGTGTCCAGCAGCGGCGAGACCACCACCGAGCAGTACCTGATCGGTCAGCGTGAGCGCTATGACCTGGGGCGTGATCGCTATGCCTTCGGGCTGCTGCGCTGGGAGAAGGAGCGCTTCTCCGGCTATGACGATCAAGTCACCTCCATCGGGGGGTACGGGATTCGCCTGCTGTCAGGCCCTGAGCACAACCTCTCTGTCGAGGCGGGCCCGGGCTATCGCTACGACAATATCACCGAGGGGGATCACGAGAACTATCTCCTCGGTTACACGGCCATGGACTATCGTTGGCAGCTGTCTGATACCTCGAATTTCGAGCAGCAGTTCTCGGTGGAAGGTACCCGGGACAACATCATCAGCCGCAGCTATACCGCACTGACCGTCTCCATCAACTCCAGCCTGGCCTTGAAGCTCTCCCACGAGATCAAGAACAACACCAGCCCGCCGGATGACACGGACGCCAAGACCGACACCACCACCGCCGCCTCGATTCTCTACAGCTTCTAGTGCGCCACTGAAAGTTGTTGGACAGACAGCAAAAAGCCCTCGCCGGACATCTCCGACGAGGGCTTTTTCTTCAGCACCCCGCAAGCGGGGCCCGATGACGCTTAGCCGTAGACCTGATCCGCATTGGTCAGCGGGTAATGCGCCGGATAGGGCTTGCGCGCGACACCGGAATCGATGGCGGCTTGCGCCACGGCAGCCGGCAGACGCTCGAGCAGACGCGCATCCATCGGCGTCGGGATGATGTACCCCGGACCGAATTCGAGGCTGTCGATCTCGTAGGCATCCAGCACGTCCTGGCTGACCGGCTCGCGAGCAAGGTCCTTCAGCGCGTGAACGGCCGCCAGCTTCATCTCTTCATTGATGCGTGTGGCTCGCACGTCCAGCGCACCGCGGAAGATGAACGGGAAGCCCAGCACGTTGTTGACCTGGTTCGGGTAATCGGAGCGACCCGTCGCCATGATGACGTCCGGACGCGCTTCGCGAGCGGTATCCGGATGGATTTCCGGATCCGGGTTGGAGCACGCGAACACGATCGGCGTGTCAGCCATCTTCTTGAGCTGCTCGGCCTTCAAGAGATTGGGGCCGGACAGGCCGACGAAGACATCCGCACCTTCGATGACATCATCCAGCGTACGCAGCTCGGTCTCGGTGGCGAACATCGCCTTGTACTGGTTCAGGTCATCACGGCCGCTGTGGATCACGCCCTTGCGATCGAGCATGAAGATGTTCTCGACCTTGGCACCACTGGAGACCAGCAGCTTCATGCAGGCAATCGCGGCAGCACCAGCGCCCAGGCAGACGATACGCGCGTCTTCCAGGGACTTGCCGGCGATATCGAGTGCGTTGAGCATGCCGGCAGCGGTGACGATGGCCGTGCCGTGCTGGTCATCATGGAAGACCGGGATGTTGCACTGTTCGATCAACGCCTGCTCGACTTCGAAGCACTCCGGTGCCTTGATGTCTTCCAGGTTGATGCCACCGTAGGTGGTGTGGATGCGACGCACGGTATCGATGAAGGCCTGCGGGCTTTCCGCATCGATCTCGACGTCGACGGAGTTGATGCCAGCGAAGCGCTTGAACAGCACGCCCTTGCCTTCCATGACCGGCTTGGAAGCCAGCGGCCCGAGATTGCCCAGCCCCAGGATGGCGGTGCCATCGGAGATGACGGCGACCAGGTTGCCCTTGCCGGTATACAGGTAGGCATTTTCCGGATCGGCAGCAATCTCGCGGCACGGCTCGGCTACACCCGGGCTGTAGGCCAGCGCGAGGTCCTTGGCAGTTTCTGTCGGCTTGGTCAGCTCGATGGACAGCTTTCCGGGAATCGGTTCGGCGTGATATTGCAGTGCTGCTTTCTTCATGGCATCAGACATGCGTGTCATCCGGTATTTTAGCGGGGGTTGGCTGTGACCAGAATATAGAAAAACCCCCTCGCGAACAACCAACGCAACTTGTTGTTATAAAAGGAATTAATACGGATGTTTAAAAACTGTTTTAGCCATTCGTCTAACGTTATGGATGCCCCACTCAGTCATAAACCTTTCCTTATCACTGACGGGTCGGCGTGGCGTTTCGCCCCGCGTATCTCATGAAAATCCGCGCAATGACCGCGCGCATCCGGCGCCGGAAATGAAATGCCTCCTGCGCAGAGGGTTGATGCGTTGGTGGCGCTGGAATAGTGCCAGCTCGGCACCAATCCCCTCACCTGCATCGAATGACAGGCACAAAAAAACCCGCTCGCAAGCGGGTTTTTTCGTTGATGGCGCTGCGCGATGCACAGCGCCATGCAAGCGACAAGCAGCTGAAGGTATCAGCGCTTGATGGCAGCACCGAAACGCTTGTTGAAGCGCTCGACGCGGCCACCGGTGGTAGCCTGCTTCTGCTTGCCGGTGTAGAACGGGTGGCACTCGGAGCACACGTCCAGCGCGAAGGTCTGCTTGGAAGTGGAACCGATTTCGTGCTGCGCGCCGCAGGAGCAGGTTGCGGTCTGGCGCTGGTAGTCCGGATGGATACCCTGTTTCATGGTGTGTAACCTCAGGTCGCTGTGCACCGCCACCTGATCGATTGCCAGGCACCGTACACGGGTTTTGGATGTAACCGGTCATTCCGCCGACTCCGACGGAAGGCGACGCATTTTACCAGCCATCTGCGACAAGACCAAACTTTGTGGCGTTTATTGCCGGCAACACTCTGTAGACTGCGTGGCGTTTTCCTCTCGTCTTCTCATTCTCTCTTCCTCGGATGCCTTGCGTGCCTGACACCAGCGACAAGACTGCGACTCACCTGCCCGGACGTGTACTGGGCATCGCGATTCCCGGCCCCCTGCGCGACCTGTTTGACTATCTGCCAGCACGCCAGCCACCTCGCCATGGCTGGCAGGTCGGTCTGCGCGTGCGCGTCGAGTTCGGCCGTCGCCAGCTGGTCGGGGTGATCGCGGAGCTGCGCAGCGACTCAGCCTTTCCCATCGAGAAGCTCAAGCCCGTCAGCGAGGTGATCGACGAAGCGCCATTGCCGGCCGACTGGCTGTGGATATGTCAGTTCACCGCACGCTATTACCAGCACTCACTCGGCGACACCTTCGCGCAGGCGATGCCATCGCTGCTGCGCCAGGGACGTGCCCTCGAGGCACGCACCCGTGAGCGCTGGTCACTCACCGACAAGGGGCGTATCACGGAGCCGGCCAGCCTCGGCCGCGCGACCCGCCAGATCGCACTGCTCGAGCTGCTCGCTCAGCACCGTCATGGCCTGGTACACAGCGCGATCACCGCCCAGGGCTTCACCCGCCAGCAGCTGGAAACCCTGCGCATTCGTGGCTTCATCGAGTCACGTGAAGAGCCTGTCACCGGCGCCACCCCGGAGCAGGCCAGCAAGGGCGTGTTGGCCGAGCCCAGCCTGGCACTCAATGACGAGCAGGGCCGCGCGCTCTCGCGCCTGCATGAAGGCCTGAGTCGCTTCTCCCCCACGCTGCTGGAGGGCGTGACCGGCTCCGGCAAGACCGAGGTCTACCTGCAACTGATCGAGGCGGTGCTGGATCGCGGCGGCCAGGCTCTGGTGCTGGTGCCCGAGATCGGCCTGACGCCCCAGACGCTGGAGCGCTTCCGCAGACGTTTCCGCGTCCCCCAGGTGATGCTGCATTCCGGCGTCAGCGATGGCGAGCGCCTCGATGGCTTCGAGGCGGCACGCAGCGGCCGCGCGCGCATCGTGATCGGCACGCGCTCTGCCATCTTCACGCCGATGGCAAAGCTCGGGGTGATCATCGTCGACGAGGAGCACGATGGCTCCTTCAAGCAGCAGGATGGCCTGCGCTATCACGCACGGGATCTGGCGCTGGTACGTGGCAAGCAGGAAGGCATCCCGGTGGTGCTCGGCAGCGCCACGCCGTCTCTGGAAAGCCTGCGCCATGCCCGCGAAGGGCGCTTCACTCACCTGCATCTGCATCAGCGTGCCGGGCGCAGCCAACCGGCACGCCTGCACCCGATCGACCTGCGCGGCCGCATGACGCTGGGCGGACTCTCCACCCAGAGCCTGGACGCCATCGAGAAGCGCCTCGCCCAGGGCGATCAGGTGCTGGTCTTTATCAATCGGCGCGGCTTCGCCCCGACGCTGACCTGCCATGCCTGCGGCTGGATCGCCGAATGTGACAACTGCGACGCACGCATGACCCTGCATCGCCATCCCCCGCAGCTGACCTGCCATCACTGCGAACGCACCCGCCCGCTACCGGATGCCTGTCCGGCCTGTGGCAGCGGCGATGTTCGTCCGCAAGGCGCGGGCACCGAGCGCACCGAAGAGCTGCTCGGCGAGAAATTCCCCGACGTGCCGGTGCTGCGCATCGACCGCGACAGCACCCAACGCAAGGACGCGATGAGTGAAGCGCTGGCAGTGATCCGCCGTGGCGAACCCTGCCTGCTGGTCGGCACCCAGATGCTGGCCAAGGGCCACCACTTCCCCCACGTCACGCTGGTGGTGGTGGTCAATGCCGACAGCGGACTCTACGCCGCCGACTTCCGTGCGCTGGAGCAATCCGCCCAGCTGCTGGTGCAGGTCGCGGGGCGTGCCGGACGCGCCGAGCGCCCCGGTGAGGTGCTGATCCAGACCCGCCACCCGGAAGACCCCAATCTGCTGACACTGATCCAGGCCGGCTATCCACTACTGGCCGGCGAGCTGCTGGAGGAGCGCCGCATCGCGCAGTTGCCGCCGTTCAGCCATCTGGCCTTGCTGCGCGCCGAAGCCACCGATCAGCAGCAGGTCGAGCAATGGCTGTTGAAGGTAGGAAGCGCCCTGCGTCAGCACATCGACAGCGCCGACCTCAAGGTGGACTGCCTCGGCCCGGTACCGGCGCCGATGGAGCGCCGCCAGAATCGCTATCACGCCCAATTGCTGTTGCGCGCGGCGAAACGCGGCCCGCTGCATGAAGCCGCCGCCTGGCTGGTGACGCTCTGCGAGCAGGATCGTGACGCGCGCCGCCTGCGCTGGTCACTGGATGTCGATCCCATCGGCATGGCCTGAGTCTGCCAGGGGGGCTCAGGCAGGTGTCGCCAGCTCCGATACTGAACTGACCACTATCCCGCCAGGACACGGATTGCGCCGTGATTGATCACGACGGTTTATGCAAGCCGCAGGATCGGTGATAATGCCCGCCATCGTGCAGCGACATCCGCACTCCCCCATTGCCCGCAGGCCTGATGCCTGCAACCGCCTGCTCCAGAGCACGCGGTGCGACCTGAGCCGTGAAGAGACCGATATTCCATGAAAGAGACGATCATCGAACTGCTGGGCCAGGCCCTGGATTCCCTCAAGGCCGACGGCACCCTGCCCGCCGACGCCAGCCCGCAGATCAAGGTCGACCCGACCAAGGACAAGACCCACGGCGACTACGCCAGCAATCTGGCGATGATGACGTCCAAGGCTGCCGGCATGAAGCCGCGTGAGCTGGCCGAGAAGCTGATCGCCGCCCTGCCGGCCTCCGACGCGGTCTCCAAGGTCGAGATCGCCGGCCCCGGCTTCCTGAACTTCTTCGCCGAGACCGGGGCGGTGGCCGACATCGTGCGCCGCGTCTTCAGCGAAGGCGACCGCTTCGGGCACAGCGACGTGGGCGCCGGCGAGAAGGTCCAGGTCGAGTTCGTCTCCGCCAATCCGACCGGGCCGCTGCATGTCGGTCACGGGCGTGGCGCCGCGGTCGGCGACGTGCTGTGCCGCCTGCTGGCCGCCACCGGCCACGACGTCACGCGCGAGTTCTACTACAACGACGCCGGCGCCCAGATCAACAATCTGGCGCTCTCCGTTCAGGCACGCGCCAAGGACCTGGGCCCGGATGACGCCAGCTGGCCGGCTGATGGCTATCGCGGTGACTACATCCGCGAACTGGCCGCCTCCTACATGGCCGGCGATACCGTCGAAGCCGATGGCAAGCAGGTCACGGGCGCCGCGGAACCTGACGATCTCGACGCCATCCGCGTCTTCGCCGTCGCCTACCTGCGCCATGAACAGGACTTGGACCTCAAGGCCTTCGGCGTCGAGTTCGACGTCTACTTCCTCGAATCCTCGCTCTACCGTGACGGCAAGGTCGAAGACACCGTCAAGCGCCTGGTCGACAACGGCTATACCTACGAAGACGATGGCGCCATGTGGCTGCGCACCACCGACTTCGGGGATGACAAGGACCGCGTGATGCGCAAGCGTGACGGCGGTTACACCTACTTCCTGCCGGACGTCGCCTACCACCTGGACAAATGGCAGCGCGGTTTCACCCAGGTCATCAATGAACAGGGTGCCGACCACCACTCCACCGTGACTCGCGTGCGTGCGGGCCTGCAGGCCCTCAAGGCCGGCATCCCGGAAGGCTGGCCGGACTACGTGCTGCACCAGATGGTCACCGTGATGCGCTCCGGTGAGGAAGTGAAGCTCTCCAAGCGTGCCGGCAGCTACGTGACCCTGCGTGACCTGATCGAGGAAGTCGGCCGCGACGCGACCCGCTACTTCCTGGCGGCGCGACGTGCCGACTCCCAGCTGACCTTCGACATTGACCTGGCCCGCTCCCAGTCCAACGACAACCCGGTCTACTACATCCAGTATGCCCACGCCCGCGTGCACAGCGTGCTGCGCAAGGCCAGCCGTGAAGACAAGGCCTTCGATGAATCTCTGGCCATGGCGCAACTGTCCTTGCTGACCAGCGATCAGGAAAAGGCCGTGATGAATCGCATGGCCCAGTTCCCGGACGTCGTCACCCACGCCGCCAAGGTGCGGGAACCGCAGCAGGTCGCTCAGTATCTGCAGGACCTCTCCTCTGACTTCCACACCTGCTACAACGCGGTGAAGGTGATGGTCGAGGACGACGCGACCCGCAACGCGCGCCTGGCGCTGGGTCTGGCGACCGCTCAGGTCATCCGCAACGGCCTGGCCCTGCTGGGTGTCAGCGCTCCCGAGGAGATGTAAGCCATGGCTGCTCGCCGCCCCGCCAGCAAGAAGCCCGCTTCCCGTCAGGGAGCCAGCCCCCGCCGGCAGCCCGCCGCCAGTCAGAGCCGCGGCTTCCCGGGGTGGCTGTGGGGGATCGTCGGTCTGGTCGCCGGCTTCGTGCTGGCTCAGTATTTCCAGCAACAGGCGCCGCGTCTGCCGGTGGCTGCCATCGTGCCCAAGGCCAACACTCAGCAGAATGGTCAGCAGGCCGCACAACAGGGTAGCCAGCAGGACAAGGCATCGCAGAAGGACACTCCCGAAGAGAGCGGCGGCAGCATGCCGACCTTCGAGTTCTACACCCTGTTGCCGGAAACCGAGGTGATCGCCCCCAAGGTGGATGAGTACAAGTCCACTCCGCGTCCGGGCAGCGCCGAGAGCACCAAGAAGTCCGAGGCTTCGCTGACCAACTACATGCTGCAGGCGGCCTCCTTCCGCGAGATGTCCGATGCCAGGAAACTGGCCGGCAAACTCAAGGATCTCGGCCTGCTGGCCAAGGTCAGTGACGTCAATGCTTCTGGCGGCACCGTCTGGCACCGCGTTCAGGTCGGCCCGTACAAGGACACCCGCGAGCTCAACCGCGCACAGGATCTGATGAACACCCAGGGCATCGAGCCTCTGCTGATCAAGCTGCAATGACCTCGGCATGACGCCACAGGCCAACGGGCCCGCTCACATGTTGAGCGGGCCCGTTGCGTAAAGGGCGCCAGCCCTCTGCACAACGGGCGTCAACGCTGAGTCGCCGATGACTTGAAACCCGCATCAGCGCCCCCATTTACAGCATTCCGGTGAGATATCAGACCGCGATCCGCCACGGTGGCAGTGACACGTCGCGGCAAGCAGTGGCAATTGCCAGACTGACGACCACCACCCGTTTTACGCGACGAGGCCCTGGCCTCGTCTGCCCCGAAATGCCATGCCCGGCCCCGTTCACCTTATTCCAATCGCCGGCATGCTCTCTCAGGAGTTATCCATGACCACGATCGTCTCCGTGCGTCGCAACGGCCAGGTCGCCCTGGCTGGTGACGGCCAGGTATCCCTTGGCAACACTGTCATGAAAGGCAATGCCGCCAAGGTGCGTCGCCTGTATCGCAATCAGGTACTGGCCGGCTTCGCTGGCGGTACCGCCGATGCCTTCACGCTGTTCGAACGCTTCGAAGCGCAGCTCGAGAAGTATCAGGGCCAGCTGGTGAAATCCGCCGTGGAACTGGCCAAGGAGTGGCGCTCCGACCGCGCCCTGCGCAAGCTGGAAGCCATGCTGGTGGTGGCCGACAAGCATGCCTCGCTGATCATCACCGGCAACGGTGACGTGGTCGAGCCCGAACACGGCGTGCTGGCCATCGGCTCCGGCGGCAACTTCGCCGAAGCCGCCGCCCGCGCCCTGATCGAGAACACCGAGCTGTCCGCCCGCGAGATCACCGAGAAGTCCATCTCCATCGCGGCCGACATCTGCGTCTTCACCAACCACAATGCCATCATCGAGGAGCTGTCCTGAGATGTCCCAGATGACCCCGAAGGAAATCGTCAACGCCCTCGATCAGCACATCGTCGGTCAGCCGGAAGCCAAGCGTGCCGTGGCCGTGGCCATGCGCAATCGCTGGCGTCGCATGCAGCTCAACGACGATCTGCGCCCGGAAGTCACCCCGAAGAACATCCTGATGATCGGCCCGACCGGTGTCGGCAAGACCGAGATCGCTCGTCGTCTGGCCAAGCTGGCCGGCGCGCCCTTCCTGAAGATCGAGGCGACCAAGTTCACCGAGGTCGGCTACGTCGGACGTGACGTGGAATCGATCATCCGTGACTTGGTCGAGGTCGCCATGAAGCTGGTGCGTGAAGAGGCCATGAAGGAAGTGCGCGACAAGGCCGAGGATGCCGCCGAGGATCGCATCCTCGATGCGCTGCTGCCGCGCGCCCGTGGCGAGGAATATGATGCGGCGGCCAACAACAGCAGCACGCGTCAGATGTTCCGAAAGAAGCTGCGCGAAGGTCAGCTGGATGACAAGGAAATCGACATCGAGCTGAGCCCGGCCAGCCAGAGCCTGGATTTCGCCACCCCGCCGGGGATGGAAGAGATGACCAGTCAGCTGCAGTCCATGTTCTCCAGCATGGGCAAGCAGCAGAAGGAAAGCCGTCGCATCAGCGTCAAGGAAGCCCTCAAGCTGGTTCACGAGGAAGAAGCGGCCAGAATGGTCAGCGATGAAGACCTCAAGAGCCGTGCCATCGAGGCCGTCGAACAGAACGGTATCGTCTTCCTCGACGAGATCGACAAGGTCGCCAAGCGTGGCGAGTCCGGCAGTGGTGGCGACGTGTCCCGTGAAGGCGTGCAGCGCGATCTGCTGCCGCTGATCGAGGGCTCCACCGTCTCCACCAAGCACGGCATGGTCAAGACGGACCACATCCTGTTCATCGCTTCCGGCGCCTTCCACCTGTCCAAGCCCTCGGACATGATTCCGGAGCTGCAGGGCCGTCTGCCGATCCGCGTCGAGCTCAATGCCCTGACCCCGGACGACTTCAAGCGCATCCTGACCGAGCCGTCCGCGGCATTGATCCGTCAGTACAAGGCGCTGCTGGCCACCGAAGGCGTCGAGCTGAGCTTCGCGGATGACGCCATCGAGCGTATCGCCCAGATCGCCTATCAGGTCAACGAAGGCACCGAGAACATCGGCGCGCGTCGCCTGCATACCGTGATGGAACGCCTGCTGGAAGAGATTTCCTACGAAGGTGCCGATCAGGCGGGTGAGCTCAAGGTCGATGCCGCCTATGTCGATGCTCGCTTGGGCGACCTAGCGTGTGACGAAGACCTGTCGCGCTACATTCTCTGACGTCTGGCGTCAGCGCCTGACCCGCGAGAAGCCCTCATGGCGGCAATCGCCACCCTGAGAGATGCCACTGACGCCCGATCCGGCTTGGCCCGGTTCGGGCGTCAGTGCATCATGCGACATAGATACGTCGACGCGCCCGAGATGTCGCTCGACGCCCCTGTTCCTTCGGTCGCCTTACAGCGTGGTGTCATGCTGGACGGCGGGCTGACACGAGGATGCCCTGATGAGCCACGACACTCCTGAAGACCACGCTGCCGAGCAGGACGAACCCCGCAGCCAGCAGCGCGACTACCGCCTCAATGAGCGCCACGCCCGTGACGCCGACGAGGCCCCGGTACCGACGCGCGTGCACTACCACAAGTCGGAGCGTGAACTGGAACTGGGCTATGCGGATGGCCAGACCTTCCGCCTCAGCACCGAATTCCTGCGCGTGATGTCCCCCTCCGCGGAAGTGCGCGGTCACGGTGTCGGCCAGGAAACGCTGCAGGTCGGCATGCGCCACGTCGGTCTGGCCAACATCACCCAGAGCGGTCGCTACGCACTGAAGCTGCATTTCGATGATGGCCACGACAGCGGCCTCTACACCTGGGAATACCTGTGGGAACTGGCCAACCGCCGCGATGCCATGTGGGCCTACTACCTGCGCCAGCTGGAAGAGGCCGGTGCCTCGCGTGAGCCGCTGGGCATTCCGCTCAATCAGCTGTAAGCCACTGATGCCAATGGGGCGCGGCAAGATGTCCGACTCGACGTCTTGTCAAAAGACAGCCCGCTGGCCAGCGGTTACAATCGAGCCACTGCGAAAGCTCACCATATTGCGCTGACGTCCCCCATGGGAGGCGTCACAACAGGGGAAGTCATGGACAAGCGTACGACTCACTTCGGTTATCAGGAAGTTGCCGTGGACGAGAAGGCAGGCCGCGTCGCGGATGTCTTCCACAGTGTCGCCGCCAAGTACGACGTGATGAATGACCTGATGTCCTTCGGCATCCACCGTCTGTGGAAGCGCATTACCCTGGAGCGTGCCGGTGCCCGTCCGGGCCAGACGGTGCTGGACATTGCCGGTGGCACCGGGGATCTGACGCTGAAGTTCTCGCGCCTGGTCGGCCCGAAGGGTCGCGTGGTGCTCGCCGACATCAACGCCTCGATGCTCAACGTCGGGCGTGACAAGCTGCTCGACCGCGGTGTGGGCGGCAATGTCGAGTATGTGCAGGCCAATGCCGAGGCGCTGCCCTTCCCTGACAACACCTTCGACATCATCACCATCGCCTTCGGGCTGCGCAACGTCACCGACCAGGCCAAGGCCCTGCGCTCCATGCAGCGCATCCTCAAGCCCGGAGGCCGTCTGCTGGTGCTGGAGTTCTCCAAGCCGGTCAATCCGCTGCTCTCCACCGCCTACGATCAGTACAGCTTCCGCCTGCTGCCGAAGATGGGCGAGATGGTCGCTGGCGACGCCGATTCCTACCGCTATCTGGCCGAATCCATTCGCATGCACCCCGACCAGAAGACCCTGGCCGGCATGATGGAAGAGGCAGGTCTCGAGCGTGTCGAGTTCACCAATCTCACCGGTGGCATCGTCGCGCTGCACCGTGGTATCAAGCTTTGAGGCTGTCATGGCATTGCTGACCCCCCTGCTGGTGGCGACGGCGGAACGCACGCTCAACCGCCTGCTCGCCCGTGACCCCGCCTCCGCCATGCGCCTGAATGCGCTTGCCGGCAGACGCCTGCTGCTGCGCCTGGAGCGCCCCGCCTTCGACCTGCTGGTGCACTTCGACCTGCAGGGGCTGCATCTGCTGCGCCTGCCCGAGGCCAACGAGAGCGACGGCGACGTGGTGGTGGAACTGGACATGGAAACTGCCGCGGCACTGCTGTCCGGTGAGCCCATCGAGCGCTTGATGTTCGAGGGCCGCCTGGCCGTGCGTGGCCGTCTGCACCTGCTGGAAAGCGCACGGGATCTGGTGATGGATCTCGATCTCGACTGGGAAGGGGCCTTGAGCGAATGGTTCGGCGAGACCCCCGGTCATAGTCTGGCCACCGGCCTGCGCAGCCTCGGTCGCTTCGGGCTGACCAGCCGTCGTGAGCTGGAGCTGGATCTGCGCGAGTATCTGACCGAGGAAGCACGCTGGCTGCCCGGCCATGCCCAGCTGCAGGTCGCGCGGGACGAGCTGACCGAGCTGACCCAGTGCCTTGATCGCACCGAGGCACGCCTGGCGCGCCTGCGACGCCATCTGGAGGCCGTCACCACGCCACAGTCCGCTGATCGGGAGTGCCAGCCGTCGTGAGACTCTATCGCCTGCTGAGCATCCTGTGGGTCATCGCCCGCTATCGACTGGATGATCTGATCCCGCTGTCTCGCGTACCTGCGCTGCTGCGGCCGCTGGTCAAGCTCTCACCGCTGCGCCTGCTGCCTGTCGGCAAGCGCTCGCGTGGTGAGCGCCTGCGGCTGGCACTCGAAGCGCTGGGCCCGATCTTCATCAAGTTCGGCCAGATGCTCTCGACTCGTCGTGACCTGCTGCCACCGGACGTCGCCGATGAGCTCAAGCGCCTGCAGGACCAGGTGCCGCCCTTCGAGAACGAGGTGGCGCGCGAACTGGTCGAGCAGGAGCTGGGCATGCCGGTCGAGGAAGCCTTCGCCGAATTCGAGGCGCAACCGCTGGCCTCGGCTTCCATCGCCCAGGTCCATGCGGCACGCCTGCACGATGGTGCCGACGTGGTGGTCAAGGTGATCCGCCCGCGCATCGAAGAGGTGATGCGCAAGGATATCGGCCTGCTGTATCTGCTCGCGCGTCTGCTGATGAAGCTCTCGCCGGAAGCACGGCGTCTGCGCCCCGTGGAAGTGGTCTCCGATTACGAGGCCACGCTGTTCGATGAGCTGGACATGCACAAGGAGGCCGCCAACACCTCCCAGCTCAAGCGCAACTTCCTCGATTCGCCCCTGCTCTACGTGCCGACCATCCACTGGCCGCTGACGCGGCGCCGGGTAATGGTGCAGGAGCGCATCCGCGGCATCCCGGTCGCCGACATCGACGAGCTGGAAGCCCAGGGCACCGACTTGAAGAAGCTGGCCGAGCGCGGCGTGGAGATCTTCTTCACCCAGGTGTTCCGCGACAACTTCTTCCACGCCGACATGCACCCCGGCAACATCTTCGTCTCGCGAGAGAACGCCCATGACCCGCAGTTCATCGCCATCGACTGCGGTATCGTCGGCAGCCTGACCCGCGAGGACCAGGACTATCTGGCGCGCAATCTGCTGGCCTTCTTCCGTCAGGATTACTACGAGGTCGCGGCGCTGCACATCGAGTCCGGCTGGGTCGGGGAAGGCACGCGCGCCAACGAGTTCGCCGCGGCCATCCGGGCCGTCTGCGAGCCGATTCTCGAGAAGCCGCTCAAGGACATCAGCTTCGGCCAGGTGCTGCTGGGCCTGTTCCAGACCGCGCGCCGCTTCAACATGGAAGTCCAGCCGCAGCTGGTCCTGCTGCAGAAGACGCTGCTCAACATCGAGGGCCTCGGCCGTCAGCTGTATCCGGATCTCGACCTGTGGGCCACCGCCCGCCCCTATCTGGAGCGCTGGATGAAGGAGCGCGCCGGCCCCAAGGCGTTCTGGGCCGAGATGGTCAAGCAGGCTCCGGAGCTGTCACATCAGCTGCCGCAGCTGCCGGTGATGGCCTTCCAGGCCATGCAGCGCATCGATGATGAACACCGCGCTCGACAGCGTCAGACCGAGGCACTCGCCACGCTGCGCGATCGTGTCAATCATGCGTCCAGCACCGGCTGGCGCTTGCGCGCAGGTGGACTGCTGATCGCCGTGGCCTTCGGCTGGCAACCGCTGATCGCCTGGGCCGAGACGCAACCGATGATGGTGCTGGTCGGCGCGGGCCTGGGCATCGTGCTGTTGCTGTGGCGCTAGCCGCGCCCCCGCTTCGCTCGCGGCGCTGACCGAAACTTGCCGCCCCTCGGGGCGCAGTGCAATATGATTGTCATGTAACCCTTGCATCCTGAGTCGCCGGGCCTTGCCTCGCGGCAGTGCTCGATGAGGCAGGAGCCTCGGGCTGGACTCGCTGCCTTCGCTCGGGCCCGGTTGTCCGGCTGGCCGCGACGCTCCTGCAACGGTTCTCATGCAACGGTTCTCATGCAACGGTTCTCATGCAGATAAGGTTTTCATGCCAGACCCCATGCTTTCAGGAATGATGATTCATGAGTGATATTCTCAACCGCCTGTCAGACGTACTGGCAGAGCGGCGCGACGCTGATCCGACGTCCTCCTATGTCGCGAGCCTGCATCACAAGGGCCTCAACAAGGTATTGGAGAAGATTGGCGAAGAGGCCACGGAAACGGTACTGGCCGCCAAGGATTTCACTCAGGACGACGTGGACTCCCACCGTGCAGTGATCGGTGAGACCGCCGACCTGTGGTTCCACTCGCTGGTGATGCTTTCTCACCTCGGGCTGGACCATCAGGACGTGCTGGATGAGCTGGCGCGACGCTTCGGCGTCTCCGGCCATGATGAAAAGGCCGCTCGCGGTCAGTGATGATCAAGCAGACGACTTGCAGCGCAAGCCGATTTCCCTGGCAGTGGTGCTCTCACCCTGCAAGACTCAAGGCCTCGTGACCTAGTCCCATCGGCCAAAATGGAGAACTTCCCATGTTAGGTGGCATCAGTATCTGGCAGCTCCTCATCGTGCTCGGCATCATCATCCTGATCTTCGGCACCAAGAAGCTCCGCAACGTCGGATCAGACCTCGGTGGCGCGGTCAAAGGCTTCAAGGGCGCCATGAAGGAAGAGGAAAAGGCCCCCGACGACACGGCTCCTCAGCAGAAGGTCTCCCACGGTGAATCCCGCGGCGATACCATCGATGTCGAGGCCGAGCGCCGCGATACCGCTGACAAGCGCTCGTAAGCCGCATGTTCGACATCGGCTTTTTTGAACTGGCACTGATCTCGCTGCTGGCATTGATCGTGCTCGGCCCGGAGCGTCTGCCCCGGGCGGCACGTACGGCGGGATTGTGGCTGGGGCGCATCAAGCGCAGCGTCTCGGGGATCCAGCAGGAAATCAGCGCCCAGCTGGAAGCCGAAGAACTGCGTCAGACGCTCAATGAGCAGAAGAAGCAGCTCGACGAGACCCTGGCACATGCCCGCAATGAGGCGCGTGAGGTGGAAACCACCATCACGCGTTCCTCGTCCGCGTCACAGGAGGATGCCAACGCCTCGCCTGCCGCCGACAGTGCTCGCTCGACGACGGAGACGACCTCAGGCGAGCAAGAGACCTCCGCCACCCCCACCAGTGAGTCACGGGAGCCGCGTTCCTGATGAGTGATCCGCATGACCCGCAGCCCTCCGCCTCCGGCGAGGCTGCCCACGCCCCGCTCATCGAGCATCTGATCGAACTGCGCTCCCGCCTGCTGCGTGCGACTGTCGTGGTCCTCGTGGTATTCGCGGCGCTGTATGGCTTCTCCAATCAGATCTATCTGTATGTGGCCGAGCCGCTGATGGCCCTGCTGCCTCCCGGTTCTCAGATGATCGCCACCGAGGTGGCCTCGCCCTTCCTGGCCCCCTTCAAGCTGACACTGGTGGTGGCGCTGTTCCTGGCGATTCCGGCGGTGCTCTATCAGGCCTGGGCCTTCATCGCGCCGGGACTCTACGAGAACGAGAAGGCGTTGGCGTTGCCGCTGCTGGCCTCCAGCATCCTGCTGTTCTATGCAGGCGCGGCGTTTGCCTACTATGTCGTCTTCCCGCTGCTGTTCCAGTTCTTCACCACCACGGGCCCCGAGAACGTGGCGATCATGACGGACATCAATCAGTACCTGAATTTTGTCCTCAAGCTGTTCTTCGCCTTCGGTGTGGCCTTCGAGATTCCCATCGCCACCTTCCTGCTGATCTGGACGGGGGCCACGTCCGTGGAGGTGCTGAGCAAGAAACGCCCCTACATCGTGATCGCCTGCTTCGTGGTCGGCATGCTGCTGACACCGCCTGACGTCATCTCGCAGTCATTGCTGGCGATTCCGATGTGGCTGCTGTTCGAGGTCGGGATTCTCGCCGCACGCGCCTTCAAGCGCCGCCGTCCGGCGAGCGATGATGAGGCCTCGCAGCAGGCCCCCTGACGCGAAGACTCGAGCAGACAGCGCCTGAACGATGACGCGCAAGAATCATGACGCAGGAAACGACGAAGCCCCCGCCAATGGCGGGGGCTTCGTCGTTTCCTGCTGGGTGCCGTGCGACCGTGTCAATCCTGTTGACTGGCCTTGGCCTGGTCTTCCTCGATCCAGCCGTTCAGACGCTCCACCAGCTTGAAGATGCCTTCGGCAGCCTCGGAGATGCGCTCTGCCTGCATGTAGGCTGGCGTCGTGATCACGCGATTGGCGGCATCAATCACGATATCCGTCACCTCACAGCTCTTGTGCAGACCGCCCTGGGCACTGATGGCGCCGGAGACTTCAGGGTCCGTGCCGATGGTGACCGAGATCCCCTCGCCCAGCAGCTTCGGCACCATCACCGGCGCGATGCACATCACGCCGATCGGCTTGCCGGCCGCATGGAAGGGCTGCACCACCTCGCGCAGACCATCCACCAGCGTCAGATCCGCGCCCTTGACGGCAAAGTTGCTGAGATTCTTGGCGGCACCGAAGCCACCGGGCAGAATCAGCGCGTCGAAGTCCTCGGCGGACAGCTCCGGCAACGGACGCACCTTGCCACGCGCCAGGCGAGCCGACTCGGTCAGCACATTGCGTGTCTCGTCCATTTCCTCGCCGGTGGCGTGGTTGAGCACATGATGCTGATCGATGTCCGGAGCGAAGCACTCGTAGCGGATGCCCAGCTGATCAAGCCGAAGCATGGTCAGGGTCGTTTCGTAGATCTCGGAGCCATCATAGACACCGCAACCGGATAGGATCAGGGCTACCTGCTTGGTCATGTGTTACTCCATTGACGGTGAACTGCTCGGCGGCTGCCGACAGGTCAGAAGTGACAGATTCGTACAGGAATCCGCTACAGGCAAGCACCATGTGAAGAGGTACCGGCTGGAAAGGACAGATGATGCCGGCGGCCTGCAGCACCTGGGTATTCGTCACTCCGATGCCCCAAGACTATGGGCGGCATGATCACATCTCAAGGGCGCCCCTCGCGGTTCGGCGGGCAGGATGACAGTGCACACGACGCGACACCCTGCCCCATGCCGCGCCCCTGTTCCGACCTGCATGCACTGATATACTCGAAAGCATCGTGCCGACAGCTTGCTCGGCCAATCCCATCTCCTTCGGTCGTATGGGCGCCGTCTGACCTGTAATATCATTGAAATATTATAGACCTAGACTTCCAGCGTCCCTCACGGAACCGGAGCCTTAGATCCGGAGAGCCTCTCTTGAGTCAACGTACCCCACGCCAGTTTCCTGCGATTCGCATGCGCCGCATGCGCAAGGATGATTTCTCTCGCCGCCTGATGCGCGAGAACCAGCTGACGGCCGATGATCTGATCCTGCCGGTCTTCGTGCTGGAAGGTTCGCAGCGTCGTGAAGCCGTGACCAGCATGCCCGGGGTCGAGCGCCTGTCCATCGACCTGCTGGTCGAGGAATGCCGTGAGGTCCATGCGCTGGGCGTGCCGGCCATCGCGCTGTTCCCGGTGATCGATGCCGAGGCCAAGAGCCTGCTGGCCGAGGAATCCTACAACGCCAATGGCCTGGTGCAGCGCGCGGTGCGTGCCCTCAAGGAAGCCATCCCGACGCTGGGCGTGATCACCGATGTGGCGCTGGATCCCTACACCGTGCATGGCCAGGACGGCATCCTCGATGATGACGGCTACGTGCTCAACGACCGCACCGTGGACACCCTGATCAAGCAGGCACTGTCACACGCGGAAGCGGGCGCCGATGTCGTGGCCCCTTCTGACATGATGGACGGCCGCATCGGCTCCATCCGTGCCATGCTGGAACAGGAAGGCCTGATCAATACCCGCATCATGGCCTATTCGGCCAAGTACGCCTCCAACTACTACGGCCCGTTCCGTGATGCGGTGGGCTCGAGCGGCAATCTGGGCAAGGCCGACAAGCAGACCTACCAGATGGATCCGGCCAACAGCGACGAAGCGCTGCATGAAGTGGCCATGGATCTTGCCGAGGGCGCCGACATGGTGATGGTCAAGCCGGGCATGCCCTACCTGGATGTGGTGTCCCGCGTGAAGCGTGAAATGGAAGTGCCGACCTTCGCCTACCAGGTCAGCGGCGAGTACGCCATGCACATGGCCGCCTTTCAGAACGGCTGGCTGGATGCCGACAAGGTCATTCTCGAATCATTGATGTGCTTCAAGCGTGCGGGTGCCGACGGCATTCTCACCTATTTTGCCCGCCGGGCCGCGGAACTGCTGGCGGAGAAGAATCGCCTTTGACTACCCCGGCGACCGTGTCTGACCGGGGTCATGGAGTTGATGATGGAACAGACCCACAAGAACGCCATAGATGACGCGTCAGACACCTCGCTGGACACCGCTCCCCAACCGCATCAGGACGCTGCCGCCCCGGCGGCGTCCCGGGGGAAAGAGGGCGACATGGAGCTGGTCACCGACGAGCCGCCAGCCCTTGAACCTCCGCCCCTGCGCGTCAATCGCACGCGCAAGGGCATTCACGCCAAGGTCACGCCCTCCCCCGAAGCCGACCTGGCCGACCCCGCCCTGTATTTCAACCGTGAGCTGTCGAATCTGCAGTTCAACATCCGGGTACTGGAGCAGGCGCAGGACACTTCGCATCCGCTGCTCAACCGGCTGATGTTCCTGCTGATCTTCACGTCCAACATGGACGAGTTCTTCGAGATCCGCGTGGCGGGTCTCAAGCATCAGATCGCCTTCGACCGCACCGAGCCCGGCCCGGATGGCATGCTGCCCGGCAAGGTGCTCGACGAGATCTCGCGCATCACCCACGAGCAGGTGGAGCGCCAGTACCGCATCCTCAACGAAGAACTGATTCCGGCGCTTGAAGAGCAACACATCCGCTTCCGTCGCCGCAATCAGTGGAACGATGCCCAGAAAGCCTGGGTTCGCGAATACTTCGAGGAAGAGATTCAGCCGGTCATCAGCCCGATCGGGCTTGATCCATCACATCCCTTCCCGCGCCTGGTCAACAAGAGCCTCAACTTCATCGTCGAGCTGGAAGGCAAGGACGCCTTCGGGCGCGAGGGCGGCCTGGCCATTCTTCCGGCTCCGCGCTCGCTGCCGCGCTTGATTCGCGTGCCGGAAGCGCTCGCAGAGAGCGGCTATACCGAGTACGTCTTCCTGTCCTCGATGATTCATGCCCATGCCCAGGAGCTGTTCCCGGGGATGAAGATCAAGGGCTGCTACCAGTTCCGGCTGACGCGCAACGCCGACCTCTCGGTGGATGCCGAGGATGTCTCGGATCTGGCCTCGGCGCTGCGCGGCGAGCTGCTGGCGCGGCGTTACGGCGATGGCGTGCGCCTGGAAGTGGCGGACAACTGTCCGGAGGCGCTCTACACCTTTCTGCTCAAGCAGTTCGAGCTGGAGAAGCGAGACCTGTATCAGGTGAAGGGACCGGTCAATCTCAATCGCCTGATGGAAGTCATCGGCGACGTGGGCCGCGAGGACCTGCTCTACGCACCGTTCACTCCCGGCACGCCCAAGGCACTCAAGAGTGACAACAGCCTGTTCGATGCCATTCGCCGCGAGGACATCCTGCTGCATCACCCCTTCCAGTCGTTCTCGCCGGTCGAGAGTCTGCTGGCCGAGGCAGCGCGCGACCCGAACGTGCTGGCCATCAAGCAGACGCTCTATCGCACCGGAGCCGATTCCAACATCGTCTCCTCGCTGGTGGAAGCTGCACGCCAGGGCAAGGAGATCACCGTGGTGATCGAGCTGCGTGCCCGCTTCGATGAAGCCGACAACCTGCAGCTGGCCTCCCGCCTTCAGGAGGCAGGCGCCATCGTCATCTACGGGGTGATGGCCTACAAGACCCACGCCAAGATGCTGCACATCGTGCGGCGAGAAAATGGCGAGCTGCGCCACTATGCGCACCTCGGCACCGGCAACTACCACGCCAAGACGGCGCGCCTGTACACCGATTACAGCCTGCTGACGTCCAACGAGACCTTGTGCGAGGACGTGCACAAGGTCTTCCAGCAGCTGACCGGCATGGGCAAGCAACGCAATATCGAGAAGTTGCTGCATGCCCCCTTCACGCTGCATGAGCGGCTGGTGGAGATGATCGACCGGGAAGCGCGCAACGCCGAGAAGGGCAAGCGCGCCCACATCATAATCAAGTGCAACTCACTGACCGAACCCAAGCTGATCCGCGCGCTGTATCGCGCCTCACGCGCGGGCGTGCAGTGCGATCTGATCATCCGCGGGGTCTGCTGTCTGCGTCCGGGCGTTCCGGGCATCTCCGACAATATCCGCGTCCGCTCGGTGATCGGTCGCTTCCTGGAACATACTCGCACCTTCCACTTCCACAATGCCGGCCAGCCGGAGACCTGGTGTTCCAGCGCGGACTTCATGGAGCGCAACATGTTCCACCGCGTCGAGACCTGCTTCCCGTTGCTCGACAAGAAGCTGGCGCAGCGCATCCGCAAGGACCTGGACACCTATCTGGTCGACAACTGCCAGAGCTGGCGCCTGGAAAGCGATGGTCACTACACCCAGCTGGATGCCGGCGATGCAGAGCCGATCAGCGTGCAGGAAACCCTGCTGTTCGCCTACGCTGCCAAGGCCTGATCGCGCCCCGCTCGGGCCCGCCTCATCCGGCGAAGTCCAGATCACCTGACTCTCGGCCCTCACGCTTGCGTGGGGGCCGTCTGCGTTGAGCAGACAAGCCTTGTCCCAGCCCTCCTGTCCCGATCCTTCTGCCCCCACCAGACAATGAAAAGGCCCCCGCATCATGGATGCGGGGGCCTGGCAGCTGACGATCGGATCAAGCGCTCAACGGATCAGACACCGATCTGACCACCATCTTCACGCTGGATGACGACGGTCGCGGCGCGCGGGCGCACACTGCCGTCAGTTTCGGCAGTCGCATCCACACTCTGCGGCCAGTTGCCGGGATGCTGGATATTGACGAACAACGCCGTCCTGTCAGGTGTCGCGAAGATGCCGGTCACTTCACAGCCGTTCGGGCCAACCGCGAAGCGCTTGAGCTGTGCCTGGTTATCGGCACCGATCACGGCAGCATCCCCTTCGGCCTGCTGAAGCGCGGCCGGCACGACAGCCAGTAGCTGGTCATTGGTGACGTCCGCCACACCGGCGTAGCCGTTGTCCGTCTGGATCCACAGGATCCCCTGCTCGTCCTCACGTTCGTCGAAGTAGAGGCCATCCGGACTGGCGAATTCATTCATCTCAGTCAGGCCGGACAGGTTGTCGGCATCACTGGCCGCCGCGCCGAACACGAAGATCTCCCAATCGAAGGAGGTGTGATCCCCTGCCTCACGCCAGCGGATGATCTGTCCTGCCTCGTTGTCACCGCGCGGGTTGGCGGCATTGGTCGGCGCCGTCTTGTAACCGACTCCCGGCTCCTCGATGGCCTTGCCGTCATTGGTGAAGGCCGCCGCGGTACCCTCTTCGGTGCGCTTGGAGTTGTTGGTCAGTGTCATGTAGACCTCACCGGAAGCCGGGTCGACGGCACCCCACTCCGGGCGGTCCATCGGCGTGGCGCCCATCAGATCCGCCGCGTCCGCGGTATGGATGATGACACCGGCCAGATCATCGGCCGCCAGGCCCAGTGCAGCGGCCAGCGTCCGGCCATCCCTGGTCACGGCGTCCGGCGTCAGCTTCAGCCACTTGCCAGTGCCGTCGGCGGAGAACTGGGCAACATACAACGTGCCCTTGTCCAGATACTTGTCACCGATCGCCAGGCGATTCTTGTCGGCTCCCGGCACGTGCGCATCGGCGGCCTCCCATCTGGCATCGGAGACGAACTTGTAGATGTATTCGTTGCGCGAGTCATGGCCTGAATAGAACACCACCGGCTCGCCTTCGACCAGCTTGCCCGGCCAGCAACCTTCATGGCGGAAACGTCCCAGCGCGGTGCGCTTGACGGCCTTCTCACCGGTGTAGGGGTCGATCTCGACGATGTAGCCGAAGGTACGTGGCTCATTGCGATAATCCTTGTCGGCACTGTCCGCCGTCGGCGTATTGTCGAAGCGCGCGAATTCGCCATCGACTTCGCTGGCATCTCCCGCGGCGGTTTCCCAGCCGTAGCGGCCACGCTCGGTCTCGATGCCGATGCGATCATCATCGCTCTGACGATCACTGCGCTTGACGAAGTACCCCGGCCAGTTCTCCTCACAGGTCAGGTAGGTGCCCCAGGGGGTATAGCCGTTGGCGCAGTTGTTGTTGGTACCACGCGTGCGCGTGCCATCCGGAGAGAAGGCAGTCTTGACGTAATCACTGCCTGCCACCGGGCCACTCAACACCATCTCGCTGGCGCTGGTATAGCGACGGTTGTAGCCGGAGTTGCTCACCACATCCCACTTGCCGCCGGCATCCTTCTTGACTTCGACGACGGTCACGCCGTGGGCGTTGATCTCGGTACGCACTTCATCGGCCGGGCGCTTGCCGGACTCCGCATTGGTCGCGCCGCCCTTGGGCGCCCACAGGGCATCCTGATCGATGTACTCATTGTTCATCACCAGCAGGAAATTGCTGGAGGCGGTGTCTTCGCTCAGCGCGAAGTTGTGCATGCCGTCGTGATGCATGCCGATGCTGTTGAGCTGGGCCTCCGGCGTCATCGCCAGCGATTCACTCCACTGCGGTGCCTTGTCGTTGAGCGGAGTGCCCCACGGTGCCAGGACATGGGCGGTATACCCTGCAGGTACCACGAAGGCATCCGTGCGAGAGCCCTTGATGGACTCGAAGGCCAGCGCCAGCGGTGTCTTCGCCGGAGTCCCTGTGGTCTTGCCGCTGTCGGCATTGGCCGCACCGCTCAGGCCCGCCAGCCCGAAGCCGCCCAGCATGCTGGCAGCCGCCATGCCCAGACCACCCTGCAACACGCGACGACGGGAAAGGTGCTTGTCGATGATGGAAGAGAATGTCTCGTTGTGACTGGCATTCAGTAGGCGATGATCTTCAATTTCCTTGCTCATGCTGCTTCCCCGTAGTCAGGTTGCGGGTTGTTCTTTTCAGGCCTGGCCCCTGTGGGGCCGCCAAGGGCAACAAGAGTGATACGCGAACCAAATGACAGTCGTATGACGCGAACGATACGCCTCATGCAAACGACAGCGCCCGACGGTCGCATGACCATCGGACGCGGGGAATTCAAAAGCGCGAGACCTGCTCCGTCAGCCGTGAGGAAAGAGGGCTTCACCAGCAGGGTGGTGTCTGGGTCAGGCGTCTCGCAGACGCTCTGCCGCCAGACTCAGCAGATGCTCCGTCGTCTCCCACCCGAGACAGGCATCGGTCACGGAAACGCCATGGCGCAGCTGCGAGAGCTTGTCCGCTGCCGGCAATGCCTGCTTGCCCTCGTTGAGATGGCTTTCCAGCATCACGCCGATCAAGGCGTCATCACCGGCCAGACGCTGGGAGAGCACATCCAGCATCACTTCGCTCTGACGACGGTGGTCCTTGCGCGAGTTGGCATGACTGCAGTCGACCATCAGTCGCGGTGTCAGACCGGCCCCTTCCAGCTCTCGCCGGCAGGCGGCCACCGAGTCTGCATCGTAGTTGGGCTGACCATGGCCGCCCCGCAGCACCACGTGGGTGTGGGGATTGCCCGCGGTCTCGATCAGCGCCGGGCGCCCGCTGTCATCCATGCCGAAGTGACGATGCCCATGAGCTGCCGCACCGATCGCCTGCACGGCGACCTCGACCCCACCATCGGTTCCATTCTTGAAGCCTACGGCGCAGCCAAGGCCGGAGGCCATCTCGCGGTGGATCTGTGACTCGGTGGTGCGTGCCCCGATGGCCGCCCAGCCGAGCAGGTCTTCCAGGTAGGCGGCCGTCAGGGGCTGCAGCAGCTCCGTCGCCACCGGCAGGCCCAGCTGATTGATCTCGCGCATCAGCTCGCGCGCCTGACGCAGGCCGCTGGCCATGTCATCACTGCCATCCAGATGCGGATCATAGGCCAGTCCCTTCCAGCCCACCGTCGTGCGCGGCTTCTCGACATAGACGCGCATCACCAGCTTGAGGCGATCACTGACCTGCGGCTCGATCACCGCCAAGCGCTGGGCGTATTCACGCGCGGCCTTGAGATCATGGATGGAACACGGGCCGACTACCACCAGCAGACGATCATCCTCCCCGGCAAGAATCGCGTTGATCTCAGCGCGGTGCTGGCGAATCTGGCCGGCCAGGTCAGCATCCACCGGCAGCTGCGCGCGCAATTCGCTGGCGCTGGGCAGGGCTTCACGGCTGATGCGTCCGGGAGTGGTCGGTGTCTGGGCGGCATCGAAGCGGGTCACGGGGGTGGTCTCGGCGGTCATGGTGTCGACAGTGGTATCGGCTGTGTGCGGGTCATTCGTCAACACGCGTTCAAGGCTGGCGTTCATGGTCTTCTCTCCTGTGACGAAGCTTCGGCTTCATCACGCAATATTCACTCTGACAGACAGGGACTTCGCGAATCGTCACCCCGGTGTTGCTCGCCCTGCCCCGCGGTGACAGCGGAAAGAGGCAGGACGCCGCTAAATCGCCAGCGCCAATAACCATGCACGACCCGAGCGGAAGCGAAAGAGAAGCGGGTAGTCGGGATCGTGGTACGCATGGTCATTCCTCCAGTCATTCATGCTGCAATCATCGTTGGCACGTTAGGGTGGCACGCCTCTCTCGTCCTGAGAGATTGCCGGGCCCAAACGCAAGAACCCCCGGTCGTGGCTGCGACCGGGGGTTCTTCAAGGTGGTGGCAGCCCGTACGAGACAGGCACGCCGTAACCTCAGGCGCGCCCCTGTGTAAACCAATACCAATAGCCAGCCGCACACGCAGCCGACGCCAGCTGACCCGAAGGGCAGGCAGCGGCAGTGCGAAGGCGGGAGCTTGAGGATTGATTCATGGGTCGGGCCGGTGTCCAGTGATGACGATGAAGCGTCGATGACTCTATCCTTGCACTACGAAACGTCGCACGCAAGCGTGATCGGGCAACAAACCGTTGCCTGCACGTATAAAGAAGGACTATCAGCCCGGAGTGGCATCAGTATAACCTTTGGTTGTCGAACGACATGATCGGCAACGCGCATTCGTCCAGCGGTGCCTGACACCGCGCCCACAGCTTGGAATGCATACATGCAGGATTCCCGAAATGATGCACTGATAGAGTATCTGTCGGGATGTGCCCGGCAGGATGCCAAGGCACTGGATCGACTTTATCGCGCAACCAGTGCGCATCTATACGCTCAGTTGCTGCGTATCTTGAGACATGAGGCATCCGCGCAGGATTGTCTTCAGCAGGTCTACATCCGGGTATGGGCCGCCGCCGGCCAGTATGACGCCGGCCGCGCCCGCCCGATGACCTGGCTCGGCACCATGACCCGCAACATCGCCATCGACTGGATACGTCGACAGCGACCCAGCGAGCACGACAGCGACGAATTGATCGCTGCCATGCCCGGTCGAAGTGATATCGAGGCAGATGTCGACCTGGCCCAGCACAGTGGTGAACTCCACCAGTGTCTGGCCGAGCTGAATGACGATCAACGCCGCGCCCTGGAACTGGCCTACTTCGAAGGCCTCACCCACCAGGATCTGGCCAACCAACTGGACCAGCCCTTGGGCACCGTCAAGAGCTGGGTCCGACGTGGACTCGAGAGGTTAAAGACATGCATGAGTCATTTGATCTGAGCGATCCCGAACTGCGTGAAACCGCAGCGGGCGAGTACGCGCTCGGAACCCTGACACGCAGTGAGCGCGCCGCTTTCGAGTCGCTGCTCTCCGTGAGTCACGACCTGCAGCGCGATGTGGAGCGCTGGCGCGAACACCTGAACGTGTTCAATGAACAGCTTCCCCCTGTCGCGCCG
Source organism: Cobetia sp. 10Alg 146 (assembly GCF_029846385.1). Classification (NCBI taxonomy): domain Bacteria; kingdom Pseudomonadati; phylum Pseudomonadota; class Gammaproteobacteria; order Oceanospirillales; family Halomonadaceae; genus Cobetia; species Cobetia sp. 10Alg 146. Next base: position 135,931 of record NZ_JARWKT010000007.1, read on the forward strand.
CCCGCCGATGTCTGGCAAGGCATCGCCGAGGCGACGGGCACCGCCCGGCAGCCGTGGTGGCGTCGCCTGGGCCTGTGGCAAGGCATGACGGCCACGGCGTTCAGCCTCGCACTCGCCGTCAGCCTGACCTTCAGTCTGGGTCAGAACGAGAGCATGGAGAGCGACTACGTGTTCGTGGTCAGCAACCCTGACAGCAGCCCCGGCTGGATCGTCAATGCCTCCCACTCGGGTGAGATGATGGTCCAGGCCGTCAGCCCCAACGCCCCGGCCCCCGGCAAGGTCTGCGAGCTGTGGCTGATGGCCAAGGATGGCAAGGAGCCGATGTCACTGGGCATCCTGCCGCACTCCGGCACCATGAAGGTGGAGGTGCCGAAGGAATATCTGGCCGCCTTCCCCGACAGCGATCTGGTGATCACGCTGGAAAATCCGGGCGGCGCTCCCTCCGGTCAGAACATGGGCCCAACGCTCAAGAAAGGCCAGTTCACCGCCGTCGAAGGCCGCCACATTCTGTAGGCACTGCCTGCAAGCACTGACGGCAAACGCTGCGTCACCACACGACGTCGCATCAACGAAAAGCCCCCGCTTCTCAGCGGGGGCTTTTTTCATGCTGCTCTGCCGGGCCTCGATCCCTGGAGGCTACCCGGACACCGGCAGGAAGCACCCGTCACGTGAGATGACGTCCGCCATCCACCGGCAGTGTCGTGCCCGTGACATAGGGACTGTCCAGCAGATAACGCAGCGCCTGCCAGATCACCCCTGGGCCCGGCACACTCTGCATCGCAGACTTGGCCCGCGCTCGCTCGGCGTAGTCATCATCGTCGTCCGGGCGGAGCATGATCAGTGCCGGCGCGATGGTGTTGACCTGGATACGAGGGGCGAACAGCGCCGCGAATGACAAGGTCAGATTCTCGAGCCCCGCCTTGCTGGCCGCGTAGGCCGCATGCTTGCGCGAGCCTTTCTGGACCACGAAATCACTCATGTGGACGATGTCGGCCTGAGTCTCGATACCTGCCTCCAGCAGATCACGCAGCGCCAGATTGATCAGATACGGCGCCTGCATGTGGACGCGGAACAGATGCTCGAACATCTCGCCGCGCTCCTCCGCCCCACCATCCGGCGCCCAGTCGCTGGCATTGTGCACGATGGCCCTCAGCGTCGGCGTCATCTCACGAATCGTCGCGATGAAGGCCTGGATGCCCGCCTCACTGGAGAAATCCGCCTGGACGGTGCGGATACCCAACGCCCGCAGGGCATCGAGCTCTTCGCGCTCACGTCGGTAACTGATGATGACGGGATGGCCATCATCCACCAGACGTTCGGCGCAGTAGCGCCCCAGTCGCTGGGCGCCACCGGTGATCAGAATGGGGGACTGACTCATTCACTCGACTCCTTCAGGCAACGTCAGGCAGCTTCAGCCGGATACCAGCGCCGGATCCAGCAGCGGCTCGCGTGGTGCATAACTGAAGACATCGGAGCTCAGCGCGCTGGCCTCGACCCCCAACGGCGTCAGCGCATCGACACAGGCATAGACCATGCCGGGCGAGCCCGACAGATAGACGCGCTTGCCTGCCATGCTCTCCGCATGCGCTCGCAGCGCATCATCGATACGACCGATATGGCCATTGAAGCTTGCCTCGACCCCAGCCGCTTCCAGTGCCTGATGGTGAGCATCACCCGCCTCAGGCGCTTCTTCCAGTACCGGCACGTAGCGGAAATTGGGCTGACTGGCGGCCCAGTGGAGCGCGGCGCTTTCCAGATACAGATCCCGACGCTCACGCGCGGCCCACCACAGTTCGATGGGCTGATTGAGGCCGTGTGCAAACGCTGCCTGCAACATGGCATGCATCTGCGAGAATCCGGTACCGGCACAGATCAGCACGATGGGACTGGGGTCGTCGAGATCGAGCACGCATTCGCCATTCGGCAGGCGCAACTCCAGCTGATTGGCCGCGACCAGCAGGCTGCGCAGACGCGCCGAGTTGCTGCGCTCCGGCCAGTGCTGGATATGCAGCTCAAGCACGCCATCTCCCTTGGCAGCGTTGGCGATGGAGAACGGTACCCAGGTGGTGTCGTCGAGCTTCATCTCGAGATACTGGCCCGGCGCATGCGCCAGGGCCTCGGGACGTGCGGCAAAGCGCACACGAAACACGTCCGGGGTCAGGTCTTCCACACTCTCGACATGACAGGTCAGGGTCCGCGCCGTCATCGTATCCTCTTGTTGTCTGAAGCCTGCCGCGACGCCTGGCGCCGAGGCAGGGTAAATGCATGAGTGGTGATGGTCAGGTGAGACTCAATCCAGAATGCCCAGACTGTCCCAGCGCTCATCGACCCGCGAGACTATCTCGTCGCTCATCACGATGGGCTCGCCCCATTCGCGGTCGGTCTCGCCGGGCCACTTGTTGGTGGCATCCATGCCCATCTTGGAGCCGAGCCCCGCGGTTGGCGAGGCGAAATCGAGATAGTCGATCGGCGTATTGTCGACCAGAACGGTATCACGGCTCGGGTCCATCCGCGTGGTGATGGCCCAGATGACATCTTCCCACTTGCGGGCATCGACATCATCATCCAGCACGATCACGAACTTGGTATACATGAACTGGCGCAGGAAGCTCCAGACTCCCATCATCACGCGCTTGGCGTGGCCGGGGTACTGCTTCTTCATCGTCACCACCGCCATGCGGTAGGAGCATCCCTCCGGCGGCAGATAGAAGTCGACGATCTCCGGGAACTGCTTGCGCAGAATCGGCACGAAGACCTCATTGAGGGCCAGACCGAGAATCGCCGGCTCATCCGGTGGACGCCCGGTATAGGTCGAGTGATAGATCGGATCGCGACGATGGGTGATGCGCTCGATGGTGAAGACGGGGAAGCTCTCGACCTCGTTGTAATAGCCGGTGTGATCGCCGTAGGGGCCTTCCGGTGCCATGTCATCCGGATACAGGTAGCCCTCGAGGATGATCTCGGCGCTGGCCGGCACCTCGAGCTCCGACAGGCCACATTTGACCAGCTCGGTGCGCGAGCCGCGCAGCAGCCCCGCGAAGGCATACTCGGACAGCGTATCCGGCACCGGAGTGACAGCGCCCAGAATCGTCGCCGGGTCAGCCCCCAGCGCCACGGCGACCGGGAAGGGCTCACCCGGATGGGCCTTCTGCCACTCACGGAAATCCAGAGCCCCGCCACGGTGCGCCAGCCAGCGCATGATCAGCCGATTCTTGCCAAGCTTCTGCTGACGGTAGATGCCGAGGTTCTGACGCTCCTTGTGCGGCCCGCGGGTAATCACCAGCGGCCAGGTCACCAGCGGCGCGGCATCTCCGGGCCAGCAGTGCTGAATCGGAATCATGTCGAGATCGACATCATCCCCCTCCAGTACGACCTCCTGACAGGGCGCACGCTTGACCCGCTTGGGGCCCATGCTCATCACCTGCTTGAAGATCGGCAGCTTGTCCCAGGCATCACGGAAGCCTCTGGGCGGCTCCGGCTCCTTGAGGAAGGCGAGCAGCTCGCCGACTTCGCGCAGTGCCTCGACCGACTCCTGCCCCATGCCCAGCGCCACACGACGCGGCGTGCCGAACAGATTGCCCAGCACCGGCATGCTGTGGCCCTTGACGTTCTCGAACAGCAACGCCGGACCACCCGCCTTCAGGGTGCGATCGCAGATCTCGGTCATCTCCAGGTAAGGGTCCACCTCGGCACGAATGCGCTTGAGTTCGCCCTTCTCTTCCAGCGCCGCGATGAAATCGCGCAAGTCTCGATACTGCATGGGAGTTTCCGGTCGGCTTGATCAGGTTCCGAGCATACCATTGCCAGCCGATAGTCGGCAGGCCGACAACGCAAGACGCCCATCTCCTGATCAGGAGATGGGCGTCTCGGGAAGTGCGGATTCCCCATGTGATTCCGTCATTGAACGGAATCACATGGGGAATCCATGGCATTGCCTCGTCAACTCAGGACATCGGCTCAGCGGCGCTTCATGGCCTCGAAGAACTCGAGGTTGGTCTTGGTATCTTTCAGGCGGTCGATCAGGAATTCGGTCGCGGCCACGTCTTCCATCGGGTTGAGCAGCTTGCGCAGGATCCACATGCGCTGCATTTCATCTTCAGACGCGATCAGGTCTTCACGACGCGTACCGGAACGACGGATGTTGAGTGCCGGGAAGACACGACGCTCGGCCAGCTTGCGGTCGAGGTGCGCTTCCATGTTACCGGTGCCCTTGAACTCCTCGAAGATGACTTCGTCCATCTTGGAACCCGTGTCGACCAGTGCCGTGGCGAGGATGGTCAGACTGCCGCCTTCCTCGATGTTGCGCGCGGCACCGAAGAAGCGCTTCGGCTTCTCGAGGGCATGCGCATCGACACCACCGGTCAACACCTTGCCGGAGGACGGCACCACGGTGTTGTAGGCACGCGCCAGACGCGTGATGGAATCGAGCAGGATGACGACATCCTTCTTGTGCTCGACCAGACGCTTGGCCTTCTCGATCACCATCTCGGCGACCTGGACGTGACGGGCCGGCGGCTCATCGAAGGTGGAGGCCACGACTTCGCCGCGCACGGTGCGCGACATTTCGGTGACTTCCTCGGGACGCTCATCGATCAGCAGCACGATGAGGTGACATTCGGGGTTGTTGCGAGTGATGGAGGCGGCGATGTTCTGCAGCATCATCGTCTTACCCGCCTTGGGCGGTGACACGATCAGACCACGCTGTCCCTTGCCGATCGGGGCCGTGAGATCCAGGATGCGCGAGGTGATGTCCTCGGTGGAACCGTTGCCGATTTCCATCAGCAGACGCGATTGCGGGAACAGCGGCGTCAGGTTCTCGAACAGGATCTTGTGCTTGGCGTTCTCGGGACGGTCAAAGTTGATCTGATTGACCTTGAGTAGCGCGAAGTAACGTTCCCCTTCCTTCGGCGGACGAATCTTGCCGGAAATGGTATCGCCCTTGCGCAGATTGAAGCGGCGAATCTGGGACGGGGAAACGTAGATGTCGTCGGGGCCAGCAAGGTAGGAAGAATCCGCACTGCGCAGGAAGCCGAAGCCGTCCTGCAGGATTTCCAGCACACCATCACCATAGATATCCTCGCCGCTTTTCGCGTGCTTCTTGAGGATGGCGAAAATGATGTCCTGCTTGCGCGAACGTGCCAGGTTGTCGATCCCCATGGTCTGGGCGAGTTCCAGCAGTTCCGGGACGGTATTTTGCTTGAGTTGGGTAAGATTCATCGGCTTGTTTGAACGTAGCTCGTGTCAGCAGGGCTGAAGATAAGAAGGGAATCGAGAAGACGAGCAGGAGGCAGAGACTGACACTGTACTGTGTGAGTGCAGGCTGATCTCGACAGCATTCCCGGGGGCAAGCGCCTGAGTGGAAAGAATACAGGTGCCAAAGGTTCAGGAAAGATCACTCACCACGGCCGTACAACGGATTCGGCAACGGAGTGTCGAGCGACTGCAGCCCGTCCGCAAGGACATGGGGCGTCGTGCTTCCTGACGTAAAAGTCTTCTCGATATGGAATCTAGCGGTATGAATCGCCTGGTGGCTGACCTGTGAATAGAAGGACAGAATTACCAGAGGGCTGGCTGACAACTGGGGGACCGTGGGACGGTCGACATGACGCAATCAGAGAGCGTGTAATCAGGCGAACGCCTCGATGGTAGTCAAGCTTCACCTCGAACGCAAGTCCCGTGCTCAGAGGCCATGCCAGCGCAGCCCGGGGGACGGGGCCGCCGCTCAACTCACGGCGTCATCCCCTATCACAGGTTGGCATCCAGGAAGGCGGCCAATTGCGCACGAGGCATCGCCCCGACCTTGCTGGCCTCGACATTTCCGGACAGGAACAGCATCAGGGTCGGCACGCCACGAACGCCGAAACGGGACGCCAGTTCAGGGGCCTCATCGACATCGACCTTGACGATCTTCAACCGCCCTTCATATTCCTCCGCCAGCGACTCGAGTGTCGGGGCCACCGTCTTGCACGGCCCACACCAGGAGGCCCAGAAATCCACCAGTACCGGCTGCTCGCTCTCCAACACCACGGATTCAAAGTCTCTTTCTGAAATCGGTGCCACACGTTCGCTCATCGCGACGTTATCTCCCAGGCCACATCGGCCTTGCTGATCTTCCTGCAGGTAAATGATGATGCTTCAGCGTGACGACGATGACGGCAAGCCCCGGGACGGGCGGTGTCACGCGAGCGCCTTGCACGAGAGGCATCGCTCTCTGGCGCTTCGCACGACTGTCATGTCGCACCAGTAGACTACCACGCCCTGTCTCTGACATGCCCCACTCTCGACCGATCCTGCCGACGACATGCCATGAGGTTTGACACCTCACACAAGTCGCCGCAACCTTGATCCAGACTGACATTGCATTCTTTACCGTGATACTCCGCAGCGTGGACGGCTTGGCACATGGCGCCCTGCCCTCGAGGACAGCGCATGTAGCAGCGCCCGTTCGCGCAAGGCCTGCCAGCAGGACCTGCCACAAGGACCATGCATTTGAGTGATTCAGCCTCCTCTCTACCTGACAGCTCCCCCGCTGCCACGGACACCAGTGACGATGCACCACTGTTGAAGCTGGCCGCCATCGATCTCGGCTCCAACAGTTTCCATCTGCTGCTGGCCAATCATCAGGCCGGGCAATTGCAGGTCGTGGCCAAGCAGGGCGAGAAGATCCAGCTGGCAGCTGGCCTGGATGAAGACGGCATGCTCAGTGAAGATGCCATGGAGCGTGCGCTCAACTGCCTCGCACAGTTCGCGCCCTTCCTGGATGGCATCGAGGCGGAGCATCTGCGCATCGTCGGCACCAACGCGCTGCGTGCCGCGCACAACAGCCAGACATTGATCGATCGCGCCGAGGAATTGCTGGGACATCCCATCGAGATCATCGCCGGCCGTGAAGAAGCGCGCCTGATCTATCTGGGGGCCGCCCATGCCCTGGCCGATGTGCATGGCAAGCGCCTGATCATCGACATCGGCGGCGGCTCGACGGAATTCATCATCGGTGAACAGTTCGAGCCGCTGTTGCTGGAAAGTCTGCACATGGGCTGCGTGGCCTATACCAAGGCATTCTTCTCTGACGGCGAGATCAGCGAGAAACGCATGCGCCGTGCCGAACTGGCCGCTCGCTCGGAGCTGGCCAGCATACAGCGCAGCTATCGCGAGCTGGGCTGGGACGACCCCGTCGGCTCCTCCGGCACCATCAAGGCAGCCGCCAGCGTGATGGAAGCCCATGGCTGGGCAGCACACGGCCTGGTGACTCGCGAGGGACTCCATCGTCTGCGCACCGCTCTCTTGGGATTCAAGCGTCTCGACAAGGTCAGCCTGCCAGGCCTGAAAAGTGACCGCGCCAGCGTCTTCCCGGCCGGGGTCGCGATCCTGTGCGGTATATTCGAAGCCCTGGAACTCGAGCAGATCCGCTACTCCGATGGCGCGTTGCGCGAAGGCGTGCTGTTTGATCTGATCGGTCGCAATACGGCGGAAGACTCGCGCATCGCGGCCATCGATCTGCTGCGCCGTCGCTATGGTATCGACACCCGCCATGCGGCCAACGTGCGCGATACCGCGCTGGCGCTGTTCGACCAGGTCGCGGATACGTGGTCACTGGGGGCAACCTCCCGCCAGATGCTGGCCTGGGGGGCCGAACTGCATGAAGTCGGGCTGGCCATCTCGCATAGCCAGTTCCATCGTCATGGCGCCTACCTGATCGAGCATTCCGACCTGCAGGGGTTCTCGCGACCGGAGCAGAAGGCGCTCGCCTTCCTGGTACGCGCCCATCGTCGCAAGTTCGCCAGCCGGGAGCTTGCCAATCTGCCGCTGACGCTCCAGCCACGCCTCGCCCGTCTGGCACGCCTGCTGCGCATCGCCGTGATGCTCAATCATTCACGCCCTGAACAGCCTGTCCTCGGCACGCAATTGAGCGCCAAGGGCGACGAATTGCGACTGAGCCTGGCAGAAGAATATCGGGATCACAGTCTGATCTGTGATGACCTGACCCAGGAAAGCAGTCTGCAGAAGGCCGCCGACATGACGCTCACCCTCGAAGACGTCGACTGAGAACGGACGCCGCCCTGGCCTCGTGCTGTCCCGCCACTACGCCCAGGGCCCCGTGAGACTCTCTGTCGAGACTGACTCCCGGGGCCGACTTCTGAGGCCCACAGTCAGCCACTCGGCTTCGCTCGCAACCACCACCCGCACGCGGGATGCCATAGCGCCACGATGGCTTGATCGCGGGCACGTCGCGCTACCCGCAGCTGGTGGCGCTGCCAGGGTGGGATGTCGGCTTCCTGCAGCAGGCGCTTGAGGTCCCGCCGGCCCCTGTCAGCCAGACGCATGACATCACCCGGCTGACGCTGACCGATCACGACTTCGTCCTCCTGCGCGGCCAATGCCTGCCAGCTCTGTCTCGCCCGATCATCCAGTTCACGCCGTTGGCAGTCACTGACCCCATCACCAAGACCATGCCTTGTAACGGTATCACTCGCCTGCCACCACAGCTGATCGCGCCAGAGGCGCACCACCAGACTTGAGACCGGACTGTGCCAGCGCACCTCCGCCACCGAGTCCGGCGGCGTGACGATCCACTGCTGCAGACTGGCCAGGCGCCCGCGCGGCGGCACCGGCCAGCCGCGTGATTGGCACAGGTGGCGCAGGACCAGACGCTGACGTGGCTCACTCAACTCGCCCAGACGTGCCAGCGACAGCTGCACCTCTTGCTCTTGCTCTTGCTCCTGCCCTTGCTCCAGCTCCTGCCCCGGCGTGACGCGCTCCGCGCCTGACAGCCGTACCTTCGCCAGCAGCTCGGCCGCCAGCTCATCCAGCAATGACTGCTCTTCCTGGAGCTGCTGCGCCGAGCGCGCAAGGCTGCCCGCAGCCTGTGGCCAACGCCCTTCGAGTGCCGGCAGCACCGTGTGACGCAGATAATTGCGATCGAAACGCTGACTGAGATTGCTGGGGTCCTCGCACCAGTCTCGTGAGACACATAGCCCTTGCTGACTCGCCAGAGTCTCGAGATCACGGCGAGAGACATCCAGCAGCGGGCGTACCAGTCGTGCACGCGCATGGGGGGGCAGATCTCGCCCAGTGGGCGAGTTGCCCACGGTCAGCGCCCGCTCAGGCGGCATGGCCGCCAGCCCGCGCCCGCCACTGCCGCGCAGCGCGTTGAGCAATAGTGTCTCGGCCTGATCATCCTGATGCTGCGCCAGCCACAGGCTATCGCCCGCCGCCAGACAGGCCGTCAGTGCCGCCAGCCGCGCCTCACGTGCGGCAGCCTCCACGCCTCGCGACTTGAATGCGGCCTCATCCAGCGCCAGATGGCGCACACTCAACGGCAGCCCCAACCGCGAGGCCAGCCTGCGCGCCAGACGCTCGAAATCATCATTGGCCGCCTGCAGGCCATGGTGCACATGCACCAGCCGCAGTCGCCGTGGGCACTCCTGCGCCGCTCGCGCCGCCAGCCTCGCCAGCATCACCGAATCCAGTCCGCCCGAGAGTGCGATCCATACCGTGTGCCGTGAATCCGTTGCTGCCAACGCCGCACGGACGGCAACGAGTGCGCGCGATTCCGCCATCTCGCCAAGAGACTGCGGAGACGAGGACATCGAGTCCAGTGAAGAAGACAGAGACATGCCGAGCTCCCGTCGCGAAAGCAGATGGATGGAGTGAGCGGAGAAAAAGCGGCCCTGAACGCAAGGACGCCCCCGGAAGATTCCGGAGGCGTCCTTGTCACTCAGGCGTGAACTGCATGCGCATCAAGCGTGATGTGCAGAGATCATGCCGGTGCGCCGTAGCTCATCAGGCGCTGGTAACGACGCTCCAGCAGGGCGTCGGCATCCAGCGCGCCAAGACGCTCCAGGCCTTCACCCAGCGCGGCCTTGATGCTGTCGGCAGCAGCTTGCGGGTTGCGGTGCGCGCCACCCAGCGGCTCCTTGATCAGGTTATCGACGAAGCCCAGCTCCTTGAGGCGCGAGGCCGTGATGCCCATGGCATCAGCGGCATCGGCGGCACGCTCTGCGCTCTTCCACAGGATGGAGGCACACCCTTCCGGCGAGATCACCGAGTAGGTGGAGTACTGCAGCATGTTGAGCTCGTCACACACGCCGATGGCCAGTGCACCACCGGAACCGCCCTCACCGATGACGGTGGAGATGATCGGGGTCTTGAGGCGCGACATCACTGCCAGATTGTAGGCGATGGCCTCGGACTGACCGCGCTCCTCGGCACCGATGCCCGGATAGGCACCCGGGGTGTCGATGAAGGTCAGGATCGGCATCTTGAAGCGCTCGGCCATCTCCATCAGACGGCAGGCCTTGCGGTAGCCTTCCGGACGCGGCATGCCGAAGTTGCGACGCACCTTTTCCTTCACGTCACGGCCTTTCTGGTGACCGATCACCATCACCGGCTTGTCGTCGAGACGCGCGATGCCACCGACCAGGGCTTCATCGTCCGCGTAGTGACGGTCGCCGTGCAGCTCATCGAAATCCGTGAACAGGTTCTCGAGGTAGTCGAGGGTATACGGACGCTGCGGATGACGCGCCAGCTGAGATACCTGCCAGGCACCGAGGTCCTTGAAGATGGACTCGGTGAGCTTGGTGCTCTTGTCCTGCAGACGAGCGATCTCGTCAGACAGGTTGACCTGGGAGTCGTTACCGACCAGACGGAGTTCCTCGATCTTGGCCTGCAGCTCGGCGATCGGCTGTTCAAAGTCCAGATAATTGGGATTCATAAGGCGTTTCGTTCGTCGTCTCGGGCAGCCAGGAAAGCGAGTCGGCCGGGTCACTCCCCCTGAGCAAGCGCTCAGGCGATCTGTGGCTCACGGCGGTCACAGTCGGCATGGAATTGGGTACGGAAAAGATAGGGGGGCATTATCGCACCCTGTTCGACAGGTGCAAACCTTGCCCGCCCGTTCGGCGAGGGATTGCCTCCCCCCCACGCCCTTCACCACCTGGTTTCACTTGCATCTTCAAGGGGAAGGGATGGCGTCCCTCCCCCTTGATCAACAATCACTCACGGTACTTGAGTCGCACGCCACGCTGGCCTTCCACCTCACCCAGCTGGATCAGCAGTTCATCGCTGGGGGCGACGCGCCATTGCTCACCAAGCTCCAGCCAGGCCTCCGCGGCGGCATTGCGATAGCGTAGCCGCATCGGCAGGCCTTCGCTGGCCAGGTGCGGCGTCAACAGCGTGGACAACTGCTGGGTGAAGCGTCCGCCGATATCCTCGGCGGCGATGCTCATCTCGACGGCCTCACCGAAGCGCGCCCGCGCATCGATGATCGGCGTGACATCCTTGCCACGCAGGCGCAGGCCGCCGGAATAATCATCCTGACTGACCTCCCCCTCGACGATCACCACGCTGTCAGGTACCAGCTTGTTGCGTACCTGATCGTAGAGTTCGCCGAACATCGAGGCCTCGATGCGTCCGGTGCGGTCATCCAGGGTCACGAAGGCCATGGTATCGCCACGCTTGGACTTCATGGTGCGCATGGCGATCACCAGCCCGGCGATGCGCTGCGGCTCCCGCGACGGCTTCAGGTCACTGATGCGCGCATTGATGAAGCGCTTGAGCTCACCTTCGTATTCATCGATGGGATGGCCGGTCAGATAGAGCCCCAGGGTGTCCTTCTCGCCGGTGAGGCGCTCCTTGTCGGTCCACTCGCGCGCCTTGCGATAGCCGGCGTAGACATCCGTTTCCGGCTCGCTGAAGGCATCGCCGAACATGTCGGTGATGCCGACATCGTTGTTGGCATGATTCTGGGAGGCGGCCTTGAGCGCATCCTCCACCGCCAGCATCAGCACCGCACGGGACGGGCCGATGTTGTCCAGCGCCCCGGAGCGGATCAACGCCTCCAGGGTGCGCTTGTTGATCTTCTTGGCATCGATGCGCTTGCAGAAGTCGAAGATGTCGCTGAACGGCCCACCCTCGGCACGTGCGCTGACGATCGCCTCGATCGGGCCCTCGCCCACGCCACGGATCGCGCCCAGCCCGTAGACGACGCGCCCTTCGAGGTCGACGGTGAACTTGTAGCCACCGATGTTGACGTCCGGTGGCGTGACCGTCAGGCCGATATGGCGGCATTCCTCGATCAGCGGTACCACCTTCTCGATGGTCTGCATCTCGGTCGAGATCACCGCGGCCATGAACGGCCCCGGATAGTGCGCCTTCAGCCAGCCCGTCTGGTAGGAGACGAGGCCATAGGCCGCCGAGTGGGACTTGTTGAAGCCGTAACCGGCGAACTTTTCCACCAGGTCGAAGATGTTGCCCGCCAGGTCCTTGTCGATGCCCTTCTCGGCACACCCTTCCATGAAGCCGGCACGCTGCTTGGCCATCTCTTCCGGCTTCTTCTTGCCCATCGCGCGGCGCAGCATGTCGGCCTGGCCCAGCGTGTAGCCGGCCAGCACCTGCGCGATCTGCATGACCTGCTCCTGGTACAGGATGATGCCGTAGGTCGGCTCCAGTACCGGCTTGAGCAGCTCGTGCTGATAATCCGGGTGTGGATAAGACACTTCTGAGCGACCGTGCTTGCGGTTGATGAAGTCATCCACCATGCCGGACTGCAGCGGGCCCGGGCGGAACAGGGCCACCAGGGCGATCATGTCTTCCAGGCAGTCGGGCTTGAGCTTCTTGATCAGCTCCTTCATGCCGCGGGATTCCAGCTGGAAGACCGCCGTCGTCTCCGCCTTCTGCAGCATGTCGAAGGTCTTGGCGTCATCCAGCGGAATGTCATCGATCTCAAGCGGCGGCAGCCCTTCACGCTCACGGACCTTGTCGACCATCTCGGTCGCCCAGTCGATGATGGTCAGGGTACGCAGCCCCAGGAAGTCGAACTTGACCAGCCCGGCTTCCTCGACATCGTTCTTGTCGAACTGCACCACCAGACCGCTGCCATCCTCTTCACACAGCAGCGGCGAGAAATCGGTCAGCTTGGTGGGAGCGATCACCACGCCCCCGGCGTGCTTGCCGGTACCGCGGGTGGTGCCCTCGAGCTTGAGCGCCATCTCCCAGATTTCCTGGGCCTCTTCATCGTTCTCGATGAATTCCTTGAGCTGAGGCTCCTGCTCGATGGCCTTCTCCAGCGTCATGCCGACTTCAAAGGGAATCAGCTTGGAGAGCTTGTCGCCCAGCGAGTAGGGACGCCCCTGGGCACGCGCCACGTCACGCACCACCGCCTTGGCGGCCATGGTGCCGAAGGTGACGATCTGCGAGACCGCATTGCGCCCGTAGCGCTCGGCCACGTAATCGATGACGCGATCGCGCTTCTCCATGCAGAAGTCGACGTCGAAGTCGGGCATGGAGACACGTTCCGGGTTCAGGAAGCGCTCGAACAGCAGGTCGTATTCCAGCGGATCCAGATCGGTGATCTTCTGGGCATAGGCCACCAGTGAGCCGGCACCGGAACCACGCCCCGGGCCGACCGGCACGCCGTTGTCCTTGCCCCACTGGATGAAGTCCATGACGATCAGGAAGTACCCGGGGAAGCCCATCTGCAGGATGATGTCGAGCTCGAAGTCCAGGCGGGAACGATAGCGCTGTTCGGTGTCAGCCCAGGCTTCGCTGTCGCGGGGATGCTTGTCGCGCGGATAGAGCTTCTCGAGGCGTTCCGTCAGGCCATCATGGGAAACCTTGCGGAAGAACTCATCCATCGTCATGCCTTCCGGCACCGGGAACTCGGGCAGGAAGTAGGTCCCCAGCTGAACCGTCACGGAACAGCGCGCCGCGATCAGCACGCTGTTCTCGAGCGCTTCGGGAATGTCGGCGAACAGCTCGTGCATTTCCTCGGCGGTCTTCAGGTACTGCTCATCGCTGTAGCGGGTCTCGCGGCGCGGGTCATCCAGCGCCTTGCCTTCCCCGATGGCCACGCGTGTCTCGTGGGCCCAGTAGTCCTCACGCTTGAGGAAGCGCACGTCATTGGTAGCGACCACCGGAGTATCGGTCGCCTCCGCCAGCGCCACCGACAGATGCAGGCACTCTTCCTCGTACTGGCGCTGGGTACGGGTCAGCTCCAGATAGAAGCGATCCCCGAAGACCGCCTTCCATTCGCTCAGCAGGGTCCGTGCGGTGTCTTCGTGATCCGAGAGCAGATGACGCCCGATCTCGCCCTCGCGACCCCCGGACAGCACGATCAGCCCATCGGCCTGCTCGAAGATCCACTGCTTCTCGAGATAGGCACGCCCCTGCTTCTGGCCGTCGGTCCAACCACGCGAGATCAGCTCGGTCAGATGGCGATAGCCGATGTCATTCATCGCCAGCAGCGTGATGCGGTAGGGGCGCGTGACGTCCTGCGGATTGGTCATCCACAGATCGGAACCGATGATCGGCTTGATCCCGGCCCCTCGGGCATTGGAGTAGAACTTTACCAGCCCGAACAGGTTGGCCTCGTCGGTGACCGCGACAGCCGGCTGGCCTGCCGTGGCGGTCGCCTTGATCAGCGGCTTGACGCCGGGCAGACCATCGACGAGAGAGAACTCGGTGTGAACGCGCAGGTGAACAAAGGGCGTGGTCATGGAATCGGCTCGTGAAGTCTGCGTGACGGTAAAGGATTCAGTCGCGGCGGGTGACGATGGCCGCGCTGACGCTGCCGGCGCCTCGGACGCTGAAGACGGGTACTCCGCTGCCAAGGATAGCGCGTCGGGGGCAGCGTCTGAAGGCGCCTCGCCTGTCAGGACGACCTCGACTGACGGGGATGCCGTGGTCTCACTGGCATCAGTCAGACCACGGCTGGCGGCTTTTTTGCAGCGGGAGACTGGCTCGGCTCACTCGTCGCCAGGGCCGCTTCCTGCTCTGACGGCCCCGACGATTGCCCTGATGACTCGACAGCCTTGTCCGGCTCAGCGGTTGGCTCAACCGGGGCCGGCAGCGCGATCAATGCATCTTCCGGCACGGCCTGCGGCACATGCCCGGCCATGTAAAGCCGCTTGACCGGCCCGAAGCTCTTGCGATGCAGGGTAAGGATGCCATGCGTCTCGATGGCAGCCTGATGCTCGCGGGTCGGGTAGCCCTTGTGACGCGCGAAACCGTAGGCGGGGAAGCAGGCATCCAGCGCTGCCATCTGGGCATCGCGGTATACCTTGGCCAGTATGGAAGCCGCGCCGATGGCGGCGTGGCGCAGGTCGCCCTTCACCACTGCCTTGCCGGGAATCTCGTGCCCCGGCAGACGATTGCCATCCACCAGCAGATATTCCGGGCGTACGCCCAGGGCATCGACAGCACGCCGCATCGCCAGGTGCGTGGCCTGATAGATGTTCAGCTCATCGATCTCTTCACTGGTGGCCTCGGCGATCGCCCAGGCCCAGGCACGCGCACGAATCTGCTCGTACAGTGCCAGGCGCTTCTTCTCGCTGAGTTTCTTGGAGTCGGTGATGCCCTCGATGGGGTCATTCGGGTCAAGAATCACCGCTGCCGCCACCACGGGCCCGACCAGCGGTCCACGCCCGACCTCATCGATACCTGCCAGCAGCTCCCCGTGATAGGGGATCACCAGCGCAGGGAAATCATCGGCAGGTTTGCGCTTGCGACTGGCGGGCAGAGTGGCGGGTCGATCGGCAGAATCGGTCATGGTATCTCGGGGCGTCAGACAACCGACAGACCACTGTTGCGGCCTGCCGATCAGGGGGTATCAGTCAGTAAAGGCATCACGGGCGGTCGTGATCAGCGCCCCGCCAGCTCACCGATGGCAATGGCGGCCGCGGCGCTGGCATCACAGGTCAACTCACGATGCATGGCGACGAAGCGCTCACGCAGCTCACGCTGGCGACAGACATCGCCGGCGGCTCGCGACAGCAAGGGAGCGAGGCTTTCCTCGATGGACTCCGGCGTGGCTGCGTCCTGGATCAGCTCCGGCACCAATGTCTCGCGGGCAATCAGGTTGGGCAGCGAAATCCACTCGGTCTTGACCATGTGCCGTGCGATGCGGTGGGTCATCGACGCCATGCGATAGGCCACCACCATCGGACGATGACACAGCAGACATTCGAGCGCTGCCGTACCGGAGGCCAGCAGCACGGCATCGGCGGCAGTCATCGCTTCACGCGACTGGCCATCGATGAGGTGAATGCGACTGCGATCCAGCGCCTCGCGCCCCTGCATCAGTGACTCAAGCTCGCTACGCCGCAGCGGCGTGGCGGCCGGAATCACCACTTCAAGCGCAGGGTAACGCTGGCAAAGGCGTTCAATGGCGGCCAGGAAGGTCTCGCCGAGGAAACGGATCTCGTTGCCACGGGATCCCGGCAACACCGCCAGCAACTGCACGTCGGGGGCAATCCCCAGCTGCAGGCGGGCAGCATCGCGATCATCCTCGAGCGGCAACTCATCCGCCAGCGGATGGCCGACGAAGGTCACCGGCACCTGATGTTCGCGATAGAAGGCCGCCTCGAAGGGCAGGAAGGTCAGCATGCGATCGACGGCACGGCGGATGGTCTTCACCCTGCCCTGACGCCAGGCCCAGACGGAGGGACTGACATAGTGCGCCGTGGTGATGCCCCGCTTGCGCAGGCGCAGCTCGAGCCCCAGATTGAAGTCGGGAGCATCGATACCGATCATCACGTCAGGCTGCCACTCAAGCGCGTCGCGCAACAGATGGCGACGCACCTTGATCAACTCCGGCAGATGCTTGAGCACCTCGACCAGCCCCATGATGGAGAGAGTTTCCAGCGGATAGAGGCTGTCGAAGCCTTCGGCCTGCATGCGCGGCCCCCCGATGCCACGAAACTCGACATCGGGATGACGCGCCTTGAGCGCGCGCATCAAGCTGGCACCGAGGATGTCACCGGAGAGCTCTCCGGCTACCAGGTAGATGCGCATGCTCAGCGTGTCAGGCCACGAGTGGACGCCTTGAGCGAGGCGATGAAGACATCGCGCTCGGCGAGAGGCGGCTCACCTTCCAGCTTCTCGAGTGCCTGCGCCAGTGTCAGCCCCTGACGGAAGACCGTCTTGTAGGCCGCGTTCAGGGCGGAGATGGTCTCGCGACTGAAACCACGGCGCTTGAGGCCGACGCTGTTGAGGCCATGCGCCTCGGCAGGGTGCCCATTGACCATCACGAAGGCCGCGATGTCCTTGGTGATGATGGAGCCACCGCCCGCCATGGCGTGCTCGCCGACATGACAGAACTGGTGCACCGCCGACAGTCCGCCAAGAATGACGTGATTGCCCAGATGGACATGCCCCCCCAGCGTCGCCTGATTGGCCATGATGCAGTCATCCCCGATGATGCAATCATGGCCCACGTGCGAGTAGGCCATGAACAGGTTGCGACTGCCGATGCGTGTCAGGCTGGCATCCTGGACGGTACCACGGTGCAGGGTCACACCCTCGCGAATGACGTTGTCATCCCCGATCTCCAGGCGTGTCGGCTCACCGGCGTACTTCTTGTCCTGGCAATCCTCACCGACCGAGGCGAACTGGAAGATGCGGTTACGCTCACCGATGACCGTCGTACCCTTGATGACGACGTGCGGCCCCACCACCGTGCCAGCGCCGATCTCGACGTCGGCACCGATCACGCAAAACGGACCGACCTCGACATCGTCGGCCAGGCGGGCGCCGGGATCGACAATGGCAGTAGGATGTATCAAGCGACCTTCCTCTCGGCACAGATGATTTCGGCTTCACAGACCACGTCACCGTCGACCTTGGCCTGACAGGCGAACTTCCAGATACCACGCTTCTCGCGCAGCACGCGGGCGCTGATCTCGAGCTGGTCGCCCGGCATGACCGGACGCTTGAAGCGCACGTTGTCACTGCCCACGAGGTAATAGATGTAACCATCGGCAGGACGCTTGTCGACCGTCTTGAAACCCAGAATACCTGCCGCCTGAGCCATGGCCTCAACGATCAGCACACCCGGCATGATCGGGTGTCCCGGGAAGTGGCCATTGAAGAACGGCTCATTGATGCTCACATTCTTGCGCGCGACGATGAACTCGCCAAGGGACAGTTCCATGACCCGATCGATCAGCAGGAAAGGATAGCGGTGCGGGAGATACTCACGGATCTCGTTGACGTCCATAACCATTGGCTTGCAACCTCTGAAATAACGAAATGCCTGCCGCACTCGGGCAGGCATGTAATGACGGTCCGGACCGCCGTTCTGGCAATGGCGCGCATTATAGCGTCCTTGCGCGCGACTGGCAGCCGCTCATTGCCCAGAGTCGCCGGGCTGACGAGATGACCTGCCTGGACAGGCGCTCGGCACAAGGCACAAAACCAGCGACCACTGCCTCATGGACAACGCCTGCTGGCACCTGCCGCGGTGCCAGAGCAGCGCTACCTGTCCTTCAAGTCCTTCTCGACCTGGTTCAGACGTCGTGCGAGCTGATCCAGCTGCTTGAAACGCACGGCATTGCGGCGCCACAGGCCATTGTCCATCGCCCCGGTACCCGACGAGTACACGCCCGGCTTGGTGATGGAATTGGTCACCAGACTCATGCCGGTGACCTGCACGCCATCACAGATTTCCAGATGCCCGGCAAGCCCCACGCCACCGCCCATCAGACAGTAGCGACCCACCTTGGTGGAACCGGCGATGCCGACACAGCCGGCCAGCGCCGAGTGATCTCCGATCTGCACGTTGTGCGCGATCTGGACCTGGGAGTCGATCTTGACGTCATTGCCGATGATGGTGTCGCCGAGTGCTCCTCGGTCAATGCTGGTGCAGCTGCCGACCTCGACATCATCACCGATCATCACGCCACCCAGCTGGGCGATCTTGTGCCAGCCCTTGCCGTCGTGGGCGAAACCGAAGCCGTCGGCACCGATCACGCAGCCACTGTGCAGGACTGCCCGCGCCCCGATGACCACCCCGTGATAGAGCGTGACATTGGGATGCAGCAGACACCCTTCGCCCAGCACGCTGTCAGCGCCAATGACGCACCCGGCCTGGAGACGGGAGCCATCCCCGATACTGACACCGGGGCCGACCACCACCTGCGGGCCGATCTCGACATTCGCGCCCAGCGTGGCCGTCTCATCGACGACCGCACTGGGATGCACGCTGGCCTGCGGTGCCTGTGCCATGGGATCGAACAACCGTGACAGCTCGGCATAGGCCAGGTAAGGATTGTCCAGCACCAGCGCATGGCTCTTGCACTCGTCGAGATGACTCTCGTGCAGCAGCACCGCCGTGGCCTGAGAGTCCGCGAGATACTTGAGGTAGGCGCGATTGGCGAGGAAGGCGATATCGCCTGGCGCCGCGTCCACCAGCGTCGACAGACCAGAGACCCGAACGTTCGGGTCGCCAACGAGTCGAGCACCCAGCCGCTGAGCCAGATCCTCGAGAGTGTAGGAGAATTGTTGCTTTTTCATGCTGTCTCTAGGCGTCGGGCGCCGCTGGCTCGCATTCGCGTAGGCATGCTCAATGCTGGCATCGCGCGCCGTGACGCGCGACGACATCAGTTGAGCGAGTTGAAGACCTGGGTGACCTCATCGGTCAGGTCGAGACCATCCTTGCTGTAGACCGTGGCACTGCGGTCCACCAGCAGCTCGACACCGTGCTTGTCGACGACCTGCTGAATGGCCTTGTCCAGCTTGGGCTTGGATTGCTTGAGGAATGCCTGCTCGGCCTGCTGCTGCTGCTGCTGGACCTGGCCGCGCAGCTGCTGGAACTGCCCGCCCTTCTGGCGCAGTTGCTGCTGCAGTGACTGGCGCTCGGAATCCGACATCACCGCACCATCCTTCTGCAGCTTGTTCTGCATGGTCTCAAGCTCCTTGGCCAGCGCCTTGGCCTGATCCTGCTTGCCAGCCAGCTGATTCTTGAGCTGATTCATGGAACGCTGGGCAGCATCGGAGCTCAACAGCGCCTGGCGCCAGTCCATGACCGCCACTTCCGTGGCCTGGGCCATCATCGGGGTCGCAAAGGCTGCGAGGCCGCCTGCCAGACACAGTGCGCGGGTCAATTTACGCATCATAAAACTCCTTGTAGGCCTGTTGTTCGGTGACCGACGCCAGAACAGGAACGGCGGCGCCGGCAGCGGGGACATGACGCCACATCGGTTGCCCACCGGTGTGGCGTCATGTCCGCCTTAGAAGGTCTGGCCCAGTGAGAACTGGAAGATCTCGGTGTCGTCATCATCATCGTCACCGATGGGCTGCGCGACACTGAAGGTCAGCGGGCCAACCGGCGTGATCCATGACAGGCCGATACCGGCGCTGTAATTCAGATCGCCGAGGTCCACGCCACTCTCGCAGGAACTGGAATAGCTGGAGCCGACATCGTAGCAGGACGTCAGATAGGTATTCCCCGCATCCACGAAGAACGACGGCTGGACGCTGCGCTTGTCCTTGACGAAGGGCATCGGGAAGATCAGATCGATCCCGCCCTCGACCAGGATGTTGCCGCCCAGGGTATCGTCATCACCGTCATCGACCTCGGTGGATGCCTGACCCAGGGTGTTGGAGCTGTAACCACGCACGCTGCCCAGACCACCCGCATAGAAGTTCTTGAAGAACGGGTAGGTATCGCCGGAGAACGAATTGGCATAGCCAAGTTCGGTCCGGAACTTGAGCGACCAGTCATCATGCAGTTCGAACAGCTTCTGCCCCTTGTAGCGGAACTTGTAATAGTCCGCATCGGAGCCGGGCACTGCCACTTCCAGTGACAGCAGCTGCGAGCTGCCCGCCGTGGGCAGGATGCCGCGGTTGAGATTGTTGCGCGACCAGCTGGCGGTCAGCTTGTAGAGGTTGAAATCCTCGCCCTCATCACTGATGTACTGCGTGACCTCGGCGGGGCTGTCATCGAAGTCCTTGACGCGCACGAACTCGTAACCGGCACCGAAATTCAGGCGCGACAGTTCGTTGATCGGGTAACCGAAGTTGATGCCACCGCCGAAGCTGTCGGTCGCGTAGCTGGCGACATCGTCATCATCGTCGTAATCCACCTTGCGGTAGAACAGGTTGTAGCCACGCGAGATGCCATCCAGTGTCCAGTACGGGTCGGTATAGCCGAAGCTGACATTGGTGTAGTCATCGGACTTCTGGGCATTGATGTTGACTTCGTTGCCGGTGCCCAGGAAGTTCTTCTGCGACAGCCCCACCCCGTAGATGACCCCGTCACCCTGAGAGAAGCCGACCGACGCCGAGATCGAGCCCGACGGCTGTTCCTCGACGTTGTAGTTGACGTCCAGCTGATCCGGCTCGCCGGCGACCGGACGCGTGTCCACATCGACCTGCTTGAAGAAGCCGAGACGCTCGAGCTTCTGCTTGGATTGCTTGATCTTGTCCGTCGAGGCAGGCGCACCCTCGAGCTGGGTCATCTCACGACGCAGCACCTCGTCCGCCGTCGTGGTATTGCCCTTGAAGTTGATGCGACGCACGTAGGCGCGCTTGCCGGGGTCGACCGCAAAGGTCAGATCCACCGTCTCGCTCTCTTCATTGACCTCAGGCACGGCGTTGACCTTGGCGAAGGCGAAGCCGTCGGCTCCCAATGCCTGACGCAGGGCCTCGCTGGAAGCCGTCACATCACGCTGGGAATAGAGGGCATCCGGAGCGAGCTTGACCAGATCACGCGCCCGCTCTTCCTTCATCTTGATGTCGCCGGCGAAACCGATCTCACCGATCTTGTACGGCTTGCCTTCGTCGACATTGATGGTGACGAAGATCTCGGACTTGTCCGGCGAGATGGACACCTGGGTCGAGCGCACCTGGAAGTTCACGTAACCACGATCCAGATACCAGGACTTGAGCGTCTCGATGTCCCCGGTCAGCTTCTCGCGCGAGTATTCGTCGTCGGAGAACCAGCCGAAGAACCAGCTCGGGCGGTCTTCCAGCTCGAGCTGTTCACGCAGGGTCTCGTCATCGAAGGCGGAGTTGCCGACGATGTTGATCTGGTGGATCTTGGCGACCGCACCTTCCTTGACGTCGATATTGACCTGAACACGGTTGCGCTCGAGGGTTTCCACCGAGGTCTCGATGCGAGCGCTGTAGCGGCCCTGCGCCTGGTAGACGCGCTCCAGCTCACGCTGCATCTCTTCCAGGGTGGAGCGCTGCAACACCTGACCTTCGGCCAGCCCGGCTTCCTTGAGGCCCTTGCGCAGGTCCTCGTCGGGAATCTGAGAGTTGCCGTCGATCTCGATCTTGGAGATCGTCGGGCGCTCGACCACGTCGATGATCAACACATCGCCATCACGCTTGAGGCGGATATCATCAAACAGGCCAGTGTCGAACAGCTGGCGCGCCGCGGAGGACAGATCATCATCCTCGACGGTCTGATCAGCGGAGACGGGGAAGGCGTTGAACACGGTGCCCGCAGACACGCGCTGAAGGCCTTCTACCCGGATGTCGGATACTTTGAAAGACGCGGCCAAGGCGCCTTGACTGGCCCCGAGCAGCGCAGCTGCCAATCCAATGGTCTTGAGTTTCATGCAGTCGCTTCGCTTCTCTGGATTCCGCCCGCTTGGATAAACAGGCACCTTATACACAACCCCTGGCTACTGACAAGACAGCACCCCTGGGGGTCGGCAATCGGGGCCGAAGTCGTGTGGGCATGATGACGGGAGTTGGCCATGTTGGCCAGCCCGTGCAATGAATTGACCCTCATGAGGGGCGACAGTTCAGCTCTGGTTCATCTTGCAGGAAACGCGAGGCAATCCTGAGGCACCCCGTCTTCGCCATCCTGGTGGTTACCACAGACGCATGAGGTCGAAATAGATCGCCATGAACATCAACGACCCGACCAGCGCCATGCCGATCCTGAGCCCGGCATTCTGCACCTTCTCGGACAGTGGCTTGCCGCGCACCGCCTCGACCAGATAGAACAGCAGATGCCCGCCATCCAGCACCGGAATAGGCAGCAGATTCAATACCCCGAGACTGATGGACAGATACGCCATGAAGCCCAGGAAGGCTTCAAGCCCGGAGCGAGCCGTATCACCGGCGATCCGCGCGATGGTGATCGGTCCGGACAGATTGGAGGGCGCGATCAGGCCCACCAGCATCTTGCGGATGGAGTCCAGCGTCAGCACCGTCATCTCGCCGGTCTTGCTCACCGCCTGCCCCACGGCAGCCAGGGGCCCATAGCTGAGCTCACGCTGATACTCTTCCGGCCAGCTGACATTCTCGACACCGGCGCCGACCTGCCCCACGACACGCCCGTCATCGAGCGCATTGCTCGCGGGCGTCAGTGACAGCGTCTCTTCCTTGCCATCACGCGCCACCAGCACGGACAGCGTCTCACCCGGCGCACCGCGCACACGCTCGACGAAGTCGATCCAGTCCACCACCAGCACGCCATCAATGCTGACGATACGGTCTCCTGCCTTCAAGCCGGCAGCCTGCGCCGCACCGTCCTCCAGCACTCGCCCCAGCACCGCCGGCAACTGGGGCCGCCATGCGGTGATGCCCAGCGTGACCAGCGGACGCGGCGGATCCTGATCCACCAGGAAGCGCTCGACATCCAGTGTCTGTTCACGCGAGGCACTGGCGCCCGGAGCACGGGTGGTGATCGTCAGCTGGTCGTCCCCTATCGCGCCGATGAGGCGCAGATTGATCGCCTCCCAGCTTGGTGTCGGCTGATCATTGATGGCGACGATTTCCGCATCGGGCGTCAGCCCGGCACGCCCTGCAGGAGAGTCCGGCGCCACCGCTCCGACCATCGGTACCACGGTCGTGGTACCGGCGACGAACAGCGCCCAGTACGCCAGAATCGCCAGCAGGAAATTGGCCAGCGGCCCTGCCGAGACGACGGCGATGCGCTTCCAGACGGACTTGGTATTGAAGGCCAGATGGCGCTCCGACGGGTCGACTGGCCCCTCGCGCTCATCCAGCATCTTGACGTAGCCGCCCAATGGAATGGCCGCGACACCGTATTCCGTGCCGTGGCGGTCCGTCCACGACCAGAACGGCTTGCCGAAACCGATGGAGAAGCGCAGCACCTTGATGCCGCAACGACGCGCGACCCAGAAATGACCGTACTCATGGATGGTGATCAACACCCCCAGCACGACGATCACGGCAAGAATATTCTGGATCACACCCATCACGCGCTCCTGGAAATTGGTGCCCGAGATGGGCAGCCTGCTCTGTCACGCCCACAAGGAAAGTGACAAGACAGTGCAAGATAGGATTTCAGGGCCCGACGAGGGCCAGTTGGGCGGCTGCCAACTCACGTGCCGCGGCATCTTCGGACAGGATCACCTCGAGACCATCCACCGCCAGGGGCGGGCGAGCCTGCATGACGGCTTCCACCACCACCGGGATACGATCGAAGGCCAGGCGGCCCTCGAGAAAGGCTGCCACTGCCACCTCATTGGCGGCATTCATCACTGCAGGCCAGGTACCGCCTGCCGCGATGGCTTCACGCGCCAGACGCAGACACGGGAAGCGCGTCTCATCAGCGGCACGGAAGTCGAGTCGCGCCACCTGGAAAAGATCCAGCGGCTCGACGCCGGCATCGATGCGCTCCGGCCAGGCCAGCGCGTAGGCGATGGGCGTGCGCATGTCGGGATTGCCCATCTGGGCCAGCACCGAACCATCACTGTAAGCCGCCATCGAGTGAATGACACTCTGGGGATGCACGACGACCTGGATGTCGTTGGGCCCACAAGCGAACAGCCAACAGGCCTCGATCAGTTCCAGCCCCTTATTCATCAGGGTGGCACTGTCGACGGAGATCTTGCGCCCCATCGACCAGTTGGGATGTGCGCAGGCCTCGTCCGGCGTCACCGTCGCCAGGCGCTCGGCAGGCCACTCGGCCTCGTCACGGAACGGGCCACCCGAGGCAGTCAACAGCAGCTTCTCGACCCCGATGGGGGCCAGCCCATCGCGATGCTCGGGCGGCAGGCACTGGAAGATGGCGTTGTGCTCGGAATCGATGGGCAGCAGCGTCGCACCGTGCTGCTTCACCGCATCCATGAACAACTGGCCGGCACACACCAGCGCCTCCTTGTTGGCCAGCAGGACGCGCTTTCCCGCACGCACCGCAGCCAGAGTCGGCAGCAGCCCGGCAGCACCCACGATGGCCGCCATCACGCTGTCGACCTCGGGGGCCTCGCTGATGTCCACCAGCGCCTGCTCACCGTGACGTACCTCGATGGGCGTGCCCTGGTAGCTCTCGACGCCCTCGAGCGCCTCACCGAGCCACAGCGCCGCCTCGGCGGAGGCGATCACCGCCACCTGAGGTCGATGGACCAGGCACAGCTCCAGCAATGCCTCATGGCGCGTGGCGGCACTCAATGCATGCACCACATAGCGCTCCGGATGGCGCGAGATCACATCCAGCGTGCTGGAGCCGATGGAGCCGGTGGCCCCCAGAATCGTGATGCGCTGCACCGGCGCATTGGAGGACATGTCACCCGCCATCACGCACCACCTCCCAACACCCAGGGCAACAGTAGCGCAAACAACGGCACGGCCGCCGTCAGACTATCGATGCGGTCCATGATGCCGCCGTGCCCCGGCAACAGCTGACTGGAGTCCTTCATCTCACGCTCGCGCTTGAACATGCTTTCCAGCAGGTCTCCCAGCACCGAGACGCCAGTGACGCCCAGTGTGACCAGCAGCAGCGGCAGCCAGTCGGCCTGCCCTGCCAGCGCATAGCCGGTGGCCAGCAATCCGGTGGCGACCAGCCCGCCGTAGACACCTTCCCAGGACTTGCCCGGGCTGACACGTGGCGCCAGCTTGCGCTTGCCGAATCGCTTGCCGGAGAAATAGGCACCGATATCCGCCGCCCACACCATCAGCAGCACGTACAGCAGCCACTCGCCACCGCTGGTCTTGAGCTGGAGAAAGCCGAACCAGGTCGGCAACAGCGCCAGGACCCCGACAGCCAGTCGCATGCCGGTGGCATGCCATTCCTGACGCTTTTCGGGGTAATGCATCACCCAGCGCAGATTGACGGCCCATGCCAGCGCCGCCAGATAGAGCGGCCAGCGAGCCTGGGAGGCATCCGCCCACCACACCAGCAGCATCGCCAGCGCCATGCAGGCAGGAAACAGCAGACGCGCCGCGCCGGCACGCACGCCGGCAAGATTGGCCCACTCCCAGGCGGCCAGTGCCACCACGCCCCCGGTCATGACCGCAAAGGCAGCACCGTCGAGGCCAAACAGCCCCCACAGCGCCAGCGGGGCGAGAATGAGCGCGGTGATGATTCGTTGTTTGAGCACTAGAGCCCCTCGGCGTCGAGTTGTTCGCTGGTCATGCCGTAGCGCCGTTGACGCTGGGCATAGGCATCGAGCGCCTCATCGAAGGCCGCCGAGTCGAAATCAGGCCACAGCACCGGCGAGAAGTAGAACTCGGCGTAGGCCAGCTGCCAGAGCAGGAAGTTGGAGATACGCTGCTCGCCACTGGTGCGAATGCACAGATCCACTTCCGGGAGCGAACTCAGACAGACCTCGGCCCCGAGGCGGGACTCGTCGATATCCGCGGCCTTGAGCTCGCCTCGCTCGACCTGCGTCGCCAGACGTCGGGCAGCCTCGGCAATGTCCCAGCGGCCACCGTAGTTGGCGCAGATGACCACATGCATGCCGCGATTGTCGCGCGTCATCTCTTCGGCACTGCGGATATGTTTCTGGATGGAGCTTGAGAAGCGGCTGCGCTCCCCGATCACGGAGAGGCGTATGTCGTGTCGATGAAGCTTCTTGACCTCACGCTTGAGCGCCATGAGGAACAGCTCCATCAGCGCACTGACCTCATTGGCCGGACGCTTCCAGTTCTCGCTGGAGAAAGCAAACAGGGTCAGTACCTCGACGCCCTGCTCGGCAGCGCGACGGATGGTACTGCGGACGGTCTCGGCACCGGCACGATGGCCACGGATACCAGCCCAGCCGCGGGATTTCGCCCAGCGGTTGTTGCCGTCCATGATGATCGCCACATGGCGTGGCGTGGAGAGGGAATTCGGTGACGTCATGGGGTCTCGCTACGAGCACCGGATGCCGCCGACAGGGTGCCGGCGGCAGACCCGATCAGACCTGCATCAGGTCAGTTTCCTTGTGCTCCAGAGCACTGTCGACTTCCGCCACATACTTGTCGGTCAGCTTCTGGATCTCGTCTTCTCCGCGACGTGCATCGTCTTCGGAGATGTCCTTGTCCTTGAGCAGGCTCTTGATGTCGCCATTGGCGTCACGACGCACATTGCGAAGCGCCACGCGGGCGTTTTCCGCTTCTGCACGCGCCTGCTTGGTGTAACCACGACGCGTCTCTTCCGTCAGCATCGGCATCGGCACGCGAATCACGTCACCGGCGGTGGACGGGTTGAGACCCAGGTCAGAAGTCATGATGGCCTTCTCGACCTTCGGCACCATGGGCTTTTCCCACGGCACGACAGTCAGGGTGCGCGCATCTTCGGTGGTGATGTTGGCCACCTGATTCAGCGGCACCTGGCTACCGTAGTAGTCGACCGTCACGGCATCGAGAATGCTCGGATGCGCACGACCGGTACGAATCTTGCTGAAGGCGGCACCGAGGGACTCGATGGTCTTCTTCATGCGTGCTTCGACGTCTTTCTTGATATCGTTGATCACAATCTTACCCTCTATCAATCAGCGTGCCTTCCTTGCCACCCACCACCAGGTTGAGCAGCGCGCCTACCTTGTTCATGTTGAACACCCGTACCGGCATGTCATGGTCACGCACCAGGCAGATGGCGGTCAAATCCATCACGCCGAGCTTCTGCTCCAGCGCGTCGTCATAACTGAGGCTCTCGTACTTCACGGCATCCGGGAACTTGACCGGGTCCTTGTCGTAGACACCATCCACCTTGGTCGCCTTGATGACGGCATCGGCATCGATCTCGATGCCACGCAGACAGGCGGCGGAATCCGTGGTGAAGAACGGGTTGCCGGTGCCGGCGGAGAAGATGACGACGTCACCCGAGGTCAGATAACGGATCGCGGTACGGCGGTCGTAATGTTCTACCACGCCACTCATCGGGATGGCAGACATGACGCGAGAGCGGATGTTGGAACGCTCCAGTGCATCACGCAGCGCCAGACCGTTCATGACGGTGGCCAGCATGCCCATGTGGTCGCCGGTCACGCGTTCCATGCCGGCTTCCTGCAGGGCCGCGCCACGGAACAGGTTACCGCCGCCGATCACGATGCCGACCTGGACACCGATGCCCACCAGCTGACCGATTTCCAGCGCCATGCGATCCAGCACCTTGGGGTCGATGCCGAACTCGCCATCGCCCATCAGGGCCTCACCGGAAAGCTTGAGCAGTATGCGCTTGTACTTGGCATTGCGTTCAGCGGAAATGGTGGCCATGCGAATTTCTCCTGATACTGACATACGGGGACGGGGCGGCCCGAAGGCGGGGGCCAGATACACGATGGCGTGCGACTAAGCGCACGCCATCGTGAGAAGCGAAAACAGTCAGCCCTTACGCGCGGCTGGCCTGTTCACGGACTTCAGCTGCGAAGTCCACTTCTTCCTTCTCGATACCTTCACCGACTTCCATGCGCACGAAGGATACCACTTCACCGCCGGCAGCCTTGACGAACTCGGCGACGGTCTGGTTCGGGTCCTTGACGAACGGCTGTTCGGTCAGGCTGTTTTCAGCCAGGTACTTCTTCAGACGGCCCTGGGACATCTTCTCGGCGATTTCCGCCGGCTTGCCAGCCATGTCCGGCTGAGCAAGGATGATGGCCTTCTCGGCGTCCATCTGTTCCTGCGGCATGTCTGCCGGACGTGCACAGACCGGGTTCACGGCTGCGACGTGCATGGAGACGTCCTTGGCCGCGTCAGCGGTGCCGCCCTGCAGCAGGGTCAGAGCCGCGATGCGACCGCCGTGGACGTAACCACCGACGACACCACCGGCCGGCGCTTCGACCAGCTCGGCGCGACGCACGGAGATGTTCTCACCGATCTTCTGAACCAGCTGACCACGAGTGTCTTCCAGCTCGCCTTCCATCAGGGAAGCGATATCGGTGTTCTTGGTCTCGAACACGCGGTCGGCGATCAGCTTGGTGAAGGCCTGGAAGTTGTCATCGCGAGCGACGAAGTCGGTCTCGGAGTTGACTTCGACCATCACGCCATAGCTGGCATCGTCGGCGACCTTGATGACGATGGCGCCTTCAGCGGCCACACGGCCAGCTTTCTTGGCGGCCTTCAGGCCGGAGTTCTTGCGCAGGTTCTCGATCGCGAGCTCGATGTCGCCACCGGCTTCGGTAAGAGCCTTCTTGCATTCCATCATGCCGAGCGCAGTACGCTCACGCAGTTCCTTGACCATAGATGCGCTGATAGCTGCCATGGGATGAAACCTCTGTCGTGTCGACGTCTTTGAATACGGGAATTCGGTCACGACCGCTTGAGCGGTCGCAAATGAGGGGGCCGTGGCCCCCTCATTGCCTGACCTGACTGCCGCTTGGCTAGGCCATGCCGCACTTAGTGTAGCGCAGCGTGTGTGACAGTCAGATCAAGCCGCCAGGATCACTCTGCTGCGTCTTCTTCAGCCGCAGTTTCGACGAACTCACCGGCCAGCTCTTCTTCCTTGTTCTTGCCACAGGCGCCTGCAATTGCCTGGACATAGATCTGGATGGCACGGATGGAGTCATCGTTACCCGGGATGACGTAGTCCACGCCGTCCGGGTTGGAGTTGGTATCGACGACGCCGATGACCGGGATGCCCAGCTTGTTGGCTTCGTTGATCGCGATGCGCTCGTGGTCAACGTCGATCACGAACATGGCGTCCGGCAGGCCGCCCATTTCCTTGATACCGCCGATGGAACGCTCGAGCTTGTCCTGCTCACGAGTGGCCATCAGGACTTCTTTCTTGGTCAGCTTCGCGAAGGTACCGTCTTCATGCATCTGCTCGATTTCGCGCAGGCGCTTGATGGACTGACGGATGGTCTTGAAGTTGGTCAGCATGCCGCCCAACCAGCGATGGTTGACGTACGGCTGGCCAGCCTTGCGAGCTTCTTCCTTGATGATCTTGCCGGCAGCGCGCTTGGTGCCCACGAACATGATCTTGTTGCCATTGGCAGCCATCTTCTCGACCACTGACACGGCTTCGTTCAGCGCCGGCAGGGTGTGCTCGAGGTTGATGATGTGGATCTTGTTGCGAGCGCCGAAGATGAACTTGGACATCTTCGGGTTCCAGTACTTGGTCTGGTGACCGAAGTGTGCGCCTGCCTTGAGCAGATCGCGCATGTTGACTTGCGCCATGTGAATATCTCCTGGATATCGGGTTGGGCCTCCACGTCCCCCATGGATCCGACCGCTTGCGCGGCACCCGGGACCATGTGACGGAACGTGTGTGGATTGGGGTTATGTACGTCAGTCCTTTCAATGTCGCCTCGGCCAGATGCCCGGAGGTGGCCGATCGAGGAGAATTTGCAGGAAAGCGCGCGGCTTTATACCATAGCTCGACCACGATATGAAGTCGCGACTGCCCGACACGGCACGCGATGCGTCGCGTCATTCCCCCGCCACGCGCGGCCTGGCGGCGTTTCATCCCTCTTATCTCCTGCCTCGAGTCCTCATGAACATTCCCATCAAGACAGCTGAAGAAATCGACAAGATGCGCGTCGCCGGCCGTCTGGCGGCTGAAGTGCTGGAGCTGCTCGACGAGCACGTCCGTCCCGGTGTCACCACGGGCGAGCTCAATCGCATCGCTCACCATCACATCACCGAGGTTCAGGGGTGCATTCCGGCACCGCTCAACTACCACGGCTTCCCGAAATCGATCTGCACCTCGATCAATCACGTGGTCTGTCACGGCATTCCCGATGACAACAAGAAGCTCAAGAAGGGTGACATCCTCAACATCGACATCACCGTGATCAAGGACGGCTATCACGGCGACACCTCGAAGATGTACATCGTCGGGGAACCGACCATCCAGGCGGAGCGCCTGTGCCGCATCACCCAGGAATGTCTCTACAAGGGCATCGAGCTGGTACGCCCGGGCGTGCGTCTTTCCGAGATCGGTCGCGCCATCCAGAAGCATGCCGAAGCGGCAGGTTACAGTGTCGTGCGTGACTTCTGCGGCCACGGTATCGGCGCCGGCTTCCATGAGGACCCGCAGGTGCTGCACTATGACGGCTACGAAGCCCGTGCCGACGCCGAGCTCCTGGAAGGCATGTGCCTGACCATCGAGCCGATGGTCAATGTCGGTGGTTACAAGGTGAAGGTACTCAAGGACGACTGGACAGCCGTGACCAAGGACAAGAGCCTGTCCGCGCAGTGGGAGCACACCCTGCTGGTCACCGCCACCGGCGTCGAGGTGCTGACACGTCGCACGGAAGAGGACCTCTCCTTCCTCGAGGGTTGATCACGATGCTCCTGCACCACTACCACTTCGTCGAGCGTGAAGCGCTCTACGATGCCGTCACCTTCGACGGCGAGCTGGCCACGACGAAGACGCCCATCCCGCTGTTCAAGCGGGCTCTGGCACAGGTACAGGAGCGTCTCGAGGCCCGCTTCAAGGCGGGTGCCGACATCCGCGACCTCATCCATGGCCGTGCCCGCGCCATCGATCGCCTGCTGGCCATCGCCTGGCAACGCCAGGCCTGGCCGGATGATGGCATCGCCCTGCTCGCCGTGGGCGGCTATGGCCGTGGTGAGCTGCACCCGCACTCCGACATCGACCTGCTGCTGTTGCTGGAGCAGGACGATGACATGCCCTACCGTGAGGCGCTGTCCGCCTTCATCACCTTCCTGTGGGACATCGGGCTCGAGATCGGCCAGTCGGTGCGCTCGCTGAGTGACTGCGAACGTGAGGCCCGTGCCGACGTCACCGTGATCACCAACCTGCTGGAATCCCGTGTCATCGCCGGCCCGCAGCGGCTGCGCGAGGCCATGCGCGAGCGCCTGGGTACCGACCGTCTGTGGCCGGCCGAGGCCTTCTTCGAGGCCAAGTGGCAGGAGCAGATCGCTCGCCACCACAAGTTCGCCAATACCGAATATCACCTCGAGCCCAACATCAAGTCATCCCCCGGTGGCCTGCGCGATATCCAGATGATCGGCTGGGTCGCCAAGCGTCACTTCGGGGTCGAGCGCTACGACAACCTCGTCGAGCTGGGCTTCATGAATGACGCCGAGCTGCGCATCCTCAGCCAGGGCCAGGCCTTCCTGTGGCAGGTGCGCTTCGCGCTGCACATGCTGGCCGGGCGCGCCGAGGACCGGCTGCTGTTCGACCACCAGCGCACCATCGCCGAGCTGTTCGGCTTCCAGGACACGCCCGAGCACCTGGCGGTCGAGCAGTTCATGAAGCGCTACTATCGTCACGTCACCGCCCTGGCGGGCCTCAACGACATGCTGCTGCAGCACTTCGATGAGGCCATCCTGCGCCATGACGAGCCGGTCAACATCGTGCCGCTCAATCCGCGCTTCGAGATTCGCAGCGGCTACATCAGCCTGCGCGAGGAAGGCGTGTTCCGCCGCCGCCCCGCCGCGCTGCTGGAGCTGTTCCTGCTCATGGCCCAGCACCCCGAGATCGAGGGCGTGCGCGCCGACACCATCCGCGCACTGCGTGACCATCGTCACCAGATCGATGACGCCTTCCGTGACGACGTCCGTCACCAGAGCCTGTTCATGGAGCTGATGCGCTCCGGCGGCAACGTGCCACGCGTCCTCAAGCGCATGGCGCGCTACGGCATCCTCGGCAAGTACCTGCCGGCCTTCGGTCGTGCCGTCGGCCTGATGCAGCATGACCTGTTCCACGTCTACACCGTCGATGCCCACACCCTGCGCCTGCTCAAGGTCGCCCAGGAATTCCGCGCCCCTGACGCGGAAGAGGAATTCCCCGTCGCCGCCGCCTTGATCCGTGAACTGCCCAAGCTGGAATTGCTGTGGATCGCGGGGCTCTATCATGACATCGGCAAGGGACGCGGCGGCGATCACTCCGAGATCGGCGCACTGGAAATCGAGGACTTCGCCCGCCGTCACGATCTCAGTCAGCGCGACACTCGCACCCTGAGCTGGCTGGTGCGTCACCATCTGCTGATGTCGATGACCGCGCAGAAGCAGGACATCGCCGACCCCGAGATCATCACGCGCTTCGCCGAGATCGTCGGCGACGAGACGCATCTCGACTACCTCTACGTGCTGACGGTGGCCGACATCAATGCCACCAACCCCTCGCTGTGGAATGGCTGGCGAGCGGCGCTGCTGCGTCAGCTGCACATGGAGACGCGCCGGGCGCTGCGACGGGGCCTGGAGCATCCGCCGGAACGCCACGAATGGATCGCCGAGACCCGCGAGGAAGCCCTGTCACTGCTGGCCGGCATGGGCACCTCACGCAGCGACGCCGAAGCGCTGTGGGCCAGCCTCGGTGACGACTACTTCGTACGCTACGCGCCCAGCGAGGTGGCCTGGCACACCCAGGGCATCCTGGCACGTCAGGCATCGCCCCAGCTGGACGAGCATGGCGAACCTCTGCCGCTGGTGCTGACCAGTGCACCCACCGAAGAGATGACCGAAGGCGGCACCAAGGTCTTCATCCATACCCGCTCGGTGGACAACCTGTTTGCCGCCACGGCGGCGGCACTGGAGCAGCTGGGGCTCTCGATCCACGATGCACGCATCGCCACCTCGAGCCACAACTGGACGCTCAACACCTTCATCCTGCTCGACGATGACGGTGAGCCGATCCGCGACGCCGCACGTCTCGCCGACATCCGCACCCATCTGGTCGAAGAGCTGGATGACCCGGATGACTACTCGGTGATCGTCAACCGTCACACACCGCGTCAGCTCAAGCATTTCCGCATCGCGCCACGCATCACGCTCAGCCAGGACTACACCAATGGCCGCAGCGTGCTGGAAGTGATCGCCTCTGACCGCCCGGGTCTGCTGGCGCGCATCGGCCGCGTGTTCATGGAGCACGAGATCGCCATCGATGCCGCCAAGATCGTCACCCTGGGCGAGCGCGTCGAGGATATCTTCTTCATCACCGACCGCGCCGGTGAGCCGATCACCGACCCAGAGCGCCAGACGCGCCTGCGTGACGCCCTGACCGAAGTGCTCCAGGTCGGCGAGCGCGGCTGACGCGTCGCGCAGGCATGAACAGTGAGAGGCCGCCGGCACCCCGCGATTGAGGGGACCGGCCGCCTTCCCTATAATCGCGAGTCGACCTGCATGGCGGTCCGGCGGACTCGCGGACGCCTTCCTTCCTGCTCGGCCGGCAACGGCCATCACCCATGGAACGTGCATGAACCCGGATCTCGACCAGCTCAAGCCCTACCCGTTTGAAACCCTGGCCAAGCTGCGCGAGGGCGTCGTCCCCAACCCCACTCTGGACCCGATTGCGCTGACCATCGGCGAGCCGCGTCACGCGCCCCCCGAGTTCGTGCTCGACACCCTGCGCGAGCACATCATGGGCGTGGCCAAGTACCCCGCCACCGGCGGCCTGCCGGAATTGCGCTCCGCGATCGCCAGCTGGCTGGAGAAGCGCTTCTCGCTCAACGCCACCCCGGATATCGACCAGCAGGTCCTGCCGGTCACCGGCACCCGCGAGGCACTGTTTGCCTTCATCCAGGCCTCGCTGGACAGCACGCGTCCGGCGCGCGTGCTGGTGCCGAACCCCTTCTATCAGATCTACGAAGGCGCGACGCTGCTGGCCGGCGGCGAGGTCACCTACCTGCCCTGCCCCGCCGAGAACGGCTTCCGCCCCGACTACGCCGCGGTGCCGGCCGAGGTATGGCGTGACACCCAGATCGTCTTCGTCTGCTCGCCGGGCAACCCCACTGGCGCGGTGACGCCGCTGGCCGACTTCCAGCAGCTGATTCGCCTCGCTGACGAGCACGACTTCCTGATCGCCTCCGACGAGTGCTATTCGGAGCTTTACCTCGACGAAGCCACACCGCCGCCGGGCCTGCTGCAAGCCTGTGCCGCCATGGGTCGTGATGACTACGCGCGCTGCGTGGTCTTCCACTCGCTGTCCAAGCGCTCCAACCTGCCGGGCCTGCGCTCCGGCTTCGTGGCCGGCGATGGCGAGGTGATCCGTCGCTTCCGTCACTACCGCACCTATCACGGCTGCGCGATGCCGCTGCACCACCAGCACGCCTCCATCGCCGCCTGGAACGATGAAGCCCACGTGCTGGCCAATCGCGACGCCTACCGCGAGAAGTTTGCCGCCGTGACCGAGATCCTCGCGCCGGTGATGGACTTCCCGACCCCGGAAGCCAGCTTCTATCTCTACCCGGCCGTGCCGGGCGGGGATGACGCCGCCTTCACCCGCGAGCTGCTGCGTGAAGAGGCCGTCGGCGTGCTGCCGGCAAGCTACATGGCGCGTGAGGTGGACGGTGTGAATCCGGGCGCCGGACGCATTCGTCTGGCGCTGGTGGCCGAACTGGAACAGACCGTCGAAGCCGCCAGGCGCCTGCGTCGCTTCGTCGAACGCCTGCGCTGAGCGCCAGGCCCGCACGGGCTGACAGCAGCCCAATACTGGATGACAGCCCCGCGCGGCGGGGTGGATTGGCTAAAGGAGACCGCCATGCACGTGCTCTACGGCATCAAGACCTGCGATACCTGCCGCAAGGCGCGCCGCGCCCTCGATGGCCGGGGCGTGCCCTACCGCTGGCATGACCTGCGTGAGGATGGCCTCTCCGCCAGCCTGCTGGAATCCTGGCTGGAGCAGACCGCCTGGAGCAACCTGCTCAACAAGCGCAGCACCAGCTGGCGCAACCTGAGCGATGAACAACGTGACAGCCTCGATGCCAACTCGGCACGCGCACTGATGCTGGAGCACCCGACCCTGATCAAGCGCCCTATCCTCGAACGCCATCCGGCCGAGGACGAGGTGGATCTGGTGATCGGCTATGACAAGGCGGTCTACGAACCGCAGGACTGAGTTACCTCTTACACCACTGGACACCCCGGAGATTGACACGATGTTGAGCCTTGCCCTCGGAATCGGCACCCAGAACACCACCGGCGACTGGCTGGAAGTCTACTATCCTGCCCCGCTGTTCAAGCCGACCGCTGCCGTTGCTGACGCCGCTCGCAAGGCACTGGACGCACCGGCCGGCACCACTGCCACCAGCTTCCTGCCGGAGCACTGTGCCGCCCTGGCAAGCGCCCTGCGCGACGCCGGCGACAGCGCCCAGGCCGAACTGGCCGAAAGCCTGGCCAGCTCCCAGCGCCCGCTGGTCGCCATGTTCCTCGAGGAAGATGCCGCGCCGCAGAGCGTGCCGGAGGTCTACCTCAAGCTGCACCTGCTGTCTCACCGCATGGTGCGTCCGCACGGCATCGATCTGACCGGCATGTTCGGTCTGCTCAAGAATGTCGCCTGGACCAGCGAAGGCGCCATCGACATCGAGGAGCTGCCGGCGCGTCGCCTCAAGGCCCGTCTGGAAGGTCGCACCCTGTCCGTGGACTGCGTCGACAAGTTCCCGAAGATGACCGACTACGTGGTGCCGACCGGCATTCGTATCGCCGATACCGCGCGTGTGCGTCTGGGCGCCTACCTGGGCGAAGGCACCACCGTGATGCACGAAGGCTTCTGCAACTTCAATGCCGGCACCGAAGGCCCGGGCATGATCGAAGGCCGCATCTCCGCAGGCGTCTTCGTCGGCAAGGGTTCTGATCTGGGCGGCGGTTGCTCCACCATGGGCACCCTGTCCGGTGGCGGCAACATCGTCATCAAGGTCGGTGAAGGCTGCCTGATCGGCGCCAATGCCGGTATCGGCATCCCGCTGGGCGATCGCTGCACCGTGGAAGCTGGCCTCTACATCACCGCCGGCACCAAGGTCATGGTCTTCGACAACGAAGGCCAGGAAGTCGAGACCGTCGCGGCCCGTGAGCTGGCGAGCCAGGACGACCTGCTGCTGCGTCGCAACTCCGTCACCGGCCGTGTCGAGTGCCGCACCAACAAGAGCGCCATCGCGCTCAATGATGCCCTGCACGCCCACAACTGAGGCGCGTGACGATGGCCTGTCAGAGACTGCATCTCTGGCAGGCCGTCGTGGCATTTCCCGGCTCGGGCAGCAGTGTCCGGGTCGGCGTGAAGACACTTCGTCTCTCCCCCCGAATTTCGCGCTGTCGCTCCTCGCGATGACGCCTGCAGCGATGGCCCATGATGACTGATTCAAACGCACCGCTTCCGCCACGCCCCGCCGATCTGTCTCCGACGCTGGAGCTGGCCTTCGATCTCATCTCACGCCCCTCGGTCACGCCGGACGACCTGGACTGCCAGGCCCTGATGATCGACCGTCTCGAGGCACTTGGCTTCACGATCACCCGCCTGCCCTTCGGTGATGTCGAGAATTTCTGGGCAGTACGCGGTCATCATGGTCCGGTGCTGGCCTTCGCCGGCCACACCGACGTCGTGCCCACCGGCCCGGAAGCCAACTGGCAGTACCCGCCATTCTCACCGTGCATCGATGACGCCGGCTTCCTGTGTGGCCGCGGTGCCGCCGACATGAAAGGCTCACTGGCGGCGATGCTGACCGCCACCGAGCGCTTCGTCACCGCCAACCCGGATCACGAAGGCCGCATCGCCTTCTTGATCACCTCCGACGAGGAAGGCCCGGCGGTTCACGGCACCCGCGCGGTGGTCGAGTATCTGCGCGAGCATCACGAGCGCCTCGATTACTGCATCGTCGGCGAGCCGTCCTCCACCGACTACGCCGGTGACGTGATCAAGAATGGCCGTCGCGGCTCGCTGGGTGCGGTCATGCACGTGAAAGGCGTGCAGGGCCACGTGGCCTATCCGCACCTGGCACGCAACCCGATCCACGAGGCCGCCCCGGCACTGGCCGCCATGGCCGCTGAACACTGGGACGACGGCAACGACTTCTTCCCGGCGACCAGCTTCCAGATTTCCAACATCCGTGGCGGTACCGGCGCGACCAACGTCATCCCCGGCGAGCTGGAAGTGGTGTTCAACTTCCGCTATTCCACCGAGCTGACCGCCGATGACCTCAAGCGTCGCACCTACGAGATCCTCGAGAAGCACGGTCTGGACGTCGAGATCGAGTGGAACCTGAGCGGCGAGCCCTTCCTGACACCGGAAGGCGCGCTGGTCGATGCCGCCGTGCACGGCGTGGAACGCGCGCTGGGCCGCAAGCCGGTACTGTCCACCTCCGGCGGCACCTCGGACGGGCGCTTCATCGCCACGCTCGGCACCCAGGTGGTAGAACTGGGGCCGGTCAACGCGACCATCCACAAGATCGATGAACGCGTCATGGCCAGCGACCTGGACCAGCTCTCCAGCGCCTATGAACACATCCTGGAATACCTGTTTGTCCCCGCGACCCGAGAGACCACGGCATGAGCGACACCCCGCACACTGACGCCGATGAGCAATACCCGGACATCGAGATCTACCTCAAGCCCTTGAGCCTGGAAGCGCTCGGTGCCTGGCTGGGCGAGCAGTTCGGGCAGGTCGTCGTCTTCCAGCCGGCCGGCAAGCTGCAGCACCGGACCCGCCTCACGCGTGACGGCGCCGAGATCGCGGTACTGGTCGTGGAGAAGGTCGCTGACGGGTTCGCCAGCCTGTGGTTCGACAGCGCCAGCACTCCCTGGGCACGTGATGTCGACTGTGCTCGTGCCGCCGCCCGAGGGCTGCAGGTCGAGGCGCGCTGCTCGCTGGGCAGCTGGCAGCCAGGCGATGAGCCGGACCGCTTCTTCCGCGTCATGGCCGATGGCAGCGAAGAGGCCTTCACCTGGCCAGACCAGGGCTGAGTGACGCGACGCTCGTCACCCCAATGTGCAGGCCATGAACGACAACGCCCCGCAGGCTAGCCTGCGGGGCGTTGTCGTCTTTCACTGAGCGAGTCAGCGATCAGGTGATGACCGTCACGTCATCCGCCTGCAGGCCACGCTCATTGCTGATGACGTGGTAACGCACCTTCTGACCTTCGGCCAGCGTGCGATGGCCCTTGCCACGGATGGCACGGAAGTGCACGAAGACATCTTCACCGCTCTCGCGGGTCACGAAGCCATAGCCCTTGTTGACGTTGAACCACTTGACCTCGCCGATCTCACGATCGTCGTCCTCGACTTCGGCCAGCGCCGCGGAACGCGGTGTCAGCACCGGAATGGCCAGGGTGGCGACCAACAGCAGAATGAAGACGGCGACGGCAGCAGCGGCGTAGGCCAGTTCAAAGCCCTCGACGCTGAGTGCAGTGGACAGCGTGTCGGCCAGCTCGCCGCCGGTCAGGGTGATGAAGACGGCAATCAGCAACGGTGCCGGCAATGCCAGCAACAGACTGATGATGAAACAACGGAAGAACGATTTGGAACTCATCAAGATAAACTCTCTAAGCAATGGATTAAGGTGGAACGCGACAAGGCAGAAGGGGGTACTTCAGATGATCCATATCAGAATGTTCTGCCAGACGCCGCAGCAAGGGCAGAATCCGGGAGGATGACGACACGTGATGCGACCGTCAGTCGTCGGACCTCTGCCTGAACGCAACGCCTCACGGCGATGCCCGTGGCTGTGACTGTCACTCGGTGTCAGCCTGGCCACGTCGTGGCTCGTGATGCGAGTCTCCCCACATCAGTCGATGGAACCGGCAGCCATGTCAGTGCCAGAGGCGAAACTGGCAGGTGCCGTCAACAGGTGCACTGCGCGAAAAGAAGGCAGAACACACCGATATCAGTCTAACACGCCTCACCAGAATGCGTCTGATGCCACCACGTGCCTCCCCTCAACCCTTGTCGGTCCGCTTGTGGCTGGTGATATCCTCACGCCACTGACTCGCCCACCGGGACTGACACCTCTCTTCAGGAGTTCATAGCGCATGTCGACCCCGACCGATCTTCCCGGCGATGCTCGGCTGGAAGCACGCCTGGAAGCGCTCGAAAGCCGCCTGGCCCACCAGGATGACTGGCTGGAGACGCTGGATCGCACCGTGATTGCCCAGCAACGCCAGATAGAGACGCTCGAGCGCCTCACCGCGCTGATGAGCGCGCAGCTGCGCCAATTGCGCGAATCTGGCAGTGAACGGACACAGACCGACTCACTGTCGCCTGCCGATGAGCTTCCTCCTCACTACTGAAGCGAGCACTGGCACCTGTGATCAAAACGCAGAACGGCCCCGCAGCGCATGCCACGGGGCCGTTCTTGTGCGTGCCTCCCTGACGGCTTGTCAGGAGACGCGAGCGCGGAGGGTCAGGCCATTCAGGCAGTCAGACCATCCAGATAGCGCTCGGCGTCCAGCGCCGCCATGCAGCCAGTACCGGCAGAGGTGATCGCCTGGCGATAGACGTGATCCATCACGTCACCACAGGCATAGACACCGGGGATGCTGGTCTGGGTGGCATTGCCTTCCAGGCCGGACTGGACCTTGAGATAGCCGCCCTGCATCTCCAGCTGGCCTTCGAACAGGCTGGTATTCGGACGATGGCCGATGGCGATGAACACGCCCATCGAGCTCAGCTCCTTGGTGGCGCCACTCTCGACATGACGCAGACGCACGCCGGTGACGCCGGAGTTGTCACCCAGCACCTCATCCAGCGTGTGGTGCCATTCCACCGCCATGTTGCCGTTCTCGACCTTGTCGAACAGCTTGTCCTGCAGAATCTTCTCGGCGCGCAGGCTGTCGCGACGGTGCACCAGGGTGACCTTGGAGGCGATGTTGGACAGGTACAGCGCTTCCTCGACCGCGGTGTTGCCGCCACCGACCACCACGACTTCCTGATTGCGATAGAAGAAGCCGTCACAGGTCGCGCAGGCCGAGACGCCCTGGCCCATGAACTGCTGCTCGCTCGGCAGTCCCAGATACTGTGCACTGGCACCAGTGGCGATGATCAGCGCATCACAGCTGTAGCTGCCGTTGTCACCCTTGAGCAGGAACGGACGCTCGCCGAGAGTCACTTCGTTGATGTGATCGAACAGGACTTCGGTCTCGAAGCGCTCGGCGTGACGGCGCATGCGCTCCATCAACTCCGGTCCCTGCACGCCGGAATCATCGCCCGGCCAGTTGTCGACATCGGTGGTGGTGGTCAGCTGGCCACCCATCTGCATGCCGGTGATCAGCAGTGGCTTGAGGTTGGCACGCGCGGCATAGACGGCAGCGGTGTAACCCGCCGGGCCGGAGCCGAGGATGATCAGACGTTCGTGACGGACATTGCTCATGGATGACCTCAGGACAGATGAAGGCGGAAAATTCACCAGACGCCGGGTGACGACTGATGATCTATGTACTGAGCGATGCGGACAGCGTCTGCGATCGGCATGGCTCAGGACACGGAGTGGATGGTGAACAGGGACTGCGCAGATTAGCGCAGACGCGCCGAGCTTTCAGCACTGCGCTCAGACCGGCATCGCAGAAGCTTATGACGCTAGCCTCAGATACACGGAAGCCGCCGCCAGGGGCGACGGCTTCCGGTTCGCCTGCCAGTCGAGCCACTCATGGGAGGGTGTCGAAAGGCGGACGCTCGATCAGTCAGCGATGACGCGGCTGATCGCGACCAGGCAGCGACTTACAGGCTGCTGGAGTGACCTGCCAGGTACTTGGCGACACCTTCAGCGGTGTCCTTCATGCCTTCCTGACCTTCTTCCCAGCCTGCCGGGCAGACTTCGCCGTTGGTCTGGTGGAACTGCAGGGCCTTGACCATGCGGACCATCTCGTCGACGTTGCGGCCCAGCGGCAGGTTGTTGACGACCTGGTGCTGAACGACACCGTCTTCGTCGATCAGGAAGGACGCGCGCAGTGCGACGCCAGCTTCCGGGTGCTCGACACCGAAGGCCTGCACGATTTCGTGCTTGACGTCAGCCACGATCGGGAAGCCGACTTCACCGATGCCGCCAGCGTCCGGAGAGGTCTTGCGCCATGCGTGGTGAGTGAACTGGGAATCGATGGAAACACCGATGACTTCAACGCCGAGTTCCTTGAACTTCGCCAGACGGTTGTCGTGGGCGATGATTTCAGACGGGCAAACGAAGGTGAAGTCCAGCGGCCAGAAGAACAGCACACGCAGCTTGCCGTTGGAATCAGACAGCTTGTAATTGTCGACGATGGTACCGTCGCCCAGCACAGCTGCGGCTTCGAAATCCGGGGCCTGACGTCCGACCAATACGCTCATGGTGATCTCCTGAGAAATGATGATGGAAGGCGCAAAGCCGCCTTCGTGATGAATCGCCACACAGACTAATCGCCTCAGGTGGCAGATGCCAAATGTTTGGCGCAATCACCATCATAGAGTTTGCCTATGAAAGCTCGATGACGATGCCTGCTACGCCGGAATCATAAGTGACCTCTGAAACAGAATACAGTATCTCCTGTGCGCTGCTCGGGATTCTCGCTCTTGCGGCGCGATTCGGGGCAGATGCGCTGAATCAGGGCACCTGAGATCGCGTCTGGAATCGCACCTGAGGTCAGAGCACGTCATCGTCCTGGCCGATATCCAGGCCGTCCAGCTCACCACTGACGGGGTCCACCTGCTGGCGCACCTGAATCGGCTGACAGCAGCGCTCGCAGTCGATGATGTTGGTCAGACTGCCCTCGTCCAGATCCAGGAACACCGTGAAGGGCGTGTCACAGTAGGGGCAGTTGATTTCCGCCTCATGCAGCGCCTCACTGGTCACGCCCTCATGCTTGTCCTCGAGCAGCTCATGCCCCGGCCACTCATCGGACTGCCCCGAGGAATGCTCCGCCAGCCACTGCTCGACGGCAGCATCCAGTACCTCGTCATCTTCCGGCAACTCACCCGGCTCACGCCCTTGATCACTCATGCCAACCTCCGTCATGTCATGTGAGAGATGCGATTGATCGCGGCGAAGGCCTTGCCAGCGGCTGACAGTCCACGAGCCATGAGCGCCATGCTCACCTCCCTCACGATGTCTCTCATCCGTCTCTATGGCAGCGAACGCGACGCGGGGTTCCTCACTGCGCACTATCCTCAAGCAAGCAGGCGCTTGAATTCCGGTCAGATGATGACCATAGCCTTATATAGGCAG
Source organism: Cobetia sp. 10Alg 146 (assembly GCF_029846385.1). Taxonomy (NCBI): domain Bacteria; kingdom Pseudomonadati; phylum Pseudomonadota; class Gammaproteobacteria; order Oceanospirillales; family Halomonadaceae; genus Cobetia; species Cobetia sp. 10Alg 146. The sequence goes on from NZ_JARWKT010000007.1 coordinate 178,694, forward strand.
TATCCCGCGATTTGGCAGTCGCTCTCAGGCGACGCGTCGCAGCCGGCCAAGGCACCTGACGCACCTGTTGGATGACACATCAGCAGTCTGGCCGGTGAAGACAACGACAAGGAGGAGAATCATGGGTTCCCAGCGCTCTCAGTCACTGGATTCGCTCAATACCCTCTCCGAACTGCAGGTCGGAGACAGGCAATATCACTACTACTCGCTCAAGAAGGCCGCCGAGTCGCTTGGCGACCTGACGCGACTGCCCTTCACGCTCAAGGTGTTGCTGGAGAACCAGCTGCGCTTCGAGGATGGTGACACTGCCACCAAGGACGACATCAAGGCGCTGGCCGACTGGCAGAAGACCGCCTCCAGCACTCATGAGATCGGCTATCGCCCGGCCCGGGTGCTGATGCAGGATTTCACCGGTGTGCCCGGGGTCGTCGACCTGGCCTCCATGCGTGACGCCGTCAAGACACTGGGCGCGAACCCCGAGAAGGTCAATCCGCTGACCCCGGTGGATCTGGTCATCGACCACTCGGTGATGGTGGATCACTACGGTGACCCGAGCGCCTTCAAGGACAACGTGCGCATCGAGATGGAGCGCAACCGCGAGCGCTACGAGTTTCTGCGCTGGGGCCAGCAGGCCTTCGACAACTTCTCCGTCGTCCCGCCGGGTACCGGCATTTGTCACCAGGTGAATCTCGAGTACCTGGGTCGCGCCGTCTTCACCCGCGAGGAAGATGGCAAGACGCTCGCCTACCCTGACACCCTGGTCGGCACCGACTCCCACACCACCATGATCAATGGCCTGGGCGTGCTGGGCTGGGGTGTCGGCGGGATCGAGGCGGAAGCCGCGATGCTCGGCCAGCCGGTCTCGATGCTGATTCCGGAAGTGGTCGGCTTCAAGCTGACCGGCAAGCTCAACGAAGGCATCACCGCGACGGACCTGGTGCTGACCGTCACCCAGATGCTGAGAAGCCGTGGCGTGGTCGGCAAGTTCGTCGAGTTCTACGGTGATGGCCTGGACGACCTGCCACTGGCGGACCGCGCGACCATCGCCAACATGGCACCGGAATATGGTGCCACCTGCGGCTTCTTCCCGCTGGATGACGAGACGCTCAACTACATGCGTCTGTCCGGCCGCTCCGATGAACAGGTCGCGCTGGTCGAAGCCTATGCCAAGGAGCAGGGTCTGTGGCGTGAGCCGGGCCATGAGCCGATCTTCTCCGACACCCTGGAGCTGGACATGGGTGAGGTCGTCGCCTCTCTGGCCGGCCCCAAGCGTCCGCAGGATCGCGTCGCGCTCACCGACATCAAGCAGACCTTCGAGAAGATCCTCGATGACCAGCTGGGTCAGATTCCCGCGGTCGAGGACGGCAAGTGGCTGTCCGAGGGTGGCCAGACCGCCGTCGATGTCGAGCAGAGCTACGAGAAGGATACCGACTACAGCGAGCTGGACGGCGAGACCTTCCGTCTCGATCACGGGGACGTGGTCATCGCCGCCATCACGTCCTGCACCAACACCTCCAACCCCAGCGTGATGCTGGCGGCAGGCCTGGTGGCCCGCAAGGCGCGCGAGAAAGGCCTGCGCACCAAGCCATGGGTCAAGACCTCTCTGGCACCGGGTTCCAAGGTCGTCACCGACTATCTCGCCTCGGCGGGGGTTCAGGATGACCTCAACGAGCTGGGCTTCAATCTGGTCGGCTATGGCTGCACGACCTGCATCGGCAACTCCGGCCCGCTGCCGGCCCCTGTCGAAGCCGCCATCAACGAGCGTGACCTGACGGTCGCCTCGGTGCTGTCGGGCAACCGCAACTTCGAGGGTCGCGTGCATCCCAACGTCCGCACCAACTGGCTGGCGTCACCGCCCCTGGTGGTGGCCTACGCCCTCGCCGGCACCGTGCGCACCGACCTCTCCAAGGAGCCGCTGGGCAAGGACAACGACGGCAACGATGTCTTCCTCAAGGACATCTGGCCCACCCAGGCGGAAATCGCCACGGCCGTCGAGCAGGTACGCACCGAGATGTACCGCAAGGAGTACGCCGAAGTCTTCGACGGCGACGAGACCTGGCAGGCCATCGAGGTACCGGAGGCCGAGGTGTATGAGTGGAAGGATTCCACCTACATCCAGCATCCGCCGTTCTTCGAAGGCATGGAGCGCGAGCCAAAGGCCGTGCAGGACGTCGAGAACGCTCGCGTGCTGGCCATGCTCGGCGACTCGGTGACCACTGACCACATCTCACCGGCCGGTGCCATCAAGCCGGACAGCCCGGCGGGTCGCTACCTCAAGGAGAACGGCGTCGAGGTCAAGGACTTCAACTCCTATGGCTCACGTCGCGGCAACCATGAGGTGATGATGCGCGGCACCTTCGCCAACGTGCGCATCCGCAACGAGATGCTCGATGGCGTCGAGGGCGGCGAGACACGCCACGTGCCCTCCGGCAAGCAGATGGCCATCTACGATGCCGCCATGAAGTATGCCGAGGAAGGCACGCCACTGGTGGTGGTCGCGGGCAAGGAGTACGGCACCGGTTCCTCACGTGACTGGGCCGCCAAGGGCACCCTGCTGCTGGGCGTCCGTGCGGTGATTGCCGAGTCCTATGAGCGCATCCACCGCTCCAACCTGATCGGCATGGGCGTGGTGCCGCTGCAGTTCCCCGAAGGCGAAAGCCGCCAGTCTCTCGGCCTGACCGGTGATGAGGAAATCAGCATCAGCGGTCTGAATGACCTGACGGCCGGTGGCAAGGTCCAGGTCACCTTCAAGAGCGACAAGGGTGAGCAGAAGATCGAGGCGCTGTGCCGCATCGATACCGACAACGAGCTGGAGTACTACCGCCACGGCGGCATTCTCCATTACGTGCTGCGCGGCATGCTGTAACCCACCAGCCGCTGATCGCAGCGCTGACCGCAATACAAAAGCCCCCGCAGGCATGGCCTGCGGGGGCTTCTTCATTTGCACACTCTGTTTCAGGCAATCTGCTTCATGCGCTCACTGACGGCGCAGGTGCGATCAGAACGCCTTGCGACGGTAGGCGCGGTAACGCGGCTGCCAGAAGTTCTTCTCGATGTTGGCTTGGATGATCTCGTCGCTGGAGGTCAGCGCCACGCCATCGGCCTGGGCCTGACGTGCCACGTCGAAGGCGATCTGACGGCTGATGTCCTGGATGTCGCCCAGCGACGGCAGCAGCGCGCCCTCGCCCTTCAGGACGATGGGAGCGTTGTTGGCCAGCGCATTGGCCGCGGCCATCAGCATGTTGTCGGTGATGCGTGAGGCGCTGGATGCCAGCACACCCAGACCGATGCCCGGGAAGATGTAGGCATTGTTGCACTGGGCAATCGCGTGGGTGTGGCCGTTGTGCTCGACCGGCGCGAACGGGCTGCCGGTGGCGACCAGTGCCTTGCCGTCGGTCCACTCGATGACTTCCGCCGGTGTCGCTTCGACGCGTGAGGTCGGGTTGGACAGCGGCATCACCAGCGGGCTCTCGCAACCGGCCTGCACGGCACGGATCACGTCTTCGCTGAACAGGCCACGCTGGCCGGATACACCGATCAGCACGCTCGGCCTGGCGGCCTTGACCACATCCAGCAGGCCACGGTCACCGAAGTCGGCCACGCTTTCGACGTCGTGAGCCAGACGGCTCTGGAAGTCGTAGAGGCCTTCCATGTCGCTGGTCAGCAGGCCGAAGCGATCGACCATGAAGACACGCTTGCGGGCCTCGGCCTCGTCCATGCCTTCCTTGACCATCGCCACCACGATCATCTCGGCGATGCCACAACCGGCGCTACCGGCACCCAGGAAGGTGACGCGCTGATCGGAGAGCTTCTCGCCCTTGGCCTTGCAGGCCGCCATCAGGGTCGCGACCACGACGGAGGCGGTGCCCTGGATGTCGTCATTGAAGCAGCAGACTTCATCGCGGTAACGCTCGAGCAGCGGCATGGCATTGGCCTGCGCGAAGTCCTCGAACTGGATCATGGCCTTCGGCCAGCGACGCTTCACGGCAGTGATGAACTCGGCCACGAAGGCGTTGTAGTCATCACCGGTGACACGCTCGTGACGCCAGCCCATGTAGCGCGGGTCGTCGAGCAGCTTCTGGTTGTTGGTACCCAGATCCAGCGAGATCGGCAGGGTGTAGGCCGGGCTGATGCCGCCACAGGCGGTGTACAGCGACAGCTTGCCGATGGGGATGCCCATACCGCCGATGCCCTGATCGCCCAGGCCCAGGATACGCTCACCATCGGTGACGACGATGACCTTGACGTTGTCCTTGGTCGCGGAGCGCAGGATGTCATCCATGTGCTCGCGGTCCGGGTAGGAGATGAACAGGCCGCGGTGGTTGCGATAGATGTTGGAGAACTCCTCGCACGCCTGACCGACGGTCGGGGTGTAGATGATCGGCATCATCTCCTCGAGGTGCTCCTCGATCACGCGGAAGAATAGGGTCTCGTTGTCGTCCTGCACCGAGCGCAACAGGATGTGCTTGTCGAGGTCGGTGGCGCACTGCTGATACTGGCTGTAGACGCGCGCGACCTGCTCTTCGATGCTCTCGACATTCTGCGGCAGCAGGCCCATCAGATTGAAGCTGACACGCTCCTCGAGGCTGAAGGCGCTGCCCTTGTTGAGCAGCGGCATCTCGAGCAGGCTCGGGCCGGCGTAGGGAACGTACAGGGCGCGCTTGGAAGTATCCGTCATGGCGAGACTCTTGAATCAGTGGGGACGACCTCACGCTCGGCAAGCTTCTCGGCATGCCGGCAGACACGCGCAGCATGCCCGCTGAAGCACCGCAGAAGACCTGCTGGCAACCGGGCGTCCGAGGGACCTTTCGACGTGCAGTTTCCACGTGCGAACAAGGCATGATGATAGCACGCGCAGTGCTATCTCCGGCAGCCTGTGCAGGGTCGGCGTGCGTTGCGCAGACAAGGGTGCTGCATGACGAGAAACGCCCCGCTCATCCCCCTGACGGGGAAGGAGCGAGGCGTTCGCGATCACGTGCGGGGAATGGCTCAGGCCAGATCGGCACGCGATGCCGGCTTGCGCGGCGCAAGCGCGAAGAACGGGCGCAGCTTCACGCCCAGCATGTTGCCGGCGAAGGCCATCACCAGCCACAGCCAGCCATGCAGGCTGCCGGAGGAGATGCCACCGAAGTAGGCACCGATGTTGCAGCCGAAGGCCAGGCGCGCACCATAGCCCAGCAGCAGACCACCCAGCACGGCAGCCACCACCGAGCGCAGCGGAATGTTCCACTTCGGCGCGAACTTGCCGGCCAGCAGCGCCGCCGCCAGCGCCCCCACCACGATACCGATGTTCATCACCGTGGTGATGTCTTGATAGAGCGGTGCGGCCAGCGCCTTGGCATTGCCCGCCGCCTGCCAGTAGCCCCAGTCACTGACATCGAAGCCCAGCGCGGTATAGGCCTTGGTGCCCCACAGCGCGAAGGCCGAGGTGATGCCCCACGGGCGACCGGCCAACGCCAGGGTGACGAAGTTGAGCAGCGCCAGCGCCACGGCACCCGCCAGCAGCGGCCAGGGACCCCGCAGAAAGCGTGACAGACCACGCGGCTGACTGTCGGTCACGGTGGCCTTCTCGAGCTCACCGTGACGGCGCTTCTCCAGCGTGCGTGTCACCACCACGATGATGGCGAACAGCACCAGGCTGACGATGATGCCACCCAGCGCGCCGAAGCTGTCCACCAGCGAGACGGCGGGCAGCGACGGCAGGCTCTGCCACCAGCTGAAGTGCGCGGTGCCGATCACCGAGCCGACGCAGAAGAAGATCAGGGTGATCACCATGCGCGCATTGCCGCCACCGACGGTGAACAGCGTGCCCGAGGCGCAGCCGCCGCCCAGCTGCATGCCGAGCCCGAACAGGAAGGCACCGACCACCACCGAGACACCCAGCGGCGAGACGAAGCCGGAGACCTCCTGCCCCCACAGGCTGCCCGAGGCCAGCACCGGGAAGAACAGCACCACGGCGATCGCCAGCATCAGCATCTGGGCACGCAGGCCGCGTCCTCGGCGCTCGGTGATGAAGACTCGCCAGGCGGAGGTGAAGCCGAAGGCCGCGTGGTAGAGCACCACGCCCAGCGCGCCCCCCACCAGCAGCAGCAAGCCCTGGCGCCAGCCGGACACCAGCCCCAGCAGGATGGCAGCCGCCACCAGCAAGCCTCCGGCCAGAATGGCCTTCGGGTTGATGGCGGTCGTCGGCAGGCCGGACTGGCTGGCCTTGCCGGGTATCGCATCGTGACTCATGTCTTGCTCCTTGAACGAAGTCGTCATGTCGCGTTCATCAATGCGGCAAGCCTAACGCGTTGCCTTATAGCTGTGAACGAATTTTCCGCACGCCATTCATTCCGCCATGGAATATAAGTCACCCCCGTCAGCTCACCTCCCAGACGACGACGCCCGCCATCGAAAGCGATGGCGGGCGTCTGGTGCCGGGCTGTGCGGGGTGTCCTCGAGATTACACGAAGTTGCCCAGACCGACGGCACGACGCAGGCGCTCCATCATCGGCGCGGCCTCATCGCGCGCACGCTCGGCACCGCGCTTGAGGATGGCTTCGACATGTGCCGGATCTTCCATCAGCTCGACGTAACGCTCACGCGGTGCCTTGAGGTGATCGTTCAGGTATTCGAACAGCTGATTCTTGGCATCGCCCCAGCCAATGCCGGCGGCGTACTGCTCACGCATGGCGGCGACTTCCGCCTCGGTGGCGAAGGCCGAATAGATCTGGAACAGTGAACAGGTATCCGGGTCCTTCGGCTCACCCGGCTCCAGCGAATTGGTCTTGATCTTGCGCACGCTCTTGAGCAGCTGCTTCTCGGTGCCGAACAGCGGAATGGTGTTGTTGTAGCTCTTGGACATCTTGCGGCCATCGAGGCCCAGCAGCAGCTGGGATTTCTCGTCGGTCACCGCCTCGGGCATGGTGAAGTAGTTGCCCTTGAAGAGGTGGTTGAAGCGCCCGGCCATGTCACGCGCCATCTCGATATGCTGGATCTGGTCACGCCCCACCGGCACCTTGTGGGCATTGAACATCAGGATGTCCGCTGCCATCAGCACCGGATAGCTGAACAGCCCCATGCTGATGCCACGATCCACGTCCTCGATGCCCGCTTCCTCGTTCTCGGCCACGGCGCCCTTGTAGGCATGCGCACGGTTCATCAGGCCCTTGGCGCAGACACAGTTGAGCAACCACATCAGCTCCGGAATCTCCGGCACATCCGACTGGCGATAGAAGATGGCGTTGTCGGTGTCCAGCCCCAGCGCCAGCCAGGTGGCAGCGATCTCACGGCGGGATTCCTGCACGCGCTTCGGGTCCTGACACTTGATCAGAGCATGGAAATCGGCGAGGAAATAGAAGGACTGGACCGTCGGGTCCTGGCTGGCCTCGATGGCGGGCTTGATGGCGCCGACATAGTTGCCGAGGTGAGGGGTGCCGGTGGTCGTGATGCCGGTAAGAACGCGGGTCTTGGTCATGGATGCACTTCTTGGGCGTCTGAGTCGGGGAGCGTGCCACTTGGCGGGACCTGCTCACAATGAATCACGACAGGGCACGACGGCGCGCATCACGATGCGATGAACCCGCCATGTCCTGCCGCTGCATTGCACTCATCTTACCCTGAGGGGCATGGCCTTCGTAAGGGCCGGACAGACGACCAGCGCCCCGTGCACGCCATGTACCCGCCGGCAGGCGTCAGCCCTTTGCCAGGGCATCTTCCAGCGAGATCACCGGCATGCCGAAGGCAGCGCCGACTTCCGCAATCGTCAGCTGGCCGGCATGCACGTTGAGGCCTGCCGCAAAGTGACGATCTTCCCGCAATACCTTGCGATAGCCGCCATTGGCGAGCTTCACCACATAAGGCAGCGTCGCGCTGGTGAGTGCCTGGGTCGAGGTACGTGCCACGGCCCCCGGCATGTTGGCCACGCAATAATGCACGACACCATCGACGAGATAGGTCGGTTCCGCGTGGGTCGTGGCGCGACTGGTCTCGAAACATCCGCCCTGGTCGATCGCGACATCCACCAGTACCGCACCGGGCATCATGTTGCGCAGATGCTCGCGACGGATCAGCTTGGGAGCCGCGGCACCGGGCACGAGCACGGCCCCGATGATCAATGCCGAATGGCGTACCGCCTCATCCAGCGCCTCGGACGTCGAGTAGACCGTACGAATCTGTCCCTGATAGCGGTGATCCAGCGTCTCGAGGCGGTTCAATGACGTATCGAGAATCACCACCTCGGCGCCCAGCCCCAGCGCCATGCGCGCCGCGTTCTCCCCGACCACACCGCCGCCGATCACCGTGACGCGCGCCGGTGGCACGCCAGGCACACCGGGCAACAGCACCCCCATCCCGCCTTGCGCCTTCTCCAGCGCATGCGCGCCGGCCTGGATCGCCATGCGCCCGGCAACGCGGCTCATGGGCGCCAGCAGCGGCAGACCACCGGCGGTGTCGGTGATGGTCTCGTAGGCAATCGCGGTCACCCCGCTATCCAGCAGGCTTTCGGTCAGCTCACGGGCGGCGGCCAGATGCAGGTAGGTGAACAATGTCTGGCCGCTGGTGAGACGCGCCACCTCAGCCGGCTGAGGCTCCTTGACCTTGAGTATCAGCTCGGCCTCACGAAAGACCTGCTCGACATCCGATTCAAGGCGAGCCCCGACCCCCTGGTACTCGGCGTCACTGAACCCACTGCCCTCACCCGCACCACGCTCGACGATGACGTCATGGCCATGGGCAATCAGCTCTCGCACCCCGGCGGGCGTCAGAGCGACACGGTATTCGTGGTTCTTGATTTCCTTCGGCACGGCGATCTGCATGACGAGCTCCTTGCACTGCTGGCGGAATACGGCGATGTCATCTCGACACCTCCTACAAGCACAGCAGACTCGTCAGCGTCGCGCCAATCAGATGCCAGCAAGATTCACCAAAACACGACAGCAATGCAGTGGAATGCAGGGAATCATCGTTGGCTGGCAGCATCCTCGCTCACCAGCGCCGCCGAATAGCATTCACGGTAAGCCTCGGGCATGCGTCTGGCTCGCCCACTCGAGAGTTCGATGCAGACGAAGCGCGTGCGCGCCTCCAACAGCGTCAGGCCATCCGAGCAACGACGCAGCTGAAAGCGGCGCGTCAGGCTCAGGCGGCCATCGCACGCCACCAGCCAGGTGGCCAGCATCAGTGAATCGCCAAGCCGTGCGCTGGCCAGATAGTCGATCTCGTGACGGTGCACCGCCATGCCACGATCCTGGGCACGATAGTGTTCAAGGCCCAGCCCCAACGCTTCGGAATGCGCCCAGCTGATTCTCTCCAGCCAGCGCACGTATTCGGCATTGTTGACATGGCCATAGCCATCCAGCGCCTCGACACTTACCGCGATCGGCAGCAGGAAGGGAGACGGCAGCGCCCACCCTTCACAGGTTTCCCGCAAGGGGGCCGGGTTGCCGATGACGGTCTCCGATGCCTGTACGTCCGTCATGCCACGAACTCCGTGTCGTCATCCTGCTCGCGGGGCCCTGCATCATCACGCATGGGTGCACTGGCACCGCAGGACCAGCATTCACTGAAGCTGCCTTCGAGGCGCTCCCCGCAGGCGCACTGCCAATCCGGCTGCGCAGGCGCGGCCTCGATATGCGCCAGCAGCTGGCGAGCGCGGGCGAGATTGTGCTCGGCAACCCACAATTGCGGCTCGCAATCGTTGACGGGCAACTCCCCGGCTGCCGAACCCAGCAGACGGTTGCGCAGCTCGCACGGGATACCCTCGCTTTCCAGAAGGTTGCGCCAGTGATCCAGCAGCACGAGATTGTGATGAGATGTCAGTCGTCGATACATGCCGTCAGACTATCAGAGTCCGGGCGCTACGGAAGCCATCAACGACAACGCCGCCCCGAAGGGCGGCGTTGTCGTTCGTGCCAAAGGACGCGTTCATCGCTCGCGATCCCGATCGCGCTCCTGGTCGCGACCCGAGACTCGATCTCAGTCGCGATAGACCCGCACACCGAGCGCCTTGAGGTAGGAGGTCTCGGGGATGGACGGGTGCACCGGGTGGTCGCTGGCCTGATGGCCCTGGAAGATGACCTGACCGTGGCGGTCCTGGTGACGCACGGCGCCGCGCACCACATCCATCAGGCGCTCCGGCGCGAGATGCATGGAGCAGGAGCCGGACATCAGCAGTCCATCGCGACCCAGCAGGCGCATGGCTTCACGGTTGAGGCGTGCATAGGCACGCTCACCATTGGTGATGTCCTTGCGCTTGCGGATGAAGGCGGGCGGATCCGCGATGATGACGTCGAACTGCTCGCCTTCCGCGCGCAGGGCCGTCAGTGCCTCGAAGACATCCGACTCCGCGATGGAGACGCGATCTTCGACACCGTTGAGCACGGCGTTGCCCGAGACTCGCTCAAGTGCCGCACCGGAGGCGTCGACACACAGCACTTCGCTGGCGCCATGCGCCGCCGCCTGCACCCCCCAGCCACCGACGTAGCTGAACAGGTCCAGCACGCGCTTGCCTGCCACCTGACGATTCAGCCAGGCACGGTTGTCGCGGTGATCATAGAACCAGCCGGTCTTCTGGCCATCCAGTACCGGCGCGCTGAACTGGACCCCATTCTCTTCCAGCAGCACGCTTTCCGGCAGCTCGCCATAGACGACTTCGACGTTGCGCTCGAGCTGTTCCTGACGGCGACCGCTGGAATCGTTCTTGAACACGATGGCGGTCGGCTTGACGACCTTCAAGAGCGCATCGACGATCACTTCCGCCAGTCGCTCCATGCCGAAGGTGTTGAGCTGGCAGACCAGCACGTCGCCGAAGCGATCGACGATCAGACCCGGCAGCAGGTCGCCCTCGCCGTGGACCAGACGGTAGAACGGCTTGTCATAGAGGCTCTCGCGCAGTGACAGCGCCTGGTTGAAGCGATGCACCAGCAGCGAGCGGTCCAGACGCTGTTCCGGGTTGCGCGAGACGATACGCGCGCAGATCAGCGAGTTCGGGTTGACGTAGGCAACGCCCATCGCGCGGCCGTTGCTGGCCTCGATGATCGCCTGGGCACCCGGCTCGAAGTTCTTGAGCGGCGTCGCGACGGTATCGACTTCATTGGAGTACAGCCACAGATGGCCAGCCTTGAGGCGGCGATCAGCATTCTTCTTCAGGCGCAGACGTTCAGTCACGGGAATCATCCATAAGACAGGGAAAGGGACAGGACGACGACAGGGCGCGCCCGAATGGGGCCATTCTAGTCGTCATGGCGGCCCCGGTCACGGAGCCTCCGGTCAAGTGATCATCAAGGGTCAGCGAGACATGTCTGACCCGTGCCGGCACGGACGGCACTAGCTCTGGCAATGAGGGCAGAAGCAACTGGCACGCTGCCCGAGCACCAGGCTCATGATCTCATGGCCACACTCGCGGCAGGGCTCGCCCCCTCGCCCATAGACGTTGAGGCGCTGGGCGAAGTAGCCGGGCTTGCCATCACCACCGACGAAATCACGCAAGGTGGTACCGCCTTGCTCGATGGCAGCCGCCAGCACGCTGCGCGAGGCCTCGGCGAGGCGCTCATATTCCTCCAGGGAGGTCTCCCCCGCCGGACGACGCGGGTCGATGCCGGCCATGAAGAGCGCCTCACTGGCGTAGATGTTGCCCACGCCGACCACATTGGCGTTGTCCATCAGGAAAGGCTTGATCGCCACGCGTCGCTTGCGCGAGCGCGCGAAGAGAAGCTCACCGGTGAAGGCGTCCGACAAGGGCTCCGGCCCGAGCCTCGCCAGACGTGTGTCAGCGTGCGGGTCACCGCGCACGAAGTCGACGAAACCGAAGCGACGCGGGTCGTGATAGCGCAACACCTGGCCATTGCCCAGCACCACATCGACATGGTCATGCGTACGGGGCGGCGTGCCGATGGGTACCAGCCTCAGACTGCCGGACATGCCCAGATGCCAGAGCAGGTGGCCATCGGCGATCGGCAACAGCAGGTACTTGGCACGGCGCGAGAGCTCACCGAAACGCTGCCCCACCAGCCACTCCGCCAGCTCACTCGGTACTGGCGTGCGCAGCCGTGGCTGACGCACGATCACCTCGGTGACCTCCTGGCCCTCGACCAATGGTGCGATACCACGGCGAGTCGTCTCGACTTCCGGTAATTCGGGCATGCTTCCTCCTCGACTGACCGCCAGACGCACAACAGGGTGACGACAGAAGCCGCCACCCTGTTGCAGGATGCCGGAACTCCGACATCCAGATACTCGAAAACCCGGTCAGGACCGGGTTTTCGAGGGTTCCGACAGCACGCTGGCGGGAGACAAGATCACTTGATCTTGGCTTCCTTGTACATCACGTGCTTGCGAACGACCGGATCGTACTTCTTGAATTCAAGCTTGTCCGGAGTGTTACGCTTGTTCTTGTCGGTGGTGTAGAAGTGGCCAGTACCGGCACTTGACACCAACTTGATCTTGTCACGCATTTTCAGTTTCCTTCCACAGTCGCATTCACCGAACGATTGAGAGCGTTGCCCTCGGCTCGGTTGCCATTGCTACAGGGGCTGTCTTCTAGTGTTTAGAAGCGCTCGCCACGTGCAGTGAGGTCCTTGAGGACTTCGTCGATACCCTTCTTGTCAATGATGCGCATGCCCTTGGTAGAGACGCGCAGCTTGACGAAGCGCTGCTGGGATTCAACCCAGAAACGGTGGGTGTGCAGGTTCGGCAGGAACCGGCGACGAGTCTTGCGCTGGGAGTGAGAAACGTTGTTACCAGTCACCGGGCGCTTGCCGGTAACCTGACATACTTTGGACATTGGAGCCTCCAACCGCTGCGTTGGCTAAGTTGTTCAAAACCTGTCGGGCAAACCGGAAGTGGCAGGCGCCGCCTCATGCCCTGATTTCAAAGTGTGTTACGTCCATTCCGGAAGACAAGCTTCAGGGTACTGGAACGTGCAGGCGCAGCATTTTACCCGAAGAGGAACGCGAAAGCACGCCCAAGACGGATTTTTTTCGCCAACACGCTTCGCCCGAGCTGTCACATCGGTACAGACGCTTGCTTAGCCAGACGCTTCACTCAGCCAATGTCGGCCAGAGTGGTCGCGAATTCTGTGGTGGGTGGTACGGGAGGCGCAACATTACCACAATCGACGCCCTGTTTTGCAATCCCTGTCACCCGGCAGGCCCGACAATTGACCAGACCGGACATCCGCAGGGCGCCTCCTTCCCATCCGCTCCTTCTTCTTCCTTCTCTTCCCCCCTGCTCTCGTCTCAGCGCCTTGTCGAAAGAGGTCGCACAAGACCGAGGCGATGCCTGGCTCACAACCAGCCACGCTCGGCGAAGGAGATCACCTCGCCGTCCCCCACCACGAAGTGATCCAGCACCCGGATATCGAAAAGTCCCAACGCCTCTTCCAGGCGCTGGGTGATACGACGATCGGCATCACTGGGCTCCGCCACTCCGGAGGGATGGTTGTGGGCGAGTATCAAGGCGCCCGCGTTGAGCGCCAGCGCCCGCTTGACCACTTCACGCGGATAGACGGCAGCAGCATCCAGCGTGCCGGTGAAGAGTGTCTCGAAGCGAATGACGCGATGCTGACTATCCAAGAAGAGTGCGGCGAAGACCTCATGTGGCAGATCACGCAGATGAGAGGAGAGGTAGCGCCGTACCAGCAGCGGTGAGGTCAATGCTGCCCCGCGCATCAACAGGCTTTCCAGGTGTCGACGGGACAGCTCCAGCGACGCCTGCAACTGTACGTACTTGGCATCTCCCAGGCCTCGCGCGGCACAGAAATCCTGCTGACTGGCTTCCAGCAGTGGGCGCAGCCCGCCGAAGGTGGTCAACAGGTCGCGCGCCAGGTCCACCGCCGAACGTCCCTTGATTCCCACTCGCAGGAAGATTGCCAGCAACTCGGCATCTGACAGCGCAGCAGCCCCCGATGACAGAAGCTTCTCACGGGGCCGCTCCCCGATTGGCCACTCCCTGATGCCCATGCACATTCTCCTCTCGTGACAGTGATGCTGACATCCGGCGCGCCACGAGAGTGGCCATGCCTGCCTCAGGGCAGGCCCACCGACACGCCAAGGAGCATGGCGCGACATCAGCATTTGGACTGAGAAGCGTGGTCTTCGCCCGTCACTGCCGCCAGCGTCACTCTCAACGCTTGCATGCCTGGCGCGCTTTCTGGCTGGCTGAGCCCTCCTGGCTCGCGGCTCGTCGTACCGCGACAGGTCAGTGTCCGCACCCGCGACAGACGGCGTGCCCGGCCAGCGACGCTACGCAAGGTTGCATCACGGTGATATGGTAGAGGCGAACGCGAGAGCTTTGACATTGACGGATCAGGGATGCAGGACACCATGCACTCACTCGCCGGACGGCGCATTCTGCTGGGCATCAGCGGCGGTATCGCAGCGTACAAGGCGGCGCTCATCACTCGTCTGCTGAAAAAGGCCGGGTGCGAGGTACGCGTCGCCATGACCGAAGGTGCCCAGGCCTTCATCACGCCGTTGACCCTGCAGGCGCTGTCGGGCAATCCCGTGCATACCTCGCTGCTCGATCCTGAGGCAGAGGCCGGCATGGGACATATCGAGCTGGCGCGCTGGGCGGAGGTCATTCTCATCGCCCCCGCCACTGCCGACCTCATGGCCCGCCTGGCCCATGGCCGTGCCGATGATCTGATCACTACCCTGTGCCTGGCCAACAACGCACGCTGGGTCGTGGCCCCGGCGATGAATCAGGCGATGTGGGCGCACCCTGCCACCCAGCGCAACGCCCGGCAGCTCAGTGCCGATGGCTGGACGCTGCTCGGCCCGGCCAGCGGCGAACAGGCGTGCGGCGACGTGGGAGCCGGGCGCATGCTCGAGCCAGAGGAGATCGTCGCCGGTCTGAGCGAGCTGCTCGACGAGGGCGAGCCGGCACCATTGCCGGCAGCGGGCCTGACCATCACCATCACCGCCGGTCCGACCCGGGAAGCGCTGGATCCGGTGCGCTATCTGAGCAATCACAGCTCCGGAAAGATGGGGTATGCCCTGGCCAGCGAAGCCGCGGCACTGGGCGCAAGAGTTCGCCTGATCAGTGGGCCTGTCGCCCTGCCCACACCGCCTGGCGTCGAGCGCATCGATGTCGAGTCAGCCTTGCAGATGCAAGGCGCTGCCGAAGCGGCGCTGCAGGATAGCCAGGTCTTCATCGGCTGCGCCGCCGTCGCCGACTTCCGACCTGCCGCTGTCGCCGAGCACAAGCTCAAGAAGCAGGTCGGCGAAGAACAGATGCAGGTCCATCTGATCCGCAATCCCGATATCATTGCCGGCATTGCCGAGCAGAGTCAGGCGCGGCGCGCCAACGGACAGCCCGCTCCGCTGGTGGTCGGCTTCGCCGCCGAGACTCGCGATGTCCTTCGCTATGCCCGCGACAAGCTGACCCGCAAGCGTCTCGACATGATCGTGGCCAATGACGTCAGCACCCCGGGACTGGGGTTCGGCAGTGACAGCAATGCCGCCACCCTGGTGTGGCGACGCCCCGGCCAGGCAAATGACAGACTGCATGAACAGGCCATCGCAGCCTGCCCCAAGATTGCGCTGGCGCGTGCGATTCTCGAGCGCGCACTGGCACTGCATCAAGACGGCGCCCTCCATGGTGCCGCCAATTTGAACATGGCGACCTCCGCCATCGATGACCAGGAAACACCTTAGATGACCCGCCCCCGGCTCGAACTCAAGATCCTCGACGAGCGCGTTCGCGATTACCCGCTACCCCACCATGCGACTCCCGGCAGTGCCGGCATGGACCTGCGCGCACTGCTGGATGCCCCGCTGACACTGGCCCCGGGCGCCTGTGAGCTGGTGCGTACCGGCCTGGCGATCCATATCGCCGACCCCGCGCTGGCCGGCATGATCCTGCCGCGCTCCGGCCTGGGGCATAAACACGGCATCGTGCTGGGCAATCTGGTCGGTCTGATCGATTCCGACTACCAGGGCGAACTGATGATCTCGGTCTGGAACCGCGGCGACAGCGAGTTCGTGCTGGAACCCGGTGAGCGACTGGCACAGTACGTGCTAGTCCCGGTAGTACAGGCCGAACTGGTCGAGGTCACGGAATTCGAGACCAGCCAGCGCGGTGAAGGCGGCTTTGGCCATTCTGGTCGTCATTGACGGGTCGTCACTGACAGCGCATTGCAGACGACTCGCCACCGAAACCCGACAGCGCTCCGTGACAGACGGAACCGCTTGCTAGCCGCACCCGTCGGCATGCCGCGATAGTGTTCGCACGGCATGCCGACCATGACTTCTCACGATTGATTCAACCGACAGGGATGCACCATGAGTCAGGTACCCGCTTCAATTTTTCGCGCCTACGACATCCGTGGCATCGTGGATGAGACCCTCACCGAAGACGGCGTGCGCGCCATCGGCCAATCCATCGGTAGCGAAGCCGCGGCACGCGGTGAGTCCACCGTCGTGGTCGCCCGCGATGGTCGCCTCTCCGGCCCGCGCCTGTCCAAGGCGCTGATTGCCGGCCTGCGCGATGCCGGCCGTGATGTCATCGACATCGGCATGGTGCCGACTCCGGTGCTCTACTACGCCACCAACATCCTGGAAGGCACCCGCTCCGGCGTGATGCTGACCGGCAGCCACAACCCGGCCAACTACAACGGTCTGAAGATCGTGCTGGCGGGTGAGACCCTGTCCGGCGACACCATCACCGACCTTTATCGCCGCCTGCAGGAAGGCGATCTGGCGCAAGGCGAAGGTAGCCTGCGTGAAGAAGACGTGCGCGAACGCTACCTGGATCAGATTACCGGCGACGTGGTCGTCAAGCGTCCGCTCAAGGCAGTGGTCGATTGCGGCAATGGCGTGGCCGGTGAGCTGGGCCCGGAGCTGATCCGTCGCCTCGGTGTCGAGACCATCCCGCTGTTCGAGGAGATCGATGGCAACTTCCCGAACCATCACCCGGACCCGGGCAAGCCGGAAAACCTGCAGGACCTGATCAGAACCATGCAGGAAACCGGCGCGGATATCGGTCTGGCCTTCGATGGCGACGGCGATCGCCTCGGCGTCGTCACGCCCAAGGGCGAGATCCTGTATCCCGACCGTCTGATGATGGCACTGTCGGAAGACCTCATCGAACGTGTACCGGGCGCGCGCATCATCTTCGACGTCAAGTGCACCGGCAACCTGGCCACCGTGATCGAGAAGGCGGGGGGCACACCGGAAATGTGGCGCACCGGCCACTCCCTGATCAAGGCGCGCATGAAGGAAACCGGCGCGGCCCTGGCCGGCGAGATGAGCGGCCATATCTTCTTCAAGGAGCGCTGGTTCGGCTTCGACGACGGCCTCTACGGCGCGGCGCGCCTGCTGGAAATCCTCGCCAAGCAGGATGTCGATGCCGACACCTTCTTCGCACGCTATCCGCAGGATCTGGGCACCCCCGAGATCAACGTGGAAGTGACCGATGAGACCAAGTTCGCTATCGTCGAGCGACTGGCCAGCGAAGGTGACTTCGGTGACGACGGCGTGAAGACCACGCTGGATGGCATTCGCGTCGACTACGCCGACGGCTGGGGCCTGTGCCGCGCCTCCAACACCACACCGGTGCTGGTACTGCGCTTCGAAGGCAAGTCAGAGGCGGCGCTGGAGCGCATCAAGGACAGCTTCCGTGCCGCACTGAAGCAGGCCGAGCCAAGCATCACCGCCCCGTTCTGATCGAGGCGTTCTGATCGGCCCGGGCAGGCGATCAACGACCGGCGCGGCAGCAGGATGATCGCCGTGCCGGTCCGCTGACTCCCCGGCCCGGGTGACTCTTTCCCATGGCAGCGCCGGTTGCCATCACCTCTTTCCATGACGTGGTGCGCGCAGGCGTAACGCAAGTGATAGTCTCGAGTGACAGTGTCCGAACTCTCCTTTCGGACCCAATTTCTGTGGAGTGATACGTTGATGAGCCACGCCAACCGCGACCCGCACCAGGTGGTCGAGGTCCTGTCCGAAGCCCTGCCCTATATCCAGCAGTTCTCGGGCAAGACCGTGGTGGTCAAATACGGCGGCAACGCCATGACCGAAGATACCCTGATCGACTCCTTTGCCCGCGACATGGTGCTGATGAAGGAAGTCGGCATCAATCCGGTGGTCGTGCACGGCGGCGGCCCTCAGATCGGCGCCCTGCTCAAGAAGCTGAACATCGAATCACGCTTCGTTGACGGCATGCGCGTGACCGACTCAGAGACCATGGATGTGGTCGAGATGGTACTGGGCGGCCTGGTCAACAAGGGCATCGTCAATCTGATCAACCAGTGCGGCGGCAAGGCCATCGGCGTCACCGGCAAGGACAGCGGCCAGATTCGCGCGCGCCAGCTCAAGGTCACCCGCCACATGCCGGGCATGAATGCCTCGGAAATCATCGATATCGGTCACGTCGGTGAAGTCGAGCATGTCTCGACGGATCTGATCGAGCTGCTGACCCGCAATGACTTCATTCCGGTGATCGCGCCGATCGGCGTCGACGATGAGGGACGCAGCTACAATATCAATGCCGACCTGGTCGCCGGCAAGGTCGCAGAAGCGCTGGGGGCGGAGAAGCTGATGCTGCTGACCAACGTCGCCGGCCTTCTGAACGCCGAGGGCGAAGTCATGACGGGGCTGACCACCGAAGCGGTGGATGGACTCATCGAGGACGGCACCATCTATGGCGGCATGCTGCCCAAGATCAGCTGCGCGCTGGATGCCGTCAAGCAGGGCGTGCGCAGTGCACACATCATCGATGGTCGCGTACCGCATGCCACCCTGCTGGAAATCTTCACCAATGCCGGTGTCGGCACCTTGATCAGCAATGCTGATCCGGACACCTCCAAGGCATGAAGAGCATAAAGCCGGGGCCAGACTTCCGGTGATTCGCGCGAGGCCAGCGACACGCCTCAGGACACGGACCCGCCCGCAGCACATCGCTGCAGGCCGCGAGAAATGACAAGATTCCATGACGCAGGCGAATCCAAAACAATCACGTCGCGAACAGATCCTCCAGGCACTTGCCTTGATGCTGGAAGAGGACAGCGGCAAACGTATCACCACCGCGGCATTGGCACGTCAGGTCGGCGTCTCCGAGGCTGCACTCTATCGTCACTTCCCCAGCAAGGCGCGCATGTTCGAAGGGCTGATCGAGTTCATCGAGAGCACCCTGTTCGAGCGCATCGCGCTGATTCTGCAGGACAACGATACGGCTCATGCCAGGGTGCACCATATCCTGAGCCTGCTGCTTGGCTTTGCCGAGAAGAATCCCGGACTGTGCCGCCTGCTCAACGGCGATGCCCTGACCGGGGAGACGGCTCGTCTGCGCGTGCGCATGGCGCAGCTGTTCGAACGTCTCGAGACCCAGCTCAAGCAGGTACTGCGCGAGGCCGAGCCTCGTGAAGGCCTGCGGCCTGCCATTACCGTGACAGCCGCAGCCAATCTCCTGCTGGCCAGTGCCGAAGGCCGCATCGGACAGTATGTCCGCAGCGACTATCGCAAGCGACCCACCGAGCACTGGGAAGAACAGTGGAGACTGTTGAGTCGCGACCTGCTGCTGAGCAGCCAGGAGCGGATTGCCGTCTGACGGCCCTCCGCTTGAGCAAAAGAAAAGCCCCCGCCTCGAAGAGACGGGGGCTTTTTCATGCCACCTTCACGTGCAGACTCAGTTGCCAGGCCCATAACGCTCGACGATGGCCATCGCCGTCATCGGGCGCGCCAGCAGGTAGCCCTGATAACTGTCGCAGCGCAATCGCTTGAGCCCCTCGAACTGGGCCTGTGTCTCGACACCTTCCGCCACGATCTCGTGCCCCATCGAATGCCCCAGACTGATGATGGCACCTACCAGCTGGATGGCCTGCTCATTGGCTCCCTGCTCGCTGGCCACCTGACCGCCGCGCCCTTGCTCGGACGCATCTTCCGCCAGGGCGTCCATCTTCATCACGAAGCTGCGGTCGACCTTGAGCACATCCAGCGGCAGGGAAGACAGATAGGACAGTGACGAGTATCCCTGCCCGAAGTCATCCAGCGCCACACGCACACCAAGCTCCCGCAGTGCTCTCAGCACGCTGAGCCCACCCTCCATGTCCTGGATCAACAGGGTCTCCGTGACCTCGACCTCCAGGCGCGTCGGCGCGAGATTCTGACTCTCGAGCACGCTGATCACTTCATGCTCATAGCCCGAGGTCAGCTGGCGCGCCGAGAGGTTGACGGCCATGCGCGGCATGTAAAGGCCGCTTTCCTGCCAGCGCACCATCTGGGCGCAGGCCTCTTCCAGCACGAAACGCCCCAGCCGGAAGATGAGTCCCGTCTCTTCCGCGAGCGGAATGAACTGGGCCGGAGAGATCATGCCCAGCTCAGGATGCTGCCAGCGCAGCAACGCCTCGACCCCCAGCAGCTCTCCCGCCGCGTTCAGCTGCGGCTGGTAGTGAAGGAAGAGCTGCTGGCGCTCGATGGCCTGACGCAGGTCCTGCTCCAGCGTCATGCGCGAGGCGACATGCTTGTCCAGCGAGGACTCCCAGCGCAGGGCATGATCGCCACGCGACTTGGCATGATAGAGCGCCACGTCCGCATTGAGCATCAACGCCTGGGCATCACCATCTGCCTCGGCCAGGGAGTAACCGGCCGTCAGGCTGATGATCAAGGGACGCCCGAGAATCGTGAAGGGGCGCTCCAGCTTCTGCTGGACATCGGCCACGATCTGCTCGGCTTGCTCGCCGACCTGAGGGAAGTAGAGGCCGAACTCATCCGCCCCGAGACGCGCGACCAGGCCACCGGGCGGCAGGATGCGCCGCAGGCGCTCACCGATCGAGACCAGCAGCTGATCCCCCGCCTCATGCCCCAGGCCATCGTTCACCGTCGAGAAGCGATCGATGTCGGCATAGATCATCACGCCTCCGATCGCGACCCGCTCATCCGCCGCCGCCATGAAGGCCTTGCGGTTGTAGAGCCCCGTCAAGGCATCGTGGCGCGCCAGGTAGTCGAGCTGACGCTCCGACTCCTTGTGGGCGCTGATGTCCAGCAGCAGGCCTTCCCAGTAACGTACGCCCTCCTCCCCCTCGATCATCACGCTGCGGTCCAGCACCCAGCGCTCGTGATCCGCGACGATTCTGAACACCTGTTCATGACGCATCTGAGCGCACATCGCCCAGTGACGCGCCGACGCGACGGACGGGCGATCCTCGGGATGGATCAGCTCATTGAGGGTGATGCCGGCCCCGACCAGAGACTCGGCCGAACGTCCGAACAATTCCGCGGCGCCACTGCTGATGAAGGTCAGCGTGCCGGTGTTGACCTCGATGCGATACACCACACCGGGCAGGTTATCCATCAAGGTCACCAGAGTACGCGAGCGCGCCGCCATCGATTCAAGCTCGCCCTCCAGCTCATCGTGGCGCTCACTGCGTTGCCGCTCGGCACGCGCGATCATCACGCCAAGCACCACCAGGAAGATGCCTCCCAGCAGCAGACCGAACCAGATACGCTGCCACCAGACCCACCACAGGCTCGAGACGGGCTGACTGACGACACTGAACAGCTTGAGTGGTGCGATAAAACTGCCCGCCGCCATGCGCGGACGGCCATCAAAGCCGTCCACGTGATAGCGCCGCACGCCACGCTCGGAGATGTACTTGCCCATGTTGGCCAGCGTCGGCAACGGCAACTTTCCCGTCACCCCCAGCGCGTGCTCCTGAGGGCTGGAAAACAGCAGCAGACCGTTGGTCGAGAACAGGCGCAGGCGCTGCCCGTCATCCGCCCCCGGATTGGCCAGCAGACTTCTGGACTCCGAGAAATCCAGGCACCCGATCAGCAGCCACGCCTTGTCCTCGAGCTGCATATGGCGATAGAAAGGCAAGCCGGGCTGGCCGGACCCGAGAGGCAGTGCCGAACCGAACAACAGATTGCTTCTGCCGGGCAGGGATTGCGCCTCGGCCTGCGAGAGCTGCCACTTGCAGCTGCGCCCGACACCGATCTGATTGAGGCTGCTGCCACGATAATCGGCGAACGGCACCATCATCAGGGAGACCAGCGCCGGATGACGCCCCAGCGCACTCTCGAGCGAGCCTCTCCACTGCCTTGGTGTCTCCTCGTGCAACACACGCTCGAGCACCATCATCTCGCGGGCGACATCCGCCACGAGCTGTTCAGTCGAGATGTGCAGTTGCGTATCGAGCGCTTCGAGGCGTTGCATCTCCTGTTCGCGGACATCAAACCATTGTCCCGCCAGAAACAGCCCGCCCAACACCACCAGCAAAGCGACATTGATGCCAAGGATGCGCCACAGTGAATGTGTGCCTGGTTGACGCGAGGTAATCGGGTCCACATAGCCACCAATGAGGAAGGGAAATGACCGCTTAGCGTAGTGCAACAGAATGAAACATTCTGTTGCACGATACAACTGTCTACTGCCATAGCCGGTCGTTTCACTGTCCCTCAACGACAGAAGCCCCGCCGGAACACCGGCGGGGCTTCATCTACTGCGGGAAGTCAGCGAGGGAGTGTCAGGCAGCGAACCCTTCGCTCATGTCACCCATCGATTCACGCAGCTTCTTCATGGCGTTCTTTTCCAGCTGACGGATACGTTCTGCCGAGACACTGTAGATGTCTGCCAGCTCGTGCAACGTCGCCTTGTTGTCGCTCAACCAGCGCTGCTGGAGGATATCGCGCGAACGCTCATCCAGTGCTGCCAGTGCCTTGAGCAGACGCCCGTGGGAGTCATCTTCCAGATCCTGCTGCTCGACCTGAGCCGCCGGATCGAGACTGTGGTCCTCGAGATAATTGACCGGCGCCTGGTAAGCGGAGCTCTCGTCATCACTGGGACCCGCATCGAAGCCGGCATCGTGAGCCGAGAGACGACTTTCCATCTCGCGTACCACCGATGGCTTGACGTCCAGGTCGCCTGCGATGGCGTCCACTTCTTCATTGTTCAGCCATGCCAGACGCTTCTTGGCACCGCGAAGGTTGAAGAACAGCTTGCGCTGGGCCTTGGTGGTCGCGACTTTCACGATGCGCCAGTTGCGCAGCACGAACTCGTGAATCTCGGCCTTGATCCAATGCACGGCAAAGGACACGAGGCGAACGCCCTGATGGGGGTCAAAGCGCTTGACCGCTTTCATCAGGCCGACATTGCCTTCCTGGATCAGGTCCGCCTGCTGCAAGCCATAGCCGCTGTAGCTGCGCGCGATATGTACCACGAAGCGCAGGTGCGACATGACGAGTCGACGGGCCGACTCCAGATGATTCTCTTCATGCAACCGCAGGGCAAGCTCATGCTCTTCTTCAGCAGTAAGCACAGCGATACGGTTCACCGACTGGATATAGCCGTTTAGATCTTGACCCGGTGACAGGTGGCCAAGTGGCTGAAGACTGGTGCTCATAATGCAGATGTCTCCATGGTTGCCTAACACGCATGCAAGTAGTGAGACTGTGAAGGTTGCGACAGGTTCCCGTCAATAGCTGTACATGACGTGTACAATTGTCATGACGAGTAGCGCTTCGTAACACCAGCGGGTGTGCGGTACGTTTAACCACCCACCAGCCCCTTCACTGACGCCCGGCGCAATTGTTTCCGGAGCGTAACTGATGACCTTTCTGGAGGGGAACACTGGCGGAAAACCGCGAAAAAAGATCGGCATCAGCGCGGAGAAATACTCGCCAGATGACGTCCGACCGCGATCCAGGCCCCCAACCAACCCAGTATTGTACTCGAAAACAGCAGCGTGGTACCCCCTGTGATGCCCAGTGCGGGCAACACATAGTTGCCGCCATAACTTTGTACAAGAGCCGTCACGGGTGCCGCCAACCAGTTACCGCCAAGCGCCAGAATGCCACACGCCAGCAACCCGCCGCCCAGGCCATACCAGGCACCGCTATAAAGGAAGGGACGCCGCACGAAGGCGTGGGTCGCACCGATCAGGGTCACGACCTCGATCTCCTGCCGGCGGCTCTCCACCGACAGCCGGATGGTATTGCCTACCACCAGCAGCACCCCCAGTCCGAAGAGTAGCGCAAGTCCCAGCGTCACTTTCTGACCCAGCTCACTCAATTGACGCAGACGCTCCAGCCACGCCAGATCCAGCCGTGCACTCTCGACGCCCGGCTCGCCCTCGAGGCGTGCGGCGAGATCGCGGACGGATTCCGGCGAGGTATCCAGCGGCGTGATGACGATGCTGGCCGGCAAGGGGTTGTCGTCCAGCAGGCTCAGTGAGCGCTTGAGATCGAGTGCCTGGGCGAATTCCTGCATGCCCTCGGCGGCAGTGATCAAACGTACGCCTCCGACGCCCGGGGCGCCGCGCAGCGAGTCCGACAGCGTCAGTGCCTGGCTCTCGTCGACCGACGTCTCGAGATAGAGGGTGAGCTGAGCGCTGTCATTGAGCTCATTGTCCAGCAGGCGCGCGCTGTCCAGCGCCAGCCACAGCGCGGCAGGCAGTGTCAGCGCGATGGCGATCGCCAGCATGGTCAGCAGGCTGGCGACCGGAGTGACCAGCAGACGGCGTGCGCTGTCACGCGCCATGGCGCCATGATGACGCAGCCAGCTGCGATAGCGACTCTCGACGGAAACCCGGCTGGAGCGCGCGCCCTTGCGCGCCTGACGCTCGACAGACTCCGTGGATTCGACAGCGTCCGAGGCGGCCTTGCCGGCACGACCTCTTCCCGCCTGGCGCTTGTCGGACGAGGACTCGTGGTGAGTGCGGGGAGGGCTCATCGGGCCTCCTTGTCGGCAATCAGGCGACCGTCGGAAAGCTCCAGCGTGCGATGGTGCAGACGCGCGATCAGCGCCAGATCATGACTGGCGATCATCACCGTGGTACCGATGCGATTGAAGTCCTCGAACAGACGCATGATATCGGTCGAGAGTTTCGGGTCCAGGTTGCCGGTCGGCTCATCCGCCAGCAGCAAGGCTGGCTTGTTGACCACCGCACGCGCGATGCCCACGCGCTGCTGCTCTCCCCCGGAGAGTTCGATGGGCAGCGCCTTCTCGCGATGCAGCAGGCCCACCTTGTCGAGAGCGGCACGCACGCGACGCGCCTGCTCGCGCGGCGTGACCCCCTGGATCATCAGGGGCAGCGCCACGTTGTGGAAGATGTTGCGATCGCTCAGCAGCTGATGGTCCTGAAAGACCACGCCGATCTGGCGGCGGTAGTAAGGCACCTGCGAGGCATGCAGGCGTCCGATATCGTGCCCGGCCACCAGGATACGGCCACGCGAGGGACGCTCGAGGAGCATGATCAGCTTGAGCAATGAGCTCTTCCCTGCCCCGGAATGCCCGGTCAGGAACGCCATCTCGCCACGCTCGATGCGAAAATCGAGCCCGGCGAGTGCATCGAAGCGCCCTCCATAGCGCTTGCCCACATGCTCGAAGGCAATCATGCCTCGCGTGTCTCCGCGCCATCCGCCGGACGTGCATCCTCTTCCTCTCCGGCACGCGCGAACAGGGCGTTGACGAAATCGTCCGCCGCGAAGGGCCGCAGATCATCCACTCCCTCCCCGACACCGATGTAGCGAATCGGCAGATTGAGCTGCTTGGCCAGCGCGAAGATGATGCCACCCTTGGCGGTACCATCCAGCTTGGTCAGCGTCAGGCCGGTGATGTTGACCGCTTCATGGAAGGTGGAGGCCTGTGACAGCGCGTTCTGGCCGGTCCCGGCATCCAGCACCAGCATCACTTCGTGGGGCGCGGCGACGTCCAGCTTGGCCATCACGCGCTGCACCTTCTTGAGCTCTTCCATCAGATGGCTCTTGTTGTGCAGACGGCCCGCGGTATCGGCGATCAGGATATCGACGTTACGCGCCTTGGCGGCTTCCAGGGCGTCATAGATGACCGAGGCGCTGTCAGCACCGGTGTGCTGCGCGATGACCGGCACCTTGTTGCGCTCGCCCCAAACCTTGAGCTGTTCCACCGCTGCGGCACGGAAGGTATCGCCCGCCGCCAGCATCACGCTGCGGCCCTGGCTCTGGTAGCGCTTGGCCAGCTTGCCGATGGTGGTGGTCTTGCCGACCCCGTTGACCCCGATCACCAGGATCACGAAGGGGCCATCGCCCTTGGCCGGCAGCTCGAGATCCTTCGCGACCGGCGCCAGCATCACGCGCAGCTCTTCCTGCAGCGCTTCATAGAGCGCCTGCGGCTCCTTCAATTCCTTGCGCGAGATACGCGCGGTCAGGTTGTCGATGATCTCGGTGGTGGCCTCGATGCCCACATCTGCCATCAGCAGCTGGGTCTCGAGGTCTTCCATCAGCTCATCGTCGATCTGCTTCTTGCCGAGGAACAGACTGGCGACACCCTCGGTCAGGTTGGCGCGCGTCTTGCCTAGACCTGCCTTGATGCGCGCGAAGAAGCCACGACGCGGCTTCTCACGTCCATCGCGCGCCGTATCGCGGGCATCCTCATCGTCTACCGTGGCATCAGCCTCCGCCACGGCGACTTCGGCAGCACGGGCCTCTTCTTCCAGGCGAGCCTGCTCCAGCGCGGCCTGTTCTTCGGCCTCGATGGCGGCCAGCTGCGCGGCAGCCAGGCGCTCTTCTTCTTCGCGGGCGGCGAGGCGCTCAGCTTCGGCCTTCTCAGCTTCAGCCTTCTCAGCTTCAGCTCGGGCGGCTTCCTCGGCGGCGAGACGCTCGGCTTCGGCCTTCTCAGCTGCCGCCTTTTCAGCCTCGACACGGGCGGCTTCCTCGGCGGCCAGGCGCTCGGCTTCGGCCTTCTCAGCTGCCGCCTTCTCAGCCTCGACACGGGCGGCTTCCTCGGCGGCGAGACGCTCGGCTTCGGCTTTCTCAGCTGCCGCTTTTTCAGCTGCAACCTTTTCAGCCTCGACACGGGCAGCTTCCTCGGCGGCCAGGCGCTCGGCTTCCGCCTTTTCGGCCTCTAGCCGGGCTGCCTGCTCGGCAGTGTCCTGCTTGCCTGAGTCCTGCTCGTGGGGCGTGGCATCTTGTGTCTGTTCAAGAGCCTGTTGCTCGAGGGCCTGCTGCTCGGAGGCTTGCTGCTCCTGAGCCTTGTGTTTCTTGCGCTTGAAAAAACCGAACATGGCGAGACAGTCCTGAACTCGTGAAAGTGGCGTCATCCTACCATCCCTTCAGGCCTTAAGGTACGCACCACGCGGCATCCGGCGTCGCACATGCTAGACTCGCGGCATGAAAAAACGCGCACCTCACAAAGGCCCCGCACGGGGCAAATCCTCAGCCCCCTCGCGCTCTGGCAAGGCAGGGCCAGCGGGGCGTCTGCGAATCATCGGCGGACGTTTCAAGCGCCGCCTGCTGACCGTGATCGAGGCGCCCGGCCTGCGGCCGACGCCAGACCGCGTTCGCGAGACACTCTACAACTGGCTCGGCTTTCATGTCGGTGGCGCCAGAGTACTGGATCTGTTCGCCGGCAGCGGCGCACTGGGACTCGAGGCGCTGTCACGGGAGGCAGCCCAGGTCACCTTCGTGGAACGCGAGAGCCGTGTCGCTCGGGCGCTGGCCGACAACATCACGACCCTGAGCAATGAAGGCCCGCTGCCGGCGACGGTCATCACCGCCGACGTGATCCACTGGCTACAGAGCGGCACCCCGCCCGAGGAGGGCGTGGATCTGGTCCTGCTCGACCCGCCCTTCCGGCTCGGACTCGCCGCCGAGAGCTGCGAGCTGCTCGAGTCGCGGGGCTGGTTGAAGGATGGCGCCATGATCTATCTGGAAGTCGAGGCGGAGCTGACGCCTCAGGTCCCCGCCAACTGGCAGCTGCATCGCGAGAGTCGCGCCGGCGACAGTCACGGACGCCTCTATCGACGCCAGCAACCGGCCTGAGCACCTTTCGCGCTTGTGTCGATAAAGGCAGCATCGTAGTCTGCCTGCAGGCGGGTATCGCTGCGCCGTTCCGGCAGGGACTGCCGGGGTGGCCGATCTTCATCGCACCAGCATTCACCGCATACTTTTACCGCCCTCAACGAACACCCTCGAGCCCTTGGGGCCCGACAAGGAGATAGCATGAGCACTGAACTCTTTACCCAGCTTGAGCAGAAAGTCGGCCAGGCGATCGACTCCATCGAGATGCTGAAGATGGAAGTCGATGAGCTGAAGGAAGAAAACCAGCGTCTGAGCGACGCCAAGCAAGGCCAGGGCGAGGAACTGGAGCAGCTGCGTCAGGCCAATGCGCGCCTGCAGGAAGAGCGCGACCAGTGGGCGAGCCGTCTGGAAGGCCTGATCGCCCGCTTCAGCGAGAACGAGAGCGAGACCCAGAGCGCCTGATCACTCTGGCCTTGCAGCACGACAACGCCGCCGACAGTCTCCTGTCGGCGGCGTTGTCGTCTCTGTCAGCAGTCGCTTGCGATGTGCCCCAGAAGGCCAGCCTCTGAAGAGATGTCCGGTCGGCACCTCACTCCAGTGGCAGCGACATCAGCAGCGCATCTTCGCGAGTTCCCGAGGGCGCAGGAGGCAAGGCCGGGTAGTAGCCGCGCCGCACGCCATCCACATGGAACCCGGCATGCGCATAGAGCGCACGCGCCGCGTCATTGCCTGCTCGCACCTCCAGCAACAGGCGCTCCAGCCCCGTGGCATGATGCCATTGTCTGGCGCGCTCGATCGCTGCCTGCAACAGGGCCCGCCCGATGCCCTGACCGCGCAGGTCAGCATGCACGGTGATCGCCTCGATCTCGGCCTCGAAAGGGCCGCGCGCCAGTACCACGAATCCCGCCAGCCGCTCAGGCGTGGCTGGCGCATGCCAGCCAAGAATGCAGCGTGAGGCATCGCTGAGCACATCCGTCAGCTGGCATCTGGAGAGCCCATGCGCCTGGGTGCTCTCGATGGCCTGCAATGCCGCCAGCGTCGCATCGTCCAGCACCAGCTTGCGCACCGCGCCCGTCTCGCCGTCAGCCCCGCTCATGACGACGTGCCTTCCGTCATCCCGCGAGACCACGCCTTTCCCCAGCGAATCAGCAGCGGCCACAGCTGGCGCTTGGCATCACTGGAGCGCGCCAGCGTGGCAAGCTCGGGCCCCTGCCAGACGGGAATGTCCAGCAGGCTTGAGGTTTCGGCGTCTCCCGAGGAGGAGGTGATGCCCAGCACCTCACGCAGGGTCGCGCAGTCTTCGCGATTGCCGAAGATCAGGACCCGCTCGGGCTGCCAATCACGGCGTGCGGGGCCATTCAGGAAGGCCCGCAATCCCTCCCGTGCCTCATCCAGCGGTGCACTGGCCTTGAGGTTCGCGAGCAATGGCCAGCGGAAGTGACTGAACGTCAGGTCTGTCGTCGGCGTGATGCCTGCCGCCCGCCACAATGCCTTCAGCAACGCCTCGCCTTCCAGATGCGGCGCCTCATCACCGGGCAACATGACCAACCAGCGTCCGTCGAGTGCTGCCAGCTGTACGCTGAATCGCAGCGGCGGCTGGTCGGCCGGAGGAGTGACCTGCGCCTCGACCACTGTCTCTGTCGTCGCCTGAGCAGGTGGCGTCCCCCAGGAGGCCGTGCTGCTTGACTCGCCCCCCGTCGCCTCGCGGGTCTGCACGGCCGTGGCCACGGAGGCCTCGGCCGGCGCCATGCCCAGAAGGGCGCGCGCACTGGCGGCAGGCGATGGTCCCGGTGCTCGCGCAGGAGCCGGCTCCGCCTGCGGCGAGCTCACCGTCGGTTGCGGCGCCTCTTCAATCAGCGCATGCAGACGTGCCTGAGGTGCCACCGGCTCAGCCACCACCGGTTCTGGCCATTCACAGGCCTCGGTGGGCAGCGCATTGGGCAGCTGATAGCGACCGACCCAGGCGGTCAGGCCCATGGCGTCCAGGTATTGCAGGCGTTGCGGTTCAGAGGTCATGGTCAGTGCTTGCCACCGCCCAGGCAGTTGGGGGATTCGGGAATCTCACCGCCGCGCGCCGTCCATTGCTGCGGGGTATACAGATGCAACGCCAGCGCGTGGACGGGGCCGGCGAGCTCTTCATCCAGCAGGGCGTACAACAGCTGGTGACGCTTGACCGGCATCAGGCCGTCAAAGCGCTCGCTGACCAGCGTGACCTTGAAGTGCGTCTCGGAATTGGCCGGCACGCTATGCATGTGGCTCTCGTTGACGACCTCGACCATCAGCGGGTCGAGCGTCGCTAGCTTGCTTTCTATCCGGGCCTGGACGCTCATGCGCGATCTCCTTGAATGGGGCAGCCGCCGAGCGGATGGACGGCAGGTGAAATGAAACGACATGTCGGGAAAAGGGCGCTCCACGTGACAGGTACCGCGTGGCAGATACCGGGTGACAGACACCACGGGGAAAGCCGCCACGGGGAAAGCCGCCACAGAACGCAAATGGCCCCGAGCACATTGCCCGAGGCCATTGTAACGCCTGTCGCGCTGACTGACAGCGCCGTCACGTCAACAGACGGCGCGCGACGGACTCAATCGAGATCCGCCAGCAGCTCGTCGTCCACTTCGCAGACTTCCAGCGGCGCCTCGTCATCCAGGTCAACGGCCAGGTAGCTGTGCTCGACGGTCAGGAAGCGCTCGAACAGCGCCTTGTCCATCGGCTCCGGCCAATGGCGGGTGTCTTCCTCCCAGGCGCGCAGCTCGCTTTCCAGCACGTCCAGCCAGCGCTCGGACACGAAGCCATCCAGCGCTTCGCGAGTGTCCATCTCGGGAATCAGGTAGACGGTACTCTCCTGATTGACATCCTCCAGCGCCAGATCCTCACCTCCCTCACCTTCGGATTCCAGCGAGTTGATCCAGTCGACAAACGCCTGGGTCGGCTTGACGCTCAGGGCGGAACGGTTAAGCAGCTTCATTCTGCACTCTCCAGGACATTCAGGGGACAATTCCCAAGGCAGGACACCGCCATCGTGGGTGGCTCGACACAGCCGGCACACGCTCTCGCACGGTAGACCTCGACGATACTGTCATCAGCTTCAGCACCATGAAACGGCTGACTGACAGGACGCCGACCATTATGGCCGCTCGCAGGCAACAAAGCCAAGCACCGCCTCGCCTCATCCGTGACGATTGCGCCTCGGCCACCGCTCGTCGTCAGCCAATGTCGCCCTGCAGAGACCACGACGCCCCCGATCGAGGATCGGAGGCGTCGCAAGTGCCATCAGCGTGGTTCGTCACGATGACTCACCACGGGAGGCGAGCAGCGCGATCAGCCCTGCTGCGGACGCATCGCCGGGAACAGCAGCACATCGCGGATGGAGGCGCTGTCGGTCAGCAGCATCACCAGACGGTCGATGCCGATGCCTTCACCCGCCGTCGGCGGCATGCCGTATTCCAGCGCGCGCACGTAGTCGGCGTCGTAGAACATGGCTTCGTCATCCCCGGCATCCTTCTCGGCCACCTGAGCCTGGAAGCGCTCGGCCTGATCTTCGGCGTCGTTGAGCTCCGAGAAGCCATTGGCGATCTCGCGGCCACCGACGAAGAACTCGAAGCGATCGGTCACGTGCGGGTTGGCATCGTTGCGACGCGCCAGCGGGCTGACTTCGGCCGGGTACTCGGTGATGAAGGTCGGCTGGTCGAGACGGTGCTCGGCGACGGCTTCGAAGATCTCGGTCTCGAGCTTGCCCAGCCCCCAGATCGGCTTGACCTGGATACCGAGACGCTCCGCCGTGGCACGCGCGGCGTCGTAATCGGCCAGGTCGGCTTCGGTGATGCCGTCGCCGTACTTGATGATCGACTCGCGCATGGTCATCTGGATGAACGGCTGGCTCAGGTCGTACTCGCTGCCCTGACAGGTGATCTGCGTAGTGCCGAGCACTTCCTGGGCTGCGGTGCGGATCATGTCTTCGGTCAGCGCGATCAGGTCACGGTAGTCCGCATAGGCCCAGTAGAACTCGAGCATGGTGAACTCGGGATTGTGACGCGTCGACAGCCCTTCGTTGCGGAAGTTGCGGTTGATCTCGAACACGCGCTCGAAGCCACCCACCACCAGACGCTTCAGGTACAGCTCCGGGGCGATACGCAGGTACATTTCCATGTCCAGCGCATTGTGGTGCGTGATGAACGGACGCGCGGTCGCACCACCCGGAATCTGCTGCAGCATCGGCGTCTCGACTTCCATGAAGCCGCGGTCGCTGAGGAAACGACGGATGGAGGCGACGATGCCGGCACGCAGCGCGAAGGTGCGACGTGACTGCTCGTTCATGATCAGATCGACATAGCGCTGGCGATAGCGCATTTCCTGGTCGGACAGACCGTGGAACTTGTCCGGCAGCGGACGCAGGTTCTTGGTCATCAGCTGGGCGCTTTCGATCATGACGTACAGATCGCCCTTGCCGGACTTGTGCACTGGGCCACTGGCACCGACGATGTCGCCGATGTCCCAGCCCTTGATGTCCTCGAGCAGCGCTTCCGGCAGGCCCTTCTTGTCGACATAGAGCTGAATCTGGCCGGAGACTTCCTGCAGCACGATGAAGGGGCCACGCTTGCGCATGATGCGCCCGGCGACGGCGGCCTTGCGGTCCAGCGTCTCCAGCTCGGCCTTGTCCTTCTCGCCCAGCTCCGCCTGCAGGTCAGCAGCGAGGCTGTCACGACGGAAGTCATTCGGGAAGGCGCTCTTGCCTTCGGCGGCGGCCTGCTCACGGCGGGCACTCAGCTTGGCGCGACGTTCGGCGATCAGGCGATTCTCTTCCTGAGCCTGTTCGGCGGCCTGCTGCTCATCAATGGCGGGGGTCTGCTCTGTCGACATGGAGGGGCCTGTCTCGTATCAAAGGGTCATGGCCAAAGCCACGACAGATCAAGATCAGCCTGGGGATAGCGCATCAGGACTGATCGCGATTCGGGAATTCGTGGCCTCCGCCGGCGATACCGGCGGAGGCGAATGGGCGCTGGTTCGCGAGTCTCCTCGCGATCAGAGCCCCATCTTGAGGCTGGCGACGATGAAGTCATCGAGATCGCCGTCGAGCACCTTGTCACAGTTGCTCGACTGGACACCGGTCCGCAGGTCCTTGATGCGCTGGTCATCGAGGACGTAGGAGCGGATCTGGCTGCCCCAACCGATGTCGGACTTGGAGTCCTCGAGTTCCTGCTTGGCGGCGTTGCGCTTCTGCATCTCGGCTTCGTAGATACGCGCCTTCAGCATCTTCATGGCGCGGTCACGGTTGGAGTGCTGGCTGCGCTCGGTCTGGCAGGCCGCCACGATCCCTGTCGGGATGTGGGTGATACGTACCGCGGAGTCGGTGGTGTTGACGTGCTGACCACCGGCACCGGAGGAGCGATAGGTATCGGTGCGCAGATCGGCCGGATTGATGTCGATCTCGATGTTGTCATCGATTTCCGGCGACACGAACACGGACGCGAACGAGGTGTGACGACGGCCGCCGGAGTCGAAGGGACTCTTGCGCACCAGACGGTGCACACCCAGCTCGGTGCGCAGCCAACCGAAGGCATAGTCGCCCTCGATGTGAATGGTGGCGGACTTGATGCCCGCGACTTCACCGGCACTCGCCTCGACGATCTCGGTCTTGAAGCCGTGATGCTCGGCCCAGCGCAGGTACATGCGCAGCAGCATGTTGCCCCAGTCCTGAGCTTCGGTACCACCGGAGCCGGCCTGGATGTCGAGGTAGGCGTTGTTGGCATCCATGTCACCGGAGAACATCCGGCGGAACTCGAGCTTCTCGAGACTGGCCTTGAGCTGATCCAGCTCGCGGACGACTTCGTCCACGGTGCCTTCATCCTCTTCCTCGACCGCCATCTCCAGCAGGTCAGCGCAGTCGGACAGGCCGTTGCTCATGTCGTCGAGGGTCTTGACGACCAGCTCCAGCGACGCACGCTCCTTGCCGAGTTTCTGCGCGTATTCCGGGTCATTCCAGACATCCGGATTCTCGAGTTCGCGAGTGACTTCCTCTAGCCGATCCTGCTTTTCGGCATAGTCAAAGATACCCCCTCAGGACTTCTGCCCTTTCGGACAGGTCCTTGATGAGGTTGGTGATCGGATTGATCTCTTGCATGGTCGTCCTGTCTTGAGGCGATGATGCGTGAATGGGGCGCGACAGCCCTGTCGAAGGGGACAGCCTGCGAGACGTTGTCCACTGGACACCTGCGCAGATCGACAGCGCGCGAAGCCCGATATTGTAGCCATTTCCCGGCGTGGCGACCATGCCCGCCCCATCATCCGTGGCCAGGTGGCCGAAGGACGCTCTCGGGTATCCGTCACGCTGCCCGCCAGCCGGCAGCTGCCTGCCTTCCATGCGACTGCGACCAAAGTCATTCAAACGGCTGTCAGCCCCGGAACGCCCGATTTTCCGTGCCTTGCATGGCGATCATCGAATGCATGCATGAGCTATCCATTTTTTAACATGGACAGCAGGCAGGAAAAGACTCGATGGTAGAAGGCATCACTCGTATTCCCCCTAACAACAATAGCGAGCCTCCCTACCATGGCACTACTGCACTCCTCGTCTCATGCGCCGGCCCTCCCCAAGCGCTTCGCGCTCAAGCGACTGGCAAGCTCCCTGCTGCTGGCCGGGAGCATCGCCGCTTCCCCGGGCATCATGGCCGACACCCTCAAGCTGGCGATCATGGGGGAACCGGCCTCGCTGGACCCACAGCAGATCTCCGGCACCTGGGAAAATGACGTGGTGGGCGATCTCTTCGAGGGGCTGGTCACCGAAGCCGCCGATGGCGAGCGCATCCCCGGCGCGGCCGAGTCATGGCAGATTTCCGATGACGGCAAGACCTATACCTTCACGCTGCGCCAGGACGGCAAGTGGTCCGACGGTGAGCCGGTGACCGCCGAGGACTTCGTGCACGCGCTCAAGCGCATCATGACACCCGAGAATGCCTCGGATTACGCCTACATCCTGTATCCGATCAAGAATGCCAAGGCCATCAACAGCGGCGAGGCCGAGCCGGATACCCTCGGCGTGCGAGCCGTGGATGACCACACTCTCGAGATCACCCTCGAGCGCCCGACGCCCTACTTCCTGGACCAGCTCTCGCATTACACCGCCTACCCGCTGCCGAAACATGTGGTGGAGAAGTACGGCAAGGACTGGACCGACCCCGGCAAGATGGTCTCCAACGGCGCCTTCGAGCTGAGCGAGTGGCAGCCGCAGACCCGCATCGTCGCGCTCAAGAATCCTGAATTCCACGATGCCAAGGAGGTCGCGCTGGATGAGGTGATCTACTACCCCATCGAGGAGCGCAACAGCGCCCTGAAGCGCTTCCGCGCCGGCGAGATCGACATCGCACGCGAATTCCCCACCCAGCAATACGGCTGGCTGAAGGATAACCTGCCGGACGCCACCCACGTCGCGCCCTACCTGGGCATCTACTACTACGTGCTCAATTCACGTGACGGCCATGCCACGGCAGACCCGCGGGTGCGCGAGGCGCTCAACCTCTCCATCCGCCGCAACATCATCACCGACAAGATTCTCGGCACCGGCGAAGTGCCGGCCTACAGCTTCGTGCCCACCGGCGTGAACCACTACGACATCCAGGAGATGCCCTTCAAGGACATGTCGATGGATGAACGCATGCAGAAGGCCAGGTCTCTGATGGAGGACGCCGGCTACGGCCCGGACAACCCGCTGGAGCTGACCCTGCGCTACAACACCAGCGAAGACCACAAGAAGGTGGCCATTGCCGCCGCCGCGATGTGGAAGCCGCTGGGCGTGAAGGTCAATTTGCTGAATGCCGAGGTCGCGGTGCACTACGAGGACATGCGCCAGGGCAAGTTCGATGTCGGTCGCGCCGGCTGGATAGGCGATTACAACGACGCCCAGAACTTCCTCAACCTGCTGGAAACCGGCGTGCCCAACAATTACGGCGCCTATTCCAACAAGGCGCTGGATGACGACATGCAACAGGCCGCCGATACCCTCGACATGGATGACCGAGAGGCCCTGATGCAGGACGCCGAGCGCAAGGCGCTGGATGACTACGCCGTGTTGCCGATCTACTACTACGTGTCACGCAACCTGGTGAATCCCAAGCTCAGCGGCTGGCAGGGCAACATCGAGGATATCCACCGCTCGCGCTGGGTCTCGTTCTCCGAGTGAGGCGAGCCTGCTGAGCCTCTGACCAGGCTCGCCGCTCTCTCGAATGTCATGGGTTCACGCGGCTGTCCACCAGGGCGGCCTCGTGGCATCTGCCAAGGATGGCACCAGAAGATGCCGTCGCGCCCCACGGGCGTGACAAGGAGTCGACGCATGTCCCCCACTTCCCCGATGCAATGCGCGGCAAGCCTCGGCGCAGGCCTGCTGCTGTCCGTACTCTCCGTGTCCATGAGCGCTTCCAGCAGCGCCATGGCCGCACAAGCCACAAGCTCCACCAGCTCCACAAGCTCCATAAGCCCCGCAAGCCAGGACGAACAGATCCTGCGTATCGCTAATGGCGCCGAACCCGGCTCGCTGGACCCGCAACAGACCAGCGGCACCTGGGAGACACGCATCGTGCGTGATCTGTTCGAGCCGCTGATCGCCTACTCCGCCGACGGCGAGCTGATTCCCGGGCTGGCAGAGCGCTGGGAGTCGTCCGCCGATGGACGGATCTGGACCTTCCATCTGCGCGCGGGGCTTGAGTGGTCAGACGGCACGCCGTTGACCGCCGAGGATGCGGTCTTTGCGCTGCGCCGCCTGCTGACACCGGCTACCGCGGCCCACAACGCGACCCTCTACTACCCGATCGTCAATGCCCGCGCGGTGAATACCGGCGCGCTGCCCCCGGATCAGCTCGGCGTGGCCGCGCCCGATGCGCAGACGCTCACCATCACGCTCAGTCATCCGTCGGCAACACTGGCGCAGACGCTGGCGATGAGCGAAGCCGCCCCGCTGCCACGCCATGTGATCGCGGCCAATGGCGCTGACTGGACGCGGCCGGCCAACATGGTCACCTCGGGCGCCTTCGTGCTCAAGGAATGGGCGCCGCAGTCGCATATCACGCTGACACCCAACGCGCGCTATCACGGCGCACAGAACGTCACCCTCGACGAGGTGGTCTACCTGCCCATCGAGGAGAGCCATGCCGCGCTCAATCGCTTCCGTGCGGGTGAAGTCGAGATCGCCTATGGCGTACCCGCCAGCCACTACGCGTGGATTCAGGACAATCTGGCCGAGGCCCTGCACACCTACCCGATCCTCGGCGAGTACTTCTATGTCTTCAATCTGCGCGAGGGCTCGCCCGTGGCGGACCGGCGCATTCGTCGCGCGCTGAATCTGGCCACGCGTCGTGAGGTGATCACCGAGCGCATTCTCGGCATGGGCCAGATCCCCTCCTGGCATTTCGTGCCCGAGGCGTTGAGTGAACATCAGGGCGCGC
Organism: Cobetia sp. 10Alg 146; assembly: GCF_029846385.1. Classification (NCBI taxonomy): domain Bacteria; kingdom Pseudomonadati; phylum Pseudomonadota; class Gammaproteobacteria; order Oceanospirillales; family Halomonadaceae; genus Cobetia; species Cobetia sp. 10Alg 146. Next base: position 215,817 of record NZ_JARWKT010000007.1, read on the forward strand.
GCTTCGACTTCGCTGACTGGTGGATGGACCGGCGCATGGCGAAGGCCCGCGAGCTGATGGCAGACGCGGGCTACGGGCCAGACCACCCGCTTGAGCTGACCCTGCGCTACAACACCCTGGAAGACCACAAGAAGATCGCCGTGGCGCTCGGAGCGATGTGGAAGCCGCTGGGCGTGCACGTGACGCTGACCAATACCGAGGCCGCGGTGCATTACCGGGATCTGGCGCTGGGCGATTTCGAGGTCGGCCGTTACGGCATGATCGCGACCATCGCCGATGCCTACGACTTCCTTAACGCCTTCAGCAGCGACAACACCTCCAACGCACCCGGACTCAGCTCACCGGCCTACGATGCGCTGATCGAGGCGGCGGCCCGCGAGGGCGATGACGATGCTCGCCGGCAACAACTGCACGATGCCGAGCAGTATCTGCTCGACCACGATGTGGTGCTGCCGCTCTACGACTACGTCACCTCCAGTCTCGTGACCCCCGCCATCAGCGGCTGGGCCCCCAACGCGCTGGACGTTCACCCGAGTCGCTATCTGCATATCGACTCCTCGCACTGACCGATGACAGCCACCCATAACAACGACACACCCGGGCAGCGGCCCGAACGGAGCACTGGATGCTGAGCTACACCCTCAAACGGTTGCTGCAGGCGATTCCCACCCTGCTGATCGTGATCACCCTGTCGTTCTTCCTGATGCGGGTCGCCCCGGGCGGCCCCTTCGATGGCGAACGCCGCCTGCCGCCGGAAATCGAGCAGAACCTGCGCGCGGCCTATCACCTGGATGAACCGCTGCCGATGCAGTACATCCGCTATCTGGGTGATCTGGTACAGGGCGATCTCGGCCCGTCCTTCAAGTACAAGGACTTCGACGTCAGCGAGCTGATCAGCCAGGGCTTCCCGGCCAGCCTGGAGCTGGGCATGTGGGCGATTCTGGCCGCGCTGCTGATCGGGGTGCCGCTGGGGGTGATCGCGGCCATCCGGCGCAACTCGACGGCGGATTACGTGGTGATGAGTACTGCGCTGGCGGGGATCGCGGTGCCCAATTTCGTGATCGCCCCGCTGCTGGCGCTGGTGTTCGGCGTGCTGCTCGGCTGGCTGCCGGCCGGCGGCTGGAACGGCGGCGCCTGGCAGAACCTGCTGCTGCCGGTGGTGGCACTCTCCATCCAGCAGATCGCCTACATCGCCCGCATGATGCGCGCCAGCATGATCGAGGTACTGGGCAGTCACTACATCCGCACCGCCCGCGCCAAGGGGCTGAGCGAGTGGAAGGTGATTCTGCGCCATGCCTTGCGACCGGCGATGCTGCCGGTGGTCTCCTACCTCGGCCCGGCCATTGCCGGGATCATCACCGGCTCCGTGGTAATCGAGCAGATCTTCGGCATTCCCGGCATCGGGCGCTATTTCGTGCAGGGTGCGCTCAATCGTGACTACACCCTGGTGATGGGCACGGTGGTCTTCTATGGCGCCTTGATCCTGCTGCTCAACCTGATCGTCGATCTGCTCTACAGCATGCTCGACCCGCAGATCCGCTACGACGACTGACCCGAGGCCCTGACATGTCACAGACAACTCCCGCCCCCCACGGCACCGGCGCTGCCAGTGCCTTCGACGGCCAGCCCCCTGCGGCACCGGCAGGCGACAGCCTGACCCGCGATGCCTGGCGTCGTCTCAAGCAGAACCGCGCCGCCATGTGCAGCCTGGTGGTGATGACCCTCGTCGTGCTGGCCTGCCTGATCGGCCCATGGCTGACGCCCTTCGAACTCGACGAGGTCGACTGGAACGCCATCGGCACCGGCCCGGACCTGGCCTCCGGCCACATCTTCGGCACCGACGTCAACGGCCGTGACCTGCTGACCCGTACCCTGCATGGCGGCCAGATCTCGCTGTCGGTGGCGCTGGTCGCCACCTTCGTCAGCCTGGTGATCGGCGTGCTCTACGGCGCCGTCTCCGGCTACTTCGGCGGGCGCACCGACAATCTGATGATGCGCTTCGTCGACATCATGTATTCGCTGCCGTTCATGTTCCTGGTGATCCTGCTGATGGTGGTGTTCGGTCGCAACATCTTCCTGATCTACGCCGCCATCGGCGCGGTGGAGTGGCTGGACATGTCGCGGATCGTGCGCGGCCAGGTGCTGGCACTCAAGAAGCGCGAATTCGTCGAGGCGGCGCATGCACTCGGCGTGCGTGATCTGCAGGTCGTGACGCGTCACCTGATTCCGAACGCGCTGGGCCCGGTGATCGTCTACGTCACGCTGACGGTGCCCAAGGTCATCCTGCTGGAGAGCTTCCTGTCATTCCTCGGGCTTGGCGTGCAGGAACCGCTGACCTCCTGGGGCGTGTTGATCTCCGAAGGCAAGGACATGATGGAGACCGCGCCCTGGATGCTGCTGGTGCCCTCGGCCTTCCTCGCCGCGACCCTGTTCTGCCTCAACTTCCTCGGCGATGGCCTGCGTGACGCCCTCGACCCCAAGACTCGCTGAACCGGAGCGCTGATCATGACCTCTTCACCTTCACCCTCCGGCACCGCCTCCAGCCTGCCGCCAGCGCGCAACGCCGCCGACCAGGCCCGCGCCGACACCCTGACTCGCCTGGGACTGGCGGCCGAGGCGCCGGGCACGCCGCCGCTGATGGAAGTCGATGACCTCAAGGTCGACTTCCAGCTGCCGGACGGCGCGGTACCCGCCGTCAAGGGCGTCAGTTTCACCCTCAACAAGGGCGAGACGCTGGCGCTGGTCGGCGAGTCCGGTTCCGGCAAGTCGGTCACGTCCACCGCCATCCTGCGTCTGCTGCCGGAACTCGCCGAGATCAAGGGCGCCATCCGCCTGCGCGGCGAAGACCTGCTGAGTGCCTCGACGCGGCGCATGCGCGAGCTGCGCGGCAACCGCATCGCCACCGTCTTCCAGGAGCCGATGACCTCGCTCAACCCGCTGCATCGCATCGGACGGCAGATCATCGAGGTACTGGCACTGCATCGTGATCTCAAGGGCCGCGCGGCTCGTCACAAGGCGCTGGAACTGCTGGAGCAGGTCGGCATCCCGGAGCCGGCGCGGCGTATCGACAGCTATCCCCATGAGCTGTCCGGTGGTCAGCGTCAGCGCGTGATGATCGCCATCGCGCTGGCCTGCGAGCCGGACCTGCTGATCGCCGATGAGCCGACCACCGCGCTGGACGTCACGGTGCAGGCGCAGATCCTGCGGCTGCTCAAGTCGCTGCAGCAACGCTACGGCATGGCGATCCTGTTCATCACCCACGACCTGAGCATCGTGCGCCACTTCGCGGACCGTGTCTGCGTGATGCGCCACGGCGAGCTGCTGGAGACCGGCACCACCCACGAGGTCTTCGACAACCCGCAGCACGCCTACACCCGCATGCTGATCGATGCCGAACCGGCCGGCGAGAAAGCACCGGTGGCGGCGGATGCGCCGGTGCTGCTCTCGGCACGCGATGTGCGCGTCAGCTTCACCATCAAGCGGCCGCTGTTCGGCCCCAAGGTCGCCTTCGAGGCGGTGCGCGGCATCGATCTCGAGGTCCGACGCGGCCAGACCATCGGCATCGTCGGCGAGTCCGGTTCCGGCAAGTCCACGCTGGGTCGTGCCCTGCTGCGCCTGCTCAAGAGCCAGGGCAACATCGACTTCGATGGCGTGGACATCGCCGCGCTGGACAAGTCCGGCATGCGACCGCTGCGCTCACGCATGCAGGTCGTCTTCCAGGACCCCTTCGGCTCCCTGTCGCCGCGCCTGACCGTGGGCGAGATCATCAGCGAAGGCCTGCGCGTGCATCATCCGGAGCTCAATCGCGCCCAACGCGACGCACAGGTCTGTGAGGCACTCTGTGAGGTCAGCCTCGACCCCGGCATGCGCAATCGCTATCCGCATGAATTCTCCGGCGGCCAGCGCCAGCGTATCGCCATCGCTCGCGCCCTGGTGCTCAAGCCGGAATTCCTGCTGCTGGATGAGCCGACCTCGGCGCTGGATCGCTCGGTACAGGTCACGGTGATCGACCTGCTGCGCGACCTGCAGGCGCGTCATGGCCTGACGTACCTGTTCATCAGCCATGACCTGGCGGTCGTGCGTGCACTGTCAGACCACCTCATCGTGATGAAGGAAGGCGAGGTGGTGGAAAGCGGCAGTACCCACGCCATCTTCGAGGCGCCCCGTGAGCGTTACACCCGTGAATTGATGCAGGCTGCCTTCGCCCCGGACCTGGGCCAGGCGCACCACTGACACCCTGAACACGACGACATGCCTGATGGGCGCTTCGGCGCCCATCAAGACCCCGCTTTGCCTGAGAAAAGGCTCAGGCAAGGACAGCCGAGTCGGTCACGCGAATCGACATTGGCTGCCAACCGGGTGCGTGCACCCGACCGAGGCCGGAGCAGGATGCTCCGGCATTCCCCACACCGATGGAAAGACATGCACAGGATGACGATGCAACCTACAACAACAGCCAGCATCCCCCTTCTCACTCACCCTCGTCTGCGTCACGCGATTGGCGCAGCCCTGCTCGGCACGGGACTGCTGAGCATGAGCCCCATGGCTCAGGCCATCGAGGTCTACAAGACGGATACCGACCGCGTCGAGTTCAGTGGCCGCCTGGCGGCGTTTGCCGTGATCCAGGATGGCGCACACGATGAGATCTACAACGGTGGCTCGCGGATTCGCCTGATCCACGAGCATCAGTTCCAGCAAGGCTGGAGCTCGATCATCCGGGCCGAATGGGGCTTCGACCCCTGGTTCAAGGATGGCACCGATGCTCACTACAAGCGCATGCTCTACGCTGGGGCGGCACACGAGAAATGGGGCAGCTTCACGGTCGGCAAGCAGTATGGCCCCTGGTACGACATGGTGGCCGTCAACACCGACTGGTTCTGGATCAATGGTGGCGAGGCGTCCGGCACCTTCGAAGGCCGCAGCGGAGATGGTGGTCTGCATGGCACGGGACGCCCGGACAACTCGCTGTACTGGAAGAAGGGTTTCGGAGAGTTCACCGTCGGCCTGCTCTACCAGCTCAGTCATGATGGCCAGCACAGCAACGAGACCTCGCTCTTCGAGGACGGCGTCTTCACCACCGAGACCGAGTACTCAGGCTATGAGCGCGACTACAGCTATGAAGCCGCGCTCAACTGGCATCCGAACGAGGACGTCACGGTGGGCGGGGTCTTCCACCATACGGAGCTGAGCGACTACGAGAGCGGCAACAGCGAGAACGGCGATGTCGATGCCTGGTTGCTCGGCGGTCACTGGTCGCCGGGCAACTGGTACATCGCGCTCGTCGGCGGGGAATATCGCAACCACATCGCCGGCAGCACCCTGGACTCCTCGGAAGCCTTCGTCGACAAGGCGCGCGGCGCGGAATTCGTGGTCAATTACAAGTTCAAGGAGGTCATCTGGGGCGATGACAGCGTCGAGCTCTATGGCGGCCTGAACCACCTGGAAGACACCGACAGCGAAGCCCGCTACGCCTATCAGATCCTGGGCGCGGCCTGGCGAGTCAAGGACCTGACGCTGGCCACCGAGTACCGCTTCGACAACAGCCGCCAGTCAGACGGCAGCGAGTACAGCGCTGACCGGGACCAGCTGATGTTCCTGGCACGCTACGACTTCTGATCGTCATGTCAGACGCTGGTGACGGACCGCCGATGCTCGCGCTGAGGCGATGGTCCCGCCCCTGCCGGATGGCCTCCGGCAGGGGCAACAAAAAACGCCCGGTCATGTGACCGGGCGTTTCTGTATTGGTTGTCCTGAGATCCGCTCAGCGTTTCAGCCGCTTACGTACTCAGAAGCGATAGGTCGCGCCGAGACCGAATCCATGCGCTTCATTCTCGTAATCAGCTTCATAGGTCCCACGGTTGGGCTCGCTCAGGCTGACGGTGGCCGTCTCTTCCCACAGGTAGGTGTAGGCCATGTCGATGGTCAGCTCCGGCATCGGCGTCCAGCCGGCCCCCAGCGAGAAGATGGTGCGATCCCCGGACGGGATACGCGCGCTGCGATGCTCATCCACGGTCGGGCTGTCATCGAAGGCCATGCCGGTACGCAGCACCCACTGCGGATTGAGCTGATAGCTCAGACCGACCGCATACTGCCAGCTGTCCTCGTAGCCCTGCTCCTCGACGATGTCGTTCATGTTGTCGACTTCCACCGCGATCTCGTCGAAGCGGCTCCAGTGCACCCAGGTCACGCCCGCCATCAGCGTCCAGCGATCATCCAGCTTGTGCGTCACGGAGAAGTCGATGCTTTCCGGCAAGGTCACATCCAGCGATGCATCTTGCTCAGTGTTCACGAGACCCGGCGCGGTCATGCTGCCATTGAAGACATTGTTGTACTTGGCCTCACCTTCCAGGCTGTAGTCGACCTTGGAGCGATAGGACAGACCGAGACGGGTACTTTCCACCGGCTGGAAGATGACCCCGACGTTGTAGCCCCAGGCGGCATCATCGCCCTTGATCTTGACCTTGCCATCGCCTGCACCAAGGACATCGGCGGTGTTGGAGGTCAGCTCACCCTTGATGCTGTTGTAGGTCACACCGGCGCCGATGGCCCACTTGTCATTGATGCGGTAGGAGATGGTCGGCTGGGCGGTGACCACCTCGACTTCACTGTAATTGGCGAAATAACGGCCACGGAAATCAGAGCCATAATCGGTGATCACACCAAAGGGCGCATAGACCCCGAAGCCCAGCGCGACCTGATCGTTCATCGGTTGCACGTAATAGAAGGAAGGCACTGCCGCCCCCGGCACCATGTCGCCGTCATCTCCGCCAGAGACTGGCCGACCGAGTGCATCATTCGCGCTGGCGACATCAATATCGGTATTGACGTCCAGATAGGTCACCCCACCGGTGATCTGGGCGCGATCCAGGAAGGACATGCCAGCCGGGTTGCCGAAGACGGTGGAAGCATCGTTGGCATTCGAGGCGCGCCCGGCGAAGGACGTCCCCTGAGTGCTGACGCTCTGCTCGTTGAGCTGGAAGGCCCCCGCGTGAACGCCACCGGCATAAGCCGTGGCAGCCGCTGCCAGCGCGACCCCGAGGGTGAGTTTGTTCATCTTGTTTTTCATTATGGATGGCGTCCCATTGCAGGTGGCTTGGAGAGCTGCATGTTGTTGTTATCGTTCGTTGATGCATAGCCCTGACACCTACGTTTTGGGCGAGTCGCCCGTTCAAGTCAAGGGCGAACGTTTGTTTGAATAGGGAGATTTCTAGTATTTGGGGAACTTTCATTCATGTCTGCACTGTCATCGTGTTGCTAACCCCATGTCCTGGCGATCATTTAGCGTCTGTTCGCCAGCGTTTAAAACATGGCGGGGCTCTCGCCTTCCTCTCTAGCCTATTGGTCGAACATCAGGTTTTTCGTATGTAGTGGGTCGCTTGACCTATGTCCTGCACATAGGTCTTACACTGAGGATCATTCACGGAACATTGGCTGCCGACAGACCTTCAGGGCAGCCGAATGCTCTCTCCGCCACTCTTGATCACGAGGAGATGATGCAATGAAAGTCGCTGAACTGGCCCGCGAGGGAAACGTCACCGCCGAAACCGTTCGCCATTACACCCGCCAGGGCCTGATCACGGCCCGGCGCGATCCCGTCAACAACTACCAGCGCTTCGATGAGCAGGCGCTGGTACGTCTCAAGTTCATCAGCCAGGCACGCCAGTTGGGCTTCAGCCTTGCCGATATCAAGCAGATTCTGCAGCAGGCTGACCAGCATGACTCCCCCTGCCCCATGGTGAGAGACCTGCTCAAGGAACATCTGCCCCGAGTGCGTGAGCGCATCCGCGAGCTGGAAGCCCTGGCAGAGCGTATGGAGCATGCCATGGAGAGCTGGCAGGACATGCCGGACGGCGTGCCGGATGGCAACAGCGTGTGCTGCCTGATCGAGGGGCAATCATTCCCGCCCCCCTCAGAAGAGAACGGAACGTACACCCCTGACACAGGGAGGACCTCATGAGCCACGACCCCATTGCCACGATCAGCGTGATGAACACTGACGGCATCAGCTGCCAGGGGTGTGTCACCAGGATTCGCAAGGCCTTGCTGGCACAGGATGATCAGGCCGAACTGGTCGGCGCTCCCCAGGCCCAGCTGCTGCTGGTACACACGAGGCTGGGTGAGGAAGGAGTGGCGAAGGTGGCGCAGGACAGCGGCTATCCGCTCACCCCGGCAGCACCGGCCACCCCTGCGAACCTCGAGATCAACGTCTACGGTATGCACTGCCAGAAATGCGTCGCCAAGCTGCGCAATGCCATTCAACACTGGGATTCGGCCGCGACCGTCAGCGGTACGCCGGCAGACAACGTCCTGCAGGTCTCCAGCTGGCTGCCGGAAGCCTTGCTTGAGCGTCTTGTCGTCGAGGCGGGCTATGCATTGGAACCTCCTGCCGAGGGCGACACATCAGCGGATCTCACTGAGTCCGACGACACCACGGAGGATCACGCAACGGCGGCTCCATCGGCAGCAGAACCCTCTCCGGCCAGCCCGACGGATAGTGGAAGTCTTGAGCTCTCGCTGTCCGGCATTACCTGCGCCAGCTGTGTCGCCACTATCCAGAAGACACTGGATGGGCTGGATGGCGTGGAACATGCCGAGGTCAACTTCGCTTCGCGCACGGCACAGGTCAAAAGCCAGCTTGCGGCCACCGAGATCATCGCGGCCATCGAAGGGGTGGGATATGGGGCCAGCGTGGTGAAAGACCCGAGCGCCAATGACGCGCAACAGCAGGAAGAAGCTGACCAGGAATATCGCTCTCGCATCCGTGACAGCGCGCTGTCACTGGGCATCGGTATCCCGCTGATGATCAGCATGTTCTTCCATCATCCCGGCTTCGAAGGTCTCGAACGTGGAGTGTGGCTGGCCATCGGGGTCGCCGTGCTGGGTGTGCTCGCCACCGCAGGACGCAGCTTCTTCACCAGCGCCTGGAAGGCCTTCACCCATCATCAGGCCAACATGGACACGCTGGTGGCACTCGGTACCGGAGCAGCATGGCTCTATTCCATGGGCGTGCTGATCTTCCCCGAGACGGTGCCTCAGGCGGCTCGTGGCCTCTACTTCGAAGCCTCGACCATGATCATCGGCCTGATCAGTCTTGGTCAGGCACTGGAGGTCAGAGCCCGCGGGCGTACACAGAAAGCACTGCGCGCGCTGCTGGATCTGCAGACCCGTACCGCTCGGGTCATTCGCGAGGGCGAAGAGCGCGAGATCGATGTCAACGACGTACGCAGCGGTGACCACGTGCGCATTCGCCCCGGTGAGCGCATCCCGGTGGATGGCAAGGTGATCGAAGGACAGAGCCACATCGATGAATCGATGTTGAGCGGTGAGCCACTGGCTGTCTCACGTGGTGTCGGCGATGACGTGGCTGCCGGCACGCTCAACACGCGTGGCAGTCTGGTCTTCGAGGTCGAGCGCATCGGCAGCGAGACACGCCTGGGCCGCATCATCAGTCAGGTGCGTCAGGCGCAGAACTCGCGCCCCCCGATCGGACGGCTGGCCGATACCATCTCCGGCGTATTCGTGCCCAGCGTGATGATCATCGCCATCGTCGCGGCGCTTCTCTGGTTCAACGTCGGGCCCGCCCCGACTGGCGTGCATATGCTGGTGGTCGCGACGGCGGTTCTCGTCATCGCCTGCCCCTGTGCACTGGGTCTGGCGACGCCCATCTCGACCATGATCGGGGTCGGCAAGGCAGCGGAACATGGCGTGCTGGTCCGCAGCGGTGAGGCCCTGCAGACCGCCAGTCGCTTGACGGCACTCGTGGTCGACAAGACCGGTACCCTGACGCGCGGCAAGCCGGAAGTCACTGAAACGCATCGGGTCTCGGGGGAAAGCGAGCAGGAGGTGCTGGATGCCGCCCATGCCCTGGAGCGAGGCTCCGAGCACCCCCTGGCCACCGCGCTGCTGGCACATATCGACGCACAGCGTCCCGAGGCCTCGCGCAGCAAGGCCTTCAATGACTACCAGACCATCAGCGGGCGCGGCATTCAGGCTCAGGACGATGCAGGCCGCACCTGGCGCATGGGCAACGCTGCCATGCTGGAGGATGCAGGTATCAGCCTTGCACCGCTGAGTGAGCAGATCACGTCGCTGGAAGACAATGCCCGCACCGTGATCCTGATGGCACGTGACAATGCATTGATCGCCGTCTTCGGGCTGGCCGACCCGCTGCGTGACGATAGCCGCGACGCCATCGCTCGCCTGCATGCCGTTGGCCTCAAGGTGATCATGCTGACCGGTGACAATCAGCACACGGCCGCTGCCGTGGCCCGTGAGACCGGGATCGATGACTATCGCGCCGGCGTCTCACCGGATGACAAGCACGATGAGATCGCCCGCCTCCAACAGGAAGGCCATGTGGTGGGAATGGTCGGCGACGGCATCAATGATGCGCCGGCGCTGGCGCTGGCCGATGTCGGCTTCGCGATGGGTGAAGGTACTGATGTCGCCATCGAGACGGCCGGCATCACGCTGATGCAGCCCTCCCTGGCAGGGGTCGCGGACGCGATCGCGATCAGCCAGGCCACGCTGCGCAACATCAAGCAGAACCTGGTGGGTGCCTTCGGCTACAACCTGATCGGCATTCCGATTGCGGCAGGCATTCTCTATCCCTTCACCGGCATGCTGTTGTCGCCGGTGATCGCCGGGCTGGCCATGTCACTGTCTTCCGTGACGGTCGTGACGAACGCCAACCGCCTGCGGGGGTTCACTCCCCCGGGGGCAGCTCGGTCACGTACGGACAGCACAGGAAATTCTTCCACCATGCCACAAGGAGAGTCAGCATGATCTGCATACTCGTCAATCTGATAGGGCTTGGCCTGATCGCTGCCATCGTCTGGTGGTTCTGGCTGGCCAGGTCATGAACCACGGCTCTGCCACTGATCCGTAGCACCTTCATTTGATCAGTGAAGGCAACTCAAGACGCCCTGCCACGCACTGTGTGGCAGGGCGTCTTCGCGTCAGCCTCTAGCGGGTCCGATGTCCGCCAAGACCCTGTCGCTCTTCCGGGACAGCGCCATGTAACAGCGACAGTTGCCCCGTAAGTCGGGTCCCTCTCGCGCCGCCAGAGGGTGTGGACAACTTGTCTTCCTGGTTGGCGTCCACCTGTCCACACCCGCTCTCCCGGCGGTTCTGCATATCAGTGCGTCACTACCTCGACGAAGCGCCTCCCGCTTTACCGTACTCTGCCCACCTCGATGCCCCAACGCAGACCGCCCCTGCAGCTGGGCTGCAGGGGCGGTTTGGTACAAGTGCCTGACGAGCCTTGCATGACGGTCGTGGGGCGGCCACCCGCGACGCTTACAGGAAGAAACACCGTCCAGGCAGAGCTATCTCCTATCTCGCCCTTCTCACGCAGCGCGTGTACCTCTCCGAGCACGATTTTTCCTACGCACAAAGAGAACCGCCCCTGCAGCAAGGCTACAGGGGCGGTTCAGTATAAGTGCCTGACGAGCTTTTCATGACGGTCGTGGAGCGGCCATCCGTGGGGCGGCCGTCCGCGACGCTTACAGGGAGAAATACCGTCCAGGCAGAACTATCTCCTATCTCTCCCCTCTCACGCAGTGCGTGCACCTCTCCGAGCACGACTTTTTCCGCGCACAAAGAGAACCGCCCCTGCAGCTGGGCTGCAGGGGCGGTTCAGTATAAGTGCCTG
>NZ_JARWKT010000008.1:0-219370 GCF_029846385.1 Cobetia sp. 10Alg 146
TGGTGGCGATGGCTTCCTGAATGCCGATGAAATCGGCAACGTCACCCTGACCGGCTCCATCGAAGACGGCTTGGACAGCGGCAACGTTCAGCTGGTGATCACCGACGGCGAAGGTGGCTCCGTCACCGTCGACCCCGCCGATATCACTGTCGATGGCACTACTCTGACTGTCGCTGGCCAGAATCTGTCTGACCTCTCCGAGGGCGAACTCACCGCGACGCTGACCGTCACTGATGAGGCCGGTAATGCGGCCGAGTTCACGGATGCCACAACAAAAGACACCACTTCCCCGGGCGGCGAGACCGGCACCGATGCACCGGCCCTCACCATTGCGGAAGCCGCTGATGGCGTGAATGCTGATGAGCTGGCAGATGGCCTGCAGACCAGCGTCACGCTGACCGACGACACCCAGGCCGGCGATACCGTCACCGTAACCCTGGATGATGGTAACGGCGGCACCATTACCGGCGAAGCCACGGTCACTGCCGATGACCTCACCGCTGGCAGCATTGCCGTCGAGGTCACCGACGCCATTGCAGATGGCAGCTACACCGCCACTGCAGTGATCACGGATGATGCCGGCAACAGCTCGGCTGCCTCAGATCCGATCGCGGTCGTGGTTGATACCACTTCCCCGGGCGGCGAGACCGGCACTGATGCGCCGACGCTCACCATCGCGGAAGCCGCTGATGGCGTGAATGCTGATGAGCTGGCAGATGGCCTGCAGACCAGCGTCACGCTGACCGACGACACCCAGGCCGGCGATACCGTCACCGTAACCCTGGATGATGGTAACGGCGGCACTATTACCGGCGAAGCCACGGTCACTGCCGATGACCTCACCGCTGGCAGCATTGTCGTCGAGGTCACCGATGCCATTGCCGATGGCAATTACACCGCCACTGCAGTGATCACGGATGATGCCGGCAACAGCTCGGCTGCCTCAGATCCGATCGCGGTCGTGGTTGATACCACTTCCCCGGGCGGCGAGACCGGCACTGATGCGCCAGTCCTTACCATCGCGGAAGCCGCTGATGGCGTGAATGCTGATGAGCTGGCAGATGGCCTGCAGACCAGCGTCACGCTGACCGACGACACCCAGGCCGGCGATACCGTCACCGTAACCCTGGATGATGGTAACGGCGGCACCATTACTGGCGAAGCCACGGTCAATGCCGATGACCTCACCGCTGGCAGCATTGCCGTCGAGGTCACCGACGCCATTGCCGATGGCAATTACACCGCCACTGCAGTGATCACGGATGATGCCGGCAACAGCTCGGCCGAGTCCAACACGATTGCCGTGGATGTCGATGCGACTACTCCAGACGCTCCCTCTCTTGAGCTCGTCAACGACTCGAACGTAGATGGAGATCGTGTCACCAACGAGGGTGAGGTCCTGGTGTCTGGCCTGGAAGACGGCGCTACCTGGGAATACAGCGTCAACGGTGGGGTAGATTGGCAAGAAGGCACTGGAAACAGCTTTATCCTTGACGAAGCTGTTTACACCACCGGCGACGTTCAGGCTCGCCAAAGTGATGTCGCCGGAAACACCAGTGAGACAGGAGATTTGGAAGGCCTTACGGTTGACACCACTCCTCCAGTAACTCCCACCATCAGCCTGACCACTGATACCAATATTGATGGCGACAACATCACGAGCATCGGAGAGGTTACCGTCGATGGTCTTGAAGACGCCGCCACATGGGAGTACTCAATCGATGGTGGCAATACTTGGGAAATCGGCATAGGCGCGACGTTCGATCTGGATCAAGGCATCTACAATGATGATTCCGTTCAAGTCCGCCAGAGCGACCTGGCGGGAAATACGAGCGATATCGTGGCTTTGAATGTTGAAGTCGATGTCCTCGCACCGACCACCACCGTCACCATCGACGCCATCAGTGAAGACACCGGCACCGCGGGCGACTTCATCACCAGCGACAATGATGGCCTGACGATCACCGCCACGCTGGATGCGCCGCTGGCCGAGGGCGAGACCCTGCAGTACAGCAGCGATGGCACCACCTGGATCGATATCCCCGAGGGCAGCGTGACCGGCACTGCGGTCAGCTACGACAGCGGCCTCACCGAGTCCGCCACCGTGCAGCTCCGTGTGCAGGATACTGCCGGCAACACTGGCCCGGCGGCCTCGCAGGATGTCGTGATCGATGCGACCTCACCGAGCGCCGATGACAACAGCATCGCCTTCGACGATGGTGGCGATGGCTTCCTGAATGCCGACGAGATCGGCAACGTGACGCTGACTGGCTCCATCGAAGACGGCCTGGACAGCAGCAACGTTCAGCTGGTCATCACCGACGGCGAAGGTGGCTCCGTCACCGTCGACCCCGCCGATATCACCGTCGTGGGCACCACTCTGACTGTCGCTGGCCAGAATCTGTCTGGCCTCGCCGAGGGCGAGCTGACCGCCACTCTGACGGTCACTGACGACGCCGGCAACGACAACAGCTTCACAGCGGATAGCGTCAAAGACACCGCTGCGCCGACCACCACCATCAGCATCACTGGCATCAGTGAGGACACCGGTATCGCGGGCGACTTCATCACCAGTGACGATGATGGCCTGACCATCACGGCCTCCCTGACTGCGCCGCTGGCCGCAGATGAGACCCTGCAGTACAGCACCGATGGCACCACCTGGATCGATATCCCCGAAGCCAGCGTGACCGGCACTGCGGTCAGCTACGACAGCGGCCTCACCGAGTCCGCCACCGTGCAGCTCCGTGTGCAGGATGCCGCCGGCAACACAGGTCCAGCGACCTCGCAGGATGTCGTGATCGATGCGACCTCACCGAGCGCCGATGACAACAGCATCGCCTTCGACGATGGTGGCGATGGCTTCCTGAATGCCGACGAGATCGGCAACGTGACGCTGACTGGCTCCATCGAAGACGGCCTGGACAGCAGCAACGTTCAGCTGGTCATCACCGACGGCGAAGGTGGCTCCGTCACCGTCGACCCCGCCGATATCACCGTCGTGGGCACCACTCTGACTGTCGCTGGCCAGAATCTGTCTGGCCTCGCCGAGGGCGAGCTGACCGCCACTCTGACGGTCACTGACGACGCCGGCAACGACAACAGCTTCACAGCGGATAGCGTCAAAGACACCGCTGCGCCGACCACCACCATCAGCATCACTGGCATCAGTGAGGACACCGGTATCGCGGGCGACTTCATCACCAGTGACGATGATGGCCTGACGATCTCTGCCACACTGGATGCGCCGCTGGCCGAGGGCGAGACCCTGCAGTACAGCGCCGATGGCACCACCTGGATCGATATCCCCGAAGCCAGCGTGACCGGCATTGCGGTCAGCTACGACAGCGGCCTCACCGAGTCCGCGACCGTACAGTTCCGTGTGCAGGATGCCGCCGGCAACACAGGTCCAGCGACCTCGCAGGATGTCGTGATCGATGCGACCTCACCGAGCGCCGATGACAACAGCATCGCCTTCGACGATGGTGGCGATGGCTTCCTGAATGCCGACGAGATCGGCAACGTGACGCTGACTGGCTCCATCGAAGACGGCCTGGACAGCAGCAACGTTCAGCTGGTCATCACCGACGGCGAAGGTGGCTCCGTCACCGTCGACCCCGCCGATATCACCGTCGTGGGCACCACTCTGACTGTCGCTGGCCAGAATCTGTCTGGCCTCGCCGAGGGCGAGCTGACCGCCACTCTGACGGTCACTGACGACGCCGGCAACGACAACAGCTTCACAGCGGATAGCGTCAAAGACACCGCTGCGCCGACCACCACCGTCACCATCGATGCCATCAGTGAAGACACCGGTACCGCGGGTGACTTCATCACCAGTGACGATGATGGCCTGACGATCTCTGCCACACTGGATGCGCCGCTGGCCCAAGGCGAGACCCTGCAGTACAGCGCCGATGGCACCACCTGGATCGATATCCCCGAAGCCAGCGTGACCGGCATTGCGGTCAGCTACGACAGCGGCCTCACCGAGTCCGCGACTGTACAGTTCCGTGTGCAGGATGCCGCCGGCAACACAGGTCCAGCGACCTCGCAGGATATCGTGATCGATGCGACCGCGCCGTCAGCAGCGGATAACTCCATCGATTTTGTGGATGGTGGAGACGAAACGCTGAGTCTTGATGAGATCACCAGCGTTCAACTGACAGGGGCAGTGGAAAATGGCATCGATAGCAACGATGTCGTGATTACCATCACCGATAGCGAGAGTCGCTCCATTACCGTCGATGTGGCGGATATCACGATCACGGATGGCATCCTCAGCACCTCTGGGCAAGACCTTTCCGGTCTGGCCGAAGGGGAGCTGACCGTGACCATGAATGTCACTGATGCAGCCGGCAACAGCACCGACTTCATTGACACCACCACCAAGGACACCGTTGCAACACTCAGCACGGGCAGCACCGCTGTTACGGAGGATGCGCTCGGCGCTAGCGCCCCTGCAGCCACGCCAGCCTTGATGGCCTTCAGCTTTGCAAGCTTCGCTGCACTCCCTGCCTCTGACAATGATGCTGCGGTTGACGACACTGTCTCCACGGGCCAGCTGACCTATACGAATGTGTCAGATACCGCCTCCTTTGCTCTCGAAGTACCGACTGATACAACCCTGATTCAAGACGGTGTCGAGCTTGACTGGATCTTGAGCGAGGATGGCAAGACGCTCCAGGCCGTGAACAATGCTGGTGATATCGCCGATACTGTCTTGCAGATCAGCATCGATGATAGGGGTAGTTACACAACAGAGCTATTCTCCGAGCTGGACCACACTCTTCAGGGAGCCGATAGCCTGAACTTCTCCGTTGGTGTGGTATTGACCGATGGCGAAGAAGTGATTGACAGCAGTATCAGCGTCAAAGTTATCGACGACACTCCGGAGCTATCGAAGTCCTTCCTCCATCATGAAGTCACTGCCGCTGGCGGCGCTGTTGGAGACAACTTGCTTGGATCGGCTGGTTTTGGGGCCGATGGTGGCTATATCAGCAGCATCACTTTCGATGGAGTGACATTCTCCATCGAGCAAGATGCCCTGACTCAAGACTTCAATGTCACCACTTCCGGCGCATCAGAGCTTCTCGATCTTTCGACGCCCGCTTCGGTCACAAATGGTGGGATGACCCTGACAACTCTGCTGGGGGAAACCTTTACCCTAGACCTGGTGACGGGTGCCTATACCTATGATTATGACGGTGAGCTCGCCATTGTTGGTGATGGCAACACTTTGCCAACCCCCGCTATCAATCAGTCCGGCGGACTGCTGGGTATCATCAACCTTGATGCGCTTGGCTTGATCGATATTTCCGAGCAACAGGTCTTCACGGTCTCAGACCCCGATAACGACCTGACATCAGTTTCTCTTGAGTACTCCGTACTACTAAGCCTTACTGGTTTTGAGTGGGCTTACAATGATGAACTTGCCACCGAACTGGGGCTCCAAATCACGCCAACCTTTGAACCAGGCTTCTTGGGACTTGCTAGTTCTGCCACTCTTACTATCACACCGATTGAGGCAGGCAGTACCATGGATGCTCAAGCAGTCAATGAGCTTTTGGCAACCGTATTCCTGCCGAACTCCGTGCTAGGGCTGAATGTGATACCGACCGTGACATTGTCCGCCACGGATAGTGAAGGCACTGTCGATACTAGTACAACTGAGCTACTGGATCTGTCACTCCTGACTTCTGGTGGTTCAGGTGCCAATGTATTGACAGGTACCGACAGTGCTGACCTATCCACTCTGGTAGCACCGGCTGATACCAGCACTCGTCTGTATGGGTACGATGGCGATGACACCATCACGGGTAGTAATCAAGCCGACATTCTGCGCGGGGGAGCTGACAACGACTCAATGAATGGTGGCGCCGGCAGCGATCTGATGATCGGTGGCACCGGCAACGACACCATGACCGGGGGAGCCGGCATCGATATCTTCCGCTGGGAGGAAGGTCATGCGGGGACGGCTGGCGCTCCGGCTACAGACATCATCACTGACTTTGACCCCAGCGGACTCACTGCTGCCTCTCCGGGGGATATCATTGACCTGCGGACTCTGCTGCAAGGCGAGGGCTATGTGACGGCCGAAATAAGCAACCTGTCCCGCTACCTGAGTTTTGCTCAGCAAGGGGGCGACACGGTGCTGTCCATCAGCACGACCGGTCAGTTCGAGGGTGAAGCAACCGACAATGATTTGGCTGACCAGGTCATCATCTTTGAAGGAACGTCTCTCTTACAAGGGAGTGAAGATAGTGACGACTTGATCGCGCGCTTGATCTCGGAAGGTAAGCTGCTGGTTGATGAAGCGACCTCTACCACGGTTCTGGAGGACATCACTCGCGAAGTTGACCTGACCTTCACGGACGGTGATGGCGATTCCGTTCAAGGCAAGCTGGAATTCTCTGGTGATGCGCCATCGATTACGGACGATTCCAATTCAGCTCCGACCATCGTCGGGGCAAGCCAACAACTTCTAGGCTTGGTCGGCCTCGATGCGCTTGGCCTTGTTGACCTCTCACAGAATGCCCTCTTCGTGGCTGACGCCGATGGCAATCTGCAAAGTGTCACCATTGCCTTCTCCCCCTTGCTGAATGTGGACCTCAGCAGTCTGCTTGGTGCGCCGGAGTTGACAGTGAACACTGCACTTGCAGAGGAATTCGGTCTATCGGTGGAGACCACCAGCAGTGCGGGATTGCTGGGACTTCTGGCACCTTCGGCATCTGTCACCATTTCAGCAGTTGAAGGTGAGACGATCGACAACCTGCAGATCAATGAGCTGTTGAGCACACTCGACTTCAACCAAAGCGATCTTCTCAGCCTGAGCCTCCTTGACTATCTGACAGTCAGCGCCACGGATGATGATGGTGCCACCACATCCCTGTCACTTAGTTCGCTTCTGGACGCGAATGTCCTGGATAGTGGAGAAGGAAGCTCCGTCTTCATCGATGAGACTGGCGCTGATGTTCTGGATGCCAGCGCAGCGAATATCAATGTCAGCCTCTACGGCCTGGAGGGAGATGACACTCTGACCGGCGGCTCTGGCAATGATCTCCTCCGCGGGGGCGAGGGTAACGATACCCTGACCGGTGGCGCGGGCAATGACTTGCTATTCGGCGAAGCTGGCGACAATACCTTTGATGGCGGGCTGGGCGACGACACCATCGTGACCTCCACGCTTGATTTCTCCATCGATGGTGGCCTTGGCGAGGATACGGTGCAGTTCGACGGTACCGGTGAAAGTATCGACCTGAGTAGCCTGCTGGCCACGAATACGGGTACCAGTGAGATGCTGAATATCGAAGTGCTGGATATCAGTGACAGCAGTGAAACGGGTTCGACCCTGACACTGGATACTGATGTCGTGCTGAACCTTACCGATGACAATGACACCTTGCGTATCGAAGGTGACAGCAATGATTCCGTCCAAGCAGATGGGGCGGAAATGACGGGGCAGGAAGTGATCAATGGTGCCACCTATGACACCTACTCACTAGGCTCCGCGACCCTATACATCGATCAGGATGTAGCGGTCACCACCAACAACGCCTAAGCAGGAAAAGAACAAAACAGCCACCCGATAACGGGTGGCTGTTTTGTATGTCTGTACACAAGACGTTGAACATAATTCATCACGTCAGGACGACGGGATGACAGCAACAAGTCAACGGGACCAGGAGGCATGATGTCCCCATTATTCCGCTTTCCACTCTTGTGTGAGTGGAAGCGACTGCGCCAACCTCCTCATTCCCCGAGGTTGGCTCCTGCCGCTCTGATCGGTTTGACGCTATCACTACCGGCCACTGCCCAAACGAGTCGCGATCTCGCCGAAGTTTTGAGCGATGTGCTCAGGCATGACCCTCGCATCGAGGCCGCCCGGGCCAATGTGCGTGCCGCAGGGACGGAGATCGAGATTGCCGAGGATGGCTACTGGCCACGTCTGGAAAGCAGCGTCGGCACCGAGGACAACTTCACGGAAGGCGGGTATCGCATCACCCTGAGCCAGATGCTCTATGACTGGGGTCAGGTGGAAGCCGAGGTCGAACAACGCCAGGCCGAGCGTGATGTCGAGCGTGACACCCTGGATCAGACCCGCATGGAGATCGCCCAGGAGGCGATCACCGCCTATATCGATCTCGGGGCCAACCGCGCCATGATGCGCCGCGTACGTGATTACATCGAGAAGCTCGAAAGCCTCGAGACGCTGGCCAATGATCGCACCTTCTCGGGCTATGGTGACCGGGTCGAGCTGGACCGAGCCGCCGTCGACCTTGCCAGTGCGCGTGAATGGCTGGCACGCCTTCAGGGCGATGCTGATACCGCCCGACAGGAACTCGAGATTCTCAGTGGACGCCCCTTCCAGGGCGTGACCTTGAGCGCCCCGAAGCCACTGCCGATCGTGGCGGACCTGGCCCGCGACCCTGCCACTACCGATGCCGCCATCACCAACGCGCCGGCCTATCGCAGTCATGTCAGCCAGCAGAATGCCGCGCGCCACGCCTTGAGCCTGAGCGAGGCCGAGCGCTGGCCGGAATTGCGACTGGAGGCGACCAGCTCACGTTATGAGTCGAACGATGACATGGTCAGCGACTCCAGTATCGGCCTGCGCATCGAGGCACCGGTCTTTCAGGGCCTGACACCCCTCCGTCAGCCCGAAGCGGATCGCGCACGCCTGACCGCCGCCCAGTTCGAGACCGCCTCCACGGCCCGTGAGCTGCGCCGCCAGATCCAGCGACTGTCTGCCAGTCAGCCAGCGGTCGAAGCACGCATCAAGGCGCTGGATCAGCAGGCACGCAGCGGGGAGCGTCTGCGCAGCAGCTATCGGGACCAGTTCATCACCGGCTCACGCAATATCGAGGATCTGCTGACCATCGAAAGCGAGATCTTCGCGGCGCGTCGTCAGATGATCGAGCTCAACACCCAGCTGCTCACCGACCAATATGACCTCGCGACCCAGCTGGGCGCTCTGCCACTGGTCACCTCCCCCCTTCGCGCGCCATCCACCACTGCCGCGACAACTGAGATGACGAGTACTCACCTGTCTCATTCCCATCAGCCTGTCAGCCAGGGAGTCAGCCAATGAGCTCCGTACAGTCTGCCGCCGATACCCCGGTGGCCTCCCGACCCGACCCGCTGCTGGAGAGCGTTCGCCAGTTGCTGCGCCTGCAGGGCCACGGCATCGACCTCGAACGCCTGCGCCATGGCATGCCACTGACCAAGGGGCAGCTCGCGCCACAGGATCTGGAGCAGGCCCTGTCACGCCAGGGCATTGCCGCACGTCTGAGTCAGGCTCCCCTCGACGAGATTCCTGCCAGCCTGATGCCCTGCGTCGTGCTGCTGGAAGACGGCAGCAGCCGCGTCCTGCTGGCCCATGAGGCGTCGCATCAGTGGCCTGAAACGTCGAGCACCGACTCGAGTGCCGACACGAGCGACACCCCGGCAGACGATGATACGGAAGCAGCCCCCAGCGGCCCCGCCTATCAGTTGCTCGACCCGCTGTCCGGGGGAGAGTACTGGCAGCCACAGGCCGAGCTGAACGCCACATACGCCGGCATCGCGCTGTTCGCACATGGCGAGATCTCGCTGGATCGCGCAGAAGGTTACAGCCAGACCCGCCAGGGTCATTGGCTGACATCACGCCTCAAGTCCCATTGGCGAGTCTTCGCCGAAGTCGCACTGTCCTCGTCGCTCGCTGCACTGCTGGCCGTGGCCACGGCCCTGTTCGCGATGCAGGTCTATGACCGTGTGGTGCCGACCGGTGCCGTCGATACGCTGTGGGCGCTGGGTATCGGCGTGATTCTCGCCATCGCGCTGGAAGCGCTGTTGCGCGCACTGCGGGCGCAATTGATCGAGAACTCGGGCAAGAAGATCGATCTCGAGCTCAACGATCACATCTTCCGCCACGCCGTGCAGATGCGCCTGGCCTCGAAGCCGCGCTCCACCGGCGCGATGACCAGCCAGATTCGAGACTTCGATGCGATCCGCGAATTCTTCACCGCCTCGACCCTCGGCGCCTGTGGTGATCTGCCCTTCGCCCTGCTGTTCCTGGGCCTGATCGCCCTGCTGGGCGGTCCGGTGGTCTGGGTACCGGTGGCCGCCATCGTGTTGATGCTGATTCCCGTGCTGCTGGCGCAACCCTGGCTGTCACGCCTGTCCCGTGAGGGCATGCGCGAATCCGCGGTCAAGAATGGCGTATTGCTCGAGACCCTCGACAACCTCGAGAACCTCAAGGCCTGTCGCGCCGAAGGTCATGCCAGTCGTCAATGGCAGCGCCTGACCTCCGAGCAGACCCACCGTGGCGTCACCTTCCGCCATGCCGTCGCCTGGCTGACCAGCTGGGGCACCGGCATGCAGCAGGTGGCCTACGTCGGCGTCATCATTGCCGGTGTCTATCTGATCATGGCCGGCGAGTTGAGCGTCGGCGCCCTGATCGCCTGCTCGATCCTGTCGTCGCGCGCCATCGGCCCGACCCTGCAGATCAGCGCGCTGCTGAGTCGCTGGCAGCACGTCAAGGTGGCCAAGGAAGGCCTGGATGCGCTGATGGAGACCGATATCGAGCGACCCGGTGATCGCCGCTTCGCGCGGCTCGCCCAGGCTCGCGGTCACTATCATGCCGAAAATCTGCATTGGCGCTATGACGAGGAAGCGCCGGAGGCTCTGGCACTGGATCGCCTGAGCATCGCGCCCGGTGAACACATCGCGCTGCTGGGGGGCAATGGCGCCGGCAAGAGCACCCTGCTGCGACTGCTGGCCGGCTATTTCACGCCTACCAGCGGTGAACTGACCCTCGATCACCTCGCCCTGAGTCAGATCGACCCTGCCGACCGCCAGCGCGCCATCGGCTACCTGCCACAGGACATCAGTCTGTTCAGCGGCACCCTGCGCGACAATCTGTGCATCGACGGACGGGATGTCAGCGACATGCGTCTGCTGGAGGTCCTCGAGATGACCGGTCTGGGCGACTTCGTGCGTCGTCATCCGCTAGGGCTGGACATGATGCTGCATGATCGCCACAGCCTGTCCGGCGGCCAACGTCAGAGCCTCGGTCTTGCCCGCCTGATCCTGCAGGACCCGGTCGTGGTGCTGCTGGATGAACCCACGGCCTCGCTGGATCAGGCCACCGAGCAGCACGTCATCAAGACACTTGGCCCGTGGCTTGCCGGCCGCACCCTGATACTCGCCACCCACCGCAAGTCGCTGCTCAGCTGGGTCGAGCGCGCGCTGGTACTGCGCCATGGCAAGCGCGTCATGGATGGCCCGCTGGATCAGATCATGGCCAGACAATCCGCCGGCAAGACACCGGCCACCTCCTCATCTCGCCAGCGCCAGGAGGCCTCATGAGCCAGCGTTTTGACCCCGAACTCATCAAACGTGAGCTGGGCGCCCCGGACCAGAGACTGGAAAGCCACTGGTCACGTCCGCTGCTGTGGGCCAGCCTGCTGGTGATAGCGCTCTTCGTGGCGTGGTCCAGCTGGGCCGAAGTCAACGAAGTGGCCCGCGGTGAAGCCAAGGTAGTCCCCTCCTCGCGCCAGCAGACCATCCAGAGCCTGGAGGGCGGCATTCTCGACGAGATCATGGTTCGGGAGGGGGAAATCGTCGAGGCCGGTCAGCTGCTGGCCGCCATCGATGAAACCCGCTTCCGCTCGGCCTACATGGAGTCGCTGAGCCAGGCCCAGGCGCTGAGGGCGACCATCGGACGTCTGGAAGCCGAGGTACTGGACAAGGCCAACATCGAGTTTCCGGAGGAGGTGCGTGACAACGAGGCGCTGACGGCCACCGAGCGTGAGCTGTTCACGGCGCGGCGCAAGAAGCGTGACAGCGCCTTGAATGCGGTCAGCAAGGAGATCACTGCGGCCCAGCGTCAGCTCGCGGTGATCCGCCCGCTGGTCAAGCGACGTGCCGTGGGCGAGATGGAGATGCTCAAGCTGGATCGCGAGATCGCCGAACTCAAGGGCCGTCAGGCCGAGATCCGCAATACCTATCTGCAGGATGCCTACGCCGAGCTTGCCGACAAGAAGTCCGAACTGGCGACACTGGAAGAGACCACCGTGCAGCGGCGTGATCAGCTGGATCGCACCCGGCTGCTCTCGCCGGTGCGTGGCGTGGTCAACAACATCGCCATCACCACGCGTGGCGGCGTCATCCCGCCCGGCGAGGAGATCATGCAGATCACCCCGCTGGAGGACACCCTGGTGTTCGAGACGCGCATCCGCCCGCAGGATGTGGCCTTCATCGCCCCGGGCATGCCGGCCACGATTCGCATCAGCGCCTACGACTATGCGGTCTACGGCACGCTGGAAGGCAAGGTGGAGCGCATCAGCTCTGACACCCTGGAAGAGGAAACGCCGCGGGGTGAGGAAAGCTACTATCGCGTGCTGGTCAGCAGCGAGACCGCGGCGCTTGAGCACAATGGCCAGACGCTGCCGATCAAGCCGGGCATGGTCGCCACGGTGGACATCGAGACCGGCGAGCGCAGCGTGCTCTCGTATCTTCTGAGGCCCTTCACACGTCTGGAGCTGCGCTGACATCTTGCGAAAGTGCTAAATAACTCATCTCAACAGGATGAGCCTTATCCTTACCTGAGATATCATGCACGAAGCATTCACCGGACAACCCGGAGCGTCCGGTGAATCTTCGACTTACGATCGCCAATGCTCGTTGGCCGTCATGACATGAGAATGACCATCATGGACGAAATGA
The DNA here is from genome assembly GCF_029846385.1 of Cobetia sp. 10Alg 146. Classification (NCBI taxonomy): domain Bacteria; kingdom Pseudomonadati; phylum Pseudomonadota; class Gammaproteobacteria; order Oceanospirillales; family Halomonadaceae; genus Cobetia; species Cobetia sp. 10Alg 146. Next base: position 12,709 of record NZ_JARWKT010000008.1, read on the forward strand.
CCATCCTGTCTGTCAATGCCCACCAAGATCTCAAGGATCACTCCCCCCTGGCGATCATGACGAGTGCTGAAGGCTTCACCCTGCTACTGGCCAAAACGCGAAGCGCCACGTATCTGGTGATCGCCCAGCACATGGGGCGCACCGTCTCCACGATAGAGCTCACGTGCGTGCGTTACGCGGAATTTGTCATTCAGCTGATTGATGATCACATTCGCCAGCACCCGGGCATTCAAGGCGACGAGCTCAATACGCATATCCTGCTCAAGGCCAGAGACCATCTTCCGCGCACGCCCTTGCCCGACGATTTCCTGGGCCCCACCGCCTGATCCTCTCAGCCGCCTGCCCTGCACACTGCCAGTTGGCCAACCCCTTGATATGGCGAATTACCTCGCATAATCGGCATTATTGAAGGTGGCGCTTGAGCGGCCCTGACGGGTGACTCGCCGACCGCTCGCGCGCAACCGCATGTGGCGGGTCCTCAGCAAGTCCCATCGAGATTCGTTTCCACGCGCGCAAAGGCTTGCCCTCTTGCCGACACCCCATCATCATCAAGGGAAAGACCGCTTCAACTTCAAGGACTTCCTCTTTGGCAACACGTCACTCCTCCGGCCTCTCTCCCCGCGACATGAAACAACAGCTGCTGGACAAGGCGCGTGCCCGTCGTACCCAGACCACCGCTCGCGTGGCGGACGACGCAGGCGACGATATGTTTGCCAGCAAGCCAACACCGCTGGTGATCAGCGATGACTTCGTGCGTTTCGATCGCCAGCCCGGTTATCAGCAGCTGAGCATGATGCAGCAGGCCGGTGCCGCCTTCGGCGTGCCGGAGCCCTTCTTCCGCGTGCATGAAGGCTGCGCTGGCGCCACCACGCGCATCGATGGGCGCGAGCTGGTCAACTTCGCCAGCTACAACTACCTCGACTATTCCCGTCATCCCGAGGTGATCAAGGCCGCGGCCGAGGCGGCGGCCCATTACGGTACCTCGGTGTCGGCCTCACGCGCCGTCTCCGGTGAGCGTCCGATCCATCGCGAGCTGGAAGCGGCGGTGGCGCGCACCTACGAGGTCGAGGATGCGGTGGTGTTCGTCAGCGGTCATGCCACCAACGTGTCCACGCTGGGCTATCTGCTCGGCCCGAAGGACCTCATCCTGCATGACGAGTGGATCCACAACAGCTCGCTGGTCGGCGCCCAGCTCTCCGGCGCTCGTCGCATGCCCTTCGCGCACAACGACCCGGACGCGCTGGAAGCCCTGCTCAGCAGTCAGCGCGGCAAGTTCGAGCGCGTGCTGATCGTCACCGAAGGCCTCTACAGCATGGACGGCGACGTGCCGGACCTGCCGCGCCTGATCGCCCTCAAGCAACAGTACCGCTGCTGGCTGATGGTCGATGAAGCCCACTCCTTCGGCGTGCTCGGGGAGCGTGGGCTCGGCCTGAGGGAGCACTTCGACATCGCTGCGCGTGACGTCGATATCTGGATGGGCACGATGAGCAAGACGCTGTCCGGCTGCGGTGGCTACATCGCCGGCTGCAAGGAACTGGTCAGCATGCTGCGCTACTTCGCGCCGGGCTTCCTCTACTCGGTGGGCATGCCGGCACAGGTCGCCGCCCCGTCGCTGAAGATCCTCGAACTGCTCCAGGGCGACGATGCCAGACAGCGCATCGCTCGCCTGCATGCCGTCTCCGGCTACTTCCTCACGCGCGCCCGTGCGCTGGGGCTGGATGTCGGGGACAGCCTGGGCGTCGCGGTGGTGCCTGTCATCCTCGGCAGCTCCCTGGTGGCCGCGCGCCTCTCCAACCAGCTGTTCGAGGCCGGCTTCAACGTCCAGCCCATCCTGCACCCCGCCGTGCCGGAGAAGAGCGCCCGTCTGCGCTTCTTCCTCTCCTGCGAGCACACCGAAACCCAGGTGGACGCCGTCCTCGAGACCCTCATCCAGCAGCTGAGCGACATCAAGGCAGGGCTCTGAGGGTCGTCAGTCCACACGTGACGGATCGGATCAGTTCTGCCAGTTCACACCCCAGAACGAAAAACGCGGCCCTGCTCTTCAGCGGGGCCGCGTTTTTGTCACGGGATCGTCATTACCGAAAATCAGTGCCTCAGTGACACCTCATTCGGTGAGGCTCAAGCCTGATCTCCCGAAAGCTCGCTCAACACCTGCTCGAACACCTCTTTAGGCTGGGCACCGTTCAAGGCGCTGCGACGATTGAAGACGAAGGTCGGCACGCTGGAGATGCCCATCTGCTGCCAATGGGCTTCGCGCGCCCTTACCTGCTGGAGGGCTTCCGGGTCGTCCAGCTGTGCCAGCCCTTCAGTGGCATCCAGCCCGACCGCAGCCAGAGAGTCCGCCATCACGGCGCGGTCCGACATGTCCTTCTGCAAGGTGAAGTAGTCAGCGTAGAACTGCATCATCAGGTCATGCTGCATGCCCTGTTCGGCGGCGTACTCGAGCAGGACGTGGAGCTCGAGGGTATTCACCATGCGCATGTCGTCGAAGAAATTGAAGACCAGGCCTTCCTCGGCTGCCAGTGCGGTCAGATTGCGACGTGCCTCGGCACTGGCCTTGGGCGTGGTGTCGTACTTTCGCTCGATATGGGCGCGCAGATTCTCGCCGTGTGCCGGCATGTCCGGATTCAGCTCGAAGGGCTGCCATTCGATCTCGACGCTATCTTCCAGGCCGAGTGACTGAATGGCGCTCTCGAGGCGCTTGTAGCCGATCACGCACCACGGGCACATCACGTCGGAGACGATGTCGATCTTGAGCTTGTCTTGCATGTCAGTTCTCCTGAGCGGTGAAGCAGCCTCCTTCACCCCACGTGAATAGTCGTGAGCGATTGCTCAAATTTTGCGCGTACTTTAGACCCGTCACCTTCGCAGGTCAAAATACTCTCAGGGTGCCTGCAGTGTCTCGAGGCGTCGCTCGTGGGCGCGCAGCGTGCCCCACACGATCGCCAGCCAGAAGGCGTAGACCATCACGCCGCTGGCCTGGGAGAACATCACCCAGGTCATCCCGAAGTCGAGGAAGGTCAGCGGCAGCAGCACGCCGGCGACAGCCAGTGAGCGCAATGTCAGGTCGTCGCTGTCCAGGCGACGATAGAAGAGTCGCAGCGGCACCAGATAGAGTGCCAGCAACGCCAGCAAGCCCAACACTCCACGCTTGACCCAGGCATCGAGAAACTCGTTGTGGGGATGCTCATAAGGTTGGACGTGGCGACTCAGCTCTCCCCGCTCGATCATCGCATCACGCGCCTCGGCATACCCCGTCTCGCCCCTGCCCAGCCACGGCTGCTCGGCGATCATCAGCAGAGCCCCCCGCCACATCTCGAGACGCGCCCCCGCGGAGGTGCCGGCATTGCGGTCCTCCACGTACTTCGTGACATCCGAGACACCGGCTTCGACACGTTGCTGGATACCGGTCGCCGGCGTCATCACCATCAAGGCGATCACCCCGGCACACATGAAGACGCCCAGCCTGAGCACACGGCGTGAAATCACCTCCCCATAACTGCGATACAGCACCCAGGCCGCGAAGGGAAAGCCGATCCAGCCGCCGCGTGTCCCCGACATCAACGAGCCGATGATGCCGAACGCCCCGCCGATCAGCAGCGCCAGTATCCAATAGCGCCGCCGGGCACCTGCCTGACTCATGGCCCAGCCAAGTCCCGCGAGACACATCAGCCCCATCAACATGCAGATATCGCCGAAATTGATGGTGTTGGTAAAGCCGCCGGCGCGGTGCACACCCCACACCAGCTTCTGCCACATCGCCCAGCTACCGGTCAGCACACTGCCGAGGATCAACCCACCCCACATCGCCCCCAGCGACGGAGGACACGACAACACGAGCAACAGCACCGGCACAGCCAGCAACAGGCGGATAGGCACGCCTGCCGTCTGCCACGCATCCCCCTGCAGCAGGATGCTCACCAGCAACAAGGCTGCGAGGCCCGCCATCACGCCGATGACGGTCATGTCCTCCTTGCCAGGCGCGCGCAGCAGCGTGCGCGGCTCGCGCAGCAACCCATAGCCACTGAGCAACACCAGCAGTGCCGGCCCGATGCTATAGCCAGAGGGCAGGACCAGACTGAGCAGACCGAACAGGAAAACGCCGCAGGACACGGGACGCGACGTCACCGAGGAAACATCGGCGTCAACGGGGGATGAAGCTGATCGAGCGAGGGAATCGTATGACGGCATACCTGGCCTTCCTGACCCAGTGATGACTCTATGAAGGATGGCACGAGCCACTCAAGCGCACGCTGCAGAGGGCTATTGAGGACTCCATGGGAGAGATAGCCTGACACAACTGCCCTCCTTCTTGGCATCAGGCACGCAGCATGAAAGTCTTCACCTATGCCCTCTCTACCCGGTGCCCTGTGAACCCATATGAAAACGCCGCATCACGAGGATGCGGCGTTGTATTTACGATCAAGAACCAGCGCTCAGAATCAATCGTTGCCGAACAGATCGCGGGTGTAGACCTTGTCGACCACATCGGCGAGCTCTTCCGCCATGCGATTGCTCAGAATGACGTCAGCTTCCTGCTTGAACGCCTCGAGATCCCGCATGACGCGTGACCCGAAGAAGGTGTCCTCTTCCAGTACCGGCTCGTACACCACCACTTCCACACCCTTGGCCTTGATGCGCTTCATCACGCCCTGCATGGCACTGGCGCGGAAGTTGTCAGAGCCGGACTTCATCACCAAGCGATACACCCCCACTACCTGCGGATTGCGCTTGAGCACGGATTCCGCGATGAAGTCCTTGCGCGTGGTGTTGGCATCGACGATGGCCTGGATCATGTTGTTGGGCACTTCCTGATAATTGGCCAACAACTGCTTGGTATCCTTCGGCAGGCAGTATCCCCCATACCCGAAGGACGGGTTGTGGTAGTGCTGACCGATGCGCGGGTCCAGCCCCACCCCTTCGATGATCTGCCTGGCATCCAGGCCATGTGATTCGGCGTAGGTATCCAGCTCATTGAAGTAGGCGACGCGCATTGCCAGATAGGTATTGGCGAACAGCTTGATGGCCTCTGCCTCGGTGCTGTCAGTGAAGAGCACATCGACACCCTGCTTGATGGCACCTTCCTTGAGCAGCCCAGCGAACACTTCAGCTCGCTCGGAGCGCTCACCGACGATGATGCGGGATGGATGCAGGTTGTCGTACAGCGCCTTGCCTTCGCGCAGGAATTCCGGCGAGAACATCAGATTCTGAGTCTGGAAACGCTCACGCGCCTCAGCCGTATAGCCCACCGGCACGGTGGACTTGATGACCATCACCGCATCAGGATTGATGTCGCGCACATCCTGAATCACCGCTTCAACACTGGAAGTATTGAAGTAGTTGGTAGTGGTGTCGTAATCCGTCGGCGTCGCGATGATCACGAAATCGGCACCGCGATAGGCCTCTTCCTTGTCGAGGGTAGCGCGGAAACTCAGATCTCCACGCGCCAGAAACTCATGAATCTCATTATCGACGATAGGTGAGATACCACGGTTCAGGCCCTCCACCTTCTCCGGCACGATATCCAACGCGACGACTTCATGATGCTGAGACAGCAGCATGGCGTTGGAGAGACCGACATAACCCGTGCCTGCGATGGCAATTTTCATATTAACCTTATTCCTATTACTAATGGTCACAGTACAAATAACTCGTTAAGGATGCAATTATACAGAGTTTTACACGAAACAGAAAAATATAGCCACACTAACTCACTTTCCAACCTCCGAATAAGTTATTTAAAACCTTATTTCTTTCAATCATTATAAAAATAATAAAGGATATAGCGTAAGTCACCAATACAATAGAGACATAATAAATAAATGAATTACTGACAAATAAGTCCAAATAGTAGGAAGAAATTATTAATACGGGCTGATGAAATAAAAAAACAACAAGTGAAGATCTGACTAGGAAATTGACTAATTCAGACTTTTTGAATCTTTCAGAACTAAATACCTTAAAAACCAAAAGGGAGAACGAAAGACTTGATATAAATTGCAAAGGGACGATCGCCACCTTAAACATGAGAGGAACTACTTTATCAAAACCATTATAAAACTCAATACAATATATTCCGATTAAAGAACTAACAAGGAAAAACAACAGGAACTTAATCCTTAACTTGGAAATTGTATCGCGAAAACCATAGTTAAGAAATAATAAGACCCCAAGCAAAAAGTAAGGAATATATTTCATTGGAGTAGTAAGAAAATAAGAAAATAATTTAAAGCCATTTCCATCGCCTAAAACTAACGAAGCTAGAACATTTATAACTCGCGGGATATATAAAAAAATAACGCAACTTAAAAATACAAGTATAACTGAGACTATAGAAAGTTTGTTTGTTTTTAAGTCTCTAAGATGGCTAAGAGCTTTTCTTGGCAAACAAATAAATATAAAAGAAATAACAAACAAGGATATCAAGAACCAAGTATGAGCTATGTAACCATTAATATTATACAAAGCAGAAAAGTCTATCTCACCGTTAATATAAAGAAAAATAACTTGAATCGGGTTAATGAATAGCACCGTCATTATAAGAGGGATTAAAAGCTTCTTTAAACGCCCAATAAAAAAATAATTATTGCCTTTCTTAATCAAGACGAGTGCTGAAAAAAAACCAGATAATGAAAAGAAAGCTTCCATTCGAAAATAATGTGTTAAATGCACAACAGAATATAATATCGGGAGTGTATGTTCGTAGCTATTATATCCCCAAGGATTTGGCCCAATAACCAATGAGGCATGATATAAAACCCCAGCTAGCATAAGTATAGATCTTAGTAAGTCTAACCCATGTAATCTCACGGCAATCACTTCCATACCTTATTAACGAAGTTTGATCAATCCAAAAATTAAAATCTCAGTAGTGCACAAGGCCAAACTGAGTCAAATCAAAATTCAATTCAGCTTGGCCTCGGCTAAATAGACTTAATTAAATCTCATAAATTACTTAAAAGTATTAAGTCATTTTAGGTTATAAAATTTTTTATACCAATCAATAAATCGAAGAGTCCCTTCTTCTACCCCGACTTTCGGACGATAGCCTGTCGCGGCAAAAAAATCTTCAGTATCCGCCCAAGTTTGAGAAACATCCCCTGGCTGCATGTCCATATAGTTTTTCTTGGCTTCGATACCAGTCGCTTTCTCGACGGCACTGATGAAGTCCATCAGCTGAACCGGGCTACCATTGCCGATATTGTAGAGGGCATAGGGTGCAGGGCTTTCATCCGGCGCAAGGCCCTCCGCTGCAGATTTCTGACCAGCCTGGGGAACGACATCCTTGATGCGAATGATCCCCTCAACGATATCGTCAATGTAAGTAAAGTCACGCGATAGATCGCCGTGGTTATACACATCGATGTACTTGCCTTCGAAGATGGCCTTGGTAAACTTGTACATCGCCATATCTGGGCGACCCCAAGGGCCATATACGGTAAAGAAGCGCAGGCCAGTCGTCGGAATACCATAGAGGTGAGAGTAGGTGTGCGCCATCAACTCATTGGACTTCTTGCTCGCCGCATACAGGCTGACAGGGTGATCCACACCATCCTTGGTAGAGAATGGCACCTTCGCATTCAGGCCATACACGGAGCTGGAGGAGGCATAGACCAGATGCTCGATCTTGTGATGACGGCAGCCTTCCAGGATGTTCAAGAAACCCAGCATGTTGGCATCCGCATAGGCATGCGGATTTTCCAGCGAGTAACGTACTCCCGCCTGTGCTGCCAGATGGACCACATGTGAGATCTCATTGTCAGCAAACACTTTCTCTACCGCCTCGCGATCCGCAAGGTCAAGCTTGAGGAAAGTGAATCCAGCGTGCTGCTGAATGAGTTCGAGACGGGCCTCTTTCAAAGAGACATCGTAGTAATCATTCAGCGAATCAATGCCAATGACATTCTGACCTGCTTCCAGTAGACGCTTGCTGACTTCAGCCCCAATGAAACCCGCAGCTCCAGTAACCAATACTGACATCATTTTTTACTCTTCTTGGCAAGAATTTCTTCAGCGACATCAAGATAACGCTGAATCACATATTGTTCGTCAAATTTCTCTTCAGCCAGCTTTCTGGAGTTAGCCTGCATCTCTGCCAGCTTTTCGTCAGACAGATTGATGACCTTTTCCATGGCCTCTTTCAGAGCTTCTGTATCGCGTGGCGGCACTAGGAAGCCATTGACTCCTTCGATGACAACATCGCGGCAGCCTGGTGTATCTGTAGTAATAATAATTTTACCAGCAGCTGCAGCTTCCAGAAGGCTACGTGGAGTGCCTTCGGGATAATATGAAGGCAATACTACACAGTCTACTTTCTCAAGCACTTCTGGCATATCATTACGCATACCCAAGATATTTATATTTGGTATATGTGAAAATGGGGTTATTTCTTCACTAGGCACTCCCCTAGGTGAGCTGTCCGGGACTCCTGCAAGTGAGTAGCATGAGTTTTTATATATATATGATAGATGCTTAGAAGATTCTAAGTACTCTATAACGCCTTTAGTGTATAAAAGTCTAGCAGCCATAATAAACCTACGACAACTAGAAAAACTTTCGTTGTAGGTAAATTTATCTAAATCTACTCCAGAACCAGGTATAAGCTCTGCTTTAGCTTTATGAATATAATCCTTGCTCTCAAACTTCTGCATATCTGAGCTGTTCTGAAAAAAGTTATAATCAACTTTTTTATAAAAAAACTTTACGGCGAACTTATACAGCACTCCCTTAAAACCATTAATCTTTGAAGCGTCCCCAACACCAGAAATGTTGGTGATTATTTTTTTTCTTAGTAATACACAAGCAATGGACGCGTATAGATTTGTTTTAGGATTAAAAGAGAATACAATAGTCGATTTGCTTCTATATAAGGTATATATTAGCTTTACAAGTGTATGTATTTCATTAATTAGCCTAGTACTTGAGGCTGTAAGCGGAATACTTACATGATGAATATTATTAATATTAAGCGTACCAGGCGCCGTAATACAAGTAACATTGTAAGTCGCTGAAAACCTTTCCAATGTGTTATATCTAAAGTTATTCAGATACCAAGCGGAATTAGCTACGAATGCAACATTCACTTTTTTATTTGACATGCCAGTACTCTCCCAGCATTTCATCATCTTCTTTATTATTAAACGGCTCGTAGCCAGCGCCGGGATAAATAGTTATTTCACCAAAATAAACATTCTTATGATCCGAATAAAGGTCTACACGTAAAAAATCAAAACCATGAGCAATTAATTCAGCAACTTGTAACATATCCTGATAGTTATCCGGCTTTGTTAAATCGGATTGATCTAGCCTCGGGTGACTATAAGTAACAAAAGTTTCATGCCAGTCTGATGTAAGTATATTCCTAAAATGCTCTGTAAATCTACCAGTATCTATTTGTAAATATTTTACTTTCCCATGATAGACAAAGAATTTATAATCGACAGGCACAAACGCATCAAAATCTAAAAATTCTTCTATAAAAAATACTGGAGTGATTTTACCGTAAGCCTTTTCACCTAAAACGCTTGCTTGATCATGCTTATACCATCGTTTAAAAATTTCATTTAAATTTTCTACTGATGGATGGTTAGAGTTCCTAACGATAATATTCATACGACTACCATGATTAGCTTTTATGACGTAATCAGATGGAAGTTTTTCGAAATTAATATCGTGCGCGTTATTACCCTGCCATAATATATCAGGCACCATCACTTTATTTGTTCTTGATTTAACAAAATCTTTGGACGCCACTTTATCTGCTAGTAAAGAGTAGTCATTGTTATCATTTAGCTTCCTCCATAATATCTTTTCATTAAAGCTAGTAGGGTTACTTAACTTAGGAAACGATCTTAATTTTAATATATATAAAATTATCACTCGATATTTAAAAGGTATTAGTGCTACTACCCCTCCAAAGAGATTATATTTCCAACCTGCTATAGAAAAATTTTTAAAAATCATCCTTAATAACCTTATAATATTGGGTAGATATCTCGCTTACTGAATATTTCTTAACACTATTAGAGATTGAGGCTTGGTATTTGTCGCACAGGTAGTCCTGTTTACTACAGCTAGCTTTAATAGCCTCATACATGCCTTTATAGTCACCGACGTTAAATAAGTAACCATATTTCGCATTTACAAAACTATCAATACTATCACTGTTGTGGCCAATTAACTCTCTTGGCCCACTAATACAGTTACTATGTATTGGGATACATCCAAAATACATTGCCTCTACTAACGTATTAGGGAAGCCTTCTGCTTGTGACGCTGATAAGTAATAATCAGCTTCCTTGTAATATACGTATGGATTTTTTTTAAACCCCAAAAAACTAATTTTATCAGCTATACCAAGTTCTACAGATAAATTCTTTAAACGTAACAGTTCTGGGCCTTCCCCAAGAACATTAACTTCATAATCAATATCTGATAAAGACAGTGCTTTTAAAGCAACATCCACTGATTTATGTTTTGTCAACCTACATACTATTAAGAATTTAATTCTATTAGTCTTTTTAGCAGTAATTATTGTTTCGTTAGCTTGCGTATCCATACTAACAAAATCGTATGGATTATGTATTATTTTATATTTCTTAGGTCTATTTTTGAAAAACGCTAAGTAATCCTTATACATATCTTCTGACTTAAAGATATGAAGATCAGCATATTTAAAAATATAATCCAATGAGCTAATTTTAACTTTAGCTAAAAAGCCACTGTTTGCTGAAGAATTAGAATAGGCTACACAATGAACTATCTGGCATGAATGTTTACCGCCTATTATTTTCGAAATACAATTCAAAATATTAGGCACATCTAAATGAGATTGAATAATATTATATTTACTCTTTAACAACGAGTTAATTGCTTTTATTAATTTCAAAGGAAAGAAAATATCTTTATCTAACCTTAATACCTTATATCTCGTTGTTGCACTGTAGCTGACCTCATCTTTTAAAAGATACAAGTCTAAATTTTCATCATTACTTAACTTGTAATCCCATAGGATAGATACAACTTTTTCTGCTCCACCTCTAGATAAGGAATTAATAATTATAGCTGATTTCATATTAAAAAAAACCAAATAATAAATTATCATACGGAAGCCATGCTTTTTCAGCCCAAACTGAAAAATATAGCCAGATATTTAACTGTAATACAGAGAAAATAATTGCGCTAAGATAAATTATAATTTTATCGAAGTGCAGCTTAATATTCATTGCTAAACTAGCAAAAATAACTCCTTGTGCGGGAATTATATAAACAGAAACTCTATCTCCTATTATTGAATCTATTTGCGTAAGCAAAAAACATAATATATACAATATAAAGCTTGCTTTCATAAAATAAAAGTATGGTGTCGATTTTAAACTTTTATACTTAATTAAAAAGAGAGAATAAGGAATCGAATACAATAATAGCCTAAAATAAACACCATTCGAATTTCTAGAAACCTCTTCTGTATAAAAGAAGAACTTATCGATAATTCTTGGAGCTAATATTATTAGTAATAGAAAAACTATACTAGTTAACGAAACAAATATTCTAGGTGAGATTTTATTCTTTTTAATATATATATAAATACAAATTAGAACAGAGAAGACTGCACTTGAATGAGATAATAAAGCGGCACATGAAAAAAACAATGCTGTTTTGTTTTTATCTTTCAACAATAATTTAGTAGCGATCAAAAAAAAACCAATAGCCATTGATTGTCTACTAAAATTAGGTCCAGCAACTACTAACAAATATGGTGTAATTGCAATTAAGTAAAGTTCATACCTTTTTATAACCTTAGTAAAAGAAAAGAAAATACCATAACAAAAAATTATAGCACAAACTAGATTCACAAAGTAAATATCAAGACTAAGACTATGTCCGATAAATGTTATTAATCCATACAGGGCATCTGTACTACTAACATTTTCACCGAACGTGAAAAAATTTGAATTTAGATATAATTTGAGATAGTTGTTCCAATCAGCACCAATACCCTCACGTAAGCCAATAAAAATTGATGATATAAAAAATCCCGAAAAAAGTATAAACTTTGTTCGGTCTAACTTACTGAAATATCCAATAAGAAAATTTAGCAACAAATATAAGTTATACGTCAACAATTACATCACCTTCTTATCACATCGTAAGTGAAATACATAACATCCACTCTAAGCTAATACTTAGACCCATATAGCTTATTGCTCATCTACTAATGAATCCAGACTATGCAAGCAAAACGGATAAGGGTCTTGCTCGTCAATTTAGGAACATTGTCTCAACTATCAGTGCTTACTGGTATAATTATAATGCCCAAGATCGTTCACAAACACGCCATAATAGCCAAGTGACTCTGACTTACAACAAATTGGTTGGCAATCGCTGCCCGTGAACTGATAGGTTTGTACGAAAAGCCATTTTGCTAATGTGATCCATCTGTATCCGAATAGATGCAGTATGGCAGCACGCTACAAAATCTATGATAGCCAATGGCAGTTGATCGACAATATTGTATCACTAGCTCAATCGATGGGCAGGCTCGGGAAAGACGACATACAGATGCTGAACGGAGTCTTTTGGGGCCTATGCTGGCTCATAAGTGGTGTGCCCTTCACGACGTTATGGCCCTTGGAGTACTACTGCCTACGCCAAGTTTTGACGATGGCTTGATGACGGCACCTTGAGCCGGATTTATCGTATCTTCACCTTCGGCGATGTAAGAGCCGGATTCGCGGTACTCCATTCCCACTCTGTAAAATAGCCATCTAAAAGAGAGCCTCAGGCAGCGACGTAAACGGCGCCGCCCGAGGCATGTAAAGACGATGATAGTGAAAAGTTGCGCAGCTATTGCTACCACATTCGTAACAAGGAGATCATCACTAAAAAAACCTCATTCAGGTCTCTAACGCGCTGATTATAACCTCCTTATACCATCAACGGAAATATTATAGGGCCCTCTTTCAGTTGACTCAAAAAGTTCCGCCGTATAGAGCCAGAATTTGAGAAATTGGCTCGTAGCCTTTATGCTATGGTATGCGTAGCTAGCATACGCTGCTGGCTACAAGCCAACTTTGAGTACAAACTAGAAATTACTTTCGATAAACTCCTTGAGCGATAACTCTTGAATCCAATACTTACCCTCACAAAAAGTATAACTACTTTCTGAATCTCTCATGTAGTAGCCAGGAATACCATCAATCGACAATTGGACACAACTGTCAACTCCAATGAAGATTGATGACTCGATTATTAAATATTTGCCTTTAGTTTTTGAATATACCATATCTGTAGCTAAACAGTATTCACCAAAGGACTCTTTAGTCTTGTAAGCTAGTTCAAGAGCTTCTACAGGTATCTCTTTTTTCTCATATATACCTGAGCCAGAGGCTCTAAAATCGTCCCCTTTAGGGTAGCGATAGTAACCGAATAACTTGTTTCCTATAGCTATTACACGTAGATCGTATTCAGCATCTTCTATCATTTCCTGGAAATAGATATAATCTTTTTGTGCATGATACGGAAAATAAGTTTTTAGTCCTTTGTATGAGAAAGCCTTATTTACAATCTTCAATGCATCTCTTTTATTTTTTATTTTTTTGACACCTAGTGAGGAAGATCCAGTAGCAATTTTAGCTATTAAGGGAAATTTACATATATCAATATAACGTCGTGCTTCTTCCTGAGAATAAGTCACAAATGTAGGTATTTCAGGAAGATTGTATAGACTATAGAGGTAATGAGACATCAACTTATTCTCATAGCTGGCAATACCAGCTAGAGTAGGAAATGTTTTAATCCCCAATTTATTATTAAGAATAAAAATTTTGTCTTGTGCATGTGCCTGAGAAGATGGATCAGACCTAGTATGCCACACTATTAAAGAAAAATTTTTAGCTTTCTCGATCCAGTCACTTTGAAATGGATCAAAATATGAATACGAAATTGAATTCGTTTTTAAGAATCTTTCATATTTGGTGCTATAATCTCTTTGTTTTACATATTTATCATATTGCAGGTCTGTTCTTACTAATCCTACATGAAGTTTGTCCTTCAAAATCGATGGATCTATACTAACAACATCAGCTTCATTTAGCCACTCATCCAGTAATTCACGTGAAATAAGATCTCTTTCTAAATATGTGGATCGCGCTTTGACATAACCTGCCTTCAATAGAGGTTGAGACAGTATCAGATCTCTAAAGATATTTTTGATCATAATCTTCCCTGGAATTCATTAATTCTATTATCCTTAATCAAACCGTTTTTAATTATAAGTGAATCCTTAAGGACCTCGTTAATCTCATCTTCAATTAAATAATCTATGTGCTTAGATACAATCTTGCTCAAAACTTCAGAAATTGTTTTATAAAATAATGTCGGTGTATGATCGACGGCATAGTGTACTACTCCGTCAACCGTATATATAGGCTTCTCTAAACTCGTAGGTATTGATGTTTCTATTGCGCCACCAGCATCGCAGCTAATATCAATAATTAATGAGCCTGTCTTCATATTTATTAAATCTTTCTTATATATAATATGATCTTTACGCGCTGTATCCCAAAGAATGGCGTTGACAACTACATCATATTTAAATATTTCTTCACATAGAAGGGTTTCAGTCCGACGATCGTAGACAGTAACATCAGCCCCCATGAACGTCAGAATTTTAACAGCACCTCTAGCAATATTACCACGTCCAATTACGGCAACCTTGGTATCATAAGGGAACAATCCGTGGATCGTATAAGCATGTATAACCGCCGCTTCACCGGCAATTTCATTATTTCGCCAAAAGACGTGTCTTCCTCTATCAAACATATCTTCCCATGCAAAAGCTGTAATCTTATTATTAACCAGAATATCTGTTATATTTTTATTCTGTACAGCATGCACCCAGCCAAAGATAGTTTTATTCCGAATTTCATCCAAATAACCTGCATCACCTATCTTAGGATCACAAATTATATCTTTATCGAGTATTTCACTTTTCGTAGCTACATTCACTCCTTCTTTTATATAATCTTCATCAGCATACCCTAAAACTTCTCCATACCCCTTTTCAACAAAGATATTACACTTATTTTTAATCGTTTTTATATCTAATGGAATGAGCGCCCGACGTTTTTCATTAGCTTTATCACTTTTAATAAATCCTACTGTTTTTCTCAACATGATACTAACTTCCTCTTTTTAAAGTAAGATGTGAACGCCATAGCGCCCATTAAGAATTGCGACAAAAATATGCCCATCGCCGCTCCAATCAGACCAAAGTTATAAATAAGTGGATATATACAGATAAACCCTATAATAGATGAATATAGAGTGATTTTCATAGCCAAATTAGCATAAGCATTTATTAGTAGGTAATTAGTAGAATAGACACTTTGCAATGCGATAAAGAATACACCTACCACTAATATAAACATTACAATAAAAGCTTCGCTACTATTTATCCCTAAGAAGTCGAATATAATATTATGCAGTAATAGTAGCACTATGCATGCACCAAGAAATAGCGGGATATAACAAAGTGAATATACAAAAAACTTATCTTTGTTTCGACTTAAATATGGATAAAAAACGGTTGATACGACTATATTTAGAACGCCTAATAGGCTTACTATTTGTCGAATAGCTCCAAATATACCTGCGGCATTGCTACCTAGTATCATACCCACTAATAAATTTGCCAAACTATTGTAGAGATTTGGTGCAAACTGATTTACGAAATAAGAGAATCCGATTTTTAAGGTTTTCACTACATGCTTTATAGATATAACAACAGGATTAACTATGAATTTTTTACGCAAAACCATGTGAGAAAGTAACATTATAACAAAACAGGCTACAGAATTTATTACAGGATAAAGAATATAATCATCCTTATCTTTTATGAACAAATAAACACCTATCAATAACATAACTTTTATTGATAGATTTAGTATCGTTATGTACCTCATTCTTTCAACACCCCGAAAAAACCACTCCGGTTGTAAAGTTTGAAAGATTAACGTTACAAACGATACAAAATAGAATACTTTATGAGAGGCAAGTTGCGGTATATAAATCACAGCTACGGTATACGGCAACAAACACACTAGTATCAATAGTAACTGCGTAGCCATAATCTTGCTATAAATGTAATTGATCTGTTTTTTACTACTTCTATGCTGCGCTACTTGTTTAGTTGCAAAATAATTGAACCCATAATCAGTTATAGATTGAAATAGCTGGATAAGCGATAACGACATTATTATAAGGCCGTATACCTCTAGCCCCAAGACCTTTATCAAGTAAGGGAGCATTAAAAATGGAAGAGCAAGGTTAAATACTTTTAAAACCGACAATGATATTAGATTATCAAACAATCGTAGGACATCTCTATCTAGGGTTATACGTTTCATGACAACTATTTATCCTACTAAAAACTAATTCGTTAACTTTAAATCATGACCTCTTTGAGCTAATGAAAATATTAAGCACAGGGCCCTGGCCGTAAATATAGATATAATCTTAGTAAGTTTTCGCTATGTAACTCCTAGCTCAACGACTTCCGTTGCCAGTAAAAACAATCCGTATAGTGCGTAGTATAATCAATAAATCGAGCCATAAAGAAAAGTTTTTAATATAATAAAAATCATACTCAAGTTTTTCGATCATCCCCTCGACTTCAGCTGCATATCCCTGCTCTACTTGCGCCCAACCGGTAACTCCCGGGCGTACTACATGACGATAATGGAAAAAAGGTACATCTCTCTCGTACCATTCTGTCAAAGACATAGATTCCGGACGCGGTCCAATCATGCTCATTTCACCCTTCAAGACATTGAACAATTGGGGCAGCTCATCAAGACGGCACTTGCGAATAAAGCGTCCCACGCGTGTGATTCGGGGATCATGCCCTTCCTGGGTGAAACCAGTCCCCTTCATATCGATATACATGCTGCGGAACTTGTAGACCGTAAACGGGCGGCAGTGGAATCCCATACGCGGTTGGCAGAACAGTGCCTTGCCCGGGCTATCCAGACGAATAGCAAGTGCCGTCAACAGCATGACAGGGGTCAGCAACGGAATCAGGATCAAAGCAGCGAGAATGTCCATGCCGCGCTTGATGACTTCATAATCTTCACGTGGCGTCAGCGAGCCGAATTCATTGGCATAGAGGTGATCCAACAGTACCTTGCCAGTAATCATTTCATGTGCCTGGGTGGCGTGATACACCGGAATGCGGTGGATAGTGCAGTCAGCAAGGAAACGTTGCCATTCTTCCGGGAGATCCGCGCGTAAATCTGCGACTACTGCGTCGATTCGCTTCATACCCGCAAGTGACGGGGCCTCCAACTGATACCAATAGACTGACTTGCTGTGGTCATCACACAACGCCGGCGCCTTACCGAAGGGCACCACTGCCATGCGCTTGGTGGTCAGCTTGCTGTCCACATAGTAGAAGGCCCCACCGAAGACGATGGCCATCACGAAGGAAATCCCGACTTGCAGACGTGACACCTCAATTTCCAATACCCCGCAGATGATGATGAGCAAGGTATAGGAAGCCGCAACTGTCGGAATGACATACGTGAAGGAGCGCGTGCCCGGCAGTTGGCAAAGGCGGTTGATCAGCGTCAGTGACAAGGTGAAGGCAGCTGCAGTACCCAGAATCGCATTCCATTGTGCCAACGTGGAGGTATTCCAGAAATCGAATCCCCAGCGGTACATGGCAGGCAGTACCACGACCAGCAGAACACCAAAGAATGTCTGCAGCCGCTTGCTGGCAAGCAGGCGCTCGTAGTGACGTGAATAGCGCCGTTGGTGCTCCATGGTAGAGCTCATGTCTTTCATGTCTGGTTCCCTTCGAATTCAATATGACTGATGACGGAATACAGCGGGATCATTTATAGCTGTAGTTGTAATAGCCATAATTCTCGCCATAGGCACCGGCGGCCTTGCGCTCCATGGCGTTGAGGATTCCCCCTTTCACGACAATCCCAGAAGCTGCCAGGCGCTTGAGAGAGACTTCCACTTCCTTAGGGGCATTTACCCCGAAGCGCGAGACCAGCAGAGTCGTGCCCACATGCTTGCCGATGACGGCGGCATCGGTGACGGCAAGGATGGGCGGGGAATCGATGATGATCAGGTCATAACGCTCGCTGACCGCGGCCAGGAAGTCCTGGAAACGTGCGCTCATCAGCAGTTCCGAGGGATTGGGCGGCGCAATGCCACGTGCGACGTAGGAAAGTGTCTCAAGTGCGGAAACAGGGCGAATGACCTCTTCCAGCGACTTCTTGCCTGCCAGGTAGTCACTCAAGCCACACTCGGAGCGCTCATCGAAGATGGAGTGCATGTGGCCCTTGCGCATGTCGGCATCCACTACCAGCACGCGTTGCCCGGCCTGGGCACAGACAGCCGCCAGGTTGGCGGCAATGAAACTCTTGCCGATCCCCGGGCTGGGGCCGGTGATCATCAGGGTGTTGGATGAGGATTCCAGCATGGCGAAGTGCAGGCTGGTGCGCAGGCCACGCAAGGCCTCGATCGCGAGATCCGCAGGATTGCGTTCGGCCAGCAAGCCATTGGGGATTTCACGTGAGTGCTTATCTGTCGCGCGTTTCACCTTGCGGCTCAGCTTGCCCTGCTCATCCGAGAGCGGGATGGTGGCATACATCGGCAGGCCCAGCGCTTCCAGCTGGTCCGGCGATTCCACGCCACGCCTAAACGCCGCACGTAGCACAATGACACCGACGGACAGCATGCCACCCAGCAGTGTCATGATGACCACGATCATGGCCTTCTTCGGCTTGATGGCGCCCGGCAAGATACCAGCGTCGTCAAGAATACGCACATTGCCCACCGTACTGGCCTTGGCAATCTCCATTTCCTGAACTTTATTCAACAGCTGCACATAGATAGCTTGTGTCACTTCCACACTGCGCGTTAGGCGTAACACTTCCTGCTGCGTTTCAGGCAGATTTTTCACCTGGGCATTCAGCTTGTCCATCTCACGCTTGAGCTGTGCTTTCTTCTCGAGCAGTGCTTTGTAAGTCGGGTGGCTAGGTGTGTAACGTTTGGCGATCTCTGCTTCGGTCAGTTCCAGCTGATTGACCTGAGCTTCCAAATTCACGATGCGCTCCAGCACTGACTGGGTCTCCAGTGAGAGATCCACACTGTCACGTGAGGTCCTGAATTCATTCAGGCGCGATTCCGCTGCATCTAGCTGGGCACGTACCTTGGGCACCTGGTTATCGAGGAATTCGAGGCTGTTGCGTGCTTCTTCACTCTGTCGCTGCACATTTTGCGAATAATAGATATCCGCGATGGTATTCAAGGTTCGCTGCAGTTCACGCGGATTCTCCCCTGTCATCGCCCATGAGAGAATGCCGGTTTCCTTGCCCTGCTCCGAGACGGAGAAGGTACTGCGAAGCTTTTGAATCGCCTGCATGCGGCTGATATGGGTCAGTACGAATTCTGCACCCTGTGGGGCATTCAGGGAGGTAACACGTAGATTGAGCTGGCCGTCGGCAAAGCTGTCCAGCTGGTTGATGCTGCCCTTGCCCAGCGACTCATCCTCTTTAAACAGCTCGTAGTGTGTTTTATCGATGACTCGAAGGGTGATGGTGCTACCAAGCATTGCATCAACGACTGGCATCTCGCTGACAGCAATGCTCTCTTCTGCCCAAGTGCTTGCCCAGCCTTGCGCAAAATCTGGGCGCTTTACCCCACGCCGCACGAGGAAATCTCCCAGCAATGGCAGGCGCTTCGGGGTGACAATAATGTCCAGATTAAGCAGGTCTACCGCACGGCCTAGTACCATCCGTGAACGAACGATCTCGATCTCGGATTGAGACGGTGGCTGCTTGCCCAATATTGAATTTACATCTGCCAACGGGTTATTAGTAGGAGCATCATCAATCTGTATCAGAGCGTCTACCTTGTAGATCGGTGTCGCCAACAGAGCGTAGAGCACCCCGATAAGGGCAAACAGTCCAGTGGTCGCAATGATCCACCTTTTATAATCAATTAAGGTGCCAAACAAGCGACCCAGGTCAATCGCATCGTCATCGTTATTGCGAGTGGCAACTGTCGGCATCGCCTCAGTGGCCGTATGTTGCGGGGAGTGATTCATGATACACCCTTGGAGTGCTGCGGCTCACGTAAGAACCAGTGGCAAGTGGTAATGAAGTAGAAAATAAGATGCTGGCGCTGATCAGTCATCATTACGTAGATCATCAAAATCATTTAATGACCGTGTTGTTTGATATATCGAGGTTACTGTCGGCAACAATTGGTTCAACAGGCGATTCCAGCGCCCTATACTAGTTGTAGTAACGTAAACTACATCTGTAGGTTGAAGCATGAACTCGGCGCCGATCACGAAGGCAGCCGAATCGCGGGCATCCAGCTGATAGACGGTCGCCAACTTGCCGGTGCTGCTTTCAGCACGGCGCACGACGAAGATACCCTTGGCATCGGCCTGGCCTTCATTGATACCACCGGACTGGGCAATGGCATCCGTCAGCGAAATACGCGAATTGCCCATCGCCAGACTGCCCGGCAATTGCACCTCGCCCATCACGTAGACCTTCTGATTGCCCACATCCGGGATGTGCAGTACATCGCCGTCGCGCAGCAGACGGTTGTTGCTCAGCGCGCCGTTCTGCAGCAGGTCATACAGCGAGAAGTGCTCATCACTGTCATCACGTGTCAGTACCACGTCGTGCCAGTTGGCCAGCGGCGACAGGCCGCCTGCCTGATTGACGGCATCAAGGATGGTCAGCGGCACATTGGTGATCGGCAGAATGCCGGGGGTTGCCACCTGCCCGGTGACATAGACCTTCTGGGACTTGAATGCCGCCACCTGCACATCGATTTGCGGGGAGGCGATATAGCCGGACAGACGACGCTCGATGACTGCCCGCAATTCCTTGACGGTGAGCCCCGCCGCTTTCACGCGCCCGATATAGGGATAAAAGATGGTGCCGTCACTGTGAACGCTGTTGCCGGATTCGATGGCGCTGCGCTCGGAGCCGGCCGGGATGGTCAGTTCGGGGTGGTCATAGACGATGATGTTGAGTACATCCCCTCGGCCGATACGGTAATCGTAATCGGCCAGCTGCTGTTCCAGCTTCTCGTTGTCACGCTGGGCCTTCCCGTGACTGTCCTTCAGGGCATCTACCATGCCAAAGGTGATGGGCCGGACCTCGAGCGCGTCATCCAGGGGAGCCGTTTCCGCTTGATAATCCATGTTGCCACCGGGGGCAAAGGCACAGCCGGTGGTAGACAACATGGCAATCAACAGCGCGGTGGTCATTGCCAGGCGGGGGCGCGGCTTCAGCGCACAGCCCTTGCCAAACATGGTGACCTTGATCATGTAAAACCCCCGAAACCTGCAAGATGAAGTAAGCAGCTCACCCGGCGCGCCTTGGCAAGGCACATCCGCCATGAGTGCTGAAGCGATGAAAGACGATGGATCGTCAGGAAGAGACGCTGGTTCGGTGCCCATGAACCGAGGTGGTGCACCTCTGAGCCATTCAGCGTTCAGGCACGCTACCGCCCTGAGGTATATGACGGCGCTTACCCCAAGGCCCGGACACGCCCACCAGCAGAGACTGCTGATGACGCGACAGAATTGCTTCCACGATGGAAACAATTCAAGAATTTTAAGACAAACGTTTCCCCACCCTGGAAAGGGCGTTACGAGAAGTCATAGGGAAAGCGGCAATGCAATGTGGCGCCTTGAAACGAAGTTCTCGAGTTCAATTCCGGATGGCCTTGACTCCTTCTCTTGATTTCATCAGGCGAGACACAAAGCATCACCTCAAGACAGAAAGCACATAGTGAGCATCGCCTTGAGGCGTGAGGATTCATCCATCACACGCAGGCATGTCGAGCTCATGAAGTTGCTTTGTGTCTTGACGCTATAGCGTTTGAGTGACTCAACCATGACATTGGCAGTACAAGAAATTTTTTACGCAAAAAAGCACGTCATCAGCGAGTCAGAGGCAGGCGTGATTGACAAGAAAGAAGATTGCCAGCAGTAGCGGTAGGAGAATGTGTCACTTGCCAGAGGAGCACACGACAACCTCTGTGGTGCTTGATTTCCTATCAATCTGGTTCGCATCCTTGCCAACCCTGTCGCCTTTTCGCAACACGGCGGTGACAAATAAGGTGAGCATCATACTGTAAAATCACGCAATTCATCCACCAGTTTTTCACATTTCATTCAGGTCCAGGCGTGAGATTCTGGCACCAAATATCTGGTAAGCTACTGATATAAAAACAATTTCCTGTCATTTGACCCACTTTTCACTGTACTGATCACAGTTGACAAGACCCACCATGCGTCTGCTATGTGCGACGCAGCAGTACTCACACGCCCCAAACAGTTACACAACGATACGCAAATATACATTCAGAACCACAACAAGCCCCGACAAGCATTAGACAAACCATCCCCAAGAGATTAATTAAGCACCTTCTTATAATGACTTTCACTCGTCGGATTTAGTAAGCTCAGCCCCCTGACAGATATAAGGCCTGATATGATTTCGGCAGGTGAAGACGTCACATTGGCTCCCATATCTCTGCCAGCGGGTGAATTGAGATTCTCTAAAGAATGGGAATACGCTAAGATGGCTCGCATTATCACTAGATGCGCCATGCTTCAACTGATTTCACCTGTCATTGATGAGAATGTCATGGCTTGAGTGTACGCTTGCTTCTTTCAATCGCATGCCGGGCGCATTGTTCCAACTCTGTTCAAGTCTTGTCATAAAAATGTGCATGACCTGCCAATTGGTGCCAATGGGAAACCAATCGACAGGACATCACGATCACAACCAGATGTGCAGATGTACTCTGCAGGAGATAAGGCCCTCTCATGAAACGTACTGCTACAACATTGGTCATCGCGGGATTGGCGCTATCCCCTCTCGTTGCCGGGATCGCGCGCGCGGAAAGTGAAGCGCCAGCGCAGACGGGCACGACATCCACCGGCTCTTCCACAAGTACCGGCAGTAGCAGCGGTGGTGGCACTGCCGCAGGCGCCGGCGCAGCCGGTGGCATGGCAGCCGGCAGCATCGCCGCCGTTGCCGCTGGCCTCGCAGCGGCAGTGGGCGTCGCGGCGACTGTCGCATCTGGTGGCGATGGCAGTAGTGGTGGTAGCACTGGCGGCGATATCGGCACTGATCCGGGTGATGGTGGCGACGGCGGCACTGATCCGGGTGATGGTGGCGACGGCGGTACTGACCCGGGTGATGGTGGCGACGGCGGTACTGACCCGGGTGATGGCGGCGACGGCGGTACTGATCCAGGTGATGGTGGTGACGGCGGTACTGATCCAGGTGATGGCGGCGACGGCGGCACTGATCCAGGTGATGGTGGTGATGGCGGTACTGATCCAGGTGATGGTGGCGATGGCGGCACCGATCCAGGTGATGGCGGCGATGGCGGCACTGATCCGGGTGATGGTGGCGACGGCGGCACTGATCCAGGTGATGGTGGCACTGATCCGGGTGATGGTGGCACCGATCCGGGTGATGGTGGCACCGATCCGGGTGATGGCGGCGACGGCACTGATCCGGGTGATGGTGGCACCGATCCGGGTGATGGCGGCGACGGCACTGATCCGGGTGACGGCGGCGACGGCGGTACTGATCCGGGTGATGGCGGCGATGGCGGCACTGATCCGGGTGACGGCGACGGCTCGACTGGCACCACCGATCCGGGCGATGGCGACGGCTCCACTGGCACCACCGATCCGGGCGATGGCGACGGCTCGACCGGCACGACTGATCCCGACGATGGCAGTAACCCGGATGAAGGCGGCGAGCCGGGCGATGGTGACGGCACGACAGGTACCACCGGTACCACTGGCACGACAGGTACCACGGGCACGACCGGCACCACCGGTTCTACCGGGACGACAGGCACCACCGGCACGACAGGTACTTTCTGATCATCATGATCTCGATATCCATCAGCAT
The DNA here is from genome assembly GCF_029846385.1 of Cobetia sp. 10Alg 146. Taxonomy (NCBI): domain Bacteria; kingdom Pseudomonadati; phylum Pseudomonadota; class Gammaproteobacteria; order Oceanospirillales; family Halomonadaceae; genus Cobetia; species Cobetia sp. 10Alg 146. The sequence continues at coordinate 36,690 of NZ_JARWKT010000008.1, forward strand.
GGGGGGTCGCCTGGCGGCCCCTTTGCTCGTGTCCGGCGCACTGCTGCTTGGCGGCTGTTCCGCGCTTGAGCAGGGGCAGCTGGGTCAGACGGCGAGCGCCGTGTTCGGCAGCGATCAATTCGATGCCGAGCGCGCGCGCGCCCTGCCCTACGCGTCGCTGCGTCTACGCTACGACGGCAACACCGGCATGGTGGTACTGGCGTCACTTGAGACTGTCAGTTCCCGCCCCCCCAGCGCCACGGACGCGAGTCCGATACAAGCAGACCACGAGCTGTCTTCACCGGCAGCCTCGTCATCTTCCGCCACTTCTGCCGGGACAGTGACGACTCCCTCGTCGCCTCCGACAGAACTGGCCCGTTTTGAAACCGCGGACCACGCCTTCGTTCGCCTGGAGAACGGCTGGCTGACCGGCACTGCCGGCTTCGACAGCGACCTCCTGGACATGCATCGCGAGACTCGCCTGACCACGCTGATGTCCGCGTTGGCCGCTGGCGAGCCTGCTCCCGGCTACCACGTACGCACGCGCTGGCAACGCGCCGATGGCACCGAGGGCTATGCCCAGGGCAGTGCCGACTGGTCGTGTGCCGCGCCGAGCGTGCAGCCCTTCCCGCTTGGCGAGCAACGCGTCTCCCGCTGTGAGGAGAGCATTCACTGGAGCGACGGCACGTTGAGCATCAATCACTACGCGGTGGCCCCCGCCATGACACCGGTTGCCTCTCCCAGAATCTGGGCGGCAGAGGTTCAGGCCTGGCCTGACTCACCCCATTGGCGTTGGGAGGTGGCACGTGCCTGGTGGTAAGCGTGGTACCCGGCAGGAAAGTGCCTGGCAAGACGGTACATGGCATGACAGCCGCCGGCATCAGCGCTTTGATCACGTCGCCCCTCGCGGGGGAGCCGACGGCCATTCTCCTGTTCGTCGAGGTGTCGTGAAACCTTATCTGCCAACACGTCTGAAGGCCGTCCTGTCCGCCGCACTGCTCGGCTCTCTGGTGGCCGCATCGGGCGCCTTTCTGACGCCTGCGCCAGCGTTTGCCGCTGATGCCGCGGTTGATCGCGCTCAGCCACCCACCACGCTGACCATCAGCGAGGCACTGTCACGTCACCTCGCCGAACTGAGGGGTGAGCACGGCATTGAATGGCCGCACACCTTCGTGGCGACCCGGCAGGCACGTGAGCACTCTCGCCAGCTGGGGCGTCGGCTGTTCTTCGAATTGCGTCAACTGAGTTCACAGGCGGTGTTCGATGAGCGTCTGCCCGCCGCCGGGCTCAAGCATTGGATGCAGATCGTCAAGCGCACGCCGATCGGCGGCCGTCAGGTGGGGCGTATCGATCCCATCGCGCTGTGGCGTTTCCCGCGCCTGGATATCCCGCTCAGCACGCATGACTGGATCGGGCAATGCCAGCCCGAGACACGCCTGCAGCTGTGGAGCGCCGTGGGCGTTCGTCAGCTTGACTGGCGGCCGGAGCTGACCCTGCGCGAGGCCATTGCCGGCCTGCCGGGTGCACGGACCAGCGCCGAAAGCGCCAGTGTCATCACGCTCAGCGGCCGAGTGATCGAGCGCGGCATCAGCGCCTGGAACGAGCAACCCTACACGCTGGCGCCGGGGGATCGTGTCGTGATCCATCTGCCGCGCCTCTCGCCCTCGGCGGCCTGGGTCAATCGCAGTCTGCCGGAATGGTTGAGCCTGCAATGGCCGGGCAAGGCGTGCCGCAGCCTGGATGCCATCACGGGCCAGCCCCAGACGCCGGAGTACCTGCTGTCGCTGCGTGAGCTGGACGCCTCTCCTGAGGCAGCAGAAGCGAGAGCGCCAGAAGGCACGGCTGAGGCGAAGGTGGCGGCCGACAACGCCCCCGCCGACGCGTCGACGCCCGCATCCGTCGAGAGTGAGACCCCATGAGCGAGGCGTCCATGAACCCGCCGCACGCTTCGCGCTCAGGCAAGCAAAGGATGGCAGCAGACAGCATGCATCATTTCCCCTCTTCTCCCGCCATGCAGGCCAGGCCGCGTCTGGCACCGCTGCCACGCATCATCCGCAGGCTGGCGCTGCTCAGCGCGGGCGTGATGCTGGCCCCCGTGAGCCACGCCGGCGTGCTGGATGGCCCGCAGCCCGTCGAGAGCCGCCTGAGCGGCCTGGGGCATGGCCAATCGGATTTCGGCGGCGTCGGGCTGATGCAGACACCGACCGCGCGCATGCAGAAGCCGGGCAGCATCCACTTCTCCTACAGCCAGGTCGAGCCGTATCAGCGCTATAACGTCAGCCTGCAGCCGCTTGACTGGCTGGAAGTGGGCTTTCGCTATACCGAGGTCACCAACCGCCTGTATGGCGAATCCATCGCCGGTGACCGCGATTATCTGGACAAGGGGGTCGATGCCAAGATCCGCCTGTGGGAAGAGAGCCGCTATCTGCCGCAGCTCGCGGTCGGCCTGCGCGACATGGGCGGTACCAGCCTGTTCGGCAGTGAATATCTGGTCGCCAGCAAGCGCTGGTATGACCTGGACTTCACGCTGGGACTGGGCTGGGGGTATCTGGGCTCTCGCGGGGATCTCTCCAACCCCATCGGCTGGATACGCGACAGCTACAACGACCGCCCCGGTCGCGGCGAGACCGGCGGTGACCAGGGTGGCGAGTTCTCCCTCAACAGCCTGTTCAAGGGCGACATGGGCGTGTTCGGCGGCGTGGAATGGCAGACCCCGTGGGACCCGCTGGTGATGATGGTGGAGCTGGATGGCAACGACTATCAGAGCGAGCCACAGGACAACGATCAAGCGCAGGACAGCCCGATCAATCTGGGCGCTCGCCTGAGCGTGACCGACAACCTGACCCTCAAGGCCGGTTGGGAGCGGGGCAATACCGCGATGCTGGGCGTCAACTTCGGGGTAGATCTCGCCGGGCTCTCCCAGGCCAAGCTGGACCGCCCGCCGGAGGCCTTGCAGGCAGAAGCCCCCTCACGCAACCAGGTCAGCTGGCCTGAGCTGTCCCGCGAGATCCAGGCGCAATCCGGCATTCGTGTCGATAGCCTGTCCCGCGAAGGCACGGCGCTGATCGTCAGCGGCGAGAGTACGCGTTTCCGCTCGACCGCACAGGCCGAAGGCCGTGCCAACCGCGTATTGCACAACCGCCTGGATGACTATTTCGAGAGCTTCCATTACCGCCTGCGCTCCGGCGGCCTGGATACCCGCGAAGATGTCCACCAGCGTGCCGATATCGTCAATGCCGGTCACGACGCCCGCCAGCAGCTGCGCTATACCCATGGCGTCTATGCGCTGGCCGCCACCGAACCCGACAGTGACGAGGCACAAGGTGCCGCACGCTACCCGGGTGAGAAGGTACTGCTCGAGAATCCCGATGATCGCTGGAGCGCCGGCTTCTCCCCCGGCCTCAACCAGAACATCGGCGGCCCGGATGGCTATCTCTATCAAGCCTATCTGCGCGGCTCCGCCGCCTGGCGTACCGATCGCCACGGCTGGCTCTCCGGCTCGGCGCAGCTGACCCTGTTCGACAACTTCGACAAGTTCGATTACATCTCGGACTCCAAGCTGCCGAGGGTTCGCTCCTATATCGGGCGCTATATCGAAGAGACCGACGTCGGTATCGACAACCTGCAGTACACCCGCACCCACCAGTTCGGGCGTGACTGGTACGGGATGGCCTATGGCGGCATCCTGGAGATGATGTATGCCGGTGTCGGCGCCGAGGTGCTCTATCGTCCGCTGGGCTCTCCACTGGCCTACGGGGTCGATGTGAACTGGGTCAAGCAGCGTGAATTCGACCAGCAGTTCGGGCTGCGCGACTACTCCACCACCACCGGCCATGCCAGCGTCTACTGGGATACCGGCTACGAGGATGTGCTGGCCAAGGCCAGTATCGGCCGCTATCTGGCAGAAGATGTCGGCGTGACGCTGGATGTCTCGCGCGGCTTCGCCAATGGCGCACGCATGGGGGCCTGGGCCACCTTCACCGATGCCGGTGACGACTTCGGTGAGGGTAGCTTCGACAAGGGCCTCTACATCGTGCTGCCGCTGGATGCCTTCTTCATGCACTCCACCCGCGACAATGTCGGCCTGGCCTGGAATCCGCTGACGCGTGATGGTGGCGCCCGCCTCAATCGCAAGTTCAGCCTGTATGACATGACCAGCTATCGCGACATGGACGACTACTGGCGCGGTTTCGCCTCACAGGTATGGAAGTGATCCTGACCGCGAGCTGACCTCTGCTCCCGCAGACAAGGCCGATCGTGCTGCAGCTCTCCTCAGTCACCTGCCGTGCCAACGACAAGGCCCCGATCCTCTGGATCGGGGCCTTGTCGTCTACGCCTTCTGGTATGCGCCTTCTGGTCTGCGCCTTCACTCATGCCTTCTTGAGCGAAGGCATGAGTGGGCCACAATCTCTCACACCATACTCACCGCCCGGTGAAGTTGTTGCGCACCAGATCGACCACGTCATCCATGCGCCCATTGAGCACCGCCTTGGCGGAGTAGAGCGCGGTGGAAGCGACCTGCCCGGCTTCGATGTGCGGCGGCATCACCAGCTCCATGCGGTTGACCTTGACCTCGAGCACTCCGGGGCCGTCCTGGGCCAGCAGGCTCTGCACTGCCTCATCCAGCTCGTGCTTCTCCTCGACACGCCGTCCCCACAGCCCCATGGACTGGGCGACCAGCGAGAAGTCGGGATTCTCGAGTTCGGTGTAGGTATCCAGGATGCCCTCGACCTTCTGCTCCAGCTCAACGAAGCCCAGCGTGCTGTTGTTGAAGATGACGATCTTGAGCGGGATCTTCTCCTGCTTGAGGGTCAGCAGGTCCCCCATCAGCATCGACAGACCGCCATCACCGCACATGGCGATCACCTGACGCTCAGGGTAGGCCTTCTGGATGCCGATGCCCTGAGGGTAGGCATTGGCCATGGTGCCATGCATCAGACTTGGCAGCGTGCGGCGCTTGCCGTTGGCGCGGATGTGACGCAGACACCACACCATGGGGCTACCGCCATCGGCGGTGAAGACGGCGTCCTCACTGGCATGGCGGTCCAGCGCCAGAGTCAGCTCCTGCGGGTGAATCAGATGCTCATCGTCGGAGGTGACGGCGGCCTCGTCGCGCGCCTCGAGATATTTCTTACGGCAGCTGTCAAGCCAGCCACTGTCATCACGCGGGTCCACGCGGGTCAGCAGCGCGTCGCAGGTGTCCTTGACGCTACCGACGACACCGAGATCCACCGGATGACGGATACCGATCTTGCCGGGGTCGAGATCCACCTGAATCACGGTAGCCTTGTCCGGATAGAACTGGGACCAGGCAAAGCTGCAGCCCAGCAGCAGCAAGATGTCACATTCCGCGACGGCCTCGTAGCCGCCCTGCAGGCCGAACACGCCGGTCATGCCGACTTCGAGTTCATTGTTGGGCTCGATGAAGTCCTTGGCACGCGACGTCCACGCCACCGGCGCCTTGAGGCGACGTGCCAATGCCAGCACTTCTTCCTGCGCATCCTGACAGCCGACCCCGGCGTAGATCGACACCTTGCCCGGCTGATTGAGCGCCTCGGCGACGGCGGCCAGCTCCTGCTCACTCGGACGGATCACCGGCGAGAAGCGGTGGGCACGCCAGGGCAGCGAGGCCTTCGGCTTCTGTGGGAAAAGATCCCCCGGGACGATCAGCACCGCGACCCCACCTTCCGCCAGCGCCTTCTGCGCCGCGATGGCCACCATGCGGCGAGCATTCTCGGGATTGGTCAGGTATTCACAGAACACGCTGTACTGGGAATAAAGCGCCTTCTGGTCCACATCCTGCGGGAAGCCCACGCCCATCTCGGCGGTATCGATCTGCGAGGCGATGAACACCACCGGTGCGCCATTGCGATGCGACTCGATCAGACCATTGAGAAAGTGGGTGCTCCCCGGGCCACAGGTGCCGGCACAGCAGGTCAGCTCCCCGCTGATGAAGGACTCGCCCCCTGCCGCGAAGCCGGCCACCTCCTCATGCCGCACATGCACCCACTCCATCTCGGAGCGCCGGATGGCGTCGGTGAAATGGTTGATGGTATCGCCGACGATGCCGTAACAGCGCTTGGCACCTGCCTCGAGCAGGGATTCGGTGATGATCTCGGAGACGCTATGGGCCGAAGAATGGGACTTGGACATGGGGGCGCTTTCCTTTTCCGTTGAGTTGCGGTGAAGGATGAGCAATGCATTCACTCATTCGAATAAACAGTAAACAAGACGTTGGGATGACCCGAGGAAATGCAATGGTGAGGGCGCAAGGCATAAGTGGCACACGGCGTTGCGTGCGGCGTAGCATGAGCCTGAGGCACCCGAGCCACACCGCCTGATCACGCCACTCCGCCTGATCACGCCACGCAGCGTGCACAGGCGGAGTGCACAGGCAGAGTGTGCATGCAGAGCACAGCGCGATGCTGGATGGAGCAATGCTGGAGAGCGCGCAAAGCCGGAGAGAACGATGCTGGGGAGAACGAAAATGCTGAAGAGGATGGGAGTGCAATGGCCGATCATTCAGGCCCCAATGGCAGGCGTCTCGACGCCGCGTCTGGCAGCCGAGGTCTCGAAGGCAGGCGGGCTGGGCTCGATCGGCGTCGGTGCCACGGATGCCGACGGCGCCCGCAGGATGATCACGGAACTGCAAGCGCTGACCGACAGGCCCTTCAACGTCAATGTCTTCGTGCACCCGGCCCCGACACATGACGCTGCTCGCGAGAGCGCCTGGCGGGAGTGGCTGACGCCGCACTTCCAGGCCTTCGAGGCAACGCCCCCCGCCAGACTCGACACGCTCTATACCAGCGTCGCCGATGACCCCGACATGCAGGCGATGTTGCTGGAGACTCGCCCACCCGTCGTCAGCTTTCACTTCGGCCTACCCTCACGCGATTTCATCCGCGCCTTGAAGGAGGCAGGCATCTGGCTCATGGCGACGGCGACCCACCTGGAGGAAGCCCGCGCCATCGAGCGGGCCGGCCTGGACGCCATCGTGGCGCAAGGATTCGAAGCGGGAGGCCATCGCGGCATGTTTGATCCAAAAGCCGCGGATACCCAGCTGAGCACTGCCGCCCTGACCAGGCAGCTGGTAGACGCTACGCATCTGCCGATCATTGCCGCAGGAGGCATCATGAACGGTGAGGCCATTGCCGCCGCTCTCGCGAATGGCGCCGTGGCAGCCCAACTCGGAACCGCCTTCATCGCCTGCCCGGAATCCAGCGCCGATGCCGCCTATCGAGACGCCCTCACAGGACCGGCAGCGCATGACACCCGCATGACCTCGATCGTCTCGGGCCGCCCCGCACGCATTCTCGCCAATCGGTTTGCCCGCCTGATGGAAGACCCATCATGCCCCACACCACCGGACTACCCTCTCACCTACGCCGCCGGCAAGGCGCTCAACGCTGCCGCCAGATCGCAGGGCGACACCGGTTTCGGGGCACAGTGGGCGGGTCAAGGCGCCCCGCTGGCCAGAGCGATGCCAGCGGGAGAGCTGGTGGCAATATTGGGAAAGGAATATCGAATGGCATGTAGGGCAATGTCGTTGCGGAGATAACGGGTCAGAGCAAGGCGCTGCACCTTCCGTGCAGTGCCACTCCTGACAGGCTGCTTCACTCCTCACTCCTCACTCCTCACTCAGCACTCCACACTCCACACTCAGCCCCCTCACTCAGCCCTCCACATTCCACACTCCCCCTCACCTCCTCTTTCCTATCCCGTTCCTCCCCTACCTCTGTTCGCCCGCCTTCGACCCTCGAACCAACCTGAGCAGTGCACCCAATTGATTCTTTATTTCAAGGCGTTAGCGCTAAAAGTCTACCAATTCACATATAAATGAAAAAATACCTGAAAATTTCACTTGCGTGATTTACACCGCCGTCTATTTTCATTTTGACGCGAGAAAATTCATCGAGTGCTGCATCAGCTGCAGCGCATTCACTGACGATGGATGGGGACCTTGCCGCTTCGATGAATGGCGAGGTCCCAGCCCCCGCTCCCATGACAACAATAAAATCTGCTCTCGATATTCCTGTCGGCTTGTCAGGTGTCTGACGAGATCTGGCTGGAGCATCAGGGCCCCTTCCTGGAGGCATCCCAGTGACAGCAACACGCAATCCCGCAGCGGCTGAGCACGCTGGCAGCAACGGCGTTCCGCGCTCGTCCGGTCTGCTTGGCGACTACGACAAGGGGCTGTTCTGGCCCGTTCTCAGCATCTACACCCTGATCATGATCTACGCCCTGGCGGCACCGGAGCAGACCGGCGCGGCGCTGTCCGGCATACGCGACTTCCTGATCTTCAACTTCGGCTGGAGCTTCGTGCTTGGTGTCGCCGCGACACTGATCTTCAGCTTCTATCTGTTGCTCAGCCCCTTTGGCGGCATCCGGCTGGGGCCGGACGACTCACGCCCTGAATTCAGCTATGTGGCGTGGATCTCGATGATCTTCAGCTGCGGACTGGGCATCGGCTTCGTGTTCTTCAGCGTCGCCGAGCCATTGACGCATCTCTACACCTCGTCGCATGTGCAGGACCTCAATCAAGTCGGCCAGCAGGCCGGGGTATCGACCGCGATTCTTGACACCTTGATGGACTGGGGCATGAATGGCTGGGCACTGTTTGCCGTGGCCGCCTGGGCCATCGCCTTTCCGGCCTATCGCCTGGGACAGCCGCTGACGGTCGCCACCGGCCTCTACGGTCTTCTGGGGGAGCGCTGCAACAGCAGTCTGTGGGGCAAGCTTGCCAACGGGCTGGGAGTGATCGGCACCATCGGCGGCAATGCCACCATGATCGGGCTGGGCGTCACCTCCATCAGCTATGCCTTGAAGGTGCTGTTCGGGCTCGAGTTCGGTGCCTTCGGTCAGGCCATGGTGATGCTGGTGATCATCATCGCCTATGTGGCATCGGCGGCGACCGGCATCGAGCGCGGCATCAAGTACCTCAGCCTGCTCAACATGATCATGGCCGGTGCCATATTGCTGGCGCTGCTGGCCTTCGGTCATGCACCGGCGCAGTACCTGCTGAACATGATCACCCAGCAGTTCGGTGATTACTTCGGCGCCGTCTTCGTCACTCAGTTCTGGACCGACGCGGGCAGCTTCGAACAGCGCGAATGGGTGGGCTGGTGGATGATCTTCTACTGGCTCTGGTACATCTCCTACATCCCCTTCTGCGGCGGTTTCATCGCGCGCATCTCCCGCGGCCGCACCCTGCGCGAATTCGTGTTCGGCGTTGTGGTGGTGCCGATGCTGCTGTCGATCGTATGGTTCAGCATCTGGGGTGGCTCGGCCGGCTATGCCGAGGTCAATCAGATCGTGCCGCTATGGGAGAGCGTGCAGGGCAATCCGGAATCCGGCATCTACCTGTTGCTGCAGAGCATGCCCGGCGGCTGGTGGCTGTGCCTCGCGGTGCTGTTCAACATCATCGTCTTCGCCGTCACCACCTCGGATTCGGCCTCGTTCTTCTCGGCCATGCAGGTTTCCAATGGCAACGAGAATCCGAAGATCCTGATGCGCCTGCTGTGGGGCGTGATCATCGGTGTCACCGGCATCGTCTTCCAGCTCGCCGGAGGCTTCAACGCCATCAAGAGCCTGGCGATCGTGGTCGGTGCGCCCTTCTTCCTCGTCAGCATCGCCTACATGTTCTCGGTCTATCGCATGCTCAAGGCGACCCACGAGCAGCCTGCCACGGCCATGCAGCCGGCCCCTCAGGCCAGACCGATGCCTGCCGAAGCCGCTGAGCCTGAAGCCCCGAGCGCTGCCACACCCGCCACGCCAGCTACCACGTCCAGTAACTCACCAAGTGCGACAGCCACGCCGGGCACCACTGCCACGCCAACGCCTCACGCCCTCCCGGGATCGGGAAGCCAACCCATCCCGGGTGCGACCTGAGCGGCATGATGCGCCTCACGTCGACTCGGGCAGGCAAGCCACCAGAGCGCAGCGCGCACGAACTGACACCGCCATTGATCGCCAATGACACTGATCACCAACAACGATCACCAATGACAACGATCGCCAACAACAACACGGATGGTGACCCACGATGACTGTCAAGCAGCCTTACAACCCTCACTACGACCCTCTCAAAGACAGCTCCCCAGGTGAAGGAGTGGATTATGCGCCGAGCTACTGGCGCTACCACGCCGGCCCGCCTCCCGAGGATGATGGCCCGGTCACTGACGACATGGAGGCAGACGTGGTGCTGATCGGCGCCGGCTTTACCGGCCTTGCCACGGCGATGTTCCTGGCACGCGAGCACGGCATCAAGGCGGTGGTGCTGGAGGCCAATCAGATCGGCTGGGGCTGCACCAGCCGCAATGGCGGCCAGGGCCATCTGGCCTGGGGACGCCTGAGTCGCAGCCAGTGGGTCAGGAAATGGGGGGTCGACATGGCGCGCCAGCTGCACGCCAATAGTCTCGAGGGTTTCGAGGTCTTCAAGTCCCTGACCCAGGACCCGGAAGTGGATTGCGAGCCTCAACCGCTGGGCAATCTGCTGATCGCCCATAGCCCGCAGGCCATGCAGCATCTCGAGGCCGAATCACGCCTGTGCAACAACATCCTCGGTTACCGGACCCGGACACTGGACCGTGCGACGGTCCATCGGGACTTCATGGGCGATCAGGAAAGTCACGGCGCGATGCTGGAGCCCGAGGGCATCGCCGTGCAGCCGCTCAAGCTGGCCTACAGCTATGCGCGTATCGCGCGCCGCCATGGTGCCAGAATCCACACCAGCAGCCCGGTGCAACACTGGACGACAGAGAACGGCATCCACTATCTGCAGACACCGGGAGGCACGGTAAAGGCACGCGCGGTAGGCATCGCCACGGCGGGCTATACCAGCCCCAACCTCCACTCACTGACCGCCTATCGCAACATGCCGATCATGGCCAATTCGGTGTGGACGCGCACACTGACCGACGATGAGATCGAGGCTTGCGGCCTGCGTTCGACCATCCTGACCACGGATACCCGCAAGCTGCGCTATTACTATCGGCTGCTGCCCGAGAAACGCCTGCAGATCGGCACGCGCAGCGCCATCAGCGGCGCGGATGCGCAGAATGCTCGTCATCTGGATGTGGTGCACGCCGCCATTGCACGCAAGTTCCCGGCGCTGGCCGGCATCGAGACACCATGGTTCTCGCATGGCTGGATGGATATCTCCCACGACATGATGCCGCGTATCGTGCAGCCTGATCCGAAACAGAAAATCTTCTATTCCCAGGGTTACAGCGGCAATGGCGTGTCGTTCTCGGCCTATGCCTCCAGACAACTCGCCGCGCTGATCGCCGGTCAGTCACTGCCCGAGCGCCACCTGCCGATCTTCAACTCCCCGCTGCCCGCCCATCCGCTCAGGCCGATCCGGCGCATGGGGCAGCATCTGCTCTACAAGTATTTCCAGGTGCTGGACAAGGTGAGTTGAGCCACGACTCGCTCTCTACGCTCACCGACCACCGTCTTTCATGTTGCTCAACACGCCGCGGCGCTCCCGAATGACGTCGCGGCACCTCCCACTGGCATGCCACTCGCGGCATGCATGCACCAGAGACCCGTACCATGAACCGTGAACAGATGACCGCCATGTTCGATGCCTTCAATCGCCACGCCATCGATGACGTCATGGAGTACTTCGCCGATGATGTGGTCTTCGACACCGTGTCCGGTGATGAGGCGCACGGCACGCGTATCGTCGGCAAGGCCGCCGTGCGCGATGCCTTCGTGAACACCTGGACGACCATGCCTGATGTGCAGTGGGCCAAGGGCGAGTTCTTCTTCGCCGATCAGCGCGTCGTCTCCGAATGCACCTTCATGGCGACCCAGCCCGATGGCCTGCGTGTCGAGGCCGATAGCGTGGATCTCTTCACCATCGAGAAGGGCAAGATCACCCGCAAGCAGGCCTTCCGCAAGCAGCGACCGGCCTTTACCCCAGCCAGGTGATTTTCACGCCCGGCGCACACGCAAAAGGCCAGTCATCATGACTGGCCTTTTGCGTCTCAAGCGTTATCTCTAAAGCCGCTATCTCAGAAGCCGTTATCTCGAGCCCTGAACCAACACCAGTCCCGACACGACGATTTGATAACGGCACTGACTTATCTCTCCACGCCGCATGCTGATAATCTTGCTGATGAAAACCACTTCACGCTTTTCATCTACATGAAACACCACGCATTGACCGCCAGCTCCCATTGCCAAGAGGAAACCGGATGACCACGGAGACAGACTCCTCACAGGCATCAGCCGGCAGCACCGCACTCAGCAATGCAGAACAGGAAGACCGTCGCATCGGCAGACAGCTGCGCGACCTGCGCAAGTCCCGTCAGATGACACTCAACCAGCTGGCGAAGCGCGTCGGAAAATCCGTCGGCTATCTGAGCCAGGTGGAGCGCGGCGTCTCCTCCCTCCCCATCGGGGTGCTACAGGCCCTGAGTGATGCCCTCGGTGTGCGCGTCAGCTGGTTCTTCCAGCCGGGCGGGAGTGACTCGGCGGCCGAGCAGGAAACTATCGTGCGCGCGGATCAACGCCGCGCCATGAACCTCAGCGCCATCGGTGCACGGGAAGAACTGCTCTCCCCCCGTCTGAGCGGTCAGCTCATCCTGATCATGACCCGCCTGCAGCCCGGCGGCAGCGGCGGTGAGACGCCTCGTGAGCGGCGCGGTGAGGAAGCGGGCTATGTGGAAAGTGGCCAATTGGAGCTGACCATCGGCGAGCAGGTATTCCTGCTCAACCCGGGCGACAGCTTCTCGCTGACCGGGGAGGAACCCCACTGGATTCGCAACCCCGGCGAGACCGAGACCCGCATCGTCTGGGTGATGACGGGCGTGGAGTACTGAGCCCCTCATTTCCATGAGGCACCTTCAACGAGGCATCTTGTCCCGCGTCGTGTAATAGACGCTGTCGATATGCGAGAGCATGGCACGTTCGGCGGCGTCAGGGTCGCCGGCGCGCAACGCTTCGACGATACGTACGTGCTCTTCATAGCTGCGCTTGATCGAGCCATGCTCGGCCATGACCTGGCGACGAATGTTGAGCGCATAGGTATAGAGCTCGTGGGCGTAGCGGATCAGGATCTCGTTGCGCGAATACTCCGCGATCACCTGATGGAAATTCTGATCCGAGAGCTGGAAGTTCACCGGCGAGTCGAAGTGCTGGGACTGGGCGTCCAGCAAGGCATCCAGCTTCTTGAGGCCCGCGGCATCGATGTGCCGTGCTGCGCGGCGGGCGATGGCCGACTCCACCACGATACGGCTCTCGAAGACGCTCTCGATGTCCAGATTGTTGAGCTCGTCGCCCTGCTGACGTGCAGGATGATTGCGGAAGCTGTCGATCACCGCCTCACTGGCACACACCCGTGACTTGCTGCCATGCGAGACATTGAGCAGGCCATAGCCCGTCAACAGCGCCAGCCCCCCGCGCACGGTCTCGCGACTCACTTCAAACAACTGCGCCAGCTCACGCTCGCTGGGCAGTTCATCTCCATCGCGCAACAGGCCGGTCAGGATCATCTCGATGAGCTTGTCGGCGAGAATTTCCTTCTTGGTCTGATTCTTCAGCGCTTTCTCGAAGGCGAAAGGCGTCTGGTTCATGCGGCCCCCACTGGTATAGATTTCATACCAGAATAACTGACAACCGAATCAGACGCACCAGAAAACCGACCATGGTCGCAATTTTTGAGAAATCCTTGACCAATCATCGTGCGCTCGGCTAGTTTTCATCTCAACTGGTCCGGTAAACCAACCAGCAGTCCAATCAAGTCGTGATATTTCACAGTCCTGAACCGTCCTGAACTGTCTTGAGAAGGCCCTCACGCCAGAGGCCGGACTGCTGAGCACGCCTGACATCGACACGATCGACAACGGTCGACGACAACGACAACAACGACGACAACACCAAGAGGCTGACCCCATGTCCGCAACACGCCCTGTCATTGCCCTGACCCTCGGTGACCCCGCCGGTATCGGCCCGGAGCTGATCGCTCGCCTGATCGCGGAACCCGAGCAGTTCGCCGAGACCCACAGCGTGCTGGTCGGGGATCAGTGGCTTTGGGAGCAGGGCCAACGCCAGGCCGGGCTCTTCACCGAGCTGCCACGCGTCACAAGCTTCGCGGAAGCCCGTGAACATGAAGGCCTGTCATTGATGCTGGTGGAGAGCGCGGCACAGCAGGAAGTGACGCTGGCCGAGGAAAGCGCCGCCTGTGGCGCCTCGACCCTCGCGGTGCTGTCTCGTTGCCTGGAGGCGGCCCAGAACGAGGAAGTCGACGCCATCTGCTTCGCGCCCCTCAACAAGCTGTCGATGAAGAAAGGCGGCCTTGGCCATGAGGACGAACTGCACTTCTTCGCCGAGACACTGGGCGTCGAGGGCTATTTCTGCGAGTTCAACACCCTGGGGACGCTTTGGACCTCACGTATTTCCTCGCATATCCCGCTCAAGGATGCCGCCGAGTACGTCACTCAGGAGCGCATCATCGCCGCCAGCCAGCTGATTCATGACTCGCTGACACTGGCCGGCGTCGAGCAGCCGCGCATCGCCGTGGCCGCCTTCAATCCCCATGGTGGCGAGGGCGGCACCTGCGGGCGTGAGGAGATCGATGTCATCGCGCCGGCCGTGGCCGAGTGCCGCGCCCAGGGCTATCCCGTGGAAGGCCCCTTCCCGGCTGACACCATCTTCCTCAAGGCACGCGACGGCGAGTACGACGCCATCGTGACCATGTACCACGACCAGGGGCAGATCGCGATCAAGCTGCTGGGCTTCAAGTCCGGCGTCACCGTCCAGGGCGGCCTGCCGATCCCCATCACCACGCCGGCCCACGGCACCGCCTTCGATATCGCAGGCCAAGGCAAGGCGGACGTGAACCCGACCCGCAATGCCTTCGCGATCGCCAAGCGCATGGGCACCAACCTGCGCGCGCTGCGCCTCGAGACCGCCTCGGCCTGACGCCTTGTCACTCTTGCTCACCTATCTGCGCCAACGTCATCCACAACAAGGATAATCCGATGAAAATCACCAAGGTCAGAACTCGCGTCTTCGAATGGAAAGGCCACACCGTCCCCCCCACTGCCCACTTCTGCTCCAACGCCATGGACGAGCTGTGGGACAAGGGCGACTCGATGGGCACCTTCCGCTTCCACGGCTGGACGGTGGTGGAAATCGAGACCGACAACGGACTGGTGGGGCTTGGCAACGTGGCACTCGCCCCGCGCATCGCCAAGGCGATCATCGATCAGTACCTCGCGCCGCTGATCATCGGTCAGGACCCCTTCGACTACGAATACCTGTGGCAGCGCATGTACCGCTCCACCCACGCCTGGGGCCGCAAGGGCATCGGCATGGCCGCCATTTCCGGCGTGGATATCGCCATCTGGGACATCATGGGCAAGGCGGTCGGCAAGCCGGTCTTCAAGCTGCTGGGTGGACGCACCAAGGACAAGATCCCCTGCTACGCCTCCAAGCTCTATCGCACCGACCTCAAGGGCATGCAGGAAGAGGCCCAGTCCTATCTGGATCAAGGCTTCACCGCCATGAAGATGCGCTTCGGCTACGGTCCGCGTGACGGCGTCGAGGGCGTACGTGCCAACCTGGATAGCGTCGCCGCCGTGCGCGAAGTCATCGGCGAGGATGTCGACCTGATGCTCGAGTGCTACATGGGCTGGAACCTGGACTACGCCAAGCGCATGTTGCCGAAGCTCGAGCGCTTCCAGCCGCGCTGGCTGGAAGAGCCGGTGATCGCCGATGACATCGATGGCTACGCCGAACTCAATCAGCTGACCAGCATTCCCATCTCCGGTGGCGAGCATGAATTCACCCACTACGGCTTCCGCCAGCTGCTGGAAAAGCGTGCCGTCTCCGTCATCCAGTACGACACCAACCGGGTCGGTGGCATCACCGCGGCGCGCAAGATCAACGCCCTGGCCGAATCCTTCAGCGTGCCGGTCATCCCGCATGCCGGCCAGATGCACAACTACCACCTGACCATGGCCTCACTGGCCTCCCCGATGAGCGAATACTTCCCGGTGCATGACGTCGAGATCGGCAACGAGCTCTTCTACTACATCTTCAAGGGCGACCCGGAGCCGGTGAACGGCTTCATCGACCTCGACGAAGAGACCCCGGGGCTGGGCCTTGAGCTGAACAGCGACTACTTCGATCAGTTCAACATCATCGAGTGAGGAAGCCATCATGAGACTCGTCCAACTTCGCACCGCCAACGGCCCGCGGGTCGCCGTGGTCGAAAGCCGCGACCAGCTGCGCCTGCTCGACTTCCCGGGCGGCACCTATGAGCTGGCCTCTCGCGCCATCGAGCTGGGCATCGGGCTCAGCGCGCTGATCGAGCAGCACTACTCGCACACCCTGGTCGACTACAAGCAGGCCATTGATCGCCAGGAACTGCTGCCGCCGGTCACCCACCCGGATCGCGCGCGCTGCACCGTCACCGGTACCGGCCTGACTCACCTGGGCAGCGCCGATACCCGCGACGCCATGCATGCCGCCGCTCAGGCGCAGGATGACGCAAGTCTTACCGACTCGATGCGCATGTTCCGCCTGGGGCTCGAGGGCGGCAAGCCCGCCGAGGGGCAGGTCGGCGCGCAGCCGGAATGGTTCTACAAGGGTGACGGCAGCATCGTGGTGGCACCGGAAACCGCGATCAGCGTGCCGGCCTTCGCCGAAGACGCCGGCGAAGAGCCCGAGCTGGTCGGCCTGTACTTGAACGATGCCAACGGTCAGCCGCATCGCATCGGCTACGCGGTAGGCAACGAGTTCTCCGACCACATCACCGAGCGCGCCAACTATCTATGGCTGGCCCACTCCAAGCTGCGCGACTGCAGCTACGGCCCTGAACTGCTGATCGGCGAGCTGCCCCAGCACCTGGAAGGCACCAGCCGCATCACCCGCGACGGCCAGACCCTGTGGGAGAAGCCCTTCCTGACCGGTGAGGCCAACATGGCCCACAGCCTGGCCAATCTGGAGCACCACCACTTCAAGTACGCCCAGTTCCGCGCGCCGGGAGATCTGCACGTGCACTTCTTCGGCACCGCCACCCTGAGCTTCGCCGATCAGATCAAGGTGCAGGAAGGCGATCGCTTCGAGATCGAACTGCCCGCCTTTGGGCGTGCACTGCGCAATCCCGTCGCGTTCGAGTCTCACGACAATGACGCTGAGCAGCCATCCGCCATGGCGGTGCTGTGAGCATGCTTGAACAGTACGAGCCATAGAGGAGGGATCAGGGCCTGGAGGGTTTCGCCACCACCCGGCCCTGACCCCGTCAGCACCAGCACCGGTAACACCAGCAGCACCAGCAGCACCGACAACACCGGCATCAATAGCGCCTGTACGCATCAGAAGCATCACGACAATAACGAGAAAAGGGCTTCGCCATGACACTCTCGACCCGCCACGCCACCGCCTCATTCATCACCACCGCCCTTGCCAGTCTGCTACTGGCAGGCCCCGCACACGCCGCCACCTCGCTGACCTTTGCGCATGCGCATCCGGTTACCGACTCGCAGCACCTGGCCGCCGAACGCTTCGCCGAACGTCTGGCAGAACGCAGTGACGGTGAACTGACCGTCAAGATCTTCCCCAACGGCCAGTTGGGCAATGACCAGGCCATGATCTCGGGCGTGCGCAGCGGCACCATCGATATCGAGCTCTCAGGCAATCCCTACTTCAGCGGGCTGGTCGGCGAGCTGAACGTGCTCGACCTGCCCTTCCTGTTCGACACCCGTGAGCAGGCCTATCAGGTGCTGGATGGCGATATCGGCCAGGAGCTGCTGACCGCCATGCAGCCGCAACAGATCGAAGGCCTGGCCTTCTGGGAAATCGGCTTTCGCAACCTGACCAACTCGCGACGTGCGGTCGAGAACGCCGATGACGTCAGCGGTCTGACCCTGCGCACCACCCCGAATCCGGCGCATATCGCCGCCTTCCAGGCACTCGGCGCCAATCCGACCCCGATGCCCTTCGCGGAGCTCTATACCGCGCTGGAAACCCGCACCGTGGATGGCCAGGAGAATCCGGTCAGCCTGATCCGCTCCGCCAATCTGTATTCCGTACAGGAGCACCTGTCGCTCACCGCACACGCCTACACCGCCGCCCCCTTGATCATGAACAAGCAGACGTTCGACAGCCTCGCGCCCGAACTGCAGACCCTGATCAAGGAAGAAGCTCGCGAAGCGGCCCGCTATCAGCGCCAGCTCAATCATGACAATGAACAGGGCGATCTGGCCTTCCTCGAGGAACAGGGCATGCAGATCGTGCGCGAACCCGATACCGCCAGCATGCGGGCCAAGGTCGCCGAGCCGGTGCGCGCCGAGTTCACCGCCAAGCACGGCAGCGAGCTGCTGGAACGCATCGACGCCGCTCTCGCCCACTGATCACGCTCGCCTGACTCGCCCATGCAAGGAGGCTCGCCATGCTCTCTGACTCACTCCAATCCCCGGTGATGCCTGCGTCTCTTGCCGAACTGGGCGAGCAACGCGAGCGCTATCTGGCCACGCAGCAGGATGAAGACCTGCCGATCATCGATGCCCACATGCATGTCTGGGACCCGACGCGCAATTACCACCCCTGGCTGTGCGATGAGCCGATGATTGCCTTCCGCTACGGCGACTATACCGCGATCCGTCGCCCTTACCTCCCCGCCGAGCATCTCCAGGCGGCGGGCGAGGCGCATCGGTTGCTAGGGTGTGTCTACATGGAGGCGGAATGGGCGCGGGGCGATGCGCTCAAGGAAGTGCGCTGGATCGAGGAGACTGCCCGCGAGAGCGGCTGGCCCGATGCCATGATCGCCCAGGCCTGGCTGGATCAGGATGACATCGGCGAGCAGCTCGAGAGCCTTTGCACATCAAGAAGGGTCAAGGGGATTCGTCACAAGCCGGCCGCACTGGAGCGTCACGATCCGGCGCTTGCCATCCATGCCTTGCCCGGCTCGCTGCGCTGCCCGCGTTATCAGTCCGGCGTCAGTGACGTCGCCCGCCACGGGCTGATCTTCGAGCTGCAGGTGCCCTGGTGGCACCTGGCGGAACTGCTGCCGCTGCTGGAGCGCCATCCCGAGATGCCAGTGGTGATCAATCACGCCGGCGTGCCCGGGGATCGTGATCCCGACACCCTGCGGGAATGGTCACACGCCCTCGCCAGGGTCGCTGTCTGGCCGCAGGTGATGATCAAGTTCTCGGGTCTCGGGATTGCGGGTCGGCCCTGGCGTCTGGAAGACAACCGCGAGGTCTTCGACACCGTGCTGCGTCACTTCGGGGCCCAGCGCGTGATGTTCGCCAGCAACTTCCCGGTCGATGGGCTGGTGACCTCACTCGATAAGCTGTTTCAGGGCTTCAAGACACTCAGTCGTTCGCTAAGTCCCGAGCAGCGACTCGCGCTGTTCTGCGACAACGCCGTGCGCTGCTACTCGCTGGACACCAGCGCCCAGTGACCGATCGACACCGCAGCGAACACCTCAGCAGCGATCAACTCAGCAACGATCAACTCAGCAACGATCGCCATCACCACGATTGCCATAGCAACGATTGCCATAACAACAACTCGCAAGGAATTCGCCATGTCCATCCGCCACGCTCTGCTCAACAAAACGCTGCTCAACAAAGCCCAGCACACGAACGTCCTGCTCAAGACGGTCTCCACCCTGGGGCTGATGTTGACCTTCGCGACCACCGCCCACGCCGAGATCACCGCGCGCATGGGCACCAGCCTGCCGGAGGCACATCCCCAGACACTGGGCGCCAAGAAGTTTGCGGAGCTCGTCGAGGAGAAGTCGGACGGCGAGATCACCATCACGGTGTTCTCCAACGGCATTCTGGGCAATGACGTCAACATGACCTCGATGCTGCAGTCCAACACCCTGGACTTCACCGCGCCCTCCACCGCCACGCTGAGCAGCCTCAACCCTGACTTCAACATCGTCAGCCTGCCCTTCCAGTTCGATGACAGTGAACACGCCGATGCGGTGCTGGATGGCGAGGCCGGCCGTGCCCTGCTCGCAAGCCTCGATGACAAGAAGCTGGTGGCACTCGAGTACTGGGAGAACGGCTTCCGTCACATGACCAACAGCCGCCGTCCCATCGAGACGCTCGAGGACATCGAGGGCCTCAAGATTCGCACCATGCAGAACGCCCTCTACATCGACCTCTTCAACGGACTGAATGCCAACGCCGTGCCCATGCCGGTCAATGAACTGTTCACCGCCATGGAAACCCGCACGGTGGATGGCCAGGAAAATCCCTACACCGTCATCGACGCCAAGCGCTTCTTCGAGGTCCAGGCGTACCTGTCGCGTACCGCGCATGCCTATGACGCCCAGGTGCTGGTCGCCTCGGCGGGCTTCATGCAGTCACTCGATGACGCCCAACGCCAGCTGGTCCGCGAGGCCGCTCGTGAGGCCACGCTGTATCAGCGTGCGCAGAGCCGCGCCATGAACGAGGAACTGCTGAGCGAGCTGCAGGGCAAGATGACCGTCAACGTGGTGGCGGACAGTGAACGTCAGCGCATGCGTGAGGCACTGGCACCGGTGATCCAGCAGCACACCCAGGCGCTGGACCCGGCGGTGGTGACGCAATTCCAGGCAGCGCTGGCCGACGCCCGCTAGTCCCGACGACCAGTTCCAGCGACCAGTCTCAGAAAATGACCCGCGGCAGTGCTGCCACGGCTCGCCACAGCGTCGTACTGTCGCGCCGTCATCGAGATGCTTCCTTCGGGGATAACACCATGAACAAACTGACCCAAGAGATGCCGTTATCCATGTCGATCAAACCGCCCATCGCGCCATCCTCCGAGCCACGGGGAAGCCACGCCACCCCGCTGGCATCAGCAGCGCCTACCCGCACTGCCACCGGCATTACGACGATCTTCAAGGGACTGGAGAAGGCCCTCACCCTGCTGATGGTGCTGGCACTGGTGGCGATGATCGCGCTGGTCTTCGTCAATGTCGTGCTGCGCTACGGCTTCAATAGCGGCATCTCGATCAGCGTCGAGCTGTCCCGCTTCCTGTTCGTCTGGGTCACCTTCATGGGCGCCGTGACAGCATTGATCCGCCAGGAGCACCTGAGCGTCAACACCTTCGCCGACAAGCTGCCGGCGGCATGTCGCAGGGTGCTGGATCGCGTCGTCACCCTGGTGATGCTCGGCTGCTGCCTGATGCTGCTCAAGGGCAGCTTCGATCAGACGGTGCTCAACTGGCGCAATCTCTCTCCCATCAGCGGCATTCCCGTCGGCGTCTTCTATCTCGCCGGCCTGATGGCAGGCGTATTGATGTCGCTGATCCTGCTGTGGCGATTGCTGACGCCCCTTGCCCTACATGGCATCACGCCACCGAATGCCGCCAGCCCCTCATCTGATCAGCAAGGAGACACGCCATGACCATCGGGCTCTTCCTCGGCTCCCTGCTGGCCGCCATCGGCCTGAGCCTCCCCATCGCCTTTGCCCTGCTGGTCAGTGCCATCGTGCTGATGCTGCATCTGGATCTGTTCAACTCGCAGATCCTGGCCCAGAACCTCGTCAACGGCGCCGACAGCTACACCCTGCTGGCCATTCCCTTCTTCCTCACCGCCGGGGAAGTGATGTCGCGTGGCGGGCTCTCCCAGCGCATCGTCACACTGGCGATGTCGTTGGTAGGTCACCGCAAGGGCGGACTGGGTTTCGTGGCCATCTTCGCTGCCATCGTCATGGCCAGTCTGTCCGGCTCCGCGGTCGCGGATACCGCCGCGCTTGCCAGCATGCTGCTGCCGATGATGCGCAAGGCGGGCTATCCGCTGGGTCGCTCCTCCGGCCTGATGGCTGCCGGCGGGATCATCGCGCCGATCATCCCGCCCTCGATTCCTCTGATCATCATCGGGGTCGCCGGTGGCATCTCGATCGGCAAGCTGTTCCTCGCCGGGATCGTGCCGGGGCTGATCATGGGCGTGACTCTGGTGGTGATGTGGCTGTTCATGACCCGCAAGGAAGATCTGGTCGTCACCAAGAAGGCCAGCGGGCGTGAGCGCCTCAAGGCACTCAAGGACAGCTTCTGGGCCATCATGCTGCCGGTCATCATCATCGGCGGCATCAAGAGCGGCATCTTCACCCCGACCGAAGCCGGCGTGGTCGCCGCGGTCTACGCCATCTTCGTCGCCACCGTGGTCTACCGGGAACTGGACTTGAGCCAGCTCTACGCCGTCCTCGCCCAGGCCGCGCGCAGCACCGCCATCGTGATGTTCCTGGTGGCCGCTGCCATGGTCGCCTCCTGGCTGATCAGCATCGCCCAGCTGCCGCTGATGGTCGCCGGTCTGCTGCAGCCGCTGGCCGATGATCCGCGCATCCTGATGCTCGCCATCATGGGCATCGTGCTGGTGGTCGGCATGGTGATGGACCTGACCCCGACCATTCTGGTGCTCACGCCGATCCTGATGCCCATCGTCAAGCTGGCCGGTATCGATCCCGTCTACTTCGGGATCATGTTCGTCCTCAACTGCGCCATCGGCCTGATCACCCCGCCGGTCGGCAACGTGCTCAACGTGATCACCAGCGTCGGCAACCTCAAGTTCGAGAAGGCGGTCAGTGGCGTCGCGCCCTTCGCCCTCGCCTATGTAGTGATTCTGCTGCTGTTCGTGGCCTTCCCGCAGATCATCACCGTGCCCCTGTACTGGATGACCGACTGACCCGCAATTCTGCAGGTCGCCAGCGCCACTCACGAAAACCGAGCCATTCACGACAACAACGACAAGAGAGCCTTTCCATGACACCAATGCTCAAGACCTCCCTCGCCAGCCTGCTTCTCCTTGCGCCAATGAGCGCCGCGCACGCAGCCACCGTGCTCAAGCTGGCCCACGCGGCCCCGACCACCGATACCCAGCAACAGGCGGCCGAGCGCTTCGCCGAGCTGGTCAAGGAAGGCACGGATGGCGAGATCACCGTCAACATCTTCGGCAACGGCGTGCTCGGCGGTGACCAGCAGATGATCGCCGGCGTGCGCAGCGGCACCATCGATATCGAGCTGTCCGGCAACCCCAACTTCGCGGGCCTGCAGCCGGCGCTGGGCGCCTTCGATCTGCCCTACATCTTCCCGGACCGCAAGACGGCCTATCAGGTGCTGGATGGCAAGGTCGGCGACGATGCCCTGGCACTGCTCAAGCAGGACAACCTCAAGGGCCTGGCCTTCTGGGAGGTCGGCTTCCGCGCGATGACCAACTCCAAGCACCCGATCAAGACACCCGCGGATGTCGATGGCCTGGTGATGCGCACCAACTCCAACAAGTCACTGATCGAGGCCTTCTCCCTGCTCGGCGCGAACCCGGTGCCGATGCCGCTGGGTGAGCTCTACACCGCGATGGAGACGGGCACGGTCGATGCGCAGGACCACCCGATCAGCATCGTCTGGTCGGCAGGCTTCTACGAAGTGCAGGACTACCTGTCGCTGACCAATCAGGCCTATACCTCGCTGTTGATGGTGATGAACGACGACACCTTCGAGAGCCTGTCACCGGAGTATCAGCAGGTGCTGGTGAGCGCAGCACGTGAGGCCGGTGATTATCAGCGCGAACTGAACGCGAAGAACGAGCAGAAGATTCTCACTGAACTGGCCGCCAAGGGCATGAAGATCGAGACCGAGGTCGATACCGCCGCCTTCCAGAAAGTCGTGCTGCCCACTTGGGACAGCTATATCGCCGCCAATGGCCGTGACTGGATCGATGCCATCCAGGGCGCCAGTCAGGCCAGTGCCGATGTCGCGACCGATGCCCAGCCGCAAGGCACGCAGAAGACCACGGCCGCCGTGACTCAGTAACGCACAAGCGCTTTGTCGTTTTCCCTATCTGTCACTCCAGCGAGGGCACAGGCCTTTGATAACCAGAGCCTGATAACCAGGCCCTCGCTGACTGGAGAAATGTCATGTCCCGAGATGTTCTGCTGCTCAACCAGAAATGCGCGCACACCCTAAGCCTTTACGACGCCACCAGCGGCGAGGAGCTCAACCATCTGCGCCTGCCGGATTACCCGCATGAGTTCGTGGTGGATTCCACCGGCCGCTACGCCTTCGTGGGCCACTACGGCATCCTCGGTGCCGACTGCATCGGTGACCAGGGCGGCTGCTCGGTGTTCGTGGTCGATCTCGAGACCTTCACGCTGGTCAACACGCTCAGCACTTGGCCGTACTACCGCATCCATGGGCTGGGCATCGATGAGCAGGATCGTCTGTATGCGATGAGCGAGGGCCACAACACCCTCTTGCTGTTCAACACGCCCCTGACCCAGACCACGCCGGACCTGGCCGTGTCCTCCGGTGGCTACAAGACCCACCTGTTCGCGCTGACCAGCACCGGCGACTGGGCCTATGGCATCAACCTGCTCAGCAACACCATCACCAAGTTCAAGCCGCACGATGCCACCTTCGCGCCCATCGCGATGATTCCGGGCCGCAAGCCGGAGGGCAACAGCCTGTCCGCCGATGGCCGCACCCTGTTCATCAGCAATCGCGATGACGACAGCATCGTGGCGGTGGATACCGAATCGATGACCGTGCGCGCCTCGGCGACCACCGGTCGTGACCCCAATCGTATCTACCGTGACCCCAGGGGCCGCCTGATCACCACCAACTACGGCGAAAGCTCGCTATCGCTGTTCGATGAAACGCTGGCGCCGCTGGGCACTATCCAGCTTGAGGCGATTCCCATCGCGATGAGCTTCCATTCGGATGGAGAGCAAGCCTTTGTCTCGCTCAAGGGTGATCGCATCGCGGTGCTGGATCTGGAGAGCGGCCAGGTACGCCGAAGCTTCGCGACGCGCGCCGAGCCGGACGTGTCTTGCCTGCTGGTGCGTGACCACTGAGTCAGTGGGCACTTGATACTTCTTGCCAGGACACGAGCCAGTCATGACGGATACCCCAATACAACGCGAACCTTCACAAAGCCAGTCGCTGATCGATGCGCACCACCATCTCTGGGCGCTGGATGGCCAGGTGGCGTATCCCTGGCTGGAAGACTCGCCGGTGGAGAACTTCTTTCTCGGCGATTACACCGCGATCCGCCAGCCCTTTCAGGTCGCGGATATCAAGCGCTTGATCCCCGCGGGCTATCGCCTGGTAGGCAGCGTGCACTGCGAAGCCGAAGCGTCACGCCCACAGGCTGAGAAAGAGACGCGCTGGATTACCGAGCAAGCAGCCATTCATGGCCTGCCGAGTGCGCATGTCGGCTGGGTGGCCTTCGGCACTGAGGCGTGCGTCGCACAGCTGGACGCGCAATGTGACTCACCGCTGTTTCGTGGCGTGCGTGCCAAGCCGGTCACCGCCGCCACACCTCAGACCCGCCAGTCGGTAACGGGAACCAGCGGCAGTCTGCAGGACCCACGCTGGTGCGAGGGACTGGCGCTGCTCAAAGCGCGTGACCTGAGCTGGGACCTGCGCGTGCCCGCCTGGCATCTCGAAGAGGCGGCCACGACGCTTCAGGACTACCCCGGCTTGCGCGTCATTCTCAATCACAGCGGCCTGCCGTGGGATCGCACGCCGGAAGGCCTCGCCCAGTGGCGCGCAGGCATGCGGGCGCTTTCTGAGAACCCGAATGTCGCCGTCAAGCTCTCGGAACTGGGCACGCCCTGGCATGCCTGGGATACCAGCGCCAATCACGAGCTGCTCTGCGAGGTACTGGACGTCTTCGGCCCCCGTCGCTGCCTGTTCGCCAGCAACTTCCCGGTCTCCGGCCTCAAGGTCAGCTATGGCGACTGGCTATCACTGGTGACCGGTGCCATTGCGCAGACGGCGTCTCACGACCAACGCCAGGTCGCGTTCGACCAGGTTCTGCACGACAACGCCATTCACTGGTATCGGCTGCCGATTGCCGCTATCACCCACGATGCCAGACCCACCCAACATGCCAGACCCACCCAACATGCCAGACCCACCCAACATGCCAGACAGGAGGCACCATGACACTCAACGGCCATCAGCTCATCGGACAGCGCAGCTTCGCCGCCAAGGGCGAGGTGATCCACGCCATCAACCCGGCCACCGGAGAGCGCCTGGCGCCCGGCTACCCGGGGGCCAATGCAGGGGATGTGGAAGACGCCTGCCGACTGGCCGGCCAGGCCTTTGATGCCTATCGCGCCACGACGCCTGAAGAAAGAGCCCTCTTCCTCGAGACCATCGCCGAGGAGATCGAGGCACTCGGTGAGACCCTGACCCAGCGCGGAATGCAGGAAACCGGCCTGCCTGAGGCACGCCTGAACGGTGAACGCGGTCGCACCTGCGGCCAGCTCAAGCTGTTCGCCAAGGTGCTGCGCCGCGGTGAGTGGCAGGATGTGCGCGTCGATCCTGCACTGCCGGAGCGCACTCCCCTGCCGCGGGCAGACCTGCGCCAGCGTCAGATCCCGCTTGGCCCGGTGGCCGTCTTCGGTGCCAGCAACTTCCCGCTGGCCTTCTCGGTGGCCGGCGGCGATACCGCCTCCGCACTGGCTGCAGGCTGTCCGGTCGTGGTCAAGGGACACTCGGCCCACCCGGGTACCTCGGAACTGGTCGGTCAGGCCGTCGCTCGCGCCGCCCAGCGTTGTCAGATGCCGGAAGGCGTCTTCTCGTTGCTGTTCGGCCCCGGCAATGAGGTCGGTCAGGCACTGGTCAAGCATCCCGAGATCCAGGCGGTCGGCTTTACCGGCTCGCGCAGTGGTGGTACCGCCCTGCTGACGCTTGCCCAATCGCGTCCGCAGCCGATTCCGGTCTACGCCGAGATGAGCAGCATCAATCCGGTCATCCTGATGCCGGCGGCCCTGGAAGCCCGCGCCGAATTGCTGGGTGAGGCCTTCGTCGGCTCGCTCAACATGGGCGCCGGGCAGTTCTGCACCAACCCGGGCCTGGTACTGGCAGTGAAAGGCGCAGCGCTGGAACGCTTCAAGCAGGCGGCCATCCCTGCCATCCAGGCAAGCCCGGTGCAGACCATGCTGACACCCGGCATCCACAAGGCCTATGCCCAAGGCGTCGCGAGCCTGTCCGAACAGCCAGGCATCACCTGTCTGGCCAGCGGTGAAAGCGACTCCCCCATCGCCAGCCCGTGTCAGACACAGCTGTTCAGCACCCAGGCGAGTGACTTTCTTGCCAATGAGGCCATGCAGGCGGAAGTCTTCGGCTCAAGTTCGCTGATCGTCGAATGCGTGGATCTCGCTCAGCTCAAGCAGGTCTGCAGTGCACTCGAAGGCCAGCTGACCGCCACGCTGCATCTCGATGAGGCAGATCACACCGCGGCCTGCCACTTGCTACCAGTGCTGGAGCGTCGTGCAGGCCGCATCCTGGTGAATGGCTGGCCGACAGGGGTCGAAGTCTGTGACGCCATGGTGCACGGCGGCCCCTGGCCCGCCACCTCCGACAGCCGCACCACCTCGGTCGGCACCGCCGCCATTCACCGCTTTTTGCGCCCGGTCTGCTATCAGGACCTGCCGGATGCCCTGCTCCCGCCGGAGCTCAAGCACGACGCGCCCTCCGACATCAGCCGCTTGGTGGATGGGATGCGCCAGGTCATGCGATGACAAACAAAAAAGCCCGCCAATTTGGCGGGCTTCTGTCATTCATATCCTTGATACCGTCAGCCTTCCCACTATGCGAGAAGCCGAATCTTCGCGATCCTCTAACAATAACGATAGACACCGTCTTGCTTGAGGATCATCCCATCGCTTTCCAGTGCAGAGAGGTATTGACGTGCCTTCTCGACATCACCGTCAAGCAGATAGCGATAAATGACCTTGCTCAAGTACGTGATTGAACGCGCAGTTCGAGAATAACGGATATTGGGAGGATCAATACTACAATCGAAACGCGTCACGGGGGTACGCCAATCGCCATAGTTCTCAGTCAAGTAACGATCTGCATCTGCAGCACCTTTGACTACCTGACTGCCCAAGGTGTAGTCAGTCAACGAAAACTCCGAGTTGTCCCACCGGTGGATAGCGGAGCCATGCCAGACGACGCTCCCCTCTTGCACATGAACAAAAAGGTCAGCGACAAGGCCGGTATGGTGCACGAGTTTGACAAGTATCGGCTGAGTCAATCTGGAATATCGCACGGCACGCTCGGATACGACTTCCCGGAAAGTACAATAACTTTCTGACTTTATGAACCAGGTATTGTTGGATCCAGCAACAGCATCTCGAAGTTGCTTGATATCGAAGTCCTTGACGTCGACACCGATATCAATATCGTAGTCATGTCCCAGGAAATCCTGTTCTCTCACGGCTCCAAGAAGCGTGCCACTGATGACATACCAGGGCCACTCAAGGCTACCCATCAAACTATCGCAATCCTTGATCGTGCGATAGGCATCATTCTTGTCAAACGACTGTGCTGACTTCTGGAACTTATGCGCCACGACAGGCGCTGCTGTCGGATTGTCCATGTCAGCGCTGATGATCGACAATGCATGATTGACGCTGGCGCAGAAGGATTTGTCATATTGCCAGAGTGAGTCTTGCGGAGAGATGACCAGACTGCTGGTAGACGTCTCACGATCATTATCACACTCTGAGAAATCGGCTTTTTCCAGCTTCCCACCATGCAGATCAGCCTGCCAGATATGGCGCTCAAAGTCAGTGATGCGCCGGTTGTCAGCCAACCAGGCAATGAGGCAGTCGGCCGCCTTGGTAGACATTTCTTCAGAAATATCGAAAAAGAAATCTGACCTGGTCGACACTGGCAGCCACCCGGTATGCGCAAACCAGATGCCTCGCCGCACGACGATTTTCAGCCCATTACTTCGCGATGCAAGCTTGATACTGTCTACCGCTACGGCCAGAGGCGCACCCAGCATCCACACACCAATGCCGGATAACAAGGCCAAAGGATAACGAAGTAATGGGTGGCGTGGTTTATTCAAAAACCGTAGAAGCCGATAGGATTTTTCGACTTCGATATTCATTTCACTTTCACCAATGTGTCAGTACGCATGTTTATGGATCAAACCCTTGAAGAGAGTCAGCATGATGATACGTAAGTCCAGCCATAATGACCAATGCTCTACATACCACAGGTCGCATTCAATTCGCTTGGCCAGGTCCGTATCGCCTCGCCAACCATTGATCTGTGCCCAGCCCGTGATACCGGCCTTGACCATGTGCTTTTGCATATAACCAGGAATTTCGTGACGAAGTTTTTCGACGAAGATCGTGCGTTCCGGACGCGGCCCCACGATTGACATGTCACCTTTGAGCACGTTGAGGAACTGCGGCAACTCATCCAGGCTGGTCTTGCGAAGGAACCTGCCCACAAGGGTAGTTCGTTTTGCCTGGGCATTTCCCCATTGCACCCCACCCTTTTCACTGTCGACTGGCATCGAGCGGAATTTCAGCATCTTGAAGGGCTTTCCGTTCAACCCGACCCTTTCCTGGGTATAGAACACCGGGCCCGCAGAGGTACATTTCACCAATAGCGCGATAAGCGCCAATAAAGGTGACAGCAGAATCACGATGATCAATGACAGCAGGCGATCCTCGATCCACTTGAGAAGCTTTGCCCCCAGCGACATGCGACTGCAACTCAGATCAAGCATGAACAGACCGGCAACATCTGATACATCATGGTTGATAAGGCGAAAATCACGCATATCGGGCATGTAACGCACATTGCAGGTCGTCAGGCTCAACTCTGACTGGATATCACGAACCAGGTTACCTTGCGTCAATGGGAGACAGATCCAGACTTCCTGCTCCTGATGGACGATCTGTTGGTCAGGCTGGTAGCGCTCTGGCTCAATCGCGCTCCACCCCCAATGCTCAATCCCCCCAGTCAAGATGACTCGTTCTACATCAAAGCCTGCTGTCGGGATCTTGGCCAGCTGACGCACAGCACCAACACAGGTTAAGGCATCGCCAATCAAGAGGACACTTTTGCGATTCTTGCCCTTGGCTCGCAAATGATTGAGGACAGGATAAGCAATCGCACGTATCAGGATGGAGTAGGTCGTAGCACTTACCATCCAGTAACCAACCCACAGCCGGGAGAACTTGTCACCTGTCTTGGTCATGAACATGACCAGCGCCAACAGCCCTCCCAACATCATGTATCCGGCCATGATCTGGAATACCAGGCGGAAGCGGACTTGCCCTCTCCAGGAACGATAGATATTGAAATGCGGCAGTACCAGAAGAGCTAATATCCCCCCCAGCAACATGCCCCATCCATATCTTTCGGAAACATCCAGCCCCCCAAAATGGAACCAGTGTGCACTGAACCCTGCCAGAAAGATAATACAGAAATCAACCAAGCGTACCAATTCAGTGGTATACATGGTATAGCCACTCAAGACACGATTTTGAGCTTTCATAGCGTTCGTAATATAATCATTATTCAAGATCTCTACGGAGCAATTCCAAGACTTCGAAAGCCTTGATGAGATCTTCATGAGGAATTGACAAGAACCGCTTCAGTGAGCGCTTCAAATCCGTCGTGGAAATATCCTTGGTGCGCTCCAGATACAGTACCTCACAATACTCCTGCAGAAAATCGAACTTGCCTTTCCAGTCTTCCCCTATAGCGAAAGTATCAACGCTGTATGCCTTGACATCGTGTACTTTTTGTTCCCAGTTATTTTCGGGAATGACAAGATCTACACAGTCGATCGCTTCCACAATCTTGGCACGCTGATCGTAGGGAATCAGAGTTTTCTTACCTTTAAGTAAATTAAACTCATCTGTCGAAACACCGACAATTAACTGATCACCAAGTAAGCTAAGTTTTTTTAGTAAATTCAGGTGGCCAACATGAAACATATCAAATGTTCCATATGTAATAACTACCTTCATGGTTGATCACTCCAAAGTTTGTATTATGTTGCGCAAATTCTCAGATGACTTATCAATTGAGTAGTTATTTTTAACATGTTCGTGAGATCTATAGCACATTTCCTTATATACATCTGGATTATCAATTAGATATGAAATTTTATTAGCCAGGTCATGATAATCAAAGCAAGATGCTTTAAGGCCATTAATACCATCTATAACAAGTTCTTTAGGTCCATAATCAATATCAAAACAAACTATTGGTACAGCCTCTGCATTAGCCTCAATAATAGTCATTCCGAAAGATTCAGATGAAGATGTCAATACACATAAATCAGAGTTACGATACACTGTGGCAACGTCATCAATAGCGCCATTTATCGTTACACAATCTTCAAGTCCTAACTGTTTAACTTGTTGTACAAGCTCAGCTTTTAACTCGCCATGCCCATATATATTAAGGCTTATATTGTATTCTTGCTTTTTCAATATATCAGCAGCTAATATCAATAAGTCGATCTGTTTCAATGTTACATAGCGACCTAAACAGACTATATTGAAAACACGATTATCCTCGTGCGCGATTTCTATAAACTCATTATTTAATTTAACTGGACTCTCTGGGCAATGAGTACCATTTGGAGCTATTAATATCTTCCCGCCGACTTGCTTTTCATATACTGACTTATCGTCTTGTGTCAATACTGTTACTATATCGCAACCGGAATAATAATTTTTTATACTATCTTGCATGCTCTTACTATGAGCATCAAAATATCGATGCTCTTGAGCAATAACTTTAACTGTAGAGTTAGTCCATTTAGCGAGCATGATATTAATACTAGGCAGGGTTCCGATAGCGATACAGTCATCTAAGTTTTTTATTTTTCTCAATAACTTTACATCTGTTAAAAAGCTTAAGTTATCATAAAGCTCTTCATCTTTATGAAATGCAAATGATTTAAAGCGAGATAAGCCACTAACCACTAGGTGGTATGTGAGTTTTTTTAACCCTTGCTTTGAGTCAATTTTATATATATTGCGCCTAGCATCGTAGCAATGAGTAACTCGTATGCCTGGATGCAATCCCATCTTAGGGTATTTTGACGTCCTTCTAACACTAACAACTTCAACCTCATAGCCTTTGGTGTAAAGCCAGTTAGCAAAATTTGTTACAGTTCTAACAGTTCCACCGACACCATATATATTATAGACAAAAAAGTATATTTTTTTCTTTATATTAGAAATACTATCAAGTAATTTAGCTGAGCAACTAGAAGGCAAAGACAATTGACTTTTTAAGCTATTACTTTCGATCTCATTATCTAACTTATTACCAATCGACTCTATTAGTGACTCTTCATCATAGTAAACACTACCAATCCAATCAGAATCATTGTCTACGTAAGAACCTCTTTTAGCATAATAATCTTCATAGTCAAATTGATAAAAAACAACTTCTTTGTTGAGAGCATTAAAGTCCCAAGAAAGGCTAGAATAATCAGTAATCAAAATGGTCGACTGACAAATTATTTTCTGAACGTCAACGTCACCTGTGATAACTTCAACTATGTCGCTTTTTACATCATCGAATAATTGGACAAAATTATCTTTCTCTACATGTAGTAAGAATAAAATTCTCCAACCTTTAGATCTTAATTCATCACATAACTTCGTATTCGAAAGTAAGGAGAAATAGCTTTTAAAAAAATCAGACTCAACAAAGCCTTTCTCATCTTTATTAGCTAACCACTCTCTCCAGGTAGGGAATATTAAGATTGTTTTTGTTCGCTTAATATCACCAGCTAACTCTCTTAATCTATCATATCTTGGCAATCCAGAATTAATTACTCGTCCTTCTGCAATACCAATTTTTTTTTCTTCAAATTTAAGACTTGCACTCAGTTTTTCTCTGTATCCAGTCGACTCAATATATTCACCTAGCTCTACCTGAGAATTATTCGAAACTAACGCATCGTGAGAATATAACTTCCATCTTAAAAATTTAAGTCGATGCTCCGTTCGTCGGGGCATCATTCTATTTGTTACTACTTCTTTTTCTGATTCTGA
Organism: Cobetia sp. 10Alg 146; assembly: GCF_029846385.1. NCBI lineage: Bacteria > Pseudomonadati > Pseudomonadota > Gammaproteobacteria > Oceanospirillales > Halomonadaceae > Cobetia > Cobetia sp. 10Alg 146. The sequence continues at coordinate 69,459 of NZ_JARWKT010000008.1, forward strand.
AGATACTACAAATCTCAGAATATTTTTATTATATGACTCCGAGTTATAAAATATTTTTTTATATTTTATAACTCCATGCTGCAAATAAATTATAGGCTTAACGTTCTTCTTTTTTCTTGATATAAATATATCGGGTACGGCATCTTTTATGCCGTGTGAGACTATGCAAAAACGTGCTTTCAAGTAAATCTGACTATGCCTACGCGTATTCCTTTTTATCAATTTATCATTGCTGATCGACTTTAATTTATTATTATCTTTGAAATTTTTAACATCATATACAAAATAGCAATCAACTTGAGTATTATGCTCTAAGCAGTATTTAAAAAAAAGAAAGCCGTTATCTCTAGCTGTCTTTCCTAAATTTTCACCAAATAACCATATAGGTTTTTTCATTTGTTTACTGTCGATCTCTTTACTTAATTTATCAAACATATGTCACCCCTATTTAGCATGTAAAATTATATAAATATTTTCCATCGAAAATCTTTGCACTGATTGAAAAATCATTCTTCCAATCAATAGTAAAAACAATGCATTAAAGACTCCAATATTATTTATCTCAACTTGTAAGGCTAACATTGCGAATATAGCTATAAAACTTACAGATGAAAGATATTCAATATATTGCTTCCTATGCAGTCGAAGTATTCCTATTCGATCATGCTCCTTCACATAAAATACTTTTTTAACAAAAACCAAATAATTTCCTACTACTAAAAATACGACAAATAGAAAAGTATAAGGATCGACAATAATAGTTAACAGCATGGAAATAATAAGCAAGTATATTTCGGACATCAATTTTGCAATATGTCCATGTAGCTTTTCGAAACTAGATTTAGATTTAACTTTAAAAGCTTCTACCGTATTATTACTATTGACCCACATTGAAATATCTTTATCTAGATAGTATCTATGCAACACTCCAAACATAATATAACCAAGATATGTTATCGGCACCAAAGCAAACATCAACAACATAATATAGTTATGATTAATATCGAAAGGCAAGTAAGAAAAAGAAACCGGTATACTATTGGGTGAAGATAACAATATTAATATCTTAAGTGGTAAAAAGAAACTTATTACTTGTAAGAGTCTAGATACAGATAGAAATACGCTACTCATTTGGTAAGAGCGCGAATTGAATATGAATTCAAACAAGACGACTTTTATAAATCTATAATGTTCAAGTAATGTAATGTTCAAATTTCATCTCCAACATCAATCATTTTCAACTATCTTTTTAAATCTAGCCAAGGCACCTTCAGGAAATTCACCTAAAGATTCAAGCCTAATCTTACGCCTCGCTTCGTATAAACTATCATCAACTTCTATTTTTTTTAATATTTCTATAACATCTATATTTTTATCTATTAAACTCGCTGCTTTGCTAGATGGGAAATCTTGCATAAACTGCTCTTCATTATTGCAACCAGGCTTATATAATACTATCGGCTTCTGTGTTACCAAATACTCATTTAAAACACTAGAAATATCACATATTAAGACATCGCTCTTATTCATCAACTCATGAAGTGATGTCTCACTACCATAGATTTCTTGGTGATGATCTGAGAATAACTTTTTTATCTTTTCGAGAAATATTTTGTTCTTTCTATTTACTTTTCCAGTATAGGGATGAGGTTTAAATAATACTTTATACTTACCTGAAGAAAGCAATCTATGGCAAAATTTATATCCCTCTTGGTTAATAGAGCTATAGTTGACTCCTTCTACATATCCTTCCCATGTAGGTGCATACAACACTGTTTTAATTTTCTCGACTTCTGATCTTATGTTTAATGACATATCAGCCTGTGGTCTACCCACATACTTTATCTGCTCAGTACGTACGGGAATGCCTGAATCATGTAGCCGACGCTCTGATAAAGGGCCTGCTATATATAATTTATCATAAGCCATTAAGAATTTACTTTGATTTACCGCTTTATCACTTTCCCCATGATTAATGAAGCAATGCTCCAAATGATGATAACGTAAGGCTTGTACGTTTTTCATTGTATTAGCAGGATATAAAACTTTTTTTATCGATGTAGGTTGGCCAAATATAACTTCTAGATCTAATTGAGTCCTGGCTGAAATCACTGTTATATTAGTAGGCAACATTCCTAAATATACATCTGATTCTCGAACAACGATAATTACTCTTTGTTCTAACTTCTCTAATACTGGCAACCACTGATTTATCTGATATGCAACGCCCTGCATGCCGGTCACATATACTGCGATCACAGGCCTTTCATTTTTAATACGATTTATTGCATACTCTCGTATACACTTTCTGTTAGCTATTCTATGAACTAAAGGAGCAAAGTAATAAACGGATAGTATGACATAAACTGCAAAAACAATAATGGCCACATAAGATGGTGTTAATGCAACAAGAAATGGCACGATCGAGCTTACAAGAGATAATTTATAAGAGTAACTATGTGACTTCCGGAAACGTTTTTCCTTTTGTATCTCTAGACCAGCAATTCGGAAATCTATTTTAGATAATTTAGCCGTTAAGATTTGGAAGCAACATATCAGAGCGAATATAGCTACTGTCAAAAAACTAACTGATGAATTTATTACACTTGCAAAAAGTAAAGATAGTAAAGATAAGAAGGTTGGGAATAAACTGTGCTTAAATAATTTTCCTATTGAACCTTTCATATTTGCTGGTCTCTTCCCAAGTTTTGGACACGCTACCGCCCCAGAATTAAAGGGCATTTCCTGAAGCCTGAGGCACAATCAAGGAACCATAAGAATTGAAACAGTTCCTTGATCGACGCACAAAAATAGCGATATAGATTCATAAAAGCTTCATCGATTATACACAATTCTGACGTATTAGGCCAGAGATTAAGAGTAAATCCAGCTTGCATACAAGACCAAAGATAACTTCAAGCGCATAATGTAAAATTTATAAAATAGTCTTTATTGATGCTTTCCGATCGAGTGATCAAAGAACTCTTAATAAAAAGCACTTCGATATACCGAAGTGCTTTTTTCTATGGATACATACACTCAATATTTTCTAATTTTCCAACGCCAATAATGTGTTACCAAACCACCGACAATCAGGTTATGCACAAACAGGCCTGTCGGGAATGAATTATAGGATTCAAAGTTACTGATTATCATCCAATAGATGAAGAACATCAGGCCGAAGCAGGCAATGTCATCAGGCATCGTATTACCCCGCCATGCGAGCCAGGTGGCACGGCCAATCCAGAATGCCAATAGAGACATCGCGACAAGTCCAACAATTCCATATTCGACCCAGGTTTCCAGGAAGTAATTATGCAGGTGGCCATATTTTGCCAGTACCCAATCTGGCAGCCAGGTCGTTTCCGACATGACCAACTGACGGCCTTCAGGTCCCCACCCTGTCATCGGGCGTTCCGCAATCCACTGGCTCGCCGCAATCCAGCTATTGATACGAATCCCGATGCTTGTATAAGGTACTTCCGTGATCTCGCCATCTACCAACTGAGATATCACACTGCTCTCTTTATGGAAGCGATGATTGAGAGAGTCTCCCAGTGTAGAGACCAATACCCCTGCCCCGATTACGATAGATAATAGAATTGTGACAAGATACTTTGTCAAATGTCTGGTTCTACCCTCCAGTACGGACTTGATAACCCAGAGTATCAGACCAATGCCACTCGCAATCGTTGCACTGAGCCAGACGGCTCTTGTCTGACCAACGGCGATGCCAGTCACTACCATCACCATCGCCAGGCACCAAAGCGCTATTCTCAAATACCGCGCGTTACCGTTGCTCCAAAAGCGACGAGCAAAACAGAGCAAACCCAATAGCGAAACCCCAAACAACATGGATGCATGCTGGTTGTTACGGATTCCGAATCCCACTCTTTCCCCAGTAAACCCAGTGAGCCATCCGTCGTCACCTGGTGCAAATAGCGTCGTGACCAAGACCCCGCAGACTGCCAGTCCCCACACGATGAGAGTATTTCGTGTACTTCCGTTCAACCACCACGCCACACTGATGAAGATAAACAATTTGGCCAGATCCTGGAGCCTTGGGTCATCTATCGCCCATTGCGGGTACTGCCATAATCCCAGGCTCCAGGAAAACAATTGTACGCAGAGAAACCCCAGAAGTAATAAGAGGGGGGCCTTGCGCAAGCCTTTACCGTATACACAGAATGCGACAAGCCCCGAAAATGCCAAGACTCGTTCCATCACTTCTTGAGTGTTTGGCAAGACAAATTGTAAAGCGGCATATAATAATAACGATATGATGCCTATATAAGCCAGCCAACGAGCTCCGAGACGATCATCAATCGAATACCAACACTTTACAGGTTGCATAATGACTCTACTTATCCAAGGTGTCTTTATCACACTGGGGTTTATCTTGGGGATATCAAAGAGTCTTGTCTCTATGCGAACTAGATAGACTCTTTCAAGCTGAGTTATCGAATAACGAACTCTGGACGCGGAATTTTACACAGTCTTTCCTGCCACCACAATGAAGACCGCTCAAAGGAGGAGACGCCACCCACTTTTTGAGTAGTGAAACAGGAGGTTGCCATTAGTAAAGCCATCGCAAAGCCCTGCTTGCCCATCATCGGGTCAGCCTTACCAAGACCTGGCAAAATGAAGCAGGTCTGCAGACACGACGACGTCACGCACAATATTATCTGAGTCATGACTACGCCGGGATTCACATGACAAAGATAACTTATGATTACTTGAATGATACGTTAAATCACTCTCTGTTACAAAAGATTCACCTCATCTGTTGAGCGATAACAGGTCATGGATTGAGCTCGTCCCTGAGACAAGAACTCCAGGGTGAGATGATGTCTGAATACGTCACTACTGCGTCGACACCTCGGCAACTAATCCGATGTCCGTCATTCGACTTTGCGTCTTGAGCTATGATTCTGACCTCCAATCTAGACCTTGGTTGTCAGTATCCGCCATCCAGTGACTTGATATTGCGATCAGCCAACCCCTGAACAATCGCGCGGAGGCCGGTAACGGTCGATGAAGGCCGTGGACAAGATGCTCAGCCAGGCCAATAATCGCGCGATGGACTGTGACACGCACCAGCTCGCCCTTTGCGATGGCGTCTCCCGCCATGAAATCCCAGGCCAGACCGATGCCGGCGCCTCGCTGAATGGCGGCATGCATTGCCAGCACGCTGACGGTGTCAGGGTGCTGTCGCGCGCAGGCGTCGCCCTCCCATCTCGAGTCCTTTCAGCTCTGGGTGAACGTGCTGCTGGTAGAGCATTCCCGCACCGGAAAGCACAACGCCTCGCGTCTTGCGCACGAATAGCGGCGTGCCAAGTGACGCTCCCAGCGCGCGAGCCGCCTGTCCATGAGCCTGTCCCTGACGCTGATCGGGGTGGATATCGTCTGCATGAACGTGCCTGTTCTGCTTCGCTTCCTGCAGGGCTCGGGAGAGTGGCGAGACCTGATCGGCATGCTGTGTGGTTCGCTCGGCGTGATGTCCTGGACATGGTTCGCACTGCGCAATGCTCAACAACTCAAGGCCGGACGTTTTTCCGCGCGAGAGTGGTCCACCCTGCAGGGCATCGCGACCGGGGTCGTGGCAATCATGATTCTTGTGCTGGTCGCCGTCATGCAGCCGCGAATACTGCCTCTGGAGCTGTCATCAGAGCGCTGGTGGGCTTTCGGTGCCGCAGTCGTCTTCATGTCGGTGGGCGGTTCGTGGATTGCCAATGCCTTGTGAAACTCCTCCGCCCAGCGACTGCAGGTCTCCGTGGGTGGGCAGATGACCGTCTTCGAGACCTGCTGTGTGTTGCTCTACGGCTACCTGCTGGCATGGCAATGGCCCCAGACCAACGAAGTATTGGGCATGCTGCTGATGCCTGGAGGTGTCACCTGGGTTCTCCGTGCCGAACAGCATGTGTCCAGCCCCCGCCAGATAGCACAAGGCGTGCCGGTTGCTGGACCGGAAAAGTGAAATCCCCCGCCTGATGCAGCGTGGATTGCCTGAGGGGCATGCACCTCGGGGTTCGCTTGCTGGCTTCAGACACGCCAAGGCCGCCTCAAAGGGCGGCCTTGGCGTGTCTGGTGAGCAGTCTCCATCACTGCCCTACTTACTTACCTATCTACCTATCTACCTATCTATCTACCTATCTACCTATCTACCTATCTACCTATCTACCTATCTATCTACCTATCTACCTATCTATCTACCTATCTACCTATCAATCAATCAAACACTCACCCATAGAAGTGCTCGACAAGGCTCATGGGAATCGCCGGCACGTAGGTGACCAGCATCAGCACCAGGAAGAGCACGAAGATCATCGGCAGATTGACCTTGGTGGTTTCCCACATGTCCGTTCTGGCAATCGAGCATGAGGTCGCCAACACCGAGGCGACGGGGGGTGTCTGCTGACCGATGGCCAGGTTGAGCGTCAGAATCAGGCCGAAGTGGATGGGATCGATCCCGATCTGCTGGATCAGCGGCATCACGATCGGCACGACCAGGATGATGGCCGCTGCACCATGCAGGAACATCCCCAGCAACAGCAGCAGGATATTGAGCAACGCCAGCACCGCCACCGGGTCCGTGGTCAGTGAGGTGATTTCCTGCGCCAGTTGCTGCGGCAGCTGCATCTCGGTCAGGAACAGCCCCAGGACGGCTGAGGTCGCGACCAGCAACATGACGACGGACGTCTGGATCACGCCATCGATCACCGCCCGATACAGCACCTGCAGATTCAACTCGCGATAGACCAGCCCACCGATGACCAGCGCCGCCAGCACGGCGATGCCCGCCCCTTCCGTGGCAGTCACGAAGCCGCCGAAGATTCCGCCCAGAATGATGACCGGCAACGTCAGCGCCCAGAAGGCTTCCCGGAACGCCTTACCAAGCGCTGATAGCGAGAAGGCAGCCTCACGCGGCATGTCGTACTTGCGGGCATAGTAGTAGCAGAGCACTGCCAGGCCGAATCCCCCCAACAGGCCCGGAATGATCCCCGCCACGAACAGTTTGACGATGGAGGTATCCGCGATGGCGCCATACAGGATCATCGACAGCGACGGCGGAATGATGATCGCCAGTGACGCGGAGGATGACGTGATGGCCGCCGAGAACTCTGGCGTGTACTTGCGCTTCTTCATCTCGGGAATCAACACCGACCCCGTGGCTGCCACGTCCGCGACAGCCGAGCCGGAAATCTCGGCAAAGAACAGTGACACCCCGACATTTACCATGGCCAGGCCACCGCGCACGAACCCCACCATCGCCGTGACGAGATTGATCAGCCGCATGGAGATGCCTGACGTGTTCATCAGTGCACCGGCGAGGATGAACAGCGGAATCGCGATCAGCGGGAACTTGGTCGCGCCATTGAAGAGCGTCAGCGGCACGTTCACCAGCGCGTCCACGCCCATGAAGATCACCACACCCACGACCCCCACCGTGCCGATGGCAACCGCGATGGGAACGTTGATCAGCACCAGTGCGAACAGGGCCGCGATAATGATCAGTAGCGTCATGAGCGGTGCTCCTTGAGGTCTTCCTCGGCCAGACGGATGGCTTCCGCGATCTCTTCCTCTTCGCTGTTGACGCCTTCACACATCTTGCGCCATGCGTGGGGTAGGCTCAGCAGCTCACACACGATGAAGAGTGCCGCACTGAGCGGGATCACCGACTGGGTGACATCCAGGCCGATGCTCGGCAAGGCGATCAAGGCATCCCAGGCCAGCACGTCCAGCACCTGATACCCAAACCAGCCAACCACGGCAAAGAATCCGATCACGATGAGCTCAGAGGTAATGAACAGCGTACTGCGCAGTGCGATAGGCGCCTTGGTGATCAAGCCGGGAAAGCCCATATGCGAACGCTTCAAGGCCGCGAGACAAGCGCCATAGAAGCTGAGCCAGGCCAAATTGATCGAGGCGACCTCGTCATACCACGGCAAGGAGCCACCAAAGGTACGCAAGGCCACTGCCGCCAGCACGATCACCGTCAGCGACAACAGCAGGCCGACGGTAAATACCTCAAGGCAGCGTTCTACCACACGGTTGATCCTGTCCAGCACTGTCAAGTCAGCCTTGGCCGTCAGTCCTTCCCCACTCTCGGTGGGGAAGGTTGCCTTGGCCGCATGGGAATGCGAGCTCATGACTTACTCCTTGGCCAGTGCCATGGCCCGGTCAACCAGCGCCTGCCCGCCATCGACCTTGTCGGAGAACGCCTGATAGACCGGCGCACTTGCAGTGACGAAGGCATCCCGATCCACCTCGTTGACGGCCATGCCACCCGCCTTGAGGCTTGCCAGCAGCTTGTCATCAAGCTCCGCACCCTTGGCGAAGGCCCAGCTCTGGGTCTCGGCGGAGACTTCGGCAATCGCTGCCTTCACGTCCTCGGGCATCTTGTTCCAGCCGGCCTGACTGCTGGTCAACCAGATGGGCGAATAGACATGATTGGAGAGTGACAGGTACTTCTGCACCTCCTGGAACTTGGCGCCATCGATGTTGGACAGCGGGTTCTCCTGACCATCGACGACCCCGGTCTGCAGCGCCACGAAGACTTCCGAGAAGGCCATCGGTGTCGGGTTGGCGCCCCAGGCGTTGAACATGCCGGTCCGCCATTCGCTCTGTGGGGTACGCAGCTTCAGCCCGTCCAGGTCTTCTGGCGCAACGATCGGATGCTCGTTGTTGGTGATCTGACGGAAGCCGTTCTCCCAGGTGGAGACCAGCTTGAGGCCCTTGGACTTGGCATCCTCGGCCAGATCCGTCATCACGATCTCGTCATCGATGCGCTTGAGGTGCTCACGGTCCTTGACCATGAACGGCATGTCGAACAGGGCGAAGCTTGGTGACACGGACGACATCACCGAGGAAATCGCGGCCAGGTCGACCGTACCCAGGCGCAGCTTCTGGATCAGCTGGCGCTCATCCCCCAGCTGCCCACTGTGGTAGTACTCGACCTGATGCTCATCGCCGAGCCGGGCTTGCAGGCTATCGGCGAAGTACTGCGCGGTCTGGCCCTGCAGACTGTTGGGACTTCCCCCGATGGCAAACACGATCTTCTCGGCATGCGCAGTCGTGGTACCCAAGGCGGCGGCTAACAGCGTGGCGGCAAGCATGACTCGCTTCATTGTCGAATCCCTTTGATTGTTCTGATTATGGGTATGGACGTATCGCGTCTGGCATGACGCTTGAGGACGGTGAGCGTGTGCTGGCGACGGAGCTTCGAGCGCTTCACGCGCAAGAGCCGCTTCCCTCAAGTGGACTGCAAACCATACCAGATAGAGCAGAACTTAGACGCCTTCCGACTCAAGGGTCAATCCAATTGGCGCAGAAATAGACCTTTGTCTAGACAAATACGCAACATATCGCTCTACACCATAACATCTGGCCTGTTTTGCAAACCACATGATGCCTGATGGCGGTGCTCCAGACGCGAAGGCCCCACCGGCATCGCCGGCAGGGCCTGGACAGATCAGACATCAACCTCGATATCTCTTCAGCGGGGCCATGAGCTGGCACTCACCATGGCGCAGGGGGGGTCTTACGCACCACCTCCCCAGGCCACGGCATCATGGGGGTGAAGGCTCTCGATATGCCGCACATGGACATGCGCCTCACCCTGTGAGACCGCCAGGCTATTGATCAAGCGGCGCGCGGCGTCCTCGACGAACATCAGATTCTGACCATTGAGCGCGGCAAACGACTGCTCATCGGCGCGTTTCACGGCCGTCTGGACGGGCGTCGCCACGGCCTGCTCGATGGCATCGATCAGCGCGATCAGCCCCAGGTCGTGGGCCTCAGGCTTGAGCGTGACCTGGACAATCGCTTCACTGCGCTGGCTGTGGGGCGTGGCCAGGGTGGCATAGTGGGTGAGCCACTCGGCGACCTGCTCAGGCGTCAGCGCGGCATCATTGCGGTGAGCCTCCAGGAATGCCTGCTCGATCAGCTGACGCGACAGGGCCGCCGAGCAGGGACAGGTGGAGGAATAGCCCACCGTGACACTGGCCTGCAGCGTGAACCTGTCCTCGCGCAGACTGGCCTCCAGCGTGACGGGATACGACTTCCATCCGTAGAGTGCCGGCGTGACTAGCGCTGGACGCTTCACCAGCAGTGCGAACGCCATCTTCACGCGGGCATTGCGCGAGGTGCAGTCCTGGTGGCTTTCGACCATTGCAGCGAGCACATTCCGCAGACTGCCGGGGGTCAGCGCCTTGCCCTCCGCCAGCCCATCCAGCAGACGGTAGAGGCGCGACATGTGAATGCCCTTGGTGTGCGGCATCGGCAGGTCGACCTGCGCATCCACGTGGGCATGCAATTCACGGCGGTAATCGCCCTCCTCGATGAGTACGGGCAGATCAATGCCCTGCATGCCCACCCACTCAAGGGGGCTCAGGGAACGGGAGCGCTCGGTCAGGGAAACGTCGGGGAGTATTGCGGTCATTCGTCAGATATCCAGAGCGGCTCTCCTCAGTGCCACCTCCCTCACGCCGGTGGGAGGCAGGCACTGAGTTCCGCCGAAGTGAGGGGGAGTGTCAGGAGAGGTGAAGAACACAGCGCGGACGACTCGCCGTCAGCGCAGGATCATCCCGCCAGTCGCGAGGAGTGATGGCCGGTGATCTTCCACTCGCCGAGGATCTCCTCGAAGGTGAACAGAAAACGGGCCGGAATCGTGACCGTCTCGTCAGCGACGCGATACTCGAAGGTGTAATGGCCGCCGATCACCACGGTGCCCAGCTTGCGACTGACCCGTGGCGAGTACTCACCCAGCTCGCAGGCCAGCGCCTCATTGGCGAGAAAACCATCGAAATAGGCCTGCCGCTGCTGGCGATTCTCACGCACATCATCGGCGACCGTCGGCACCAGAATCGCGTCCTCGGCATACAGCGAGAGAAGCGTTTCCTTTTCCCCACGCGTGACGGCGATCGCCCAGCGCTCGAGCGTGCGAGTCGCGGCATTGATGCAAAATTCAGCGTCACGTTCCGTCAATGGAAGGGACGTCGGATGAGGCATGCAGTGGCTCTCCCTTGAGGATGGTGCTCTTGAGGATATGGAAAGAAAGACGGGGGGCTGCCGGCCTCCCCGCCCTGATGTCACGTGATCGCTCAGGCGTCGGCACACCGCAGGATGCCCTGCCCCAGACGCTTGATCAGCTGCGGATAGAGTGTCTCGCCCAGCGGCAGCCCGACACCCAGCGGCTCGAAGACGATGGAGGTCTTGACGCCGGTCCCCTCGAAGACACTCTCGATCAACGCCGGGTTGTACTGTGGCTCACGGAAGACGCACTGGATGTTGTCCCGCGCCACGCGCGTCTGGATCTCCTTGACGCGCGCCGGGCTGGGCGTGGAGGCATCCCCCAGCGAGATGGCACCGGACGCGGGGACATCGAAGCGGTGCTCGAAGTACTGGTAGGCATCATGGAAGACGATGTAGCGAGTGCCCTGAACTTGCGCCAGACGCGCCGACAGTGACTCTGTCAGCGTCTCGAGCTCCCGCTGGCCGGCCCGGGCATTGCTGCGATAGGTCGCAGCATGCTCCGGGTCCTGCGCTGCCAGCGATTCCGCGATCGCCGCCAGCCAGAGACGCGCATTCATCGGGTCCAGCCAGCCATGCGGGTTCATGCCAGCGTGGGCATGCTCATGGTGATCATCATGGCTGTCGTGGTCGTCATGCTCATCATGATACGCCTCGAAGGTGGCGCCCTCGCGATAGCGCAGATGAAGGGTGCCGGGCACTTCCATCAGCTCGACGACATCGGCATCCGCCGCCAGCGACGCACGCGCCTTGGCAAGCCAGGGTGTCAGGTCATCACTGACGAAGAACACGATATCCGCGTCGGCGAGTGATCTGGCTTCGGAGGTCCGCATGGAATATCCATGCGGAGAGGCACCCGGCTGAATGACAAGCTCGGGACTGCCCAGCTCTCCCATGACGCGCGCGACCAATGAATGCACCGGGGGGATGTCCACCGCGACGGATGGCACCTCCGCCATGGCCACGGCGGGCAGCATCAACACTGGCAGCGAGAGTAAGGGCAGCAACCGATTGCGCATGACGGTTCTCCAGAAGATGCGATGACACGGAAGGAAGTTTGGAGACGCTACCGCCTCGACTCAATATGTTATAACATAACACTTACAGACACTGAACCGTCAACGTTGTCATTCTTCAAGGGCCCGCTTCCCATGCCGCTGTTATCGATCGAGAACCTCTGCGTCACCCTCGGCAAGCACCGCATTCTCGAGGAGATCGAGCTACAGGTGGAACGCGGTGAAATCGTCACCCTCGTAGGCCCCAATGGGTCCGGCAAGTCCACGCTGCTTCGCAGCATCATCGGGTCCATTGCCCCATAGCACGGTCGGATACAACGAGAGCCGGGACTCAAGATCGGCTATGTCCCTCAACGTCTGAGCCTTGACCCGACGCTACCGATGACGGTGGAACGCTTCCTGAACCTGCCACATCGACACTCGCTGGATGCCGTGGCGCATGCCCTCCTGCAGGCCGGCATTCCCGGTGCCGAGGTTCAGCAGATCGCCAGTCTCTCCGGTGGTCAGTTCCAGCGCATTCTGCTGGCCCGTGCACTGCTGGATTCGCCTGATCTCCTGCTGCTGGATGAGGCGACCCAAGGCCTGGATCACCGAGGCATCGCGGATTTCTATCGTCAGATCGACCGTGTCCGTCACACCCTCGGCTGCGGAGTGCTGATGGTCAGCCACGAACTGCATGTGGTGATGCGCGCCTCGGACCGCGTCGTCTGCCTGCATGGGCACGTCTGTTGTCAGGGCACGCCAGAGCGCGTCATGGCCTCACCGGCCTATCAGGATCTGTTCGGGCTCGACACCGCTGACGCCCTCGCCTTCTACCGACATGACCATCGACACAGCCATCACCACAGTCATCACCACAGCCACACGGCGCCGCCGATGGATGACAGGGTGCCGCCGATGGATGACAGGGTGCCGCCTGCACAGCCCCTCACGACACCCGCGACACCGATCACAGAGAGATTGTACTGATGCTTGACGCCCTCATGGACGACTTCATGGTCCGCGCCGCTCTGGCAGGCATTGCCGTGGCGCTTGCGGCAGCGCCCCTGGGCTGTTTCGTCGTCTGGCGGCGCATGGCCTATTTCGGCGATGCCACGGCCCACGCCGCAATTCTCGGGGTGGCGCTGTCACTGTTGATGTCCACCTCGATGCTGGCAGGCGTGCTCATCGTCTCGCTGATCATGGCGACGCTGGTAACCCTGCTCAGCGGACGCGGCTATGCCATGGACACCCTGCTTGGCGTCATGGCGCACTCCGCGCTCGCCTTCGGGCTGGTCGCCGTCTCCTTCCTGCCTGGCGTACGGATCGACCTGATGGCCTATCTGTTCGGCGATATCCTGGCCGTCAGCAAGACGGATCTCGCCATCATCGCCACAGGCGGCCTGCTGGTCCTCGGGCTGCTCCGCTGGCGCTGGTCGGCATTGCTCACCGCCACGCTCAACGAAGACCTGGCGCGTGCCAGCGGTATCAACCCGCGACGCGAGCAGCTGGTGCTGACATTGTCGCTGGCCGTGGTGGTCGCGGTCGCCCTGAAGGTGGTCGGGGCGCTTCTGATCACCGCCCTGTTGATCATTCCGGCGGCCACGGCACGCCGCTTCTGCCACACCCCCGAACTCATGGCGGTTGCCGCTGCCATCATCGGCGGGATTTCCACCACCGGCGGACTGCAGGCGGCCTACTGGCTGGATACGCCCACCGGCCCGACCATCGTGTGTCTCGCCGCCTCGCTGTTTGCCCTGAGCAGAGTATCGGCACAGCTCTCGCGTCTGGCCTCCCGCACAGCCCCCGACGCACCTGATCCACGAAAGCGAGTCGAGTGAGCCTCTCAGACACTGACAGGATGCCGGAACGCCGAATGGCGAGACGACTACTTTTCTGCGTCAATTAGCAGCTTGCGCAATAGACGGGCAAGCTGCTCCTGCTCCTCACTGTCCAGCACACTCGCCATCTGATGCAGGTTCTCGACATGCCCCGCCAGGGCATCGTCGATCAGATGACGCCCTTCCTTCGTCAGCACGACGCGATTGCTACGCCGATCTTCATCACTGGCCTGTCGCTGCAACAGCCCTCGCTTTACCAACTGATCAATCCGCGTGCTCATGGCGCCAGAAGAGAGCATCAACGTCTGATACAGCTGAGTCGGCGTCAGCGGTTCTCGAGAACGTCGCAGTGTCGCCAGGATATCGAACTCGACAGCAGACAGGCCAAACCTCTCGAACACCTGCTCCATGGCTGGACTGAACAATCGACCAGCTCGGCGAAGACGTCCGAAAATGCCCATCGGCCGACAATCCAGGTCGGGGCGAGCCACCTCCCACTGCGCAAGAATACGATCCACACCATCCGTCATCATGTCTCTCCTGAATATCTTTTCAAAAAGATACTTTGATCTCTGGAGATTTGCGAGTACTGTAAATATATCTTTTAAGAAAGATACTTTCAGGAGAGACAGCTATGCCACTCACCAACGCCAGGAGCCTGGCCATGACCGCCATGGGCCCGATCATATGTGGCAGCACCTATCTGGTGACGCAGACCCTGCTGCCCCTGGATACCCCCTTCACTGCAGCGGCCATCCGCGCCATCCCCGCTGGGATACTCATACTTCTCTGGACTCGGCAGACCCTGACAGGTGGGTGGTGGTTGAAGGCCATGGTGCTCGGCACGCTCAATATCGGGCTGTTCTTCACTTGCCTGTTCGCCGCTGCCTACCGCATTCCCGGTAGCCTGGCCGCACTGCTGCTGGCCAGCCAGGCGGTGTGGGTACTGCTATTGAGCCGCTGGTGGCTAGGCACCGGCTTCAGCGTGACGGCGGTACTGCAATGTGGCTTCGGCGTGGGGGGTGTGGTGCTGCTGGTCACTCCCGATCAGAACGGGCTGGACCCGGCGGGACTCGGATTTGCCCTGCTCGGCGCGCTCTCGATGGCAGCCGGCATCGTCTTGAGCAAACGCTGGGCACGTCCGCCCGACGTCAGTCAATTGAGCCTGACTGGTTGGTAACTGGTGTTCGGCGGGCTCTTGCTGCTCCCCCTGGCTGCCTGGTCGGAAGGGATCCCCACCTCCCTCGATCCTCGTCATCTGCTTGGCTACGGATACCTGATCCTTCTGGGGGGCGTGCTCGGGTATGGGCTCTCGTTCGCCGGCATCCAGAAAATGTCCGCCTTCTCCGCCTCTCTGCTGGGGACCTTGAGTCCACTGACCGCGACGGTATTGGGCTTCCTATGGATGGACGAGTCATTCGGACCGCTTCAATGGCTTGGCACCTTGTGCATTCTCACGGCCCTGACACTCCCTCTCGGATTCTCACTCAAGCGACATGTCGCTCAACGCAGCCAACCTGCACCTACCCAATGACACTCCCAAGGAACTCACCATGAACTTGCACCTGATGATCATCGTCGCCAGTCAACGCCCTGAATCCGCCAGCCTGCGATGCGCACGATTTCTGGAACGTCAGGCCCTTTCTAGCGGCTTTGCGGACTGTGACATTCTTGACCTTGGCAAGACACCACTCCCCTTGTGGGACACTGATCTTGACAGTCATGTAGGCCATTGGTCCGACATGCCGGACCTTCGACAACGGGTGCAGGCAGCCCATGCCGTGATTCTGGTCACGCCCGAGTGGCATGGCATGGCCACACCGGCGGCCAAGAACTTTCTCATGCTGTGCACCCAACATGAGCTGGGTCACAAGGCTGGATTGCTGGCGGGGGTATCTGCGGCAGACAACGGGGTGTATCCCATTGCCGAGCTGCGCATGAGCGGGACAAAGAACAATCACCTGTGCCTGATTCCGGAGCAGCTGATCTTTCGTCAGGTCGATAGCCTGATTGATGCTGATTCGTTGTGTCACGATGAACCGTTCGAGGCTCGGAGCCGCTACACCATGAGCCTGCTGGCCCACTATGCACGCGCCCTCACGCCGATAAGAGACTTGCCGGGCGTCCCCTCAAGGAGCTTTGCCTTCGGGATGTAATGCTCTGGCCAGCAGGGCTGGCTCTGACGTCTTCTCATCCACCATGACAACACCCCACTGACCAATGATCAGTGGGGCGTTGTCATGGGGCGCGAGAGTCATCGGGCACTATCTGCCCATCACTCATTCCCAGGCGGGGAACGGGTCCGGCAGGTCACGCCAGGCTTCCTTGCCCGCCAGCAGCGTGGCGTCATCGAGCAGACAGTCGTCCAGCGCCTGGCGGATACGGGCTTCCTCCAGGTTCTGACCGATGAACACCAGCTCCTGGCGCATGTCGCCGAAGGGCTCTTGCCATTTTTCCTGGATCGACGCCAGATACTTGGGGTCTTCGGGCCATTCGACCTTCGGTACCGCCTTCCAGAACATGCCGCCGAACCCGTAGTGGGCGATGCCACCGGCCTGGTTCCACTGCCCCGCGAACTGCGGGCGCGTGGCCAGCCAGAAGAAGCCCTTGGAGCGCAACAGCTTGCCACCGAACCAGTCACCGTGGAGCAGCTGGTGGAATTTCTCGGGATGGAACGGTACGCGTGCATGGTAGGAGAAGCTCGAGATGCCGTACTCCTCGGTCTCCGGCACGTGCTCGCCGCGCATCTCCTTCAGCCAGCCCGGTGCCTGCTGTGCACGATCGAAACTGAAGCGACCGGTATCCAGCACCTTGGAAAGCGGCACGGCGCCCTGCGCCATGGGCAGAATCTCGGCCTCCGGGTTGAGCGAGCGCAGCACGGCCGTCAGCTCATCCAGCTGGGTTGCCTCGATCATGTCCGTCTTGCTGATTAACAGCACATCGCAGAACTCGATCTGGTCAACCAGCAGGTCGGCGACATTGCGCTCATCGTCCTCGCCGAGGCTTTCCCCGGCTTCGGCCAGTGACTGCGCCTCGCGATACTGGGCAAGGAAGTTGGCACCATCCACGACGGTGACCATGGTGTCGAGGCGCGCGACATCGGAGAGGCACTGGCCATCCTCATCCTCGAAGGTGAAGGTTTCCGCCACCGGCAGTGGCTCGGAAATGCCGGTGGACTCGATCACCAGGCAGTCGAAGCGCCCCTCCTCGGCCAGCCGGCGGACCTCGATGAGCAGGTCCTCGCGCAGCGTGCAGCAGATGCAGCCATTGCTCATCTCCACCAGCTGCTCCTCGGCGCGATTGAGCGCCACCTCGCTGCCTGTGCCGGGTGCGCCACGCACCATGGCGGCGTCGATATTGACCTCGCTCATGTCATTCACGATCACCGCCACCCGCCGCCCTTCGCGGTTGGCCAGGATGTGATTGAGCAGTGTCGTCTTGCCGGCGCCCAGAAAACCGGACAGCACAGTGACTGGCAGGGATTGTGGCAGGGGCCGCGACAGGGCTTGAGACGGGGATTGCGTTGGAGACACTCGGGGGGAAGTCATCAGGCGGTACCTCGATAGGATAGGGTCTTGGCCACGTCGCTTTCGCCTGGAGGCATTCTTGCCGGCGCAGGGTCAGGGCGAGGGACAGGTGAGTGCCTGGACGTGGGGGACCGCTGGTTTCTCGATCATCAGATGCGGCAAATGATACGTTATAACATAATCTTGCGTCAGCCATTTTCTGATGAACCGCCCCACCTTCTTGTCTCATCAGCATCAGAAAGAAAGAAAACGCCCCGCTGGCAAGCCAGCGGGGCATTTCTCGTCGTGAGCAGAATGTCAGGTGACGATCAGACCGCCATCATCACGGTAAAGACTGAAAATCCAGAGCAAAAGCACTTCATGCATCGCCATGAAACATCAAAGAGCATAGCAATGACGCAAGCATGAATAGAATTATTGGCTGCGACGAGTTGGATGCTACCAGGGGAAAATAACTCACGAACAAGCCCTACAACGCAGCAAACAAGGTCGGTGCAGCATGGAGGATTTCCGATATTCATGTAGCTTAATTTTTGCTCAGCCATGTATCAGCCGGCCTTCTTCAATCTCGAGCGGGCTCTCCCCAATAATGAGTAAAGGTCCTTGGGGTCATCAGGCACCGGCACCAACAAAATATCCTCACCCAACTTCAACTCACGAGCACAGTCGTTGATCAGCCGAAGCGTAGAATAGTCTTCCAGTGCAAAGCCAACAGAATCAAATATCGTGATTTCAGTATCATTGATTCGCCCCTTTGATTTATTAGCCAAGACTTCCCAGAACTCTGTCACCGGATGGTCTTCTGGCATCTGCTGAATCTCACCTTCGATACGGCTCTGAGGTGCATACTCAACAATGATCCGTGATTTCTGCAAGATATCCACATGAATCTCAGTCTTTCCAGGACAATCACCACCAACGCCATTGATATGAACCCCTGGACTGACCATATCTGGAGTGAGAATGGTAGCATTGCACTTATCGGCAGTGACAGTCGTGATGATATCGGCACCCTTAGTGGCTTCATGAGCTGATTCACACAAGATGACTCTCAACCCAGGCAAGCCAGACAAATTATAGGCTAGTTTCTCGCTTGCATTGCTATCGACATCAAAACAACGAATCTCGCGAATCCCCAGCAAATGATGAAAGGCCAATGCCTGGAATTCACTCTGAGAGCCGTTGCCAATCAAGGCCATTACAGTAGAATCGGAACGAGCCATATGCCTAGCTACCATCACGGAAGTAGCGGCTGTGCGGAAGGCAGTACTCAAGGTCAACTCCGAGAGCAGGACTGGATAACCACTATCAACATCAGACAGCACACCAAAGGCCATCACTGTCATCAACCCCTGGGTCGGGTTGCCGGGATGGCCGTTGACGTACTTGAAAGTGTATCGCTCCGAGTCCGCTACCGGCATCAACTCAATCACACCGATTTCACTATGTGCAGCTACCCGAGCACTTTTATCAAATTCAAACCAGCGCTGATAATCAGATTCAAGGTAATCGACAAGGAAATTAAAAAATTTGATCTCACCGATATGGTCAACCATACGGCTTAGGGTAGGAACATCTACGAAACGCGTCATATAAAACTCCTCTCAAAGGCATGATTACTTATCCACAAAAAACTATACCCCTTACATACCTCCTTGATTACATTTACATTAAAGAGAAAATCTCAGCACAGCACCTGAGCCTGGCATACAAATTTCCATGAGCAACCGTCACAAGTCACTTTTTCCGTATTTTCGAAATATAGCATAGCTAAAAGTTATCCCTTGCACTTCATTTCCCTCTTCCTAAAGAAAGAAGTGGATGGCTTGATTCCCCCAGACCTTAGACGTCTTTTATAACAGATAAGGTCTTGTTTTATCTCAGGCGCCAAGAGATAAAGCCCTATAATATTCACTATAGCCATCGAGAAGAACATTGCATCAGAAATATCAATAACTGCCCCAAGCTTCAAAGTGGCTCCGACAATGGTAAATCCACAAAATATGAGCCGAAATATAAGCTCATTTCTGGAGCTTTCACCGAACAGATAGGTTGAAGCTTTCACGATGTAGTAGGAGTACGCAAGAATGGTTGAGAGTGCGAACACGATGACCGCAATTGCAAGGAGATAAGGAAACCAATCGATAACTGTTCCGAATGCCATAGAAGTCAGCTGCACTCCTCCAACTTCCTGATGAGTATAAGCACCGGTAATGACAATAACGAGTGCTGTGGCTGTACAAATCACGACCGTATCGATAAAAGGCTCATGCAACGCCACCATGCCTTCAGTAATTGGTTCTTTGGTTCGCACTGCAGAGTGTGCAATCGCAGAAGTGCCAACTCCAGCTTCACTGGAAAATGTCCCTCGGCGCAGCCCCTGAATCATAACGCCTAGAACTCCACCTTCTACTCCCTCTGGTGAAAAAGCCTGGGAGATGATAGTGGTGAAGGCTGCCGGAACTTGGTCAATATGCAAAAAAATGATGATCAGTGCAGATAACAAATAGATGCCGCCCATTAACGGAACCAGAACTTCGGTAATTTGAGCAATACGCTTTATACCACCGATGGTTGCCAAGCCTACGAGCACTGCAACGATCACCCCGAATAGCCACGCTTTATCAGCGAAGAAGCTACTATCTCCACCAGTAACACTAACGATTTGTTGATACGCCTGATTGACCTGAAACATGTTTCCTCCGCCCAGCGAAGCGCCGATCAGGCAGATGGAAAACAGCGCTGCCAGAAACTTCCCGAAGCCACACATATCATGTTTCGCCAGCCCTTTACTCAGATAATACATAGGACCACCTGAAATCGAACCATCAGGATTCTCGTTGCGATATTTGACCCCTAGTGTGCACTCCAAAAACTTGGCAGACATACCAAACAGCCCGACAACGATCATCCAGAAAGTGGCCCCCGGTCCTCCGTGGGAAATAGCGACAGCCACGCCCGCAATATTTCCCAAACCAACGGTACCGGAAAGTGCCGTCGCCAACGCCTGGAAATGCGTCACTTCCCCCTCAGCAGAGGAATCAACATAGTCACCTCGAACAAGTCTCAAAGCATGAAAGAAAGAGCGGAAATTCACGAAGTTAAAATAAAAAGTGAAGAAGACCGAAGCAACTGCCAGCCATATAACAATAAGTGGAATCTGAACCCCCAGAAAGGTGACAGAATAGAATATGATTGATACAGCAGTACTAGCGATTGGCCCCATGATTGAATTTATGGTTGTATCAATACTTACCTCGCCATGCGCCCAAGCGAGCTTGGTAAACAATAACAAAAATCCAACAAGCATAAATCTTATCATCATTACTCCATCCTTTTCTCGCTACATACGTTATTCATTAACTCCAAAAACTTACTGCTTCACATTGAACACATTCAAAGTCATTATTGATCAATAACATGACAGGGTCTGACGAAGGCGAGGATTTATAACTTCCTTAACTACTTTCGCAGAGATATTCAAAGTCTATCCATCACCCAGACAGTATTCTTCAACTCTTATACCCTGCAGAACTATACCGTGAAGACAAGTGAATTCCTGCAATTGTGCAACGTACCGACCCTCCTGCTTTTTCGATTGTCGGAATCGAAAGAGGTACCAGACGCGTACTTTCTTGAATGATGGATATCTGATCTGGATGTAGTGAGTCAAAGGCCGTTTTCGATAAGGCAAGCAATCGTCCTTCACGCCCCTGTAACTCGATAGCATTTCCCGCAAAGGATGCAATCTGGTGCTCGTTAAGCGAAATCACGTGGCGTCCAGATTCTTTCAAACGACTCACTACCGCCTCTCTCTGTTCTTTATCGACGATCATGTCTTCGCCAATGAGAGCGTAGTCAGTCGCAATGCACATGAGAACATTGGTGTGATAGATGCGGACTCCCTGTGAATCCGCTGCAGAAAACACCATAGGATCAAAATTAAAATGTGTGCAGAAGCGTTCAAGTATTAGCGGGTTGGTGCGATCCGATTCTACTGCGTAGGCTACGCGATCTATATGGTCAATCACCATGGCTCCAGTACCTTCAAGATACAAGCCATCTGATTCAAGCCCTGAATAATCAATTACGTCCTGCACGCGATACTGTTCTTTTAGCATCTCAATCACATCGATACGACGCTCTTTTCGCCGATTGTTTGCCTTCATCGGATAGATCGCCACATGCCCGCCAGGATGTGTAGAAAACCAATTGTTCGGGAAAACACTATCCGGGGTTTCCGGGTTGTCTCCCTCGAAAACATGGACTCTAACCCCATGATGCTCAAGCTCTTTCACAGCAACGCTGTGTTCTTCATAAGCACGTTGAACAAGACTTTCATCGCTGATGAACTTTATCTGAAAGGCATTGTCAAGAGCTGTTTCCGCATTCACGACGAAGTGATGAGGCCGCACCATAACGATAGCGGATGGAGCTTGAACTGAAGACAAATGATTCGACATACTTGTTTCCTCGAATAAAGTGTTTCCACTATTGTAGGAGCAGCATGTCGCATGAAAAACAGCCAACCAGCCTGATCTATGACCAATAAATGAGCACTTTGCGTAGACTAGCTGCACAAACTGAGAACCAGTAATGAAACAGGCGACTGATACGAAGTACGTCTTCGATGATATTGACAGGTTGCTTATCAGCCTGTTGCGCAAGGATGGACGAGCCCCTGTCTCGAAACTTTCCGAGATCATGGACGTATCGCGAGGGACGGTGCAGACACGCCTGGATCGTCTGCTTTCCTCTGGTGCTTTACTGGGTTTCACCGCCAGGGTACGAGAGGACTACGAAAGCAATGCCGTCAGGGCAATAATGATGATCGAGGTTATGGGGCGGAACACATCACATGTTATCAACAAGCTTCGCGGCCTACCCGAGCTTCACAAACTGCATACCACCAGCGGGAAGTGGGATCTTGTCGCCGAGGTTCAAGTAAACAGTCTAAGCGAATTTGATCGTGTACTACGTGAGGTACGGCTGGTCGAGGGCGTACTCAACAGTGAGACCAGTATCCTGCTATCAAGCATTTAGGCTGCAACTAGAGCTTTGGGAGACCTCTTGGACACTACATGCTGTTCTTTTCCTTTTGGACGGTGCTATCCCGAGACACCCTGCCACATCGAGACTCAGGTATCCTTGCCTCCTCGACTTCTCCAGGAAAGCCCTCATGAAGCGTTATGAACGCTTTGCCGCCGAGATCTCCAACCTGATTCGTACCGGCATTCTCGCGCCGGGTGAGCGCGTGCCGTCGGTGCGTCAGGCCAGCAAGGCGCATGGCATCAGCCCCTCTACCGTCTTCCAGGCGTATTACCTGCTGGAGAATCAGGGATTGATCAGTGCGCGGCCGCGCTCGGGGTATTTCGTGCGTGACAACGCCTCGCGGATACTCGAGGAGCCGCATGTCGCCCTGCAGCAGCAAGCCCCTTCCGATGTCGCCGTCAGTGAACTGGTGTTCTCGGTGCTGGGCTCACTGCGCGACAACGATACCGTCCCCTTCGGCTCTGCCTTCCCGAGCCCGGAGCTCTTTCCGCTTGCGCGGCTTGCGACCAGCATGACGCGCGGGCTGCGCCAGCTGTCATCGCATGCCGTGATCTCCGACATGACCACTGGCCATCCTGACCTGTGCCGACAGATCGCTCAGCGCTACATGGTCAACGGCATGCAGCTGCCGACGGAGGAGCTGGTGATCACCAATGGCGCCATGGAGGCGCTCAATCTCGGCCTGCAATGTGTCACCCAGCCCGGGGACCTTGTCGCCATCGAGGCGCCGGCCTTCTATGCCACGCTTCAGGTGCTTGAGCGACTCAAGCTGCGCGCGGTGGAAATTCCGGTACACCCGCGCGAAGGGATCGATCTCGAGGTGCTCGAGAATCGTCTGGAGACGCTGCCCATCAAGGCCTGCTGGTTCATGAGCCATCTGCAGAATCCGCTGGGGGCCAGCTTGAGCGATGCGCGCAAGGCCCAATTGTATGCGCTGCTCTGCCGTCATCAGCTGTCGATGCTGGAGGATGATGTCTACGCGGAACTGTACTTCGATCAACGTGCCGAGGTGTCGCCCCCGCAGCCCGTCAAGGCGCTGGATGTCGAGGGTCTGGTGATGCACTGCGGGTCGTTCTCCAAGTGCCTGGCGCCGGGCTATCGGGTGGGCTGGATATCCGCGGGGCGGCATACCCGGGAGATTTCGCGCCTCAAGCTGATGACAACCATCTCGCCATCGCTGCCCGCCCAGGTAGCCCTGGCCGACTACCTTCAGCATGGCGGCTACGACCGCCACCTACGCAAGCTACGCCTGGCGCTCGAGACCCAGCAGACAGCCATGCTGGCGGCCATTGATCGCTACTTCCCCGAAGACACCCGCGTCACCCATCCCCACGGGGGCTACTTCCTGTGGTGCGAGCTTCCAGAGCACATCGATTCGCTGGCCCTGTTTCAGCAGGCGCTGGCCCACGGCATCAGTCTGGCGCCGGGGCCCATCTTCTCGGCCACCCAGGGCTTCAAGCATTGCATTCGCTTGAGCTACGGCCATCCGTGGGACGCGGCGTCAGAGCACGCCATGCAGACATTGGGTGAATTGCTCAAGGCAGCCTGAAACACGGACCGCTCAGACGAGATGCGAGATGCGAGGTGCGAGGTGCGAGGTGCGAAGAGCGCCTTGAGCATGTGCGCCCATGAGTGCGCGCAAATGCCGCAGCCCTTGTGGCCGCCTTGTCACACAGTCTTCACTCTTCATCCGCGGGGGCGAAAATAGCCTTTTGCGGCGTATGTCCTCGCTCGAGATCCTCTTGCTACGCTTGGATTGCGCACCTTGTTGCGCTCCTTGACTGCCTGTCCTGATGCCGCATGTGTGTCTCTGCAGAGTGCACCAGAGCCCGCCATGGCGGGGCCTGCCGCCAAGGGCGATGTGGCAAGCATCTGATCCGGTCATGGTGCTGACGTGAATCAGAGTGCGCCCTCCTGCCCGGCTCGCCTTGCTGACTTCTCGCCATACCACCTGGCTGAACGGCTGACTGGCTCACGGTCAGTTAACGCCCGGCCAAGGTTCAGCTCGCAACTGATATGGTTTTTTCTCGCACAACTGAGCCTGTTATGGCTTCCGGCGGCTCCCTAGAGTAGCGGCGAAGATTCAGGCAGGGCCGTCCCCCTTGCCGCCTACTCAGGAGACATTGCCATGTTCGGCACCGAGGCCATCGACCTGGCCAGGATACAGTTCGCCTTCACCATCTCGTTTCACATCATCTTCCCGGCCATCACCATTGGCCTCGCCAGCTATCTGGCGGTGTTGGAAGGCATGTGGTTGAAGACAGGCACACAGGTCTACCGCAACCTCTATCATTTCTGGTCGAAGATATTCGCGGTCAACTTCGCGATGGGCGTGGTGTCAGGTCTGGTCATGGCCTACCAGTTCGGCACGCATTGGAGCGGTTTCTCGGCCTTTGCCGGCAGCGTGACCGGGCCACTGCTGACCTATGAAGTGCTGACCGCCTTCTTCCTCGAAGCCGGCTTCCTCGGCGTGATGCTGTTTGGCTGGAATCGCGTCGGCCGCGGTCTGCACTTCTTCTCGACCTGCATGGTCGCGCTCGGCACCCTGGTCTCGATGTTCTGGATCCTGTCCTCCAACAGCTGGATGCAGACCCCTCAGGGGCATGAGGTCATCGATGGCATCGTCGTGCCGGTCGACTGGTTCGCGATCGTCTTCAATCCCTCCTTCCCCTATCGCCTGGCCCACATGGCACTGGCCTCCTTCCTGAGCACCTCGCTGTTCGTCGCTGCCTCCGCCGCCTGGTTGCTGCTCAAGAAACGCGACACTCCGGAAGTGCGCAAGATGCTGGTCATGGCGGTGATGATGCTGATGGTGACCGCCCCGCTGCAGGCCTTCGTCGGCGACATGCATGGCCTGAATACGCTCAAGCACCAACCGGCCAAGATCGCGGCCATCGAAGGGCATTGGGACAACAGCCATGGGGAACCGACGCCGTTGATCCTGTTTGGTGTGCCCGACATGCAGCGCGAAGAGACGCGCTTCGCGCTCGAGATTCCGGCTCTCGGCAGCCTGTTGTTGATGCATGACATCGACAAGCAGGTACCGGCGCTCAAGGACTTCCCCGCCGCGGACCGCCCCAATTCGACCGTCGTGTTCTGGAGCTTCCGCCTGATGGTCGGCCTGGGCCTTGCGATGATTCTTCTCGGCCTCTCCGGTGTCTATCTGGCCCGCAAGGGCAGGCTCTTCACCTCGCGGCGCTGGCTGAGGCTGGCCGTCGCCATGGGGCCGGCCGGTCTGATCGCGATACTCGCCGGCTGGTTCACCACCGAAGTCGGCCGCCAGCCGTGGGTGATCTACGGCTTGATGAGAACGGAAGATGCCGTCTCTGCTCACAGCGCCGTTCACCTCAGCATCAGCCTGACGGCCTTTGTCACGATCTACTTCATCGTCTTCGGCACGGGGATCAACTACCTCTTCAAGCTGATCAAGAAAGGGCCGGCGGGTGATGACAGCCACGCCCCCAGCGGCGGCCCCGGCAAGCCACGCACACCTTCCCGCCCACTGTCGGCCATCGAGGAATCTCTCGACGGCACCACTCACTGACCGGAGCGATGAACGCTATGGGTATCGACCTTTCTGTCATCTGGGCGGGCATCATCCTGTTCGGCCTGATGATGTACGTGATCATGGACGGCTTTGATCTGGGCATCGGCATTCTCTTCCCGTGGGTGGAGGAAAAGGTGGACCGCGATGTGATGATGAATACCGTGGCCCCCGTGTGGGATGGCAACGAGACATGGCTGGTGCTGGGCGGCGCGGGGCTGTTCGCGGCCTTTCCGCTGGCCTACGCCGTCTTGCTGGAAGCCCTGAGCATTCCTCTTGTCGCCATGTTGATCGGCCTCATCTTCCGCGGTGTCGCCTTCGAATTTCGCTTCAAGGCCTCGGACGCGAGTCGCCACTGGTGGGACAAGGCCTTCGTGGGCGGCTCGGTGCTGGCCACCTTCAGTCAAGGCGTCGCACTGGGAGGCTACATCCAGGGCATCGCCTTCGATGGGGTTCACTTCAGCGGTGGGTCGCTGGACTGGTTATCACCCTTCCCACTGTTCTGCGGTGTTGCCTTGCTGTTCACCTATGCGCTTCTCGGCAGCACCTGGCTGATCATGAAGACCGAAAGCATTCTCCAGGCGCGCATGTTTGCCCTGACGCGCCCGCTGACGCTGTGGGTATTGATCATGATCGCGGCCGTCAGTCTGTGGACACCGCTGGCGCACCCCGCCATCGCCGAGCGCTGGTTCACGCTGCCGCAGCTGTTCTGGTTCCTGCCGGTGCCTGTGCTGGTAGTGCTGGCAGGTTATGCGCTGATCCGCGCCGTCGCCCTTGAATATCATGCCCAGCCCTTCCTGCTGGTGCTGGCCTTGATCTTCCTGGGCTACAGCGGCTTCGGCATCAGCATGTGGCCTGACATCATTCCCGGTCATGTGACGATCTGGGAAGCGGCCTCTCCGCCCCAAAGCCAGGGCTTTGCCCTCGTCGGCACGCTCTTCATCCTGCCGATCATCCTGGTGTACACGGCGTGGAGCTACTTCGTGTTCAAGGGCAAGGTCCGTCATACCGATGGCTACCATTGAGAGGTGCTGACATGACATCCCCGACACGCGAGTCACATTCAGCGCCACTGCATGCCCCCACAGCCAGACTCGGCGGTGAGCCATCCGAGACGCCTGCGCGCCCGGCCAGCTGGCTCAGCAAGATCGGATGGCTGGTGGTGATCTGGGGAGGCAGCGTCAGCGCGCTGGGGCTCGTCTCTCTGGCACTGCGTCGCTTCATGCAGACCGCGGGCCTTACGCCCTGAAAGCCCTTAAAGAAGACATGACGTAGGCAAATAAAAACGCCGGAGCAGCGAATGCTCCGGCGTCTTTCTTGTTGGCCTGAGGGCTTGATAAACCGATGGGCCTGAATGACCAGTCAATTCAGGGCGCAGATGTGACGAGGCACTCCCTCGCCCGCATCCCGGTGGATTTAGACATCAACCTCCAGTGCGGCGTAGGCGACCATCTCGACCAGCATCTCTTCGCGTGCAAACCCGGAGACGATGATGGCAGCCCGATTGGGATAGGGCTCACGCACATATTCTGCATAGAGGCTATTCACTGTCGCCAGGTGCTCGCGATCAGTCACATAGATCAGCACCTGAGTCAGCGAGGAGGCGTCACCACCGGCGCATTCCAGGGTATGAATCAGATTATCCAGCGTCTGGCGGGTCTGGGCAGCAATCCCGCCCTCCACGACATTGCCAGCGGCATCGATCGGGATCTGCGCAGTGAACAGGATGCCATTGCCGACACTCGCCCACGACAGGGGCGCACGAGAGGCAAACAGATCAGTCTTGACGGGATGAACCATGGGCTATTCCTCGAGAATCTTTCAATGGGCGCACTCCATGACCCGCCGGCGTAAGAGCGGCGAATCATGAAGTGATGGGGCGTATTGGGACGCGAGAGGTCAGTCGTTGTCGGTGGAACCGGCACCGGCACCGGCACCACTGCGAGAATCTTCCGTTGCCTCGACCAACAGGCGTGTCGAAAGCGCTTTCAGGCGTAACCAGAGTTCGTCATCCACCTCGATGCCTTCCTGCATGGCACGTTGGCGACAGGCGAGCAGCTTCGACTCCTCATGACAGGCCAGCAGATCGACGTCATAGTCGGAGCGAAGGGATGGCAGAAGGTCGACGTGGTTGGCCATCACCAGCGTGATGCCATCATTGGGCTCATTCTCTTCTGGCACTTCACGCACGGCATAGACCCGTATCTCGGGGACCGAGCTGTTGGCTCTGAAGCCCACGACCTGCTCGATCATGGGACAGCCGACCGCCTCGTCGACATCCTGGGCGTTGCGCCAGAAGGCGGTGACATTCATGCCGCGCCCCGCAAGGCGCGCCAGGTAGCCCATGATCAGCTGCCGATTGTGGCAATGCTGGATCTTGATGACAGCGAGGCCACGCGCACGTGCCTTAGCGAAGCCGAGCTCCAGCGCCAGCGATGAGCTCTTCAATACGCTGTGACCGTGGCTGTCGAGTACTGCGAGGTCGCCATCGGCATAGACGATTTCCGGCGGACGCTCCTCAGTATCCTCCAGCAAGAAACGCAGTCCGCGATTGAGCGCTGCCAGCCCTTCCAACTCATAGAGCTGCATCCAGGCCACCATGTCGGCGGCATCACCGGCGTCACCGTCTTCGAAGCCCATCGCCTGAAAGGCCTTGCGACACAGGCCGTGGAGTTCGTTGTAGGAGACCTTCATGACATTCCTCCCACTGTCGTGGTATTGCCCTGCCTAGGGTCGGCGGTTATTTCTGTTCGCGCCGTGCGCGCAATCTGCGGTGCCAGCGGGAAGCTCCAATCATCAAACGCGACAGGGTCCTGCGGCTCGGCGTTGAGTTCCTCCACCAGCGGAGCCCCTTGGAAGAGCGTGATACGCACCCAACGGTCAGACCTCGGATCGAAACGACTGGCACCGAAGAACGACAGTTTGGTCCGCAGCAAGTGCATGGGCTTCATGTCACGGGCCCACAGATTGGCGCGTATCTCGCCAAAGCTCGTGCTGGCCATGCTCTGAATGCGGCGAACGATATCCTTGTGGCGCGGGCAATGGATCAGGAATTCCACCACCAAGGCACGAGGGTGGTCATCCAGGTACTGACTGATCGCTGCATGGGTATCCGCGACACGCGGGGCAATCGCCAGCTTCATTTCCTTGTCGGCCCCCACCTCCCTGTCGCGAACTCCCAGACGGGGCTCCTCCTTCTCGACCGAGCGATACCAGAACCAGTGGCGATTCTCGGCGAGTGAAAAATCGAAGCGCAACGCCCAGTCGTAGTGCGTTTCGATCACCTGCTTGAGGTGAACCAGCGGCATGTCAGGGGTCAGCTCGAGGCTTTCCTCCACCGCCATCAGGTCCTCATAGCGGTCGACGATGCTTGGATACAGCTCCAGCAGCAGAGTGTTCACCAGCTCCTGAGCCTCAAGCCCATGCTGCTGGTGACTCCAGTCGATCAGCTCCTGCCAGAGCTCCGGCGACAGCGGCACGAGTTCGAGCCATGTCATCAGCTCAGGCAAGGACGCCACTGTGGCCTGGTTACGCAGGGTCTGCTCGTGATCGTCCGTGACCGTCTGGCGCAGATGAGTCTCGGCGCGCTTGAGGAGTGCCAGCAGACGTGAACGCTCCAGCTCTCCCGGCACCTGTGCCGTCACCTCGGCAAGCGCCAGTTCTCGGCTTTCCACCCAGCGCTGTACCAACTGCGGATGATTGATCAGAAACGGCGCCATCCCGAGGCCGGTGGAGTTGCCGATGCCCAGATAGCGCTTCAACGAGGTTGCCAGAGGTGCGGCGGTCTTGGGTGCCCGGGCACGGGCCATGTGCTCTATCTGCTGGATCGAGAAGTGACGCAGCAGATAGACGCCCAGCATCTGGGCAGAAAATGGCCGATGGAAATCCGCGTTGTCCTTGAGACGGTCATAATCCGCGATGCCGAACTTGCCATTGCCATAGACGGCCGTGGTTCGATACAGATAGCCGACCCGGGTCAGCCACTCAGGATCAGGTTGCTGGCCTGCACTCAGTGCCTCCAGGAAGCTTGCGAAGTTACGCAAGCTGCGATTGGCACGTGAAAGGACCAGCAGTCTCGGGTGCTGGCGCCCGGCTTCCTGCAACGGCACATTGGCCGCCATCTGCTCGAGAAGCGCATCATCCACATCCCCCTCCACTACGCCGAAGGTGACATCCCAGGCCTCGGCGATGACACGGTCAGAGCGTGCGGAATCCTCAAGCGCCTGAGAAAATATGACGCCGTGATAGCGCTTGCTGGGCGTCTGAAGGCAGTAGATCGCCACCCCGTGACCGAGGGCATCCAGTTCGAAGCGGGGCGTCGTGATCTTCCATTTTTCATGTGCCATCTGGCGCACCAGACTTCTCACGAAACTCAGGCGACTGGCATGCAGGCTGCCGAGACGCTCCAGCTGCATCACATCGTCCGGTGCCCGCAGTCGCAGACGTTGCTCGGTGGATGAGAGGCGCGCGCCCTGGTGATTGCGAGACATATCAACGCTCTCCTGCGTCTTCCGGGGCCGGCATGGCTGACCGCTGGCTGGTGATTCCCTGCGCACGTGCCATCGCGAAGGCTGATTGAGGCCCTGTCCACAATGAGGGCAGCAGCACCAGCGAGACAGGGATGGCCGTGATGACGATGAACTGCTGAAGCGCACTGATCTGACCGGCCCCCATATAGAGGAGTATCGCAGCCATCAACGCCATGCTGATGCCCCAGAAGGCACGCACCAGCGGGCTGGGGTCATCGTGTCCGGCACTGACGACGGCGATCGCGTAGCTCATCGAGTCACCGGTGGTGGCGACGAAGATGGTGGTCAGCGTCAGGATGGCAGCTGCCATTGCGGTTCCGCCGGGCAATGCCTGCGCCACGGTAAGGGTCGCGACATCGAACTGGAAGTTGTTGAGTGCTTCGGTGAGGTCGATCACGCCGGTGAACTGATAGAAGATGCCCGCCCCGCCCAGCAGGGTGAACCAGACGGCGGTGGCCAGTGGCGCCAGCACGGCAACGGTCAGGATCATCTGACGGATGGTTCTGCCCTTCGAGATGCGCGCCACGAAGATCGCCATCAGCGGGCCATAGCCGAGGAACCAGGCAAAGAAGAAGACGGTCCACCACTGCATCCACCAGTCTGGAGCGCTCTGTGCCGTCATGGTCGACATGGTGAAGAACGAGCTCAGATACTCGCCAAAGCCCTGGGTGAAGGCATTGACCATGAACAGGGTCGGCCCGAAGACGAAGATCACCGCCGCCACACCCAGCGCCAGGAAGACGTTGAAGCGCGACATGATCTGGATGCCCTTGTCGATGCCGGTCACGGCCGAGGTGACGTAGATCACCCCGAGCACTACCAGCACGCTCAGCTGCGTCGAATAGTCATTGGTCACGCCAAAGAGTTCATGCAGGCCAAAGCTGACCTGGGTGGCCAGAAAACCGATGGGGCCCACCGTTCCTGCCACCACGGCGATGACGCACATGGCATCCACCACGCCGCCCAACTTGCCCTTCATGATCTTCTCGCCGAACACGGGATACAGCAGCGTTCTCGGCTGCAGGGGCTGACCCTTGTCGTAATGGGCATGCGCCAGCACGATGGCGGTCAGACTGCCCAGAATGGCCCAGGCAAGAAAGCCCCAGTGCATGAAGGATTGCGCCAGTGCAGGCGCGATGGCGTTCGCAGTACCCGGCTCGGTATCAAAGGCAGGCGGCGTCACCAGGAAGTGGTACACCGGTTCGCCGGCAGCGAAGAAGACCCCGCCTCCCGCCAGCAAGGTGCACATGATGATCGACACCCACTTGAAGGTGGATAGCTCAGGCGTTCGCGTGCCACCGATACGGGCACTGGCCGCAGGCGTTGCGGTCAGCCCCAGGGCAATGAAGAAGGTGAGCAGCAACAGAATCTGGAAGTAGCTGCCCAGTGTTCTGGCGGTCCAGGCAAAGCCGGCACTGATGGCTTGCGCGACCCCTTCAAGATCAAACAGGGACAGGCCGACGAACAGCAGTATGAAGCCGATGCTGCAGGTCAGAACGACAGGGTCACCAAAGCGGTACTGACCTTGTGGTAACGCATCCGACGTGGCAGACGTCGTGGTCTTGCGAGATGAAGTCATGTGGCATTCCTCTGACGAGCTCTCGTCATTGGCAGGCATTTATTATGGTTGTTGGTTGCCGAGCGATACCCTGAGGATTCCTGGCTCGGCACAGGTGCCATGGCATAGCGTTACGGCGATCAGGCAGGCGCGGTCTCCTGACGGGTCGCGGCGCGCTCGAGGAGCGCGACCCAGTTCTTGCCCATGACGCCGGCCACTTCGTCCTCGGACATGCCGACCTTGCGCAAACCGGCAATCAGATTGGGGAAGTCACGACTGTCTCGCAGCCAGGACAGCGGACGCGGCCAGTCAGCGTTGCTGGCACTGCCTTCACCGTAATCCATGTCCTTGGACCAGCGACCATTGCGCATCCACTCCAGAATGGACACCGGCTGGTTCTGGCACAGGTCGGTACCGATCCCCAGGTGCTCGATGCCCATCAGGTCTGCGGTTCTGGCGATCATTTCGCAGTATTCGGTCAGGGTACAGTCGGAGCCATTGCGCAGATGGAAGGGATACGCCGAGAACCCCAACAGCCCATCACTCTCCGCGATGGCCTTGAGCACCTTGTCGGACTTGTTGCGCTTTGCCGGATGGAAGCTTTCCGGGTTGGCGTGGGAAATGATCACGGGGCGCTCGGATATCTCGATCGCCTCGAGCGTGGAGCGCTCTGCGCTGTGTGACATGTCGATGACCATGCCGACGCGATTCATCTCACGGATCACCTGGCGTCCGAAGCGTGTGATCCCGCTGTCTTCCGCCTCATAACACCCGCAGGCCAGCAGACTCTGGTTGTTGTAGGTCAGCTGCATGATCATCAACCCGAGGTCACGCATCACCTCGACCATGTCGATATCGTCCTCGATGGGGGAGCAGTTCTGCGCCCCCAGGATGATGCCGACACGCCCGCTGGCCTGCGCAACCGCGATGTCCTGCGGCACATGTACGGGCATGATCAGATCAGGCCAGGCCTCGAAACGGCGATTCCACTCGCCAAGACGCGACAAGGTCTCTCGCGTCGTCTCGTGGTACACGAGGGTGGCGTGCACGGCGTCCAGCCCGCCTTCACGCATCTGTTCAAATATCTCGCGTGACCAGTTGGAATACTGCAGGCCATCGATCGTCAGCATTGTCTTTGACATGGGGCCTCCTCACGCCTTGATGTAGCAGGTCTTCACGATGGTGTAGAACTCGCGCGCGTATCGCCCCTGCTCACGAGGCCCGAAGCTTGAAGCCTTACGTCCGCCGAAGGGCACGTGGTAATCCGTCCCCGCAGTCGGCAGATTGACCATCACGCAGCCGGTCTCGGCGCGCGCCTTGAAGCTGCTGGCCAGTTTCAGGGAGTTGGTGATGATGCCCGCCGTCAGCCCGAAGTGCGTGTCATTGAGCACATTGATGGCCTCTTCTGCATCGCTCACCTTGATGACACAGGCGATGGGGCCGAAGATCTCCTCGCGATTGATGGCCATGTCGTTGCTGGTATTTACCAGCAGCGCTGGGCTCATGAAGTAGCCCTCGGTGGCGCACTCCACACGCTTGCCGCCGCAGACCAACGTTGCCCCCTCTTGCTGTGCGCGCTGCACCCAGGACAGGTTGGACTCGAGCTGTCTGGCATCGACAGCAGGCCCCATGTGCACGCCCTCTTCCAACGCGTGGCCGACGCGGACCTGAGACAGGCGCTGAGTCAGCTTTTCCACGAACTCGTCATGGACTGATTCCATCACGATCAGCCGCGAAGATGCCGTGCATTTCTGGCCAGTGCCTGAGTAGGCACCATTGAAGGCTGCCTCGACGGCCAGCTCCATGTCGGCATCATCGGCGATGATCAGGGCGTTCTTGGAGCCCATTTCCAGCTGGCACTTGACCAGATTGGCGGCAGTGGCCGCCGCCACTCGACGCCCCACTTCCAGAGAACCGGTGAAGGACAGGGCATGAATGTCTGGGCTGGAGATCAGTTCATCCCCGATGCTGCTGCCCGGGCCCATCACCAGATTGAAAGTGCCTGCCGGGAGTGACTGGCGATGAATGATTTCGGTCAGCGCCCATGCGCTCGCAGGGACCAGATTGGCCGGTTTGAAGACGACCGAGTTGCCGAAGGCCAGCGCAGGCGCAATCTTCCAGACCGCTGTCGCCATCGGAAAATTCCAGGGGCTGATCACACCGACGACACCGACAGGCTCCCGACGGACCTCGACCTCAACGCCAGGACGCACCGAGTCTGCGCGCTCATCAATCTGGCGCAGCACTTCAGCGCCGTAGTAATGGAAGAACTGCCCGGAGCGATGTACCTCACCCACTCCCTCCGCCAGGGTCTTGCCCTCTTCACGCGCCAGCAGCTCACCCAGCTCCGTCTTGCGGGCGATCAGCTCATCGCCGATGGCCATCAGCACGGAATAACGCTGCTCGAGGCCTGACTGGGCCCATTGTGCCTGGCCACGCTTGGCCGCCTGGATGGCATCGGCGACCTGATCGACACTGGCCTGCGCATAATGGCCGATGACATCACGGGTATCGGACGGATTGAGATTGGCGATGCTGCCCTGACCTGCGACCCACTGACCATCGATGTAGAGATCGTGAACAGCGGCGTGAGTGGCGGTAGTGGTGTGGTGTGACATGTGAACCTCCTTGAACGCGGTGACAACAGACTAGGAGGCCCAGAGGGATAAAGATAATCAATAATAAATACCCTATGATAAATTTCCCTTACCACTCTGAAGAGGATCGACGCGATGGTCGCAGAGCTGAAGATCACGCCGCTGCGCTATGTCCTGGCAGTGGTGGATCACGGCGGTTTTCACGCTGCCTCTCGTTATCTGCATCGCACGCAGCCTGCCCTGTCGATGGCCATCCGCGAGCTGGAAAACCGCCTGGGGGAGGCGCTGTTCGAGAAGGGTGCCAAGGCGACTCTGACACCCTATGGCAGCTACTGCGTGCCGCGCTTTCGGGAGCTGATCAATCAGCATGATCGTCTGAGCCGGGAACTACAGGCGCGCGCCGCCAAGGAGGCAGGCCAACTGGACATGGCAGTGGTGCCGTCAGTGGCCAGCCGACTGATGCCGAAACTGCTCTCCGAGTTCGTCAGTCGCTATCCGGGGATAAAGGTCGGCCTTCATGATGGCAACGCCGATTTCGTGCGCGAGCAAGTCATCAGCGGTCAGGTCGATATCGGCATCACCAGCTTGTGGGGGGTAGAGGAAGAACTGCGCTTTCATCCGTTGTTTCATGACGAAGTCGGCGTGGTATGCCGTGACGATCACCCCTTTGCCGAGCGACAGACCCTGACATGGCAAGCACTGGAGACCGAATCCCTGATCGGCAATGGCACCTCGCGGCTGTTGCAGGGCACAGCGGCTGAGTCACTGCTTGAGATGCACGGCTTGTATATCTCCAACATGATTTCGCTGACAGCCACGCTGGTCGCCGGGATGGGGATCACGACGCTGCCACGCCTGGCGTTTCCGCAGGAATATGAGCGCCTGCGGTTCATTGAGCTCGCTGAACCGCGGGTCAGTCGCGAAGTGGGCCTGATTCGCCGCAAAGGCGCCAGCTTGTCGCCGGCGGCACAGGCCATGGAGAGCTTCATCATTGAAAGCCTCAGCGCCGAGCGATGAGCCCTTCCTGCCCCGTCGCCTGAGCCTTGGCCTGCGCCTTTCAATCGTGACGCTGTCGCTCATGGGATGTCGACTCGGGTGGCGGCCATGCGAAGATAACGCTTTGAAACGCTCAGGGCGTTACCCCCGCCAGGTTTTGACAGGAGACATCCTTGTATTCGATTCGTCTGTGGGCCGCACGTCACGCGCGACTGCTGGAGCTCACCTATCAGGCTGTCGAGCCGGTGATCATCAAACTGCAGCCGCTGTGGAAGTCCATCGGTTACGCACGCGCCGAGAAGCCCGTCGCCAAGCTGGAGCAAGCTTGCAAGGGCTTGCTGTTTGACTGTCAGATGTGTGGCCAGTGCATTCTGAGCTCGACCGGCATGTCCTGCTCCATGAACTGCCCCAAGCACCTGCGCAACGGCCCCTGCGGCGGTGTCATGCAAAACGGCAACTGTGAAGTCGAGCCTGACAAGCGCTGCGTCTGGGTAGAAGCCTGGGAGGGCAACCAGCGGATGAAGGGCAGCGATGCGATCCAGATCGTTCAGCTGCCGGTGGACCACCGCCTGCAGGGCACTTCATCCTGGCTGCGCGTGGCCCGACAAGCCGCTGAACGTCGAGAGAGCCTGAAATGACCTCCAGACTCACTATCCCGGACAACACCCAACCGCCACCTACCGAGCGCGATGGCAACGTCGGTCACTTGGAGCGAGTACTCAGGAGTGGTCAGTTTGCCGTCACTGCCGAGCTGGCACCGCCCGACTCGGCCGACCCACAGGAGGTGCATGCACGCGCGCAGCTGTTTGCCAACCATGTGGATGCCATGAACGCCACCGATGGCTCGGGCGCCAACTGCCACATGTCGAGCGTGGCGATGTGTGCCCTGCTGGCCCGTGAAGGCCATGAAACGGTGATGCAGATCTCATGCCGTGACAGAAACCGCATCGCCATCCAAGGCGATGTGCTGGGCGCTGCAGCGCTGGGCCTCCGCAACCTGCTGTGTCTGACCGGGGATGGCGTGCAGGTCGGGGATCATCCCGAGGCCAAGCCGGTGTTCGACCTCGACTCCCTGTCGCTGCTGGAAATCGTCGCCGGACTGCGTGACAAGCACGCCTTTGCCAGCGGGCGATCACTGACCTCTGCCCCCCAGGTATTTCTGGGTGCCGCCGCCAATCCCTTTGCCCCGCCTTTCGCGTTTCGCCCTCATCGTCTGGCCAAGAAGATCGCCGCCGGGGCTCAGTTCATCCAGACACAGTACTGTTTCGACCTCCCACGCTTTCAGGACTTCATGCATCACGCTCGTGATCTGGGCCTGGTGGAGAAATGCTTCATCCTGCCCGGTGTCGGCCCGCTGGCCTCGGCACGTACCGCCGAATGGATGCGCCGCCATGTCCCCGGCGTACATATCCCGGACGACGTGATCAAACGCCTCAAGAGCGCCAAGGACCAGAAGGCGGAGGGCCGTGATCTCTGCATCGAGATGATCCAGCAGCTGCGTGAGATCGAGGGTGTGAGTGGTGTACATATCATGGCGCATCGTCAAGAAGCGCTTGTGCCGGAAATCATCCAGCGTGCAGGCATCTTGCAGGGAAGAAGCACCCCGCCATCTTCTCCCGTCTCAAACGACAGTTACGCCTGGTGAGCTGCCCCTGACGGCGATAACAGTGATAACGGCGCCCCCTAACGTGTGCAGCAAGACACCTTTTGCCAAGCTGCCGCAGGCTTTTCGCTTACCGCAGCCAACGGGGATCGCGCCCAACTGACATTCCTGCTTGTGATAAAACGGACATTACCAGTTGAAAATGTTTTTACATGTCACCACTTGCGGCGTGCTCTTTTCCATGCAGATATTAATATTCATAATTCACTAACCATTACTATCACTTTTTTTTCACGCCAGCCATGATGCCGAAAATACTTCTGTGGTAGTGGAAGTCATACATCGGGAGATAGGCAATCTTCTTATATTATTTTTCGGTTCGGCAATGTAAGGTGTTCTCTTTTATATAAGGGACCACCATGTTTCGCACCGTCTTTGTAATCGCCAAGTCTGGTATATGGCTAGTCAAGAGTGAAGAACGCAATCATCCGACTCAACTCTTCACCTCGCAAAAGGCCGCCATTGCCTATGCACGAGAAGTTGCCAAGATGCTGAAGGCGGATCTTGTTATTCGAACAAATGTCAATACTAGTGATAATAAGTAGCCTATTCTTCTCATTCTCCTTCGCTTGCTTTCTTCCCCCGTATACCGGCACCCCTGCACAATGGGTGCTCATCGCTCAGTACCTCGGCAGCAGACTCATTGACGACACGCGTCATAACCTAGTGGTCGATTCTCACACTTCATGGGTCAGCTAGCCAACTTCATGATCCCCCCGATCTCTCAGCGCTAATGATTGCCTCATCCTATCTCAAGAAAGTAGACATATTTTAATTGTATTTTCACTCGCTTACGCTGATGACATCGGCCTTCCAGCGCCTGAGTTCGGTGTTTCTCTGGCGATAAGGTCTTGCCATCGGTATTACTCTCTGGCGATCTTCTCCAACCGGGCGATCCAATATGGTAACGGTGCCCGCAACCTCTAATGCGAACCGGGGAACGTCTTCGCAAGTCCTTTGCCCCCCCGCCCCCCAGACTGACAGCTTCCCATCTGGATTCACGAGAGCGGGAACGACATTTCTAGATCATGTGCCACTGCGAGGACAGCGGCGATCTAATCCACCGCATGGATGACCAGAATCCCGGAAGCACAGCACTTGGCGCCACCTGCCTGAAAGTAGACCCGGAGGTAAGCAGACCGGTAAACGCAACGCCGCGTCACACCTCTCTTTCACCTCTTCCTCTCAAACACAACGTCTCATGTTGTTACTCTAATATTGCAGCACAGCATACTGAGATACGCCCTGCATTCCCTTGGCATCGGCAGCCCATGAACGGAATGGCATCAAAGGGAAGCGATATGAAGCGTCATGTGCTGCTCCCTCGCCCGAAGGCGCAAGACAGATATCGCACCTGAACACTCGCTGAGATGCCAAACGATTCACCGTCACTCGCGCTCAAGGAGACAAGATGTCGCTCAATCCCGAAGGTCAAAAGCGTCGTGAGTTCATGCGGAACTCATTGACCGTCATCCCTGCGGTTACCTTGGCGCCGGGCCTGCTGTTCAGCCAGACATCTGATGCGGCAGCTCCGCCGCTACCGCAATACACCCCGGTGTTTTTCAATGACGAAGAATGGCAATTTCTTCTCGCCGCCACCGATCGCCTGATCCCCGAAGATGACCATGGTGCCGGCGCCTTGACGGCCAACGTGCCCGTCTTCATCGACAAGGAACTGAGCGGCGATTACGGCAAGGCAAGCGACTGGTACATGCAAGGTCCCTTTCATCCAGACGCCGATCCGGTCTTCGGCTATCAACTTCCCCATACTCCCGCGGCGCTTTATCGCCTGGGTATCCAGGGCGCCCGCCACCATGCAAGGCAACAAACAGGGAAGGAGTTCATCGATCTCGCGCCAGATCAACAGGATGCCTTGCTGTCCGAACTGGAAAACGGGAAAGCTGACTTCGCCGCTGCCGGTGTCGAAGACCTGCCCTCGAACACCTTCTTTGCGTTTCTGTTGCAAAACACGCGTGAAGGGTATCTCTCGGATCCCATGTATGGCGGAAACCGGGACATGGTCGGCTGGAAGATGCTGGGATTCACTGGCGCTCGCGCCAGCTTCCGTGAGTGGGTCACACAACATGATGTCCCCTACCCGCTCGGCCCGGTGAGCCTGGCGGGCAAACGCGGTTGATCGTTCCTGCCTCACCGCCAGATACCACCGCCCACAGGAACCAGGGTCACAGGAGCAAAGGATGCCCCCTTATTTGAAACGGCCAATAGGCTGGGTTCTCGCAGTGGCTACCATCAGTGCCGCAGGTGTGGCGATGACGGTACAGGGCCACAGGCCCACCGCACATCAGCCCCATATCGACTCGGATACCACGGCGAGCGCCGAACGGGTCAAGCGCGGCGCCTACCTGGCCCGAGCAGCAGATTGCATGGCGTGCCACACCCGTGAGGGCGCGAGTGACGCGTACGCAGGGGGACGCCCCATCGAGAGCCCCTTCGGTACCATCTACGCCACCAATATTACGCCAGCGCCCAAGGCAGGGATCGGGGAATATCGTGAGCAGGATTTCGCCGCTGCTCTGCGACAAGGGATACGTGCAGATGGCAGTTATCTGTACCCGGCAATGCCGTACCCGTCTTACGCCAGCCTGAGTGACTACGATATCAAAGCACTGTATGCCTATTTCATGGAGGGAGTAGCCCCTGTCACCGAACCCGCACCGGAGACCTCTCTCAGCTTCCCCTTCAATCAGCGCTGGGCGATTCGGTTCTGGAACTGGCTGTTCGTCGATGAGGTATCGAATACCTCTTCCGCCAATCATTCCAGTGATCTCTCAGGTGATCGACAGCAACTGTTGGAGCGTGGGCGCTATCTGGTGCAAGGTGCGGGACATTGCGGCAGTTGTCATACGCCCCGCGGTCTGTTCATGCAGGAAAAAGCGCTCAACGACCAGGACGGCGACGAGTACCTGGCGGGAACTGAGCTGAACGAGTGGCAGGTACCTTCTCTGCGTGGGGGCGACGCATCAGGATTACGCGATTGGTCGGAAGGCGATGTCATCGATTATCTGGCCACTGGGCGCAATCGCCACGCCGCGACTGGCGGCGAAATGACCTCTGTCATTCAGCACAGCACGTCTCACCTCACTGAGGCAGATTTGACGTCCATCGCTGCCTATCTGACGACTCTGGGCGCCACGGACAAGCAACGTGCCTTGTCCGCCCCCGCATCGACGCCACCTTCCCACACAGCACCGGATGCCACGACACGGCAACTGACGAGCGCGACTTCCCTGGACGAGGGGGCTCGTCTGTATCTGGACAACTGCAATGCTTGTCATTTCGCCAATGGCAGAGGGGCCGATAGCGTCTTCCC
Organism: Cobetia sp. 10Alg 146; assembly: GCF_029846385.1. NCBI lineage: Bacteria > Pseudomonadati > Pseudomonadota > Gammaproteobacteria > Oceanospirillales > Halomonadaceae > Cobetia > Cobetia sp. 10Alg 146. The sequence continues at coordinate 110,123 of NZ_JARWKT010000008.1, forward strand.
CCCGCTTTCCGGTAACACCCAGGTCAACGCTGACAATCCGACAGCCCTGATCAGTACCATTCTGTATGGCGCACAGTTGCCGTCGACGCCAAAACGCCCGGAACGCTTGCAAATGCCGGGCTTTGATTGGCGCTTGAGCAACGAGGAAGCCGCCAGCCTGGCAAGTTTTGTCCGACAGAGCTGGAGCAATGACGCCTCCAGGGTGACTCCTGAGCAGGTGGCGGAAGTGAGGCAGGCACACGGGCCTGCCAATCATGCGCAACAAGGCCGACCAGACTCCCTAGGCCACGCGCCCGAAGGCGCCACGTCCACTCCTCTGTCGAACTGAAAGGAATCACGACATGTCCGTTACACAACCAGACGTCGATGTCGTCATCATTGGTCTTGGCTGGACCGGGTCCATCATGGGCCTGGAAATGACGAGCGCTGGATTGAACGTGCTGGCGCTTGAGCGCGGGGAAGATCGGAGCAAAGAAGACTTCCTGTATCCCAAGCCTGCCGATGAGCTCAAGTACGGCGTACGCCTCAAGATGATGCAGCGCCCACGTCAGAGCACTGTCACGATACGACGCAATCGCCAGGAGCAGGCCGTTCCCCAGCGTCATTGGACTACCTTCCATCCCGGTGATGGCGTGGGCGGTGCAGGTTCGCATTGGACAGGTGTGCTGTATCGCGCCACACCAAACGAACTGGCACTCAAGAGCTTTGCCGATCGCACCTTTTCACCCGGGTTTCTGCCTGAAGACATGACCATTCAGGACTATGGCGTCAGCTATGACGAGCTGGAACCTCACTATGACTTCTTCGAAAAGGTCGCAGGCTTATCCGGTCAGGCTGGCAATATCCAAGGGGAAATGATTGAAGGGGGGAACCCCTTCGAAGGGCCGCGCAAGAACCCGTTCCCGCTCCCTCCCTTGCCGAGAACCCTGACGGATACCTTGTTCACCAAGGCGACCAAGGCACTGGGCTGGCACCCTTATCCCTACCCTTCTGCCAATGTATCAGGCGCCTGGACCAACCCTTACGGCATGCAATTGGGTCCCTGCAACTTCTGCGGCTTTTGCAGCAACTACGGATGCCTCAACTATTCCAAGGCATCCCCACAGACCTGCACGCTTGATGCACTCAAGCAACGCGAGAACTTCGCGTATCGGACGGGCTGTGAAGTCACACGTATCGTGAAGCACGAGGAAGATGACACGGTCAAAGGGGTCATCTATCGCGATGCTGATGGCAATGAGGTCTTTCAGCCTGCGGGCATGGTCATTCTTGCCTCATTTCCCTTATCCAATGTCCGCTTGTTGCTGTTGTCCGAGATTGGAAAACCCTATGACCCGGAAAGCAACACCGGGGTGGTGGGACGCAACTTCTCCTACCAGATCACGGGCTCCATGGATCTTTACTTCAAGGATCATCAATTCAACCCCTTCATCTCGGCTGGTGGCAGTGGACAGGTAATTGATGACTTCAGCCCCGATACCTTCGATACCGAGCAACACGGTTTCATTGGAGGCTCCTACATCTATACCACCCAAGGTCCGGGAGGCGCTATCGGTGCACTGCGCACGCCTCCGGGAACGCCGCAGTGGGGCAGTGAATGGAAAAAGCAGGTACGCGAGCACTACGGACATCACATGATGCTGGGCACGACCGGAACGAACATGTCCTATCGAGACGTCTACCTGGATCTGGATCCCACGTACAAGGATCCGCATGGTGATCCCTTGCTGCGCATGACCTATGACTGGAAAGATAACGACCTACGAATGACGGAATTCATGGCAGAGCGGATGCGTGAAATCGTCGCCCAGTTACAGCCGGACTACCATACCGAGAGTGTCAAACAGCGAGGCGATCACTTTGATCCTTCGAGCTATCAATCAACCCACATAACCGGTGGCGCCATCATGGGGACAGACCCCAAGACATCGGTCCTCAATCGATATCTACAGCACTGGGATGCGCATAACCTCTTCGTCATGGGGGCCAGTGCCTTCCCACAGAATATGCAACACAACCCCACGGGGACGGTCGCAGCCCTCACCTATTGGTCGGCACAGCATATTCGAGAACGCTATCTTGATAATCCGGGGCCTCTGATGTCACGCAGTTGACTGCCCCACGCCACGACACCCCATACCCTGTGTCCGATGAGATGTACCAACCTCATCGTGACATGTCACTCGATGCCACTACGCCTGGTGCGTCTTCAGGGGCAGAATGGCCAGACGTAGAAAAACGACAAGCTCTCTTTCCATGACATCCTCGACGCCCTCCAGCGCTGCCGAGGAAGGTGTCACACGCCTGAGGCCCCCCCTGGAAGCGTTAATACCCCAACAGGGCTACGTATCTCGCACAGCAACTTCCACAGCGGGTTTCGTGCAGACGGCTCACTCTTGTATCACTTGTCTAAGGCTACCTGTGTAACAGCATCGGGATCACCAAACCGAGCGGTGATCCAGTCAATCAACGCCTGCTTGGCCGGAGAAGGTTCGGTGGGATTGACCTCGATCAATGCGTACCCGTGGCGTGTGTCATGACAAAAGTCACGAAGCGCCACCAGACGCCCAGAGGATAGGGCCTCATCACATAACCCATCCCATCCCAACGCCATGCCTTGCCCCGCAGCTGCAGCTTGCAACAGAAGTGGGTAGTTGTTCATGACCAGCTCACGCTGCCCGGAGACATGGCCGATCCCATGGGCCATGAAATACGCTGGCCAATCCATCCAGACCTGTCCGTGTGCGGCCGTCAAGGTCAGCAGCGGAAGCTGGCATAGCTGCTCAGGTTGCTCAATGGGCCCATGGCGCGCCAGAAAGTCAGGGCTACAGATGGGAAAGACCCGCTCGCGCAATAGCCGAGGCCGTCGGTCCTCTTCACCGCAGAATAACAGCGCAACGTCGATCTCCTGCATCGAATGATCGAGCACGCCCTGATTGGTCATGCAGTGAACGTCAATGCCCGGATTGAGCCGTCGGAACTCGGGCAGATTTGGCATCAGCCACGCACTGGCAAAGGCGAAATCGGTCAAGATATTGAGAGCCGGGGACGTCGTCAGTTGCTGAATGTCACTGATGCTTCTCTCGATGACAGCAAACCCCTCCTGCACGCTCTGGAACAGCTGCTCACCTGCTTTCGTCAAGCGAACCCCACGATGCACTCGTTTGAAGAGCGCCACCCCCAACGCATCTTCGAGCGCTCGAATCTGCTGGCTGACGGCAGATTGGGTTGAGCGCAATTCCTGAGCAGCGTGCGTGAAAGCATGATGACGTGCAGCCACCTCGAAAACACGCAACAGGTTGGGTGACACATGACGACCGATGTTTGCCATAAGTTCAGGTAATACCCTCTGATTAACAATGGGCCAGTTTACAGATTCATGCCGCTCATGGAGACTCGCGACTTGCATAATATCTTGTGATGACCCGGTCCTCTCAGAAGACGTCGTTTCGCCATATTCCATAATCAAATGTAATGCATAGAGCCTATGACTCGTTTAGCCCCTCATTTCCTGCATCACATCCGATTACGGCCTGCTACAGCGCTGCCTCCCCCCATGCCTGGGTAGCGACGTCGTCTCCAGTTTGCCTGCACCATCAGGCCTTGAGGCATGCCGCCTGCGAGTGCACGTATTCCCGCCAGATCCCTATTGCAAGCAGCGCCCCCATGCCTGGACTGCCCTTTCCGGCTGACACGGCAACTCTAAAATAATTGTCGCATCGACTCCCTCCCCATTATCGCAGGAGCTTGAGATTGAGCATGACACCAAAGGATGTAGCGCATCTTGCGACGCATGATGCATCTCAAACGGATTCAAGCAATCATCTCAACCACGCGGTCTTTCGCTATTCACTGATCGCCATCGTACTGCTTGTGGCGTATGCCATGGGCTTCACGGAGCAGGCCACCGCCTTCTTCGGGTATTGCCTTGACTGGATAGGCAATACCTTCGGTTGGTATTACATGCTGGCCGTCACACTTTATGTCATCTTCGTGGCCGGGATTGGCATGTCACGTTTCGGGCGCATACGGCTGGGGCCTGACCACTCGCGCCCGGAGTTCTCGACACTCTCCTGGGCAGCCATGCTGTTCGCCGCAGGTATCGGCGGCGCGATCCTCTTTTTCGTGGTATCCGAGCCACTGTCGCACTTTCTGACACCGCCAGGTGGCTCAGGGACGACAGAAGAGACGCAACGTCGTGCCATCGTGCAGACCTTCATGCACTGGGGGATTTCCGGCTGGGGAGTCTTTGTGGTGATGGGAATGGCGCTGGCCTATTTCAGCTATCGTCATCGGCTGCCATTGGCAATTCGCTCGACGCTCTTCCCACTGCTCGGCAAGCGAATCTATGGCCCCATTGGCAATGCAGTAGACATCACGGGGGTTTTGGCGACGGTATTCGGGATCGCCACTGCACTCGGGATCGGCGTGATGCAGATGAACTACGGGCTGAACTATCTATTCGGCATCGGTGAGGGGCTGGTCCCCCAGATTCTGATCATCATCATGGTCATCGTACTGGGCACAATGTCTGTGATAACCGGTGTCGAGAAAGGCATTCGCCGCCTGTCAGAACTGAATCTGCTATTAGTCGGAGGGCTGGTGCTGTTCGTGTTACTCCAGGGGCCCACGCTACACCTGCTCAATGCACTGGTCACCAATGTTGGGGACTATGCCACCGCCTATCTGGGGTTGAGCTTCGAAACCTATGCCTACGCCCCCGACAAGCAATCCTGGTTCAACAGCTGGACCGTCTTCTTCTGGGGATTCTGGATTTCCTGGGCCCCGTTCGTGGGTCTGTTCCTGGCGCGAATTTCTCGCGGTCGTACCATTCGCCAGTTCGTGGCTGGCGCCCTTTTCATTCCGTTGTCCTTCGTCATGATCATGATGAGTGTCTTCGGCAACTCCGCCATCGAATTGGTGCAATCCGGTGCTGTGGAGTTGGGGGAGCAGGCGCTCAACACGCCTCAGACCAGCATCTACACCTTCCTTGAGCAATTGCCCGGTGTCGGTTTTACTGCGAGCCTGCTGACACTGCTAAGTATCGTGTTTTTCGTGACATCGGCGGATTCCGGAGCACTCGTGCTCGCCAATTTCACCTACGTGCTGCGTGACGTGAATCACGATGCTCCCATTCGACTGCGCATCTTGTGGTCCGTCCTCATTGGAGTGATCACTATCGCGCTGCTGATGGCAGGCGGGCTCAAGACCCTGCAAAGCGTTGCCGTGATCACGGCGCTTCCCTTTTCTTTCGTCATCTTCTTGGTGATGATCAGTATGTATCGCGCGCTGAACATTGAAAGTGAGAAAGCCGAGGCCCGCCAGCTGGTCTCTGTCATCAGTGGCGAAGGGGGGGATTGGCGTGAGCGGCTCACCCGTACCCTTGATGGCTCGACGCGACATGGGGCTGACAGTCTACTCAAGCATTCCGTGCGTCCAGCCCTGCAACTGCTCGCTAGCGAACTGCAGGCACATGGCCACCAAGCCTCGGTCACGGACCGCGACAGTGAAGAGGTCGAGGGCGGGTGCCCGACCCTGCAGGTTGATTTTCCCGGCGCCCCCAGCTTCCTGTATCAGGTGCGTCCATGCCGCATGCGTACCCCGAGCTTCCTGCCCGCAGACGACGACTACTATCTACGGCTGGATGTGCATCTCGCCGAAGGCGGCATCGGTCAGGACCTCAATGGCTTCACTCGTAATCAGGTTATCCATGACGTGCTGAATGAATATCAGCGCCACTTGCAGTTCCTCAGCCAGGTCGATGCCACCCTCAACCTGGCCAATATCCCCGGGGGGCACATGATAAATGAGCCGGTCGATGACGCCTCCCAGCAACCGGTGCCGGGTGCGCAACCTCCCTCGGCACCACTGGCAGGACGCACCTGATATCCGCGACTCCATCAAGCGTCTTTCACTGACAACGCTACTGGCATGAAAACGATACGGGCACCCTGATCAGGGTGCCCGTATCGTTTTCAGTGGCCGAATGTCAGCTACCTCGATGCCCATCTCCATGCTGTCATTCCTGAGCGTGATAGAGATAATCCCGGTGGCGTCGCTGATTGATGTCATGTTAATGGTTCTACGCCTGAAACAGTATCACTACTATCACCGAGGATAGTGGATTGAACAAGGCCTATCATGTATCAGACAGCCTGTCCTTCGGCTCTTTCCTGGACGTAACAGCCAAGTTGAATCCGGCAGAAGCCCCAGAACATGCAGCAATTGACTTCCCCGAATATCGGCTGCTTTACCAGCTAGAAAACAAGACCATTCAAGAAACCAGAAGAATTGCAAGCTGTTGAAATACCAGCTCTCCTTGCGCAGATTGGATTCAGAATCAGCGTAACTACAACAAGAACTGACGATATTGTAGATATCAATATTTGATCCTGCATATCACCATCCACTACCAGTACAGTGACTCGATCACGATGGCCTTTTTTGTCTCATTGGTATCCAATAAAGTGAATTTCATTTGCTGCATCATCAATTGATAACTCTCAAAACTTCTTGCATGTTTGCAATCATATCATCATTGGCACTCGACAACATGCATCTCATTAACTTTGAAATATGATAGTATAATCGTCAATGAAGCTATCATAAAAAATGGTCTATATCATACCAACGAAAACATGCTTTGCATGTTTGATACGCCACAAAAACCGTCAAGGAAAGTCAACAACATCCATCTCATCAATGTGTATCTACAATCAGTTCATCTTGATAAAAATATGAAAACAGTGTCAATCACAACCGATTGTCTAAATCTTTACTGCCATGAGTCTATTGAGTTTCATCCTTTCCAGCGAGACTCGTATCATATGGATTCCGCTCATGCTTGCCAGAAGATTCCGGGAATGTCCAAACGATTTCGATAATGCTGAATTATTCGCGTCAAACTTGATGACGGCTTTATCAATTTCTCCGACAATAATTTTGATACTGCCTTACGCATTGGCAATATACGGTATGATAGATTTTACACTCGGCAGATGTCAGGTGAAATCTTGAAGCGTGCCCTCCTAGACTACTGACCACCGGTTGTGTCGATACATTTAGTGTTTACCGAACCACGCTTCAAGAATCCCCGAATAGCCACTGGCATAGACTTTCTAGAGCAACACCTTGTGAAGCGACTCTCTAATGAGTCCGTGACCAAGGGTTGAGGGCTTCGAGCATCACACCACCGATGCTAGCCAGGCAGCGACATTTGCCCATACCCTTCAGGAGGCGTGGCTCCCCGCCCCCTCAAAGCTGCCTGGCTGTTCCATGGGAGATCTATCGAAACAGTCTTTATTATCCAGATCTCAGTATGCAGAGTCCTGTTCTCGTTCATCCTGCTAATCAGAAGCTGCGTTTGCCGGCGAGAAGGCTGCCTCAAATAGTCCACGACTACGCCTATCTGGTGCGCAGCTTATCGGCCAGCCATTGGCGTGTGCCTTGCTCTCCCGCCTGTTCCGCGCGCTCGGCCAACTCAAGTGCGAGCGAGATATCTCCTGCCGTTAGTGCTGCACGAATCATGCGCTTGAAGTCAAAGTCCGCAGTGCTATCTACAACCTTGCTTCTGGAAGTCGCATCAAGGTCTACGCCATTCTCTCCAGTGCCACTTCCGCCAACGACATTGTGGACGCCCACATTGCGTTCTTCGCCCCAGTCGGGGGTCTGTGCATGTTCCACAACTTCCTGCTGGTGTGAGTGGCCAGTGCCCGAACTCATCAGCGGCATCAACAGTCCTTGACTGTCACTCAAGCGAGAAATCCTCACCCTCACATGTCCTGTCAGTGCATGCCGGGCCTTGGCATTCTCTACCTGCGGCTCGGCCAGATTCCTTGCACGAGCCTGAGCACGAGCGGGGTGCAGGATTTCCGTCGTTGTATCGAGTGCTGCGGCTGTCGTCGCGATGACGACTCGCTGGCCATCCACTTCGGGAGTCACAGTAATGCTGCCACTCAGGCGATCCGGTGATAGTCCCCGTGCTGGTTGATATACCATCTCTTGTGCAGCAATACGGCGATGCACTGCCCCCTGTTCATCAAGCACAAGGACCTGGGGCACGAAGACACTCAACAGCCCCTGTTCACTGCGGATGACATCACTTTCCAGGCGCAATGTGAGCGGTCCCTGCCCACGTGGCAACATCAAAGCCTGGAATGGGCTTTTACCGGTGGAAAAATCAAACACCGGCGTATCCCGAGTGAACTCAAGCGTGCGTGTTTCCTGACTGCTCACCGCTTGCACAGGCAATTGCATCAGGTTGCTGCAGCACGCTGATGTCGTGCTCAGCCACTGAGCATCAGCACGACTGACGGCCACTGCCGTGGGCTGATCACCGAGAAGGTATCCCTGTCCCCCGGTCGCACAACCACTCAGCACCGCACCAATCAAGACGGCACCGGTCAAGGCCGTGCTGAGATTTCGTATGCTGACGCCCAATTTCATTCTGGAAAAGCTCTCGGCGAGAGAGGTATCCAAGGTACGCATGTCACGAGACATAATGATTCCTCATACGGAACATGAAGCAGAAATCCCCATCATCGTCTCTCCTGTCGGTCACCAGGCATGAGAATGATGGGGAAAGTTGTTTGCCATGTGATGCCCATCCGCAGGCACCAGATAGGGAAAGACTGACTACCACCAGGCTTCGATCTGCATTCCGTACGTCAAACCATCATCATCTCCGTCTTCTACCGACTCACTGGCAGCGTTGTAGTCATCGCCATTCCAGTTGGCATACGTCACGAAAGCACGGATAACGGGACGCGCCATGGCACCGCGCCCGGCTTGCCATTGCTGCGCCAACGTCAGCTTGGTCAGATGGGCATCGTCACGCCCGGAATCATCAAAGCTGACGCGATCGTAACCAAGCTCTACAGCGGTGCTCATAGTGTCCGTCCAGTAATACGTCGGCCGCACTCCGCTCGATATCCAAGTCTGCCCTCGGTCATCATCCAGCGTGCGTTTCTCATAAATGGCAGCGTAGAGCATGTCGATATTCGGAGTCAGATTGATCAAGCCATGATCAATGAAGCGCCACATATGTCCTTCTGGGGCAGCACTGGCCGTATCAATGCGTCCGGTCGTGGCAATCAATCCATCTGTGGCATATTGCATGACCATCTTGTTGAAGCCGCCAAACCATTGGCCCTGAGTGTGCTCCAGCGTGAGCATATGGCCATTTTCCGGGTCAATTCCTGCATCATCCTGACGCTCGGTCAGCGTAGCAGCACCGTAATCATACCCAACTTCCAATGTACCACCGCGATTGGTCTCGATATTCGCTAGACGTATATCGACAGTGTTATTTGCCAGGTTCTGATCATCATCAGGGAAATCATCATCGGTGCTGGTATTACGAACCCAGGCCAGGCTAAGGTCCCCCAGCCCTACATCGATGTTTTCAATACCACCACCTGGCCCGGAAACATCCCAGTAATAAAAGTCATTCATGTGAATATCGTGACGCTGGTAGAAACGCTTGCCTGCCCACAAGGTAGCTTCCGGTATTGCTTCAATCACACCCTTGGCTTTGACATTAATCTCGCGCAACGCAATTGTATTATCATCATCAGTATCACTATCCAGTTGCTCATAATCATTGGATTGATCACTGACATAAGCAATAAGGCTGTCAAAATAGAAAGATTTGTCATCCTGCTCATAGAGTGTGGAACCCAAGCCAAGCTCCGCATAGGTCTCGCACTCATTACCAAGACGATACTTTGCTCCTGCTCCTTCCGCCTGGAAACACGCCTGATCTCCACCGCCCTGGGTCCCGCCAATTCCAGAACGCGCATAGCCATGGAAATCGACATCTACCGCCATGGCGGGTGCCGAAATGGCAATTAGCGCAAGCGGCGCCAAGCTCGCCAATGATTTTTTTCTACTCTTGAGAGCAATGGAAAGAGGACTGGAATTATTTGAGAACAGAGGGCGACTTGTGTATTGATGAATGTTCAACATAATCATCCTTTCAAACGGCTGGGCAGAGTAGACTCTGATTATTATTGTGAAACATGGGGCGTTGGCTCACGAGCAGGGAGGGTGCTTCATGAACCACAACACCCTGCCCCAACATGTCAGGTATATCCATCGCTTTTGTCAGACATTTTATAAAAATTGACCAAAGTTGTAGAAGGATTTTTATAAAAATTCGACTTAAGGCACAAATGTTCAAGATCGACAAACAATAAACATCAGGAAAAACCAGATATTTATTTGAATCAACTCACTCATAAAGCGTAACTTGAAGGGTGAAATGACCAACATCCATATTTCAAGATCATCCGCCGTAAATTGAGCACCTCATATGCCATTGTTATAGCGCGCGTCCAATAAAGCATTGATAAAACACTTGAATCACGAATTCATTCCAATATTCCTTTCGGTAAATTCAAAGGCTGCTAAAGTCATGGGGCAATCAAACAAAATAGCCACGAATTAATACCAACAGATCATGCTATAACCTTTCCTGCTCACTGTCTTTGCACCATAAGAAAAATGCATGCCCTCCGATAACACTCACCCCCTACTTAGGTCACATGCCTCCCTCCCATAATGGCCTCGATATACAACCGTACTAATGGAGAGATGCCTGCATGTCCCTGACCAATGCCCTGTCTGACGCGCTGCCGCTGAGCCTGAGCGAGTCGCCGCTGTCATTGAACCTGATCACTGCTGAAGGCCTCGAGCCGGTCAGCCCGCTGTGGCTGCGCGAGCGCACCCAGGACCCGGAGCAGCTCGATGAGGTCACCACCCAGCGTCTGTTCGATTCGCATGCCATCGACGTCAATCTCGAGTTGACCGCGGCGCGCCCGGTCGATGAGACGCACGTGGAATTCACTTTCAGTGACGGGCATTGCGAGGTGTATGACCTCACCCTGCTGGCGCATGAGCTGCAGGGCATCACGCCGTTCCCCAAGGCCGAGAGCTGGGATGCGGGCATCGATCAGCAGGCGCAGCGCGTCGACTGGGAGAAGATGGGCAACAATGAGGACTTCCAGAAGGCACTGGAGGCCTATCTGCGCTTTGGCTACATCATCGTGCAGAACGTGCCGACCGATCCGGAGCGCATTCTGGAAGTGGCCGGTCACTTCGGTTACGTGAAGGACACCAACTTCGGCAGCTACTTCGAGGTGTATTCGCGCCCGACCGGCAACGATCTGGCCTATCGCAGCGTGGCACTTGGACCGCACACCGATAATCCGTATCGTGATCCGGTGCCGGGCATCCAGATGCTGCATTGCCTGGTCAACGAGACCACTGGCGGCCTGTCCACGCTGGTCGACAGCCTGAATGCGCTCAAGCAGCTCAAGGCCGAGATGCCGGAAGGCTATGAACTGCTGCGCACCACCCCGGTGGGCTTCCGCTTCCTGGATGCCGGTACCGAGCTGACCACCCGTCGCTGCGTGATCCGTGAGAGCGCCGATGGTGAGCCGATCGGCGTCAACTACAGCCCGCGTCTTGATCATCTGCCGCACATGTCGCTGGAGAACACACGCCGCTACCATCAGGCCCGCCAGCGTCTTGGACAACTGTTCCAGGACCCGGCCAACGAGATTCGCTTCCAGCTCGAGTCCGGTGAGCTGATGATGTTCGATAACACCCGCGTGCTGCATGGCCGTACGGCGTTCGACACCAATGAGGGGCATCGTCACCTGCAGGGCTGCTACATGGACAGCGACGGCCCGCGTGAGCGCTTCGCCACGACCCTGATGCGTCAGCGTCAGCAGCAGGCACAACAAGAAAACCGTGAGGAAATGGCGTAATGGATCAGGTTTCATTCACCCAGATGAAGGACGGCACCGCAGAAGACTATGCGTTGCTCGAGCGTCTTGAGGATCAGTTCAATGAAGGGCTGGTGGAGCGCCTCAAGCTTGCCCTGCGCAAGCTCGATGATGGTCTGAGCGGCTACAAGGTCAGCCGTCTGGAGCACTCCCTGCAGTCAGCGGCACGTGCCGAAGCCGACGGTGGCGATGATGATCTCGTCGTCGCGACCCTCCTGCATGACCTGGGTGACGAGCTGGCGCCCTACAATCACTCGCAGCTGGCCGCTTCCATCGTGCGCCCCTATGTGCGTGCCGAAGTGACCTGGATCATCCACCACCATGGACTGTTCCAGAAGTTCTACTACGGTCACTTCTACGGCGAGGACCGCAACGAGCGCGAGATCTACAAGGATCACCCCTGGTATCAGAAGTGTGTGGATTTCTGCGAGCGTTATGATCAGGCGGCCTTCGATCCGGACTATCCGACCCCGCCGCTGGAGCACTTCGAGCCGGCTCTGCGTCGCGTCTTCGCACGCAAGCCCTTCGATCCGGACGTGATCGGCGAAGAGCCCGCCGGCGGTTTCGACAGCCGCGTCTGAACGTGTGGATGGCGGGCGCATGAATCGCGCCTGACCTGCTCCACTCCTGTGCTTGACCATTGCCCCCACTGGCTCGCCCAGTGGGGGCAATGTGGTTTGTGGGCGTTGCGTTGAGCGCACCACGCCAACAGGGGGTTGAACCTCGCCACTCAGCCTTCATCATCGTGGGGCAAGGCAAGTATCCATGAAGACTGTCCCTGATGATGCGGCAGTCTCGCTCCTTGAGACGCATTCCCCCTCCCCGACCCGACAGGCAGACACATGGAACACCTCTTCATCTATGGCCCGCTGGGGCCAGGCGGACTCAACGAACATGTCATCGCCAACATCGATGGCGAATGGTGCCCGGCCTATCTGCGGGGCCGACTCGAGAACAGCGATCAGGGTACCGAGCACAACTTCCCCGGGCTGGTGGTCGACAACACGGGGCAGGTGATACGCGGTCACGTCTTTTCCTCACCGCAGCTGCCCGAGCATTGGGACGCTCTCGATGACTTCGAGGGCCCCATCTATCAGCGTCGCGTCACCACCGTCATTCTCGACGACAATCGTGAGCTCGAGGTCTATGTCTATGCGCTGGCGATGTGAGAATCTCCTGCCGGGCAGGTAGAGCGACAAGTGACAGAGCGATCCCCCTGCCTCTGGATCGCGTCACCCTCTCGGCCCCAGCCTCGCCAGCGCCCTCGCCCAGGCATCACAAGGAGAATTTCTCATGCAGCTTGAAGGTTCGTGCCACTGCAAGGCCGTCACATTCCAGCTTGAGTCGCCGCATCCCTACCCGTACCAGCGCTGCTACTGCTCGATCTGTCGCAAGACGGCAGGCAGCGGCGGCCATGCGATCAACCTGGCGGGCGACGCCGGCACCCTCAAGGTGGAAGGCCGCGAGCACATCTCGATCTATCACGCGGTGATCGACGGGGTCGAAAGCCCGGCGGAACGTCATTTCTGCAAGCACTGCGGCAGTGCACTGTGGCTCTACGATGCCCGCTGGCCAGAACTGATCCACCCGCAGGCGGGGGCGATAGACACCCCGCTGCCCGTGCCACCGGAGCATGTCCACATCATGCTCGACAGCAAGGCCAATTGGGTGGAAGTCGCGCACGAGGCGCGTGATGCCCATCACGCCGAGTATCCCAACGAGAGCATCGCGGCCTGGCATGCGCGAATTGCCGAGCGCGGCACTCAGTAAGCTCAGGGACGCCCTCCAACAGGAACAGGTGCGACCCTGGTCAGGATCAGGTGCGACCTCGCGCCCTGATTCGCCGGGCTGAGCGTTGATGTCACTCGCTGCGTCGCGTATAAGTGCCGCCTATACAAGGCGGCGCTCTTGCCTGATATCCGCGGTGTACGGCGTGAAGCCTCTCGCAGGCCCGGATATTCCAGGACAGGGTCGCCGTGACAGTGCATCACAGCGAGGACTCCCGTGCCGGCCCGAAAGACACGCTCCCCTGCGCCAGACGATACCGCCAGTAGCCTGGATGACCTGCCCTCCCTGCGCGGGCTGGTCGCCTTTGACGTGACGGTTCGCCTGGGCTCGATGACGGCTGCGGCCAATGAGCTGGATACCACCCAGCCCACCATCTCCCAGCGCATCCGCGCGCTGGAGGAGCACCTGGGCCATCCGCTGTTCGATCGCCAGGGCGGCAGGCTGATCCTCAACCACTACGGCGAGAGCTTCCATGCCGAACTGGCAGGCGGACTTGGCCAGGTCTGCAGCGCCGTCACGGAAGCACGTCGCAAGGTGCACAAGCCGACACCGCGCATCACCATTGCCGCGGGTGCCGGTTTCGCCCACGTCTGGCTGCGCCCGCGGCTGGAGCGGTTGGAGCAGACCTTTCCGGAGTGTCACTTCACGCTGCTGCCGATCGATCGCGATGAAGACCCGCAGATGCAGCAGGCCGATATCGCGATCCGCTTCGGCCCGCCGCTGACGGGCGATCATCGCGATACGCTGGTGGTCGCGGAGCGCGCCTTTCCTGTCTGCTCCCCGGATTACGCGCGGCGTCATGGGCTGGAGAAGGGGTTGGATGCCGAGGCGCTGTCGCGCATCACGCTGCTGCATCTGGACATGCGCGATAGCCGCTGGCTGGACTGGGCCACCTGGTGTCGTCATGCGGGACTGCCGGTACCACGTCTCGACAAGGCCTTTCCCTTCAACAACTTCCCGCTGACGCTGAACGCCGCCGTCAACCATCAGGGGGTCGCGCTGGGCTGGAGCCACGTCATTCAGGACCTGCTCGACAACGGCTCGCTGATCGCCCTGACGCCGCATATCTCGCGTGACCGTCATGGCTATCGCATGAGTGTCCGCCATCCCAACAGCGCCGTGATCCAGCCCATCACCCGCTGGTTGATGCGCGAATTCTCAGGCCTGACATTGCCTGATGCCTGACGCCCGCCCTCCTCACTCATCAGCTCTCAGAGACCGGCCTGAAGATCGCGCTGTACCCGTCTGGCGCGCGCTGACAGCGGCCACTCCGCCCGTGTAATCCACCACAGCGTATCCACCACCTCGACATCCCCGTCTGCGGGTGCCACCACCTTGATGGCCTGAGGATTCTGGAAGGCCTCACGGGCATGGCGAGGCACGACACTGAAGCCCAGCCCGCAGGCCACCGGTTCCAGAATCAGGCTGATCTGATTGGTGGAGCCACTGCGCGGCAATGAGCGAACCCCCGGATTGCCCGGGAAACGCCGACTGAGCAGTCGTGACGCCATGTCCTGGCCATCGGGATGATCGATGAAGCCCAACGTCTCGAGATCGCGCCAGTCATGGATCTCGACACCCGCCGGCACCACCAGCTCAAGTGGCTCGCGGGTCAGCTCCGTCACGCTCAGGCGCGGGTCATCCGGCTTCTGGGTGACGATGCCCAGCTCGAAGCGATTCTCAAGCACTGACTCCACCACTTCGCGCGTGGGGGCGAAGCGATGATGGATATTGAGACCGGGTGACGCCTGCTGCAGCGCCAGCAAGCGGGGGTAAAGCGCCAGTCCGATGCTGCCCGGCGTGATCAGCCGAATATCCCCGTGACTGTCTTCATTGCCGGCCAGGCGCTGGGCCAGGCGCTGCTCCGCCGTCTCCATCTCGCGCGCGTAATCCAGCAACGCATGGCCGGCCGGTGTCAGCTCGAGCTTGCGAGGATGTCGAATCAACAGCTTGCCCAGCTGGGTTTCCAGATGTCGCACATGCTGGCTGACAGCGGCCTGGGTCAGATCGAGCTGCTCTGCGGTGCGCGTGAAATTGCCGACACTCACCAGAGTGCGGAAGGTACGTAACCACTGGGGTTGCAGCATGTCGGCTCCTCGTTGCGACAGTCATGGCGCCCGGGACGTGTCTGGCCTGACAGCAGGCAGTCCTGATCGGCGACTACGCCGGCCCGCCATAACGAACTCTTATCACTATCATAACAGCTACGTAGTTTTCATTATTGCTCATGACGCCCAAGATGGCATCCAACGTCACGCAGACAGTGACTGAGCCAATTCCCTTCACGACTCCCTTCACGAGGTGAATCATGAGCAGCGAAAAGCACACACCGTATCCGCGCACCTTCTCCCACATCGGCCTGTCCGTCGGTGATGTCGAAGCCGCCGTCAAGTTCTATACCGAGGTACTGGGGTGGTACGTGGTGATGGAGCCGACCACCATCACCGAAGACGACTCCGCCATCGGCGTGATGTGCAGCGATGTCTTCGGTCCGGGTTGGGGCAGTTTCCGCATCGCCCACCTGTCCACCGGTGATCGTATCGGGGTCGAGATCTTCGAATTCCCGAACCACGAGACGCCGGAGAACAACTTCGAGTACTGGAAGACCGGCATCTTCCACTTCTGCGTTCAGGACCCGGACGTCGAAGGGCTGGCCGAACGCATCGTGGCCGCCGGCGGCAAGCAGCGCATGCCGGTACGCGAGTACTTCCCGGGTGAGAAGCCGTTCCGCATGGTCTACATGGAAGACCCGTTCGGCAACATCCTCGAGGTCTACAGCCACAGCTATGAAATGACCTATGCCGCCGGTGCCTATCAGAACGACTGATCAAGCCCCAGGCAGCGATGCACGAATGAGTCGATGACCGGCGCATGCGTGCATCGAACCAGCGCCCCTTGCCCCCTGTCATCAGGGGGCAAGGGGCTTTTTTCGTCATGGCCAGGCCCCATCACGGTCGCCTCCTGCCGATTGTTGAGCAATCATTCAAATTTGCGTAAGCTGGTAGGCAATCGATGGGCGCTACCGGACCAGCAATGCAGGGATACTCCTTTCACCGACATCCGCTGTACTGCCTCCCCAGACCCACACCCCACACCCAGTCTGTCCAGGAGTGTTCATGTCCACCCCAAAGCCCGTCTCCGTTCTGGTATTCGACGTCAACGAGACCCTGCTCGACATCACCACCCTTTCACCTCTGTTCGGGCGCGTCTTCGGCGATGAAGGCGTGCTGCGTGAATGGTTCGCGCAACTGGTGCTGTATTCCCAGACCCTGACGCTTGCGCATCGCTATACCCCCTTCGGTGAGCTTGGCGTGGGTGTCCTGAAGATGGTCGCCGATATCCATCAGGTCACGCTCAAGGACAGCGATATCGATGAGCTCAAGTCGCGCATGGCCGAGATGCCGGCTCACCCCGACGTCGCACCGGCGCTCGAGCGCTTGAAGCAGGCCGGTTTCCGTCTGGTGACTCTGACCAACTCTCCCGCCGGTGCCTCACCGACACCGTTGGAAAAGGCCGGCATCAGCGAGGCCTTCGAGCAGCACTTCAGTGTCGGAGCCGTGGAACAGTTCAAGCCGGCGCCCGCGACCTATCAGCACGTGGCCGAGCAACTCGAGGTCAAGCTCGATGACATGTGCATGGTCGCCTGTCACGTCTGGGATACCATCGGCGCCCAGGCAGCCGGCATGCAGGGTGCACTCCTGACGCGTCCGCACAATGCCGTGCTGCCGGCAAGCAATGTCCCGACACCGGACCATGTGGCCGATGAGTTGATGACCCTGGCCGATCACCTGATCGCCACCCGACACGCCTGATCTCCCCCGCCGGTGAAAGCCGCATGACAGACACGCCACGGCGCCTACTCAAGGCCCGTGGCGTGTCTGATTTACCTCTTCCCCCCGCCTCACCTCCACCTCCCTGGTGATCTGCAGCCTTCTTCTGCCCCCTGCCTCTTGTCGATGCCTTCACTCCAGTGACCGGAACGTCTTGAGCATCTCGTCACGGGTCTGGCCGAGGGCCGTCTTGATCTCGGCATGCCGGCTGGCAATGCGCCACTCTGGGCCCAGAACCGAGATGGCGTAATGCCCCTGACTGGTCTCGAGACCCGTGGCGATGGCCGCGACCCCGCGGGTGTGCTCACCGGCGTCGTACGCGTATCCACAGCGACGAATCTCCGCCAGCTGCTCGAGCAGCTCGGGCATGTTCGCGGTCTTGTCCGTGTAGGCCGTGAGCGCGGTTCCCAGCAAGTGCTTGACCTGCGCGTCCTGCAGGTGTGCCAGCAGGACCTTGCCACTGGACGTCGCGTGCAGTGAGAGGAAATTGCCGGCCATCGGCGATACCCGCAGGGGCTGCGGGGACAATACGGAGTGCAGTATCAGCAACTCGTTGCCGCTCAGGCTGCAGAGCACCACCGTCTCCTCGGTGGTGACACTCAAGGCTTCCAGAAATGACTTGGCGTGCGTGGTGATGTCGAGCTGGCTATGCCGCGCCAGTCGCATCAAGGCAGACCCCAGCCGGATACCGCCATGCCCGTGAATCTCCAGCAGATCCTCCTGCGCCAGCGCGTCCACCAGCCGCTTGACGGTGGAGCGCGGCAGCTCACTGCGCTGCGCGATCTCCCCCAGACTCATGCCCCGCTCATTGCCTTCCAGGCTCTTGAGAATCGCCGCGACCCTGGCCACGACCTGTACGCCACCGCCTTCACGTGTGGTCAAGTCACATCTCCTTAACAAGCTAACTACTTGCTCAACAAAACCACTGAATGGTACAGTGTACCGCATAACGAAACACCCACCACGATATCTTCCTGTCCTTTCCGTCAGACGCGAGAACCTGCCAGTGGCTGCTGCTCAACCCTTCAATCTACGAATCGCTCTCGGCCTCGTGGGTATCCTGCTCGCCTCGCTGATGTCCGGTGTCGGCGAGCGAGTCACTCAGACGGTGCTGACGGATGTGATCGGTCATTTCGGCTTTTCCCATGATGAAGGCAGTTGGCTGACCACCCTCTACAGCGCCGCTGAAGTCTCGATGATGCTGCTGGCCGGCTGGTTGGCCGTCACCTTCAGCCTGCGCCGCTTCGCCATCGGTGCCTGCCTGTCACTGGCGGTGTTCTCGCTTCTGGTGCCACTGGCCGAGAGCTTCCCGTTGATGGCGGGGCTGCGCGTTGCCCAGGGGCTGGCATCCGGCAGCATCCTGCCGCTGCTGATGATGTCGGCGCTGCGCTTTCTGCCGTGGCACAGCAAGCTCTATGGCCTGTCGGCCTATGCGATGACGGCCACCTTCGGCCCTTATCTGTCGGCACCGCTGGCCGCGCTCTATGGCGACCTGGGCGACTGGAATCTGGTGTTCTGGGAAACCGCGCCGATGTGTCTCATCGCGGCGGCGCTGGTGTCCTGGGGCCTGCCACAGGACCCGCTCAAGCTGGAGCGCCTCAAGCAGTTCGACTGGCTCGGCGCCCTGCTTGGCGTCACCGGTCTCTGTGCTCTGGTGGCCGGCATGACCCAGGGCGAGCGTCTCGACTGGGGCAACTCCCCCGTGATCATCGCCCTGCTGGGCACGGGCGGACTGGCCTTCGCCGCCTTCCTGATCCATGAATGGTTCCACCCGTTGCCGCTCTACAAGCTGCAGCTCCTGGCCCATCGCAACTTCGCCTTCGGCATTCTCACCCTGTGTACCTTCATGTTCCTGACCCTGGCCGCCGGCACCATTCCCGCCGCCTTCCTGGGCGAGGTACAGGGCTATCGCCCCATGCAGCTGTTCCCGGTGATGCTGACCATGGCTCTGCCGCAGCTCGTGCTGGCACCGCTGGTGGCGACACTGATCAACCGCAGGAGCGTCGACAGCCGCTATGTGATGGCCACGGGTCTGGGGTTGATCCTGATCAGCTGCCTGCTGGGCTCGCAGCTCACCAGCGACTGGAACCGTGACAACTTCCTGCTCATCGAGGTGCTCAATACCCTGGGCCAACCGATGGTGGTCGTGCCGCTCTTGATGAATGCCACCGGCGCCATCAGTCCGCTGGACGGCCCCTTCGCCACCGCGATGGTCAACTCGCTGCGGGCGCTGTTCACGGTGGTGGCCGCCACCGTCTATGGCAGCTTCATCATCCAGCGTGATGCCCTGCATTCGACCCGTCTGAGCGAGGCGCTGGGCCTGCAGGGCAATCAGCCTGCCGGCCTCATCCCGCTGGACGCCGCGCGCGATATCGCCACGCGCCTCTCCGAGCAGGCCGCGGTGATGAGCTACGCGGATGCCTACCTCGCCATCATTCCCTTCGTGGTGGCCCTGCTGGTGCTGGTCATGGTGTTGCCGGTGCGCGCCTACCCGCCGCAACCGGCACCTGCCGCCCGCCAGCACACCCACTCTCCTGCGACCTGAAAAGCGAGAACACGATACTGCCATGAACAAGACACGCACGACTCTGCTGCTGAGCGGACTGGCCCTGCTGCTGCTGATTCTCTATGCAGCGCTCTACTGGAAGGGTCACGATGGCCGCGAGGCCACCAACAACGCCTACGTGCGTGCCGATAGCGTGATGGTCACCCCACGGGTGGCCGGCCAGATCGACACGGTACGGGTGGAAGACAACCAGGTGGTTCACGAGGGGCAGATACTGGCCACGCTGGACGACCGTGATTACCAGGCCTCCCTGCATTCCGCCCAGGCGGATCTCGCCGCCAGTCAGGCGGCGATAGGAGATCTGGACGCCAACATCGAACGTCAGCGCGCGGTGGTGCAGCAAGCCCTCGCCGAAGTGAAGGCGACCGAGGCGTCACTGCGTTACGCACGCAATGATGCCAAACGCTATCGCAGCCTGCGCATGACCAATGCCGCCTCCCAGCAGGACAAGGAAAAGGCCGATGAGGAACAGGGCATCTGGGAGGCACGACTCGTGCAGTATCAGGCCGCTCAGCGCTCGGCCGAGAAACAGATCGGTGTCCTGCAGGCTCAACGCGTCGAGGCCCGCGCCGAGGTCGAGCGCTCGCGCGCCACGCTTGAGCAGGCAGCACTGAACGTCGATTACACCACCATCCGCGCCCCCAAGGATGGCATCGTCACCCAGCGCTCATTGCGTGTCGGTGCCTACGTGCAGCCGGGCTCCTCGCTGCTGGCCATCGTGCCACACAAGGAAGCCTACGTGGTCGCCAACTATCTCGAGACCCAGATGGCCGAGATGGCGCCGGGCCAGCCGGTGGAGATGACGCTGGACAGCCTGCCGGGCAAGACCTTCCATGGTCATGTCGAGAGCATCGCACCGGCCTCCAGCAACGCCTTCTCGGCAGTGGCCAGCGAGAACGCCACCGGCAACTTCACCAAGATCACCCAGCGCATGCCGGTCAAGATCGCGTTTGACCCCGATCAACCCGACTTCGACAAGGTGCGCATCGGCATGTCGGTGATCACCCACGTCACCACTCGGGACGCCTCCTGATCCAAGGGACTCGCTCCCGGACGCGACGGCCGGCTAGCCGGCAAGACAAGACGCCCCATCTGTCAGTGACAGATGGGGCGTCTTGTCTTGCGTGCCCTTGCAGACAGGCGATGCAGGCGATACGGCCTGCCTGGACACTACGGACTATCCAGACGATGGCGGGCACAGCTGCCAGTCGTCGTGCTCGATATCGAGCATTGCCGCGATGGCGGCCGAGGCGATGACATGGGTCTGGCCATTGGCCTCATCATGCACATTCAGCCCACCGTGCACCACCGTGACCTCGGCGCGCCCGCGTGGCAACTCGCGTGTCACGACATCCACATCCACGGCCTCCGGTGTCTGTACGCCGATGGTGACCTCGACACGCATCTGACGATGGTCGATGCCCAGGGACTGAAACAGCACGATGGAGGAATGATGCAGGGCATCCTGCACTGCGCGGCAGGCGGCCTTGGTGTAGTCCTCTCCGTAGAGGTCATTGCCGGTGCCCATCTCGAGAATGATGCGCTGCTCGCTCATGCCTCACCTCCTGACGGATGGCGGGTCTGTCGCGAAGCCTGAGGGTGCTCCGGCATGTCGGTACCGCTCGCCAGCATGTCAAACGACACGATGAGGGCGACATTGGCGATCACGCTCACCCCGCTGCCATCCGGCTTGGTCACGTCTAACCCGCCCTTGACCACCTTCACGCTGGGCTGGCCATAGGGAAAGATCCCCAGCAGGGCGTCACTGTCGACCTTGTCGGGCTGCTGCACGCCGATCTCGACCTCGATCAGCATCGCCTCCTTGGGAAAGCCGAAGGCATCCGCCACATTCAGGGAGTTGTGCCACAGGGCATCACGTATCCCGCGGGCCGCCGCCTCGGTGTAGTTCTGGCTGCGAATGGAAGTGCCCATACCGAACTGGGTCACCATGCGTGTCCTGGACATGTGGCCTCCTTGAGAAACGTCGTGCACCGCGCCATGGCGATGGCACGGAAATGAAGGCAAGTCAGAGCAATCTCTCGGCCTGCTCCGCCATCATCCGCCATCAAACATCACTTTTCCATACAATACGTTCCACTTTCATGAATATCCATCCACAACTGGCGCGATAGGCCCGCCATCGGCGCTAGACATCCCAGCGGGGCTTGAACCAGCCAAGCACCCAGCAGACCCCGACGAGCACCACCACCGAGGCGAAATCGCCGCGAAACAGATTCACCACCGCCAGACCGGCCGACACCAACTGGGCATTGGTGAGCGCGATGCTTCTCCAGCGCAATCTCTGATACTCCGCCTCTGTCATGCTGGCCTCCACGTCAGACGTCTTGAGCACGCTTCTCAGGCGGCTCACCGCTCACCCGCTGCTTGCCTCAAGCGATTGGCCACCGCTCTGGTGAGCGTAGTACAGGAAGAATGCCGAATTCAGCCTCCCTTCGCCTATCCGACAAAAAGACTCGCGCTGACATGGTGGCGTCACCTCAGGGTTGCTATGTTCAGAATTCCCTTGATCACAGGAGTCTGACATGACCCGCCTGACCGCAAAGGATTTTGCCCCCGAGTTGCTGGAGCTGTATGACGGCTATGTGCACGGCCAGATCACCCGCCGCCAGTTTCTGGATCGCGCGGCAGCCTTTGCCGTCGCGGGCATGACGGCCACCTCGATACTGGCCAGCCTCAGCCCGAACTACGCGCTGGCCTCACAGGTCGAGTTCACCGACCCCGACATCGTGGCCGAGTACATCACCTACCCCTCTCCCGAAGGCCACGGCGAGGTGCGCGCCTATCGAGTGACACCGGCCAATGCCAGCGGGCCGTTGCCCGGCGTGGTGGTGGTGCACGAGAACCGCGGCCTGAACCCCTATATCGAGGATGTGGCGCGGCGTGTGGCCAAGGCCGGCTATGTCGCGCTGGCGCCGGATGGCCTCAGTTCGGTGGGCGGCTATCCCGGCAACGACCCCAGGGGCAAGGAGCTGCAGGCACAGGTAGACCCGGAAAAGCTGATGAACGACTTCTTTGCCGCCATCGATTACCTGATGGCCGAGAACCGCACCACCGGCAAGATCGGCATCACCGGCTTCTGCTACGGCGGGGGCGTCTCCAATGCGGCCGCCGTCGCCTATCCGGAACTGGCCTGCGCCGTGCCCTTCTACGGCCGCCAGCCACGCGCCGAGGAAGTCGCCGCCATCCAGGCGCCGCTGCTCTTGCATTACGCCGAGCATGACGAGCGCGTCAACGCTGGCTGGCCCGCCTATGAAGCCGCGCTCAAGGAGCACGACAAGGTCTACGAGGCCTATCTCTACCCCGGCACCCACCACGGCTTCCACAACGACTCGACCCCACGCTATGACGAACAGGCCGCCAAGCTCGCCTGGGACAGAACCCTTGCCTGGTTCGAGAAGTATCTGAGCTGACCTCAGGCGGCACCGGGGAAACTGCCACCAGACTCGATACGACGAAGCCAGCCATCACTTGGATTGCGTGATGGCTGGCTTCGTCATTTCCGTGTGACCGGGGCCGATACTTCCTCAGGCTCAGGCCTGATCAGTTCAGCACAGGCCAGTTCTGAAAAAAGCTCAGCTGCACAGTAGCCCACTGGCGACGATCTCGCTGAGCGTGCCCTGGCCGATACCGCTGATACGGGTCAGCTGGCCGCTGGAACTCCACGGACGCTGACGGATGATGTCTGCGGCACGCGCCGGCCCGATATTGGGCAGCTGATCCAGCTGATCGGCGTTGGCGGTGTTGAGGTCAATGCAGGTCTGACTCGCTGAACTGGAGGTGTTGGACGCACGACTGGCTACCTCTGCCCCGGCTGCCTGCGGCTGACCACCCTCCAGCGGCAGCAACGCCAGTGTCTCGCCGGTCACCGACAGATAGATCGGGGCGTGGTCCGAGACATCGGCACGCGCTGTCTCATGACTGATGCCCAGATAGTCCGGGAAGCGGAACACATCGCCGCTGGCCTTGGGCCATTCGCTCGGCACATACCAGATGTTGTCGTAGAGCGAGGCATAGCGGCCATCGGTCTTGGAGAGCGTCGTCGCACCCTCGGTGATCAACGGGCGCAGGCCGAGGGTACGCAGATCTCCCCACGCAGGCTCGGTCGGTGCCATGTTGAAGTCGCCCATGATGATCGCCGGAGTGCCGGGCAAGATTTCCTTCATCAGGTCATAGATATCCGCCAGCGCGCGGATTTCCGGCGAGCGATCCGCCTTGCTGTCGCCATAGACGATGTGCACGTTGGCGGCGCTGAAGGCCCGCCCAGTGTCCTTCTCGACGAAGGTGGCGAGCAGCGGCTCGCGCGAGAACACATCCTCGGGATCGAGATAGACGGTAGCCCCGCCCTGATAGGCGATCGTCTTGTCGCGATACAGATAGGCGTAGCGCTCGGTATAGGTGCTGCGCCCCACCGCATGACTGACCAGGCTGTCCCACTCGTCGCCGGTCAGGGCCTCCAGCTGCTGCTCGAGCTCGCTGACGACCTCCTCCTTCATCACCTCCTGCAGGCCGATCAGATCCATGTGGCTGGCCACCGCCGCGACCTGCTCGAGATGCTTGCCGTTGTTCCAGCCGGCATGCTTCAGATTCCAGCTGGCAATCACCGCATTCGCCTGACTGGTGGCCGCAGCGCCCAACAGCACGGGGACTGCCAGCGCCGTCACCACCCGCCTGACAATCCGCTCAAGCCGAGAGCCATCAGAGGGCTGCCGGCCGCGCGTGTTCTTGCTGATGCTACTCGTGCTGCTGTTGCTAGCGATATTTGAGTGACTGCTGCTCGAATTGCTGACGCTACCGCGATGACCTGTGCGTATCACTGCATGACCCTTGACTGATAACTCGTACACAAAAGACCGTAAGGCCCTGTATCTTATGGACTTGTCGTCAAGGTTTATAGAACCATGATGTTATTTATTACCCTTTGCGCGACTTTCGATGACTACCGGGTCAGCCACACGCTCACGACGGTCGTCGCTTGACCTTGCAGCGCAAGCTCTTACCCTCGACTCACAGCGTCTTCCCTGTCTTCCACCACGAGCTCCCATGACCCCATCGCCATCCCACTCCCCCGGCAACGCGTTGCGCCGTCTGCGCCAGAGCACGCCGCTGGTACACAACATCACCAACCATGTCGCCATGACCCCGACCGCCAATACCCTGCTGGCCATTGGCGCCTCGCCGCTGATGGCGCATGCGCAGCAGGAGATCCAGGAAATCTCCGCCATCAGTGCGGCGCTGTCGATCAATATCGGCACCCTGTCGCCCAGCTGGATCGAGGCCATGCAGCTGGCGGCGATGTGCGCCCACCGCGATGGCAAACCCTGGGTGCTGGACCCCGTCGGCATCGGCGCCTCCAGCCTGCGCCAGTACGCGTGCCGCGCGCTGCTGGAATATCGCCCCAGCGTGATACGTGCCAATGCCTCGGAGGTGCTGGCGCTGGCCGGCGAGATGAATCAGGGCCGTGGCGTGGACAGCGGCGATGACAGTGAGGATGCGCTGGAGCGCGCCAGCCGCGCCGCCGTCGCCCTGGCGCGCACGCAGAACTGCGTGGTGGCGATGACCGGCCACGTCGATGTCGTCACCGATGGCCAGCGGCAAATCACGATTCAGGGCGGCCATGCGCTGATGGGCCGCGTCACCGCCATGGGCTGCGCACTGAGCAGCGTGGTCGCCGCCTTCCTCGCCGCCTCACTCGACGGACATGACGACACCTTGCAGGCCACCGCCGCCGCGCTGGCCTGTTACGCCGAGGCCGGTGAGACGGCGGGCCAGTCAGTAGAGGGCCCGGGCAGCTTCGTGCCACGCTTCCTGGATGCCCTGTATACTCTCGACGCCGATTCCACCCTGCTTGCCTCTCGCCTGGAGCTGACCGATGTCACTTGATCTATCCCTTTACCTGGTCACCGACCCCGCGCTGTGCGCCGAGCGCGGCCTGGAAGCCACCGTGATGGCCGCCGTGCGCGGCGGCGTCAGTGTCGTGCAGCTGCGCGACAAGCACGCCAGCGACGAGGAGATGACCGCCCAGGCCATCCGCCTCAAGGCGCTGCTGGACGAGTACGAGGTGCCGCTGATCATCAATGACCGCATCGAGGTCGCGCTGGCCAGTGGCGCCGATGGCCTGCACATCGGCCAGAGCGATGGCGACCCGGTCGAGGCGCGTCGCCGTCTGGGCGAGGACGCCTTGATCGGCCTGTCGGTCCAGACGCTTGAGCAGCTCAAGGCCGTCGATGTCGAGCGCATCGACTACCTCGGCCTCGGCCCGGTCTATGCCACCGCGACCAAGCCCGATCACGCCGCACCGCTGGGCATCGAAGGACTCACCCAGCTGGTGCGCTCAAGCCCGCTGCCGACGGTGGCCATCGGCGGCATCTCGCTGACCAATGCGGGAGACGTCATGAGCAGCGGCACTGACGGCCTCGCCGTGGTCTCGGCGCTGTGTTGTGCCGAGGACCCCGCCGCCGCCGCCCAGCAATTTCTGGCGCAGTATCCTTTCTGAGCTGATCCTGCCCATCAGCTAGAGACGACAACGCCCGCCATGGTCAGCCATGGCGGGCGTTGTCGTCTTTGCTAAAGGGTCTGCCTGAGCGGATCAGCTGGCCGCGAGATCACTCTCGGCATTGGCCACCAGCGCGAACTCTTCCTCGGCGGTCTTCGCCACCAGCTGATGGCGACTGAAGATGGCGTAGTAGGCGATGCCCACCACGAACAGCACCAGAGTGTAGTTGAAGGCGCGCGGGTCAAAGGCATAGACCCCGGTCAGCGCGATCAGCGACAGCACCAGCGCGATGGAAGATGTCACGATGCCACCCGGCGTGCGATAAGGGCGCGCCATCTGCGGCTGGCGCAGGCGCAGCAGGATGTGGCTGGCGGCCATCAGTGCGTAGGAGACGGTCGCCCCCACCACCGCCATGCCCAGGATCAGATCGCCTTCACCGGTCAGCGAGACCAGGAAACCGAAGACGCCCGGCACCACCAGCGCCCAGGTCGGCGCCTTGCGCTTGCTGGTCAGCGACAGCGTCTTGGGCAGATAGCCGGCCCGTGACAGCGCGAATACCAGGCGGCTGTAGCCGTAGATGATCGAGAAGAACGAGGCCACCAGCCCGGCCAGTGCCAGCACGTTGACCAGCGTCGCCAGCCCTTCGCTGCCGGTCGCGTTCAGCGCATCTACCAGCGGCACGGCACTGCTGCCGATCGCCTCGGCACCGGCGGCACCGGCCAGCAGGAAGACGACGAGCACGGCGGTGAACATCAGAAACAGCATGGCGCCGATGATGCCACGCGGGACATCACGAGCCGGGTTGCGCGACTCCTCTGCCGCCAGCGGCACCCCTTCCACGGCCAGGAACAGCCACATGCCGAAGGGCAGCGCGGCCCAGATGCCATACCAGCCATTGGGCATGAAATCGCTGGCGCCCCAGGCATCCGTCGGCGCGATGTCGAACAGGCGACTGCTGTCGAAGTCACCGATCAGCGCGACCGCGGTGGCGATGATCGCGAACACCGCCAGACCACTGATCACCATCATCACCTTGAGCGCCTCGCCGACCCCCGCCAGGTGAATGCCGATGAACACCAGGTAGAAGATGGCGTAGATGATCGGGCCATTGATGCCCAGCAGCGACTCCACCGCGCTGCCGATGAAGATGACGATGGCTGCGGGGGCCAGCGCATATTCGATCAATACCGCAAGGCCGGTGAGATAGCCTCCTGCAGGCCCCATGGCCTGGCGCGCGAAGCTGTAACCGCCGCCGGCGGCCGGTATCGCCGCTGACATTTCCGCCAGCGACAGTACCAGCGCCAGATACATGATGCCCATCAGTAGCGCCGCGATCGCGAAGCCGCCCCAGCCCGCCTCCGCGATACCGAAATTCCAGCCGGCGAAATCACCGGAGATCACATAGGAGACCCCGAGTCCCGCCAGCAGAATCCAGCCCGCCGTGCCCTTCTTCAACTGCCGTCTGGCCAGATAGTCCTGCTCGTTGGTGTCGTGATTCGTGTCGCGAGTCATGGTGCCGCCTAGTTTCCGTCAAGCATTGTCATTGTTGGATCGGGAGATTCCCGCTGATGCGCTGCCATCCCCTCAGGACAGCAGGAAGTTCTGGATACCGCCCCCGCTCTCCAGCGAGTTGTCACCACTTCTGTCCTTGAGCCCCACCCCGGTGAGGCCGAGCTTGCGGGCCTCGCGCAGCAGGTAATGCAGCCGCTGGGCGGCCATGGCGAAGTCGAGCCCTGCCGGGCGCACGTTGGAGATGCAGTTGCGACTGGCATCACTGAGGCCGACGCGCGGCTGCCAGGTGAGATAGAGGCCGAGGCTATCCGGAGAACTGAGGCCGGGGCGCTCGCCGACCATCACCAGCACCGCCCGCGCCTTGAGCAGTTCACCGACTTCATCGCCGATCGCGACCCGTCCCTGCTCCACCACGCTGATGGGTGTCAGCGTCCAGGCATCCGGGCCCTCCTCGGCAAGCGCTTCCAGCAATGCCGCGATGAAGGGCGCGGCGTTGTTCTGGACCGCCAGAGACGACAGCCCATCGACGATCACGATGGCCAGATCCGCAGGCTCCGGTGCGAGGCTGGACAACTGCTCACACGAGGCCTCATCGAGCCGTCGCCCGTAGTCGGGGCGTTGCAGATAGGTGGTGCGATCCACGGCGCGACTGTGCAGTCGCTGGATCTGCGGGGCGTTCTCGAGCGCAGACAGCTGCTGGAGATCTTCGGTCAGCCGGGAAATCTCCAGCGGCAGATGGACGGCGTCCTGCGCGCGGGCATGCGCCAGCTGGAATTCCAGCGAGCGCTGGGTCGGCAGGCTGATGCCGGCGCGGCCCAGGCCGATGCGCGCATCCGTGAACTGCCCCAGCAACTGCCAGGCATTGGGCGTGACGATGGCGGGCGATTCGCTGACAGCCGTTCCCTGCTGGCCCTCGCGAGCCGCGGATGACGCATCACTGGGGGAGGAGTCGTGGCTCATGCGTCACCTCCGGATACCTGACGCAGGGAGTCGGCAAAGCAGGATGGCATGTCAGCGGGCAGCTTCTGCTGGGCGACATCGGTGAAGATCTGCATCTCCTCGAGCCAGGCGGCGAATTCCGGCGCCGGGCCCAGGCCCAGCACCCGTCGTGCATAGAGAGCATCGTGGAAGGAGGTGGTCTGATAGTTGAGCATGATGTCATCGGAGCCGGGGATGCCCATGATGAAGTTGCAGCCCGCCACCCCGAGCAGCGTCAGCAGGGTATCCATGTCGTTCTGGTCGGCATCGGCATGATTGGTGTAGCAGATGTCGCAGCCCATCGGCAGGCCCAGCAGCTTGCCGCAGAAGTGGTCCTCAAGCCCCGCGCGGATGATCTCCTTGCCATTGAACAGATACTCGGGACCGATGAAGCCGACCACGGTGTTCACCAGCAACGGCGAGTACTTGCGGGCCACCGCATAGGCGCGTGCCTCGCAGGTCTGCTGGTCCAGGCCGTGATGGGCATCGGCGGACAGCGCACTGCCCTGGCCGGTCTCGAAATACATCACGTTGTCGCCCACCGTGCCGCGCTTGAGTGACAGCGCGGCCTGCTGGGCCTCCGCCAGCACGGAAAGCTCGACGCCGAAGCTCTCGTTGGTGGCCTGGGTGCCGCCGATGGACTGGAAGACAAGATCCACCGGAGCGCCCTGCTCGATGCATTCAATGGTGTTGGTGACGTGGGTGAGCACGCAGGACTGGGTGGGGATTTCGTATTTCTGGATCACTTCATCCATCAGACGCATCAGCTTGATGCTCTGGGCCACGTTGTCGGTGGCCGGATTGATGCCGATCACGGCGTCGCCGTTGCCGTAGAGCAGGCCATCGAGAATGCTGGCAGCGATGCCGGTGACATCATCGGTGGGATGGTTGGGCTGCAGACGCGTGGAGAGATGGCCGCTCTTGCCGATGGTATTGCGAAAGGCCGTGACCACCTCACACTTCTTCGCGACCAGAATCAGGTCCTGATTGCGCATCAGCTTGCTGACCGCCGCGGCCATTTCCGGGGTGATGCCGGCACGCACCTGCGCCAGCACCGCCGGCGTCGCGAGGTCACTCAGCAGCCAGTTGCGGAAGTCGCCGACGGTGAGATGGGCGATCGGCAGGAAGGCTACCGGATCATGCTCATCAATGATCAGGCGGGTGATGTCGTCCTGTTCGTAGGGAATCAGCACGTCGTTCAGGAAGGTCTTGAGGGGCAATTCGGCCAGACACAGCTGAGCGATCACTCGCTCCTCGGCAGTTTCCGCGATCACGCCAGCAAGGCGATCTCCGGAGCGGGCGGGGGTCGCCTTGGCCATCAGCTCGGCCAGACTGGCGAAGCGATGGACCTGACTGCCCAGGGTGTAACGGTATTCGCGACTCATGGGTGATTCCTTGCACTGACAGATGTCATTTCATCTCAGTCGTTTTGCAGGAATCACGCCAATTTCTTCAGGCCCCTCTTTGGTCCTGCACATGCCTGCAGACCCTACGCTGCAAGGCGTGCCTTCATGACTGACACGCCTGCACGGCGAGAGTGAACATCACCGCGGCGACACCCTCGCACCAGATTGGCGCGCCTTCAGTCATTCGCGAACGGAGGCGAGCAGACAGATGCTGCCAATTGGTGCGCCCGCCCAGCCATGTCGCATGAGATGGGACAAGTGCATCGGCGCCAGATCAGCGACGTGCGCCACCCAGCTCCGTGATGATCGCCTCGCGCTGCTTGAGCGAGGCCACGCCTGCCTCTCCCAGCTTGCTGGCCACCTCGCTGAGCAGGCCTTCGGCGAGAAACATGAAGGCGCTCATGCTGTTGCTGTAGAAGAGGCTGTGATTGGGCACATGGAAACTGTGGCGCGCCAGCGGCTCCAGCGGGGAGCTGGCCGAATCGGTCAACGCGATCACCACGACACCGCGTTTCACCGCGACCTCGGCGCAGGCCACCACGCTTGGGGTGTAGGGGAAGCAGCTGGCCACCACCAGCACGTCGCCGGCCGCCAGCTGGGCCAGCGCATCCGCCACGCCCTGACGACTGGCATCCAGCGGCGCCACATCCGAGCGCAGCATGCCAAGTCCATAGGCCATGAACAGTGCCAAGGAATTGAACTGGCGCATGCCATGCAGGCGCACGCGCGGGGCTTCTGCCAGCAAGGTGGTCGCGGCCTCGAAGGCCGCGGCGTCCACCCTCTCCAACATGCCGAGAATATTGGCGCTTTCCTGTCGCCCCAACCGCGCCAGCTGCGCCATGGCGGTGCTATCCGCATCACGTGACGAGAGTTGCGCCGCCTGGGCGCTGTAGAAATGCTGGCCATCCGTCACGGCCTGACGGAAGACAGCCTGAAACCGGCTGAAGCCCTCATATCCCAGGCGCTGCGCCAGACGCGAGAAGGTCGAGGCATTCACGCCGGTCATCTCCGCCAGCTGGCTGATGGAAGATACCGCCGTGCGCTGCGGCGATTCGATCAGCACGGCCAGCACGCGTCGGGAACTCGCGCCGAGGCGGATCTCCACCTCACGACGATCGATCGCCACCAGCAGCTGCTTCAACCCTTCCAGGGTCTCCGGCGGCGAGTCAGGGGATGCGGGCCCGGGGGCTCGGGAGGATGGGGGCATGGGATGCCTCCTTGGCAAGGGACAGGACAGATGGCGGCAACGGTAGCATCTCTGGCGGGTCGAGTCCGAAGGCACAAGCGACAACATGCAATTATTGATTGCATAAACGACAAATGCACTACATATTTGCATTACGCCTTCGCGCCCCCGCCCCACGGAGCCCCCATGAGCCACGTCTTCCATCGCAACCTCCATCAGGACTACCCCACCGCCGTGCAAGGCGATGGCCCCTACATCGTCGACCGAGAGGGTCGCCGTTATCTGGATGCCAGCGGTGGCGCTGCCGTGTCATGCCTGGGCCACAGCGATGAAGCGGTAGCTCAGGCCATCAAGGATCAGGTCAGCCGACTGGCCTACGCGCATACCTCGTTCTTCACCAGCGAGCCGATGGAGCAGCTGGCCGACTTCCTCATCGAGCGCGCCCCCGAGGGGCTAGAGTCCGTCTACTTCGTCTCCGGTGGCTCGGAAGCGGTCGAGGCAGCGCTCAAGCTGGCCCGTCAGTATTTCGTCGAGATCGGCCAGCCCCAACGCAAGCATCTGATCGCGCGGCGTCAGAGCTATCACGGCAATACGCTGGGCGCGCTGGCCACCGGCGGCAACGCCTGGCGCCGCCAGCAGTTCGAGCCGCTGTTGATCAACGTCAGTCACGTCAGCCCCTGCTACGCCTATCGGGACCAGCAACCCGACGAGACGCCCGAGGCGATGGGCGTGCGTCTCGCCGCCGAGCTTGAGGCGGAAATCCTGCGGCTGGGCGGTGAGAACGTGATGGCCTTCGTGGCAGAGCCCGTCGTGGGTGCCACCCTGGGGGCCGTCACGGCGGTGCCGGGCTACTTCACGCGCATCCGCGAGGTCTGTGACCGCTACGGCGTGCTGCTGATTCTCGACGAGGTGATGTGCGGCATGGGACGCACCGGCAGCCTGTTCGCCGCCGAGCAGGAAGGTGTCACGGCGGACCTGATCACCATCGCCAAGGGGCTGGGCGCCGGCTATCAACCGATCGGCGCGACCCTGGTCAGCCAGCGCATTCGTGATGCCATCGCCAATGGCTCCGGTTTCTTCCAGCACGGCCATACCTACATCGGCCATGCCACCGCCTGTGCCGCGGCGCTGGCGGTCCAGCAGACCATCGAGTCCCGCGAGCTGCTCACACGTGTCAACGTCCTCGGCGAGGGACTGCAAGCACGCCTGGGCGAGCGCTTCGCGAACCATCCCCACATCGGCGACATCCGTGGTCGCGGTCTCTTCCAGGGCGTGGAGCTGGTGGCCGACCGCGACACTAAGCTGCCCTTCGACCCTGCGCTCAAGCTGCATGCTCGCCTCAAGAAGGCCGCCATGGCCGAAGGCCTGATGTGCTACCCGATGGGCGGCACCCTGGATGGCCGCCAGGGCGATCACATCCTGCTGGCACCGTCGTTTATTCTGCAGGAGTCGCATCTGGACGAGATCACCGACAGGCTGGGGCGTGCCATCGACACCACCCTGGCCAGCCTGTGACGGCTCAGCTGCAGGCGCATTGACTACCCACGATCTTTGAATGGATTTGAATGGAGTGACTTTCATGGCGATCACATCGCGCCTGACCGAACTGGATGAGGCCAGCATGAGCGCAGCCCAACGTGAGGTGATCGCCGAGATTCTCAGCGGCCCGCGCGGCAACCTCGACGGCCCGTTTCTGGCCTGGGTCCACAGTCCGGAGCTTGCCAATCACGCCCAGCGACTCGGCGCCTTCTGCCGCTACGCTACCGGCCTTGAGCTGCGCCTGAGCGAGCTGGCGATTCTCACCACGGCGGTGTGGTGGAAGTCCCAGGCGGAATGGCAGATCCACGCGCCGATCGCCGAGCAGGCCGGCCTCTCGCCGGATGTCATCACGGCACTGCGCGAGGAGCGGGAGCCTGAGTTCGACCGCGATGATGAGCGGCTGATCCACCGATTCACCCGCGCGCTCTACGCCGAGCGGCGTATCGATGATGCGCTGTATGCCGAGGCCGTCGCGATGTTCGGCGAGACGGTCGTGGTCGAACTGGTTGGCATACTGGGTTACTACGCTCTGGTGGCGATGACGCTGAATGTCTTCGCCGTGCGGCGTGGCGATGACATCCCGCTGCCCTTCGAGGAGCCGAACGGCTCCTGAACCGCTCGCCGCAAGTCGCTCATCGCCTGGCGCCCATCGCCCTGGCGGACACGCTGCCGAGACGCAGGACGCCCTTGCCGAGATTTCCCCTGCGAGGCATGCTCGAGTTGTCACACTCTGCGCCCCGGCTGACTCCGGGGCGCGATGCATTGCGGCGCAAGCACCCCGACAACAACGACAAGACAACATGGTGAGCATTCGATGAGTGATAGCGAACACACGGAAGTGGCCGTGATCGGCGCGGGCGCCGTCGGTGTCGCCTGCGCCCTGTGGCTGCGGCGCAGCGGCCACGAGGTGACGATGATCGAGCGCGAGGGCATCGCCAGCGGCACCTCCTTCGGCAATGCCAGTACCCTGGCGGATTATGGCTGCCTGCCCATCGCTCGCCCCGAGATCTGGCGCAGCATGCCCTCGCTGCTGCTGTCACCTGACTCCCCCTTCGTCATCGACTGGAAGTGCCTGCCGAGGCTCTCGCCGTGGTTGATGCGCTTCATGGGTCAGTGCAACGCCACGCGCTTTCGAGCCAACAGCGAGATGCTGGCGCGTCTGCTCAGTCACACCTACGAGGACTATCAGCCGCTGCTGGACGCTGCCCCGGCGGCGGCCGGGATGATTCAGCGCAAGGGCTGTCTATATGCCTACGGCAAGGCCGAGAACCTGCAGGCCGCACAGGGCGATATCCGGCTGCGTGACCAGCTCGGCATCCAGCAGCAGGTACTGACAGCGGACGAGCTGATCGCGCTGGAACCCGCCATGGCAGGCCATACCGCCGGCGGCGTGCTGTTCCCCTCCTCCTGTCATCTGGATGACCCGCAGGTGTTCATCGATACCCTGGCCGCTCCGCTGCGTGAGGAGGGCCGACTCGTCACCGCCGAGGTCACCCGCCTGAGCTCTCAGGCCTCCGGCATGCTGCTGGAGTACGCCGACGGCAGACGGCTGATGGCGGACCGCGTGGTACTGGCAGCCGGGGCCTGGTCGGCACATCTCGCCCGCCAGATCGGCGACAGGATTCCGTTGGATACCGAGCGTGGCTACCACATCGAATTCGATCTCGAGCACTCGCCGCTCAACCGCCCGACCTGTCCGGTGGAGAGCGCCTTCTACATGACGCCTCTGCGAGGCGCCGAAGGGCCGCGTCTGCGAGTGGCAGGCACCGTGGAGTTGAGTTCGCTTGCGGGGCCCGCCAACCCGGCCCGCTTCGACTATCTGGAAACCCGAGTGCGTAGGGTGCTGGGACTGGATGCCCCGGTAGCCCGGCGCTGGCTGGGCTTTCGCCCCACCCTGCCGGACTCCGTGCCGGTGATCGGCCCGTCACCCAACGAGCCGCGCGTGATCCATGCCTATGGCCACCAGCATATCGGCGTGACCCTGGCGGGCGTGACCGGGCGACTTGTCAGCGAGTGTTTAGCCGAAGGCTTACCTGACTGGCTGGCACCCTGCTCCCCGGCACGTTTCTGACACTGCGCGAGGCATTCGAGGCCGAGCCTCAGGATGCCTTGTCCAGCACCCGCTGCCCGGGCAGCATGCGCGCCAGCAGCTGCTGCCACTCGTCACACAGGACGTCGGCATCGAAGCGTGCCGCGTTCTCGCGCGCCAGCAGGGACATCTGCTGGCGCCGCGGCGCGTCCTCGATCAGCAGGCAGAGCTCACGCGCCAGTGCCGCAGCATCTTCCACATCCACCAGCACGCCACTGCCGCCCTGAAGGATCTCCGCCGGGCCGGTCTCGCAGTTGGTGGAGACCACGGGAAGACCGAAGGACTGCGCCTCCAGCAACGTCATCGGCAATCCCTCCCAGCGCGAACTCATCGCGAACAGCGCCGCCCGCTGATACTCCTCTTCCACCCGGGAGGTGCGACCGACGAAGACCACGCTCTCGCTCAGACCCAGCGTCCAGGCCTGGGCCTTGAGGGCGTTCTCATCCTCTCCCCAGCCGACGATGCGCAGTCGCCAGTCCGGATGTTGACGGGCGACCCTGGCCCAGGCCTCCAGCAGGACATCAAATCCCTTCTGCTCGGTGAGGCGGCCGACGGCCAGCACGGTGCGCGATGCCTGAGTCGGCGCATTCTCCTGGGGGATGCGCGGCACCGGATTCCAGATCGCCTGCACCTTGTCGGTGATGCCATAGCGTGCACGCCACGCCGTGGCGTCCCGCTCGGTCAGCACCACGATGGCATCCGCCAGACGCACCGCGGTCGAGCGCCCCACCGTGCGCAGGTGCGAGCCATGATGCGTGCCGAGATTGAAGTGCTCCCAGCACACCAGTCGCGAACGCACGAAAGGTGCCCATGACGCACAGAAGGCGAACAGGATGGAGTCCACCAGAATCACCGCATCCGCCTGATGGCGGCGCACCTTGGCAAGCAGACCCGAGCTGATGCCCATGAAGCGGCGCACGCCACCGCGCGCTTCCTTGAGCTTGAGCTCACTGGTCATGACAGCGTCATCGAGATGAAAGGTGGTGGTCGCGGGACCGAACAGGCTGGCGATGGTGACATCATGTCCCGCGCGTGCCAGTCCACTGGCGATCTCGCAGGTCACGCGTTCCGTACCGCCGTCACTGGAAAGATTGCCGACGATGAACAGGATCTTCATTTCTCATGCGCTCCGTGCAGGGAAATTCACGCAGGAGAGCCGTGTCCGGCAGGCGCAGCCAGGGGCGCGGTGCACCAGACATGACAATCTCCGGCGCAGAAAAAACCCGCCACCGACGAGTGTCGATGGCGGGGTCTATTTTGAAGGGCTATTTCGAGTGGACGATATCGAGTGAGCCATTTCGAAAGGCTAGCTCGTAAGCCAGTTCGAGGGGCCCTGGCGAGAAGCCATGTCCGGGGGCTCTGGCGAGGGTCGATCACGCATGGCCATCGCGCTGTCTCGCCTGACAATCGCGAGCTCGGCCCACGATCGCGGTGTCACCAGACATCATGCGTCGCTCAGGAGGAGGCTCTACCGCCCAGCTTCGCCTCATGCAGAGCTGGGTGATGCTCCCTGTCGGAGACCTGGTCAATCACGCCACAGTCCTCGCAATGATAGCGAGGCGGCAGCCCGATCAGCCGCTGCCACCAGTGGCGCTTGATACGGTGCACGCTGGCACCGCCACATTGGGTGCAGAAACGATATCCACGCATGATGACTCTCTACTCCATGTATTCTCAGATATCCCGGGCACGACCCCGAGATGCTTCCATTACGTGCATGGCAACTGGCAGGACAGTCAAATGGCGCAATCGCCATCATGCGCTGCCCTCTACTCGGCAGACTGACACCGCGGGCTCGCGCCGTGTGGGCGTGGTAACGACAAGGCGATGACGACGTGAAGGTAACGGCGGCGCAGGCACCAGAAGGATGACGGCCTGACAGGTAACGTGGTCTGTCCATTATGCGCCTCTCGCGCGCACGCCGTTTCCGATATTCGCCGCACTGCATAGCAGCAAATCCGTCATGCTTTCGCCGCTCAGGCCGGTGACATCGCGCCGCGTCCCCGTCCGATTTCCGGCGCCAGGGTGTGCTGCATGCACCCGAGATAGGCCCGTACCACGATGGCCTGATCGAACTCGCGCTCGATACGCTCCCGTGAGGCCAGCCCCGCCGCCTCCAGGGCCTCGCGGGGCATTTCCAGGCAGGCCTGCATGTGCTGCTCGAGAGAGTCGATGCTGCCGGCCTCGCACAGCCAGCCAGTGGCCCCCGGCAGCACCGAGCTGCGACAGCCGGGCACGTCGCTGACGATGGCGGGACGCCCCATCGAGGCCGCTTCGAGTACCGTACGCGGCATGCCTTCTCGGTAGGACGGCAGCACCAGGATGTTGGACTCGGCCAGGAACGGCCTGACATCACGCTGTTCCCCCAGATAATGCAGCACGCCCCGCGCACGCCACTGGGCGATTTCCTCGTCACTGATCGCGGTGCGGTTGCTGATGCCCGACGGCCCGATCAGCCAGAAGCGTGCCTGGGGATAACGCTCATGCAGGCGTTCCGCCGCTGCCACGTATTCCCGCACGCCCTTGTCGGCAATGAGCCGCGCGACCATCACGAAGGTCAGCGGCGGGCTCTGGGGCTGTTCGGTGAAGGCGAAGCGTTCAGGGTCGATCCCCGCACCGGGCAGCACCACGGAAGGTGTCGACTTCTGCAGCCCCATGCGCAGGAACAGCGCCTGGTCATCCCGGTTCTCGAAGAACACGCAGCGTGCGCCGCGATTGGCGATGCCGTAGAGCGCCCGTACCCGGCGGAACAGCCAGCTGTCGTGGAGGAAGGCGGTACCCAGTCCCGAGACGTTGTTGGTGTAGGGGATGTTGAGCAGGCGACAGGCAAGCCCCGAGTAGATATTGGCCTTGATGGTGAAGTTGAGGACATAGCGTGGCCTGAGCTTGAGCAGCGTCATCAACAGCGCCATCAGGCTCTTGCCCTCACCCACGAGTGACGTGCCCTTGCCTTCCATCCCCAGCGGCCGATGCTCGACCTTGAGCTCATCGACCAGGCGCGCACTGTGTGCATCGGTGGGAGCGAGACACACCACGCGATAGCCCGTGTCGCGCAGGCCCTCGATGACACCGCGATGGAAGTTGTAGAGGAAGAAGGACGAGTTGGAGACCAGCACCACCGTGGCGGGCCGGGAATCTGATGTCGGCATGTGGCTATCCTTGGCATGTGATGCAGAGGAACAAGCGAGGGGCACGGATCGCCTGCCCGGTGATCTGCCAGCCACATGAGCGGCGGGAAGTGTGCGGGCAGGCGATCAGCGCGAGGCGTCAGTCGAGCAAGGCCGGGCGGCGTTCCTGCTGCCAGCGGCGAATCAGCCCGGTGTCGTAGGCCATGCAGACCACGTAGATGACCAGGAACGGGAAGCGGTAGCGCACTGCCGTCCCGTAGTTGAAGACCACCAGTCCATAGATGGTGAAGGCGCCGATCAGGTACAGCAGCCAGAAGAGCGTCTTCTCGCGCTGGACCTGCCAGCATTGCAGGGTCAGCCAGACGAGGAAGACCACCACCAGCAGATTCTCGCCGGCCTGGATCAGCTGCAGCGGGTTGGCCGCCTCCCAGGGCAGCGGCTTGATCAGGAAGTACAGCGCCCCCTGGATGCCCGTGACCACGAAGTCGCCGAAGCCTTGGATGATCTCGACATCCTCCTTCTTGCCGCCATCCTCGATGTACATGGCCGCGCGGAAGAAGTTGATCTGGTCCACCGCCAGCGGATAGATGATCAGTACGCTGGCGACCAGACCGACCAGCAACCAGCAGAAGCGCTTGGTGGAAAGGCCACGGCGGCTGACGTCGTAGACCACGTAGACGCCGAGGAACACCAGCATGATCAGCATGTTCTGGAACTTGATCAGCCACAGCGGCATCAGCATCAGCAGTGCCCAGCCCGGTCGCCGTTCGATGGCCAGCAGGAAGCTGGCCAGCATGAAGCCCGTCACCAGGGTGTCGCGCAGACTCAGCGAGCTATAGAGCACCAGACTCGGGTAGCAGAGCAGGAACAGCAGCACCGCATGCGAGATGATCCCGCGGCGCAGCATGACCATCAGCCCGCCGATGTAGAGAAACTTGTTGAAGAATCCCAGACTGGAAATCGTCTCCACCAGCGGCAATGGCAGCAGGGCCAGCAGGCTCGAGGAGAACGAGACGGTCAGCGAGTGATCCATCGAGTCCCAGTCCATGCTGCGCATGGCCAGTACCTGCTCCCAGTAACGGAACTGGTCCGGCATGTATTCCGGCGAGAACAGCACATTGTTGAGCAGGTAAGGCACCAGGCTGCTCAGACTCAGGATGATCGCGACGTTGCGGGTCACCCACCCGCGCACGAAGCCCACCATCACCAGTACCAGACAGACGAGCAGATTGGGCAGGTCGAGCAGTATGGCTTCCATGAAACGGCTCAGTCCCTGACGTCGGTGTGTGAGGCAGACAGGCCGGCATTGGCCGTGACGCGATACGTCGCCGATGCCCTGTCACCCGCAAACGCGGTGATTGGCACGGCCTGCGTGTCCCGTCCCTGCACGCGTGCGGGAGTCGCGGACGCGACTGACGGGCTGTCTTCCAGCTCTTGCGTGTTCATGCCTGCCGCCTGCATCAAGAGCCACAGACACCGCATCAAGGGCCCTTCTTCCAGCGCCGCAGACGATTCCCCGGCGTGCGCCGCGCCACCGATGCGCTGTGGCGCGAGATCCAGTTGCGCGGTATTCGCCTGCGGGATGCCTGCCTCGCTGGCCAGTGCCTGAGTGATCGCTTCGCTGGCCCCGATCACCAATGCCGCCTGCGGATACTTGAGCGCCATCGCACGTCTTGCCGCGTCGCGACGATTCCCCGTCGCTGCCAGCTCCTGCGCCAGCGCCGTGACGTGGTGGATGACCACCGGCACGCGCCGCCGATTGAGGCGCGCCGCCTTGAGCGCCGTCAGGTTGGCTTCCAGACCGCTGGACATCAGCACACAGGGCTTGTGGCGCGCCAGGTAGCGCGTCAGGGCCAATGACAGGGCCAACGGCCCCTGCCTGCCAAGCTCCACCAGACGCACGCCATGCGCCAGCGACGTGACGACGTCTTCCTCGGCATGCGGCAGTACCACATCCACCTCGTGTCCCAGGCGGGTCAGCCCCGCGGCCAGCGCCAGCATCTGACGAGTCTCGCCATGATCGGAGCCGGCCGAGACGAATAGCGCCATCCTGTGCGTTTTCATAACGATTCCTTTGCAGTGGATGGACACCCCCGAGGGGGTGTCCGCGCGAGGTTCATGCCACTCGCTGGAAGACGCCCCGTGCCTGACGCTCCCAGGAAGCTGGCAGCAGCTTCATCACCCGGCGGATGCCACGCTTGCATTGGCGTGTCATCCACTTGCCACGCTGCAACTTCAGCATGGCCAGCCATTCGGGGTTGACCATCTGCTGGGCATCCACGCAGTAGACCGGCTTGCCGGTCATCTGCGCGATGCTGCTGGCCTGTCCCACTTCACTCTCGATGAACAGCCGACAGCCCGACTCGCGGTAATAGCCGGCCTTGTGGCTGGCATGACAGCCCAGTTTCAGTCGCGCTTCCTTGCTCGGCAGATCCAGCATGATCAGTCGCTCATAGGTCACGCCATGGCGCGCAAGCCAGGCCTCCGTCTCGGGGCGGTACTTCTCGAGACGGTTGGTGACCAGCGAGTGCACCCGGTAGGTGGGCAGATGCAGCGGGGTCGCCTCGAGCAGGAATCTGCGATAGCGCGGGCCGTCATCGTTGTCTTCGGGAGAAGGATCGAGACACAGCACGCCATCGATATCCACGCAGGCATCCTCCAGTGCCGGATGGTGGAAGAGGTTCCACTGGAAGGCGCGCGGGTGTTCGAGCTCGACGAGCGCCAGATCCACTTCATTGGTGACCCCGGGGTTGGCGTAGATCACGCAGGTCATGATCTCGCAGGGGCAATCCGCCGGGATGCGCGCCAGGGAGGCCTTGAGCGAGGCACCGCTGTTGAGGCTGTCATCCACCAGCAGCACGCGACGATAGGCCCAGGCGGAACGTGTGCCTTCCTCGGACACCTCGCCGGCGGTGGACTCGCGCAACTTGCGCGTGATGCCCTTGCCGGGCACGCCATCCGCCAGGAAGGTATCGAGATCGGTACAGGCGCGATTGAGCATCGCGCTGATCATGTAGGCCGGCACCATGCCACTGCGCGGAATGCCGACGATCAGGTCGAAGTCCCCTGCCTGCAGGCGTGACATCTGACTGGCGATGTCACGGCCCAGATCGCCGTAGCTGCGATAGTTCATGCCGCTGCCTCCGTGTCCTTCGCCTGCCCGGGCGTGGCAGCCTTTCGACGCGTCAGCTTGGCGAACATGTCGCGGCGGACCAGCGACAGCACCTTGTTGCGCTGCATGTGGTGCAGATAGCCCAGCCCGCGGCGGAAGTTGGCGAGGCGCTGCTGGGTGGTGCCGGGCGCCATCACGTACTGCTTGAAATAGTGATAGAGCGGGATATACAGGGTGTCGGCTTCCGGCAGCGTGCGCGTGGCGCCATAGAAGGTGTCGATGGCGGCCAGCATGTCGCGCTGGTAGCGCTGCTCGACCTCATGATCCTGCTGCTGGGAGGTCCAGGAGCCCTTGGCGTTGCGACGATAGACGCAGGCGGCATCCTCGTAATAGAGCGTCTCACCCAGCAGCGCCATGTAGGCCTGCAGGAAGAAGTCCATGATCGGCGCACCACGGTAGGATTCCAGCATGGCGTCCACATGCGACTCCACGCGGCGGAAGGTCAGCGCCGGTGACGGAATGGAGCCGCCCCGCAGCCCGATGATGGCCTCGGGGGAGAGACGCGCGACGCTGTCGGCATAGCGGCAGATGATCGAATGCTCATCGCGATGCTCGTCATACTCGATGGCCGGGTGGAAGCACACGGTGGCACGCGGGTTGGCATCGAACAGCGCCACCTGACGCGCCAGCTTGTCGGCCTTGACCCAGTAATCATCCCCTTCGCAGTAAGCGATGATGTCGCCGCGCATCACCGGCATGCAGAAGGTGATGGGCCACACGTGCTGCGAGTACTGGTTCACGTCCTGCAGGATCGGCCGGATGATGGAGGGGTAACGCGCGGCATACTCCTCGATGATCTCGCGCGTGCCGTCGGTGGAGGCATCATCATGCACCACGATCTCGAAGGGAAACCGCGTGCGCTGCATCAGAAAACCATCCAGCGCCATCGCGATGTAGTCGCCGTGATTGAAGGCGAAGCACATCACCGAGACACGCGGCGTGGAGAGATTCCCCTCCCAGTCCGCCATGATGGTGGCTTCATCCGCCGGCGCCGGGGGAACCGGAATCGGCCCTTCCTCGAGGGCGCCCCCCGTGACCGGGGTACCCTGCGCCTGGGAATAGCTCAATTCAGCTAGCATGAAGATTCTCCACTTTCCGTTGTGAAAGACGATCTCGTATCAGACCAACACCCGACTGCCAGGCCGGAAAGCGCAGCAGGCAAGAGAGCAACAGGTAACTTGCGCCGGAGAGACATCCCAGTCCCAGCAGCGCCGCCCACGGAGACCAGTCTGGCGATGCCGCCAGATGCTCCACCGCCAGCCAGCAGCAAAGCGCGATGACCGATGACAGCATCAGGCTCGGCAGGAAGTCGACGCACTGCTCGCGGATGCTGTAATCGATCAGCGTTCGCGAGAACCACGCATTGGGGATGTAGGACAGCACCGCCACCACGATCTGACCGATCAGGATCGCGATCACGCCGTGTTGCCAGGTGAGCGCCAGCACCACACAGATCAGCAGCTTCTTGATCACCTCAAGCCCCAGGAACAGGTCCGAGCGCCCCTTGACCTTGAGCACATTGAGGTTGAGCGAACTGAGCGGATACATGACGGCGGCGATGCACATCAACTGCAGATAGGGCACGGCGTCCAGCCAGCGGTCGGGGAACAGTGCCTCGAACAGCGGACGGGCCAGCGCCGCCATCAGCAGCACCCCGGGGAACAGCAGATAGACCATCAGCTGCAGAATGCGTCGATAGGCATCCTTCAGCCGCACCGGGTCATGCTGGATGCTGGCCAGGGCCGGGAAGGTCACGTTCTGGATCGCGGCGACCAGTTGATTGAGCACCAGCTCCTTGAGGCGATCCGCAAAGAAGAACAGCCCCGCCACCGAAGCCGCGAACAGCTTGGCGATCACCAGCACGTAGAGATTGACGAACACCACGTCCAGCATGCGCGACAGGAACATCTTGTAGCCGAAGCTGAACATGGCCTTGAAGGCGTCCATGTCGAAGGTCAGGTGCGGACGCCAGCTGCCCCACCACCACATCAGTGCCGTGGTCACGAAGGCCGCCGTCAGCATCTGGCCCACCAGCGCCCAGACCCCGAAGCCCAGCCAGCCCAGCAACACCGCGACGCTGCCCGAGATCACGCTGCCGGGGATGCCGGCCTTCATGCGGGTGCGAAAATCCAGCGCCCGGTTGAGCATCGCCCCCTGGATTACCTCGAAGGCGTTGATCAGCACCACCAGCCCGCCGATACGCACCAGCACGACAAGCCGTGGTTCGGCGTAGAAATCGGCAATCAACGGGGCGCTGAAGTACAGCAGCGCATAGGCCACCACCCCGAAGCCGATGTTGCTGAAGAAGGCGGTGCTGGCATCACGCGGGCCGAGAGTCGGCAGACGCAGGATGGCCTGCTGCAGGCCCGAATCCATCATGGCCGAGGCGATGGTCAGAAAGACCAGTACCATGGCCAGCAGCCCGAAGTCTTCCGGCAGCAGCAGACGGGCCAGCAGCAAGGTGACGATGCTGGCCATGCCACGGCGCAACAGCTGATCCATGAAATTCCACAGGATGCCGATGGTCGTCTTGTGGGTCAGTGACACGCGGCGACGCCTCCGGCT
Organism: Cobetia sp. 10Alg 146; assembly: GCF_029846385.1. NCBI lineage: Bacteria > Pseudomonadati > Pseudomonadota > Gammaproteobacteria > Oceanospirillales > Halomonadaceae > Cobetia > Cobetia sp. 10Alg 146. The sequence continues at coordinate 154,185 of NZ_JARWKT010000008.1, forward strand.
GCTTCTCGTAAAGAGGCGCGCGGGCGCGAAGCAGGCTCTGCAAGCGACGGCTGCCAGAGCTGATCCATGCCCTCAGCGGCGGGCCCCCAGGGTGCATCTCCCGACAGCAGGGTGTACTCCGCCAGCCGCGAGACGACGTCAGCGGGTGAGCACCACATCAGCACATCAATGATCGAGAGACTGCCGACGAACTCGCCCTCACGTGCGCCGGGCGCTGCCTGGCGGTAATCACGCGGATGGCTGGAGAGAAAGGACAGACGCAGCCCTGCCTGCTCGAAGGCCTCCCCCCGGTAGAGCTTGCGCCCGCCGATACTGTTGACGTAGCCGCGCCCGCCGCGCTGGCGGGAAAGTTCGATGAGACGGTCCTGCGCCGACTGGCTGCGCTCGTAATCCATCTCGCTGGTCAGCGCGAAGCGACACTCGAGCCCCAGATAGCGGCAGATCGTCTCGAAGCTGAACTGGCACAGTGCCCCGATGCGGCGATCCTCATGCATGAGAATCGTCTGCAGCAGCGGCATGACCTCTGCGTAATGCGGCGCCTTGGCATAGGCATGGTGCAGAGTGGTCAACAGTGACTGGGGGGTCGGTGCGAACGACAGCTCGCTGATGCGCCGATTGGGTGAGGCATCCGGCACCGACAGCGTGAAGCGATGGGCCTTGCCGCCCAGCAGCACGCTGTTGCGGTTGATGTAGCCACGCGGGATGTAGGCGACGTCGTCATAGATGAGGAATTCGTCACAGGCGTGCATCAGCTGGAAGTAGCCCAGATGCGGCAACAGGTAGGGTTGCATGATCGCGATGTTCATCGTTCAGGCTGCCTTCTGATGCCGATCGACGATGACGCGCACCGCGGCGAGAATCTCGCTGACCTGAAGTCCCGAGAACAACGGCAGACACAGGATACGGCTGGCGATGTCTCTGGAATGCACGATCTCGGGCTGCTGGAAGTCCGCGTCCTGCAGGTCTGCCGCCGGTCGCCCCAGAAATGCCAGTGACTCCAGCGACGGACAGAAATAGCGCCGCGGCTGGTAGCCTTCCCGCTCCAGACGCTGCATCACCTCCAGCAGGACACTTTCGCTTTCCAGAATGATCGGGAAATAGGCGTAGTTGAGGCTGACGCCCGGCTGACGTGCCTGAAGCTGCACGTTGCCCTGAAACGCCTGGGCATAGGCATGCCAGACCAGCGCGCGGCTCTCGAGGTTGCCCTCGATCTCGTCGAGCACGCACAGCCCCATGGCGGCCTGGAACTCGTTCATCTTGGCATTGATGCCCAGCTCCTCGATGCACTCGGGACCGGTGATGCCGAAGTTGATCATCTTGCGGGCACGCTCCAGGTCTTCCTTGCGCTTGAAGATGATCGCGCCGCCCTCGATGCTGTGGAACAGCTTGGTGGCATGGAAGCTCAGGGTGCTGGCATCCCCGTACGACAGCAGGCTGTTGCCACGGTAGGTCGCGCCGAAGGCATGGGCGCCGTCATAGATGACCTTGAGGTCGTGCTCTTCCCCCAGCGCATCGATGGCTTCCACGTCACAGGCGTTGCCGAACACGTGCACCGGCACGATGGCGCGGGTACGCGGCGTGATGGCCGCCTCGACCTGTGCGGGGTCCAGGCACAGGGTGGCAGGATCGATGTCCGCGAAGACCGGCTGCATCCCTTCCCACTTCAGGCTGCTGGCCGTGGCGATGAAGGTGAAGGGAGTCGTGATGACCTCGGCGGGTTCGCGCTGCCCGACCACGTTGTTGATCCCCAGCGCGCGATAGGCCACCTGCAGTGCCAGGGTGCCATTGCTGACCAGCAGCAGATGCTTGACGCCCAGATAGGTCTCCAGGCGCCGGGTCAGCTCCTGCTCCAGCGGGCCATGATTGGTCAACCAGCGGCTCTGGAAGATGGCATCCACATAACGATCGAAATTCTTCCGCTCGGGAAAATAGGGGCGCGTCACCGTGATCATGATCTCGACTCCTTTCGTGCATCAGACAATGGGTGGTAGCTCATGGGCCCCTGTCAGGTCGCGAGTGCCAGGGGTAACCGGAGGAAGGAGGGTCGGCTAGCGCGACCCGTTCCCGCTGATCACGATCCGGATGGTGCGAATCACCACCAGCAGATCCAGCCAGAAGGAAAAGTGCTTGATGTAGAAGAAGTCGTATTCAAGCTTGCGGATCATGCCCTCGACTTCCGCGGCATAGCCCTGCTCGACCTGCGCCCAGCCGGTGATGCCCGGGCGTACCACATGGCGGTAATGGAAGAACGGCACATCCTTGCGATACCAGTCCGCCAGATTCATCGATTCCGGACGCGGCCCGATCAGGCTCATGTCACCCTTGAGCACGTTGAACAGCTGCGGGAGTTCATCGAGACGGCACTTGCGGATGAAGCGCCCGACCCGGGTGATGCGCGGGTCACTGCCTTCCTGGGTGAAGCCGGCCCCCTTCATGCCGTCATACATGCTGCGAAACTTGTAGACGGTGAAGGGACGACAATGAAAGCCCATGCGTGGCTGACGGAAGACCACGGGGCCCGGACTGTCCAGTCGGATGGCCAGCGCGGTCAGCAGCATCACCGGTGCCAGCAGCGGCAGCAGCACCAGCGCCACGCTGAAGTCCATCCAGCGCTTGATGACCTCGTAATCCTCACGCGGCATCAGCGAGCCGAATTCATTGGCATAGAGGTGATCGAGCAGCACGCGGCCGGTGATCATCTCGTGGGCCTGGGTGGCGTGATAGACGGGAATGCGGTGGATCGTGCAGTCAGCGAGGAAGCTCTCCCACTCACGGGGCATCTCGGCACGCAGGTCTGCCACCACGCCATCGATGCGCCGCATGCCCACGAGGTCCGGCCCCTTGAGCGTCAGCCACTCGACCTCGCGACGCTGACACAGCGCCGGCGCCTTGCCGAACGGCACCACGGCAAAGCGCATACGCCGGACATGGGTGTCGATGTAGTAGTAGGCCGTGCACAGGCTTACGGCGAGCAGGAAGGACAGGCCGACCTGATGACGCGAGTAGTCGAGATCGAAGACCCCCAGCGCCAGCATCAGCATCAGATAGCAGATGACGATGGTGGGTACCACGTAGAGGTAGGAGCGGGTCCCCGGCAGGCGCGACAGGCGATTGACGGCGGTGATGGACAGCGTATAGGCCCCCCCCGTGCCGATCATGGCGTGCCATTGGGCATCGCTGGTCAGCCACCAGCCGTGGTCACCGGGTACCAGCTCGTTGAGCCCCGCCTGGTAGAGTGCCGGCGCGATCACCACCACCAGCATGCCGAAGACCAGCTGCAGGCGTTTGCTGGCGATCAAGCGCTCGTAATGATGCGAGTAACGACGCTGGTGCTCCATCGATAAGGGTAAACCGCTCATCGTGCCATCTCCTCCGTGATTCAAGCGTCATGAGAGCCGTGCCGCGACACGGCATCAGGTATAGCTGTAGTTGTAATACCCGTAGTGCTGCTTATCCCCGGCCTGCTGCTCGATGGCATTCAAGATCGCGCCCTTGACGTGGATGCCGTTGTTCTCGAGCTTCTTGCGAGCATGTTCCAGCTCACGCACCTGGTTCATGCCGAAGCGCGCCACCATCAGGCTCGCGCCGACATGCCGCCCGATGATCAGCGCCTCGGTGACGGCGAGTACCGGCGGGGTATCGATGATGATCAGGTCATAGCGCTCTCCCAGCTGCTCCAGCAACTGGGCAAAGTTTTCCTGCATCAGGAGCTCGGACGGATTCGGTGGTGCCACCCCACGGCCCAGGAAGTCCAGGTTGTCGATGCGCGTGTGATAGATGACCTCTTCCAGAGGACTTGCGCCGCTGAGGACATCCGAGAGGCCGCCCTGCTCGGAGGTGCGCTGGAAGGCGTGGTGAAGATGTCCGCGCCGCATGTCGGCATCGATCAGCAGCACGCGCTGGCCGGCCTCGGCGCTCACCGCGGCCAGGTTGAGGCTCACGAAGCTCTTGCCGATGCCCGGACTCGGGCCGGTGAACATCACCGACTTGCGCTGATTGTCCAGCAGCGCGAAGTGCAGGCTGGTGCGCAGGCTGCGCAGCGCCTCGATGCTGATGTCGGAAGGCTGCGAGGTCGCCAGCACGCCCTGATAGATCTCGCGCCCGGACTTCTCGCCCTTGAGGCGCACGCGACGCATCATGCCCTGCTGCAGCGGCGAGAGCGGGATGGTGGCGTAGACCGGCAGGTCCAGGGACTCGATCTGTTCGGCGCTGTCGATGCCCTTGCGCATGGAATGCCGCAGCAGGATGCCCAGCACGCCCAGCAGGAAACCGGCCATCGCGAAGACCACCATCATCAGCGAGGTTCTCGGCGAGATGGGGCCAGGCTGCAGGACGGCGGGATCCAGAATCCGCACGTTGCCGACCGTACCTGCCTTCTTGAGGCGCACCTCTTCGCGCTTGTTGAGCAGCGCGACGTAGATTTCCTGGCTGACATTGACGTTGCGGTTCAGATTGAGCGCTTCGCGCTGCGCCGCCGGCAGCTGTTCCGCCTGCTTCTGGACCCGCGCCTTTTCCTGATTGAGGGAGTCACGACGCGCCACCAGTGCCCGATAGGCCGGGTGCTCATGGGTGTAGGCACGCGACAGCTCCGCCAGTCGCAGCTTGATCTCGGTCAGCTGGTTGTCCAGCCCTACCAGGTTCTCCATCACCTGCTGGCTCTCGGCGGTCAGGTCCACGGAATCGCGGCGGCGGCGATAGTCGTTGAGGGCGGATTCCGCCTCGTCGAGCTGGCCGCGCAGCGTCGGGATCTGGTCACCCAAAAAGCCCAGCTGGTTGTCGGCCTCGGCGGATTCGCGCTCGATGTTCTGCTGCAGGAAGACGTCGGTGATGGTGTCCAGGGTGCTGACGATGGCCTGCTGGTCGCTGCCGGACAGACTCAGGGTCACCACGCCGGTATCGCTGCCGTTGCGCTCGGCGGTGAAACGCGACTTGATGGAGTTGATGGCACTGAGGTCCGAGATGCTGGTCAGCGCGAAGCGCGCCCCGGGGCTGGCCTCCATGCGCTGGACGAAGACCTTGATGTCACCGGACAGCGCATTCTCGCCCACCGTGCCATGCATCAGCAGGTTGCCCTCGGCGTCCAGCAGGCGATAGTGCTGCTCATCGACCACTTCCAGGGTCAGCGTCTGTCCCTGCCACTGGCCGCCAAGCTCCAGCGTGGTGACCTTCAGGACGTCATCCCCCCAGGCATATTCATTGCCGCCGAGACTCTCCGGCAGACGCATTCCGCGATGGGACAGCCAGTCGCCGATGACGGGGTAGCGCACCGGTGTGACGACGATGTTGAGACGCTCACGCGCCACGGCCTGCCCGAGCACCAGCCGCGAGGCCAGGATCTCCAGCTCGTCACTGGTACTGCCCTCCTCGGGGCCTCCGGACTGACCCGTCAGCGTGCCCAGCAGGCTGGCGCTGCCGCCCTTGTCCTCGATCTGGATCAGCGAGTCAGCCAGATAGATGCGCTGCTGGCTGCCGACCACATAGATGCCGATCAGCGTCAACAGCACGGTGCTGGCGATCAACCACCAGCGACGATGCCAGAGCAGTGCCAGCAGGGTGCTGAAGTCCAGGCGACGCGTCGCGTCCCGGCCAGCGTCACCGGAAGATGGCGGCATGGGAGAAGTGAACTGATTCATGGACCTCAATCTCCCTCGATGTCGTCGATGACCGAGACGAAGGCCCCGGTACTGGTGACCGACGGCAGCAACTGACTCAGCACGCGGTTCCAACGGCTGACCGGCGCCGCGGTGACATAGACCACATCCCTGGGCTGCAGCGGGAAGCGTGCCCCCAGCATCAGCGAGGTGGCATCGGAGATATCGAGCACATAGACGGTGGCGAGCTTGTCAGCGTCCGGGCCGTTCTCCCGGACCACGAAGACACCGGAGGGGTCGGCACGGTCCTCATCCACGCCACCGGCGCGTGACAGGGCATCGGTCAGACTCAGACGCTCGTTGCCCACCGGCATGTTGCCGGGCTTGAGGACCTGCCCCAGCACGAAGACGTTCTGGTCGGTCGCCACCGGGATATTGATGACGTCGCCATCGTGCAGCAGGCGGTTCTCACGCATGTTGCCCTGCTGCAGCAGCTGATAGAGGCTCAGGTGCTCCTGGTGGCCGTCGCGGGTCAGGGTGATGTCGTGGGTATTGGCGAGTTCGGTGACGCCACCACTGGCACTGATGGCATCGATCAGGGTCAGGGGCACATCGGTGACCGGCACGAAGCCCGGCTCACGGACCGCGCCGCTCAGATAGACGCGCTGCGAGCGGAACTGGGCGACGGAGACGTTGACCTGCGGGTCGGTGATGAAGCGTGACAGGCCACGCACCAGCGAGGCGCGCACCTCATCCACGGTCATGTCCTTGACGTTGATGCGCCCGACGTAGGGGTAATACAGCGTGCCATCCGGCTGCACGATGTAGGTCAGCGCTTCCACCGTCTGGCGCTGAACGCCCGTCTCCTGGGCCAGATCCAGCGGCGTGCTCAGATTGATGGCCAGGATGTCACCGCCACCCACGCGGTAGACGTAGCGCTTGATGTCATCCACCAGCGCGTCATCGGCCGGGGCTGTCTGAGCCGGGAGTGCGCGATAACTGCTGATCAAGGCCGGCGTGATCGGGCTGACCGTGACATGGTCCGACAGCGGCGCCGTCTCGACCTCATAGTCCATATGGCCGCCAGGGGCGAAGGCACAGCCTCCCAAGGCGGCCAGCATTATCGCCAGGGAAACTCCCTTCAGCGTCGATCTGGTCGATCTCTTCATAACCTCTGTCATCCCCTGTAAGCCCTGCGCTCTGCTCGATCACATCCTGATCGGCGCATTCATCGTGTATCCGGACACGCTACCGCCCCGAGGAATCGGCTTTCTCCCCTGCAGCACGTGGAAATTCTGTGACGTTCCCTTGCGAGACAGGCGCGAATCATTCCCTGCCTCCGCCAGCGCGCCGTTGAACGAACGGTGACCTGTCAGGATCGACCCAATCCCGACATGTACCGGATCATGAAAATCATCCAACAGCATCAGACCATCCTGATCCATGACACGGCCTGAAGAATCAGCACAACTCATCATGACGACATGAAAGATAATCACGGCATCATCATCGATGACTCATGACTCTCATGCTCGACATCATCAGTATCGTCATTGAAGGATGACTGATAGCGTGATCAGCCATTACAGGAGGGCATCAGAACGAAAATGAGGACTCATTTTCGCCGGTATTTCAGAGATCTCTCGACACTTTCCCGAGTATCAACAACGCATCACGAGAAGGCCTGGGTGAATCGTGAAACGTCAATCTCCGCATTGCATCACCGGATTAGCAAGGGCGAACCCTCTGCATCCGGCACCAGGAGAAGATGACATTCACGTATTCTGGAGTGGTGAGACACAATGAAATACAGCAACTTGCGACCAGTTCGTACCTGCCTGACTTCCTGTCGGCCTTTCCATTCTCTTCTCCCATGCCACGAACTGGCGCCATCGAGACTGATAGCAGCGATCAGAACGTCACAGGGATTTCGTGATGGATTCGGCACTTGACCATCATCAAATCGCCCTCTCATCTACGATGAATCGTGAATAATCACGTCTTAATCGGCGTGACATCATCGATATTTCATGAGGTGGCGATCTGCTTGATTTTCAATGTCTGATTACGGACTTGATAATAAATTAATCGACCACAACAGCAAGGCGTAAACTCTCTTTCACGACGATTGTATTGCCGCACTTCACTTTAGACTGCTTTCTCTCATCTCAAGTATTAGTAGAGCGATGACATGAATGAATCGCCAACCGCTGAGAGCCACTCATCCTGATGCCACACCTGACTGACATCCGCATGAACCTCATGACCCAGCACTCCCCATCATCTGGCATGAGACGTCTCATTCAGGTGGCCGCATAGCGCCATTCCCCATTTCCAGGACAAGAAAAAGGGCAACCGATCATCGCATCGATTGCCCACTCTTCTGACTGCCATGTCCAGCGCCAGGCCCCGCATCTCAAGCCCGCATCTCAAGCCCGCTTTTCAAGCGCACCTTTCAGGTCCGCACCTCAGGCCCATTCTTCAGCCCCGCAGGGCCCCATGCGCACTCTTCTCCCATTCGCCACCCTCGCCCTGCGCGTTCAGACCGAGACTTCGGGTGCCGCATCCAGCTCGCCTTGCAGCCGGCTGGTGTAGAGCTCCAGATGCCCGGCCAGCGCCGTGTTGATGTGGTAGCTGCCGCCGTGGCGTCGCGCGTTGCGCGCACAGCTGCGTCGCAGCTCCTCGTCAGCCACCAGGCGGGTGAGAGCATCGGCATAGCGCGCCGGCGTCTGCTCATCCACCACCAGCCCGTTGCCGACCCGATGCACGACTTCTGCGCAGCCACCGACGTTGGTGACCAGCACCGGCAGCCCGCTCAGCGTGGCTTCCAGCAGCGAGATCGGCAGTCCTTCCCAGGCAGACGACATCAGGAAGATGTCCGATGAGGCCAGAAGCCCCGCCACATCCGAGATGTTGCCCAGCAAGGTGACCTGATCCTCGAGCCCGGCGTCACGGATCTGCGTGACCAACTCGGCCTTGAGCGGCCCCTCCCCGGCGATGCTGAGCGTGACATTCAACCCCTGTGCCTTGAGGCGGCGGCAGCTCTCGAGCATCAAGGGATACTGCTTGGCTTCGGTGAGACGTCCGATGGCTGCCAGCTTCACCGGGGTATCCAGCGCCGTCATCTGCCAGCCGCTGTGCTTGAGGCGTGCCCCCGAGACGGCATTGTCGATCTGGACCACCGGCCGCCTGACCAGCGGCGCAAGCTTGCGCGTGCAGGCGTGACAGATGCCGACATAGGCGCTGACGCGACGATCGAACAGTCGAAACAGCCAGTTGGGCGCCCCCAGCTCGATACTGTGCACGGTCATGATCACCGCAAGCTTTCGTGGCAGCAGGAAGGCGAACATCAGCGCGTAGTAGAGATGGCAATGCACCACATCCGGGGCGAATCGATTCACTTCCGCGCGCAGCCGCGTGCCGCCCCGCCAGGGACGGCGACGCGTGTCGGCGCCCAGAAACGAATGACTGATGCCCGCCTGATTCAGCTGGGCCAGGAAGTGCCTTTCATAGTCCAGATCTCGCCCGCACTGCTCAGCGGTTTCCAGAAACGTGACATGAACGCTGTGCCCCGCCGCGACCATGGCAAGGCTCAGGTCCTTGACGTAGACCTCGGCACCTCCTGATGCGGGGGTCGAGATGACATGCATGATTCTCACGGCGATAGCCTCCTGCTTTCGTACCTGAAGATTCGTATCCGATAGCGCGAACGCGAGCCCCGAAAGGAGGGCTCGCAAATCACATGTCTGGTGCCTGACTCAGCTCAGATGACACGTAGCAGTGCCGGGGCTTCCAGTCCCTCCAGCACGGCCTGCCAACTGGCCTCGACGGTACGGCGCGAAAACCGCTCCAGGCCGTAATCGACATTGGCACGCAGGCGCGCAAGCACTTCATCATCACCGAGCACGGCGCCCAGCTGCTGACTGAACGCTGCCACATTGCCCTGCTCGACCAGATAGCCATTGATGCCATGCTTGAGGATCTCGCGAGGCCCGGCCGGGCAGGCGAAGCTGATGCAGGGCACGCCACAGCTGAGCGCCTCGACCAGTACCAGCCCGAAGCCTTCGAAGCGTGACGACAGCACGAACAGGTCTGCCGCGGCGTATTCGCGCAGGATGTCGCTGCACTGGCCGGGCATCTGAAGCTGGCGCGTGATACCAAGCCGCTCCGCCTGTGCCTCCAGCGCCTCGCGTGCATCACCCTCGCCGACGATGCGCAGCACCCAGCCATCACGCGATTCGGGGGGAATCGCCGCCCAGGCCTCCAGCAGCAGATCAAAGCCCTTCTGGTGCGTCAGACGCCCCACCGCCACCGCCACCTTCGGCGCGACGGTCTCAGAAGGCGCCACTGCGGGCGGCGCGGCGGCGGCGTCCTGCAGCCGGGCCTGACGCTGGAGGATCTCGTGCTCCAGCGGATTGAGGTTGGGCACGACGCTCAGACGCTCGGTGGACTGGGGGAGCAGCTGCTCCCAGTATTCGCGGTCCTCATGGGAAAGCACCACGATACGATCGGCCCGCCTGGCCGCGAGACGCCGCGCGACATTGCGCCGTGGCACGCCGAGATCCGAGGTGGCATTGAAGTGTTCCCAGCAGAGATAGCGCGTGCGCCGCAGCAGATAGCTGGGCAGCAAGAATGGCAGGAAACCGATGCTCTCGACCACGATCACCACGTCCGGTCGCTTGCGCAGCACCATCCAGAAAAGCCGCAGGAACAGCAGCACGCCGCGCAACGCTCCCAGATGCTGACGTTTTGGATACAGCGATTCATGCACGATATCCTCGTGCAGGGGATAGGGGCTGTCGGCAGGGCCATGCTCGCTGACCACCTCCACCTGATAGTCACCGCTGGCTGCCAGCATGTTGGCGGTATCGGCGCAGGCACGCTCGGTGCCGCCGGTGCGCGACTGGGCGCCGGTGTAGAACAGGATATGCTTGCGAGTGCTCATGACGCGTATTGGCTCCGCCGAATCAATTGCCGGGACAGGGAAGGACTGAACGCATAGCTCATCAGCAACGCCTTTTCCTTCAACGACAGCTGACGCAATGCCGCCCAGGATGACTGGCGCAGCTGAGACATCACCACCTGCCTCACCTGGTCATCGTCGTGGGTCTTGTTGATGGCCTGGCGCATGATGAAGCTCACACCGACGAAGCGCAGGGCGCGAATCTCCAGCAGTGCCAGGCCGTGGGCGGCCGCGAACTGCTCGCGGTAGCGGGAATCGAACACCTGCCAGCTGCGGTGAAATCGGGCCAGCTCGCGATTGCCGAAGGGCTTGCGAGTCAGAGAACCGTCGCTGCGCTTGTCGAAGCGATACAGCACCTGGGGCAGATAGAGCACGCGTGCCGCCCGACCGAACAGCTCGAGGTTGTAGAGACCATCCTGGGAAACAGGAAGGTCAGGAAAGCTCAGGGCGCAGGCGAGATCGGCACGGATCGCCTTGCCCCAGGGAGCGGAGACGATGCGGTCGTGCATGAAATCGGTGAAGGCCTGCATCTGGGTGCGCTCAAGGGGCTGGCTGCACAGTGGCGTGCTCTCCCGCTCTCCCTGTGGCCCCTGCAGGCAATAACGGAACACCACCACCTGCGGGCAATCGAAGGCCACGATCTGCGCCTTGAGCGTATCCAGGGCGCCGGCCACGAAGGTGTCATCCGCATCGCAGAACAGCACATAGCGGCCACGTGCCAGACTCAGGCCATGATTGCGGGTCGGCCCGGGCCCGAGATTCTCGGCATTGCGGCGCAGTACCAATGAGGTCGGGGGCCGGGCGGCGTGACTGCGCTCCACCCGCAGAAAGGAATCATCCGAAGAGGCATCATCGATGATGATGTGTTCGTAAGCGGTGTCGTTGGCCGCGAGACTGGCGATGCAGCGCTCGAGCCCGTCACCCGAATTGTGATTCGGCGTCACGATGGTGAAGAAAGGAGATTGTGCTGCGTTGCGTTCCATGCCCGGATATCCATGTGGCGGTGCTTGTCCATCAGGGGCTCACGCTCAGGCCGTGTTCATCACTGCCAGGCATCAAGCAAGGAGGCCAATGAATCTGTCGGCTGGCTTGCCCTGCCAAAGCCCGGCCCAAGCCACCAGCGACATCATGTGGCCGCAAATGGCGACACTTCATGCCCCCTTGTTCACCACAGACTAATAAGCTGCTGATATTCAAACAAGGCGACATGTCGCCAAAAACCGAATTCATGAGGGCTCATGTCGCAAACTCCTTGCATCTCATGCGTAAGCTAAGCAATTCAAGACCACTAAATTACCTATGCAAGTTTGAGCAGGATGGGCCGAGCTGCTGACACGCTTCATCCGCGAAAGCTCACATGACTCACCCTCGCCGGCTGGCCGCCACGAGACTGTCGCCCTTTTGCGGCTGGCCCGCGCTATCATGGCAGCGCAATGCCTCCACCCTTCCCTCGCGCCGAACGGGGCCACCCAACGGAGTCACCATGACCCTCTGGCAACTCGCTGCCATCCTGTTGAGCCTGGCACTGGCCAGCTACATCCAGACCCTCACCGGCTTTGCCTTCGGGCTCATCGTCATGGGCCTGCTGGCCACTCTCGATGTCCTGCCCATCGAGAGCGCCGCCCTGCTCTGCGCCCTCTTGAGCCTGTTCAACAACTGCATGGCACTGCGGGGTCACTGGCGAGAAATCGACCTGCGCCTCGCGCGGCGACTGCTGGTCACCAGCCTACCGCTGCTGCCGGTCGGCTATTACCTGGCCACCTGGCTGGGAGAGGAGCGCGCGCCCCTGCTCGGCATGCTGCTGGGATGCGTGATCCTCATCGCCTGCCTGGCGCTGCTGATGCAACCCAAGCCGCGTGAGACGCTGTCTCCCCGTTGGCACTTCCATGCCGCCGGCGGGCTCTCGGGCCTGATGGGCGGGCTGTTCGCCGCCAACGGGCCGCCGCTGGTGGTAATGCTCTACCGCCAGCCGATGACGCTGGTGGCGATCCGCTGCACCCTGTTCGCTGTCTTTCTGGTCGGGGGCGCCATGCGCATGGGACTCTCGATCATCTCTCCCGGACGCGCCGGCGAGCACCTGAGTGAACTGCTGATGATCGGTGCCGCAGGCGTGTTCGTGGTCATCGCCTTCACGGAGCTCGCACGCCGCTTCCCACCCCCGCTCAGTGACCACCACCTGCGCCAGGTGGCCTACGCCATCCTGCTGGTCTCCAGTGGCAATCTGATCCTCAAGGGGTTGATCTGATGCGCGAGATTCCACCGTCACAGGTCGAGGAAGCGCCGGGAGAGGAAGGCTTCATCGAACTGGCGCCAGGCACACTGGAGGCCATCAAGGCCGCGGGCAGGAAACTCGACGATGACGTCAAGGCGGGGCGTGTCAGCTCAGGCAGTTCACGCTGGATCACGGGGCCGGGGGGAGATCGTTTCTGCATTCGTCATCAGGGTCCCACCCCCGAGCCCCCGGACACCTGCGAGACGGACACCACAGCCGGGCGGCGCAGCTGGTGGCGCCGTCTGTCGTCATGGGGCCTGCCGGGCTGAGCTGCATCAAGCAGGCAGCGTCAGGCAACCGCCGGCGGCATGATGCGCGCACACGAAAAAAGGGACTGCCCATGGGCAGTCCCTTTCGTCTTCATGCGAGCCACGACTCAGTGCCCGCGCGGGATCACTCTACCGTGACACTCTTGGCGAGATTGCGCGGCTGATCGACATCGGTGCCCTTGAGCACGGCGACGTGATAGGACAGCAGCTGCAGCGGGACTGCATAGACGATCGGCGCGAGGAAGCGACACACCCCCGGCACGGTGACGACGTGCACGCCCTCACCGGCCTTGAGGCTGACTTCCGGGTCGGCGAACACGAACAGCTGGCCGCCACGCGCGCGGACTTCCTGAAGGTTGGACTTCAGCTTCTCCATCAGGTCATCCATCGGCGCGACCGCCACCACCGGCATGTCCTCATCGATCAAGGCCAGCGGGCCGTGCTTGAGCTCACCCGCCGCATAGGCTTCGGCGTGGATATAGGAGATTTCCTTGAGCTTGAGCGCACCCTCCATCGCGATCGGGTACTGGCTGCCGCGCCCGAGGAACAGGGTGTGATGGCGATGCATGAACTTCTCGGCCAACTGGGCGATTTCCCCGTTCAGCCCCAGCGATTGTTCGATGACATGCGGCAGGTCCTTGAGACGCATCAGCAGCTGACGCGAGAGCAGGTCATCTTCCTCGTCCTGCGGCTGTCGACGGCTCTGGCGCAGGGCCAGCGTGGTCAGCATCAGCGCCACCAGCTGGGTGGTGAAGGCCTTGGTGGAAGCCACCCCGATCTCCGGCCCGGCATGGGTCAGCAGTGACAGATCCGACTCACGAACCAGCGAGCTTCCCGCCACGTTGCAGATGGCCAGACTCGCCAGGTAATGCCCTGCCTGCGGCCCCTCGCGGTTGAGCTTCTGGATATCCCGCAGGGCCGCCAGCGTGTCGGCGGTCTCGCCGGACTGCGACAGGGTGATGAACAGCGTGCCCGGTGCCGCGACACGCTCGCGGTAACGGAACTCCGAGGCCACCTCGACCTGCGCCGGAATGCCGGCGACCTCTTCCAGCCAGTAACGCGCCACCATGCCGGCGTGATAGCTGGTCCCGCAGGCGATGATCTGCACCTGACGCACATCGGCCAGCAGCTGCGTCAGTCGCTCGACATCGACGACTTCCCTGCCCTTCTCAGCGCCATCATCCGCGGCCAGGAAGGAATGGCGCGAGACCTCGAAGGCCTCCAGGCGCACGCCCTGCGGGTCGAGACGCTCGGCCAGGGTACGCGACAGCACGGTGGGCTGCTCCATGATCTCCTTCATCATGAAGTGGCGATACTCACCCTTGCCCGCCGCTTCGACGCTGTGCTCATAGCGCACCACTTCGCGGGTCACCGGCGTGAGCTCATCCTGCTCGGCGCCGCGTTCCAGCACCTGGATGCCACTCGGGCTGATGGCCACCATGTCGCCCTCATCCAGATAGATGAAGCGGTCGGTGACCGGCAGCAGTGCCAGCGGGTCAGAAGCGATGAAGTGCTCCTCGATTCCCACACCCACGACCAGCGGGCTACCCTGACGGGCGCCGACCAGCAGCTCGGGATTCTGCTGTTCCATCACCGCCAGCGCGAAGGCGCCATCCAGACGCGCGGTGACCACATTGACCGCCTCCGGCAGCGCACGGCCAGCGCGCAGTTCGCGGTCGACCAGATGCGCGACCACCTCGGTGTCCGTCTCGGAAGTGAAGTCATAGCCCTCCTGCTCCAGCTCACGGCGCAGCGCCTCGTGGTTCTCGATGATGCCGTTGTGCACCACGGCCACGCGCTCGCTCGAGAGGTGCGGGTGCGCGTTGTGCTGGGCCGGACGCCCGTGGGTGGCCCAGCGGGTATGGGCGACGCCGATGGCACCGGACAGCGGCGCTTCACGCAGCTCGTCCTCCAGCGCGCGGACCTTGCCGACGGCACGCGCACGGCGCAGTTCACCGGCGGGGTCGATCACGGCCACGCCAGCGGAGTCATAACCCCGGTATTCGAGGCGATGCAGCCCCTCGATGAGAATCTTGCTGATGTCACGCTGAGCCAGGCCGGCAACGATGCCACACATGGAAAGCTCCTTGTCTGCTGCCGCCCCGTGCCAGGCACGGAGCGGTTCGAACGAATGGGGGGCAAGGCGGTGCCCTTGCAGAGGTCACGGACGCGACCGCCTTGCCGAGAGGCTGAGTCAGAGAACTGAGCCACAGAACTGAGCCAGAGGGCTGAGTCAAAGACTGAGTCGGGATGCCGCGACGACGGCTTGCCACATCACGTGTCGCAGGCCGCCGCCTGGGTCAGTCGCGCGTCAGCGCCAGGGTGTCGCCACGGCCGACCGCGTAATACATCAGGCCGGCAGACTTCATGGCGGACGGCTCGAAGAGGTTGCGGCCATCCACCACCACCGGGAAGGCCAGCTGGGTCTTGAGCCAGCCGGCATCCAGCGTGCGGAATTCCTTCCACTCGGTGCAGATCACCAGCGCATCCGCGCCCTTGACCGCCTGGATGCGATCCGCCACCAGCACCAGATCATCGCGCTCGCCGTAGATGCGGCGTGTCTCACGCATGGATTCCGGGTCATAGGCCTGCACCTTGGCACCCGCCGCCCACAGCGCTTCCATCAGCGTGCGGCTCGGCGCGTCACGCATGTCATCGGTGTTCGGCTTGAAGGCCAGCCCCCAGACGGCGATGGTCTTGCCGGCGAGATCGCCATCGAAGGCACGTGACAGCTTCTCGAACAGCGTGACCTTCTGACGCTTGTTGACGGATTCCACCGCGGTGAGCAGCTCGGCCTCATAGCCGATCTGGCTGGCGGTACGCGCCAGCGCCTGGACATCCTTCGGGAAGCAGGAGCCACCGTAGCCACAGCCCGGGTAGATGAAGTGGTAGCCGATGCGCGGATCACTGCCGATCCCGCGGCGCACTTCCTCGATATCCGCGCCCAGGCGCTCGGCCAGGTTGGAGATCTCGTTCATGAAGCTGATCTTGGTGGCCAGCATCGCGTTGGCGGCGTACTTGGTCAGCTCGGCGGCGCGCACATCCATGAACATCAGCTTTTCATGGTTGCGGTTGTAGGGGGCGTAGCATTCGCGCATGCGCTCGCGCACCTTCTCGGAATCGGTGCCGACCACGATGCGGGCCCCACGCGTGAAGTCCTCCAGCGCCGCGCCCTCCTTGAGGAATTCCGGGTTGGAGCAGACATCGAAATCCACGCTCACGCCGCGGTGCTTGAGCACTTCAGCCACGCGGGCGTGCACGCGGTCTGCCGTGCCCACCGGCACGGTGGACTTGTCGATGATGACCTTGTAGTCATCCATGTACTCACCGATGCTCTCGGCCACCGCCAGCACGTACTTGAGGTCAGCACTGCCATCTTCATCCGGCGGCGTGCCCACGGCGATGAACTGCAGCACGCCGTGCGCGACGGCCTCGCGGGCGTCGGTGGTGAAGCTCAGACGGCCGGCCTCCACGTTGCGCAGCAACATGCTCTCGAGTCCCGGCTCGTAGATGGGAATCTCGCCCTGCTTGAGGCGCTCGATCTTGGCGGCGTCCACGTCCATGCACACCACATCATGTCCCACATCGGCCAGGCAGGTACCGGTGACCAGGCCTACATAACCGCTTCCGAAAATCGTGATCTTCATTGAATGTCATCCTTGTTGGCCTGACGGCCATCTCGAGTGTGAACGCAATGCGCCAAAGCGATGCATGAGCGATACCGGTCGGGGCGGATCTCCACTGCAGGGAGACCGTGAACCACTGACAGATCGCCCCTCGGCCCGAATCCGGCGTGACGTTACCCAACCCACTGACGGGCAACGTCAGTGGGGAGAGAGAAAAGCGCAGAGACTGCCATCCATCGGCGTCTGCCCATGCCGATTCGGGCGTACGTGTGTGTCGCGCGGGCGACTAGCGGAAGAAATTGCCGACGAAGGTCGCCAGATAGCCGCGCTTGAAGGCGATCGGGGCCTTGCGAACCAGGAAGGCCAGTGCCAGCGGCGAGAAGCGACTGCCAGTGACCCGGGCGAACATCCGTCCCTTGGTGCGCGCCTTGGCGGGCGAGCTGTAGAAGTCGCTGCCGGAGGTGACCCCCGCATGGGCGACGATGCCCAGATTGGCGCGCATCAGGCGCGCGCCCTGACGGCGAGCATCGCTCATCACGATGAATTCCTCGCCGGAGGGTTGGTCGGTGCCCAGCCCGAACTGCTCATCGAAGCGGGCATGGAACTGGCAGAGATCCAGCGCCATGTCCACCGAGCGCACGCGAGCCAGTGACATCAGGGTGTGGGCCTTGAAGGCGACCGGCGGTGCCGGACGATCCGGGTCCCGTTCGTGCAAGGGGAAGGCCTTGACGTGCGGGAAGCTGATCGCCGCCGCCTCGGTACAGGTGAAGGCTTCCATCACCAGCGACACGGCCTGGGGATGCAGCTGGACATCGTCGTCCAGGATGTAGGCGTAGCGTGTCGGGCAGGCCGCCAGCGCGATGTTGCGGCTCTTGGAGAGACCACGCCCCGCGACCGCCAGATACTCGAAACGGCTGTCGAAATGGGCCAGCACGTACTCGCGGAAGATATCGCGCTGCGCCTCGTCCTGGTGGGCTTCCGACAGCTGATGCACGATCAGGAAGCGGGCACCGGGCAGCTCGTCATAACGCGGCACGCTGTAGATCCCGGCATCCAGAGTCGAGATCAGGAAGGTCAGTTCCGGCACCTGGCGACGGGCACTGTCTTCCACCTGACGCTGATGCTTCAGCACACGAGCACGGGATTCCTGCATGGGGCGGCCTGCATGACGAGCGGGATCGACGGAGATAGTTTCATCAACGATGTTTTGCATAACCGTTCACCGCGTAATGGACAAAGTTGCGACTGGCGCTGATCACATCCATCCCCAGCACCTCACGATACAGACGCCACTGGTAGGCGGCGGCCTTGAACTTGTTGGAGGACACGCTGCTCTCGCGACGCGTGTAACGCGCCAGCGGCTCGGGCATGCCCTGCGCCGGGCCCAGCTGACCGATGATGATCAGCCACAGCGCCAGGTCCTGACGCTTGCGGATGGTCGGCATGTAGAAACGCCCGAAGCGCCCCGCGTCATAGATGGCGGTCAGGCAGCCGATGGAGTTGGAGCGCAGCATGTCGTCACGCGTCAGACGCGCCGGCGGTGCGAAGTGGGAGACATGGTTGCCCTGCTCATCCACCATCTCGTAGCCGGTGTAGGACAGTCCGGCGCCGGTCTCCTGCATGAAGGCGATCTGGCGTTCGATCTTCTCCGGCAGCCAGGCATCATCGGCGTCCAGGAAGGCGATGTAGCGGCCCTGGGCCTCGGCGATGGCACGGTTGCGGGCACGCCCCGGCCCGCCGTTGGTGTCGGTCTCGAGGATGCGGATCTCGACGTCGCCGGTCTCCAGCGCCGCGAAATCCTCGCGCAGTCGCGCGGCGGCACCATCGGGTGAGGCATCGTCGCTGATCAGGATCTCGCGCACCGGCTCGCTCTGGGCCAGCACGGAATCGACGGCGGCATGCAGGCGGCGGTCATAGCCGTAGTTGGGCATGATGACGGACACATCAGCCATGGGCCTTCTCCTTGGAATGAGGCGAGTGGGATCCACTGACGCTGACGCCGTTCACGAATGCGCGCTGGCGCGAATCGGCTGGCACCAGGCGCGTGATCAGGCGTTGATAGTCCGGCAGCACCGCATCACGGCTGTAGTGGGCAAAGCTCTCGCGTGCGGCCTTCGAGAGATGCAGCAGGCGATGGTCGTCAAATTCGAGACGCGCCAGTTCATGCGCCAGCTCCTGCACGATCTCCACCTCACCGGCACTGTCCGCTTCGGCACTCAGCACGCCATCGACATCGTGGCGAATCAATGCCAGCGGGCCTGAGCGCACCGGGCGTGACAGGCACGGCAGGCCCTCACGCTTGGCTTCCAGCACGTTCATCGGCAGGCATTCGCGCTCGGACGTCAGCAACAGCAGACGGGCTCGGCGCAACTCACGCGAGACGTCCTGCAGCGCGCCGGTGAACAGCACCCGGGTATCATCCGGCACGCTGTCGTCGTTGGCGCCCTGGAAGACCTTCAGCCCCAGCTCGTGGCACAGCGCCAGCAAGGACTCACGTTCCGGACCATCCCCGACCAGCACCAGACGCCCGCGGCGGTAACCCGAATGGGCAAAGGCACGGATCGCCAGATCGACACGCTTGATCGGCGCCAGACGCCCCACCATCACCACGTCGGCCTGACGCTCGCACTCGGCGCGCGTCTCGCGCTCCGCGAGATCATCCAGATAGTTGGGAATCACCGTCGGTTGCAGACCACGCCGCCGCCAGCATTCCGCATCCACCTCGTTGAGCACCTGCAGGACATCGAGATGACGATAGAGCAGGTGCTTGATGACGCGCTTGGCGCGACGATCGTGATGGTAGGCGCTGTGCTCCTGGGCGATGACGCGGGTCAGCGGGCGCGAATTGCCCGCCTCGTCACGGCCTCCGGTGCCACGTGCCGCCAGCTGGGCCGCCAGATGGAAGGCGAAGTAGCCACTGACCATCACCTCGATGCGCGCCTCCAGCATCAGACGACGCAGATGCGTCACCCAGTGGCGGAAGTTCTTGCGCGTACCGGTGGCGGGCAGGCCCAGGGTGCGGTATTCGACACCCTCGAGACGGCCCCAGTAGGGCTCGCCTTCACGCACCGACACCAGCGTGACCTGATGGCTGTCGCGCAGATCACGCGCCAGGCCGTGCATCACCTTCTCGACGCCACCGCAGGCGCTGATGTCCTGGATCAACAGAGCGACATGGGCCATGTCAGACTCCTCGCACGACAGGCTCGCTGTCGTGGGTGGCGTGCTCAGCGGCCGGGGCGTCCGTGGCCACGGGGTCCGTCGCGGCAGGTGCCTTGGCAGCCGACGGCGCGGGATAGGCGTCGTCATTGAGCTTGAGCTCACGCTGGCCCCAGACACCGGCGCGTCCCGGTGCGCGGCGCAGGAAGTCCCGCGTGATGTCGGCGGTGATCGCCAGCTTGTCGGCGATGACGCGCTCGGCAAGCGCCGGGAAGGCCTTGTCGGCGACCAGCGCCTCGATGTCGGCCACGATGCGTGCCGGGTCGAAGTTCTCGATGTCCTGAACGCTGTCGCCGAGCCCGAAGTCACGCATGATGCCCGGCGCCTTGGGGCCACAGTAGGACAGCGCGTAGACCGGCGTGCCGGACATCAGCGCGAAGATGACCGAGTGGAAACGTGTGCCCACCAGGAATTCGGCGTCGCGGTAGAGATCCACCAGCGCATCCGGGCTCGGGTCGCCCTGCACCAGCTCGATGCGCGTGGCGAGCTCCTCGCCCCCGTCAGCGGCGGCCAGTGCCTTCTGCAGGTGATCGAACACCAGCTGGGAGATGCGCTGGTCATTCTCGATATCGGTCGGGCCCAGCACGTGCGGCACGATCATCAGGCGCTCGATGCCCAGACGCTCCCGGGATTCCAGCAGTGAACGCGACAGCACCTCGACACGCTCGGCGAAGGCCTGCTGATCCAGCCCCCACCAGTCACGCAGGGTGATCACGGCATAGGGTGAGGCCACGCCGCCCGGTGCCTTGACCTCGGCATGTTCATCGCTCGCCCGCGGGGCCATGGCGAAGGCCATGTCGGTGCCCAGCAGCGCATGCGGCAGCTTCGGGTCGGCCTTCTGGGTCATGGCGTGGGTGATCTCCTCACGCGAGACCACCAGGCAGTCGCTCAGGGTGCGCAGGAAGAAGCGCTCCTGGGCCGGGGTCTTGAACGGGCCGAAGGAGTGGCCCAGCAACAGCACACGCTTGCCGGCCTTGCGCGCCAGCATCACCGGCGCCAGATAACCGATCAGCGCCAGCCAGGAAGACAGGGTCTTCTTGAAGCTGCCGTTGTGGAAGATATGACCGCCCTTCACCACCACCAGGTCGGC
Organism: Cobetia sp. 10Alg 146; assembly: GCF_029846385.1. Lineage (NCBI taxonomy): Bacteria > Pseudomonadati > Pseudomonadota > Gammaproteobacteria > Oceanospirillales > Halomonadaceae > Cobetia > Cobetia sp. 10Alg 146. The sequence continues at coordinate 175,215 of NZ_JARWKT010000008.1, forward strand.
ACCATCGATGACATCGTTGCCGCTCTTGCCCTGCTTGCCGAACGCCATCTTGGCCCCCAGCCCCAGCAGCGAGGTGACGAAGCGCAGCTTGTCACGCATCGGCGGCATCAAGGGCTGACCGACGGTGACGCGCTCGCGGTAGCGGCGACGAATGTGGCGGAAGGGTCCGCGCTCGGTGGCGAACACCTGATCATCGATGGGCAGGATATCGATGCGATGGCCTTCGGCCTTCGCCACGCCTTCACCGGAGACATCGCTGCGGCCGTGTTCGGCATCGATCAGCTGGTCGAGGAAGTCGATGGTGCCCATCAGGATGGCGGAGTCGCCCTTGTTGTCGTCATGCCATCCGTGCGTCATGCATATCTTGGCCATGCTGTTCGTCCTTCTGTCCGTAATGTCGCTGTTCGGTGTGCACGATGCCCGGGCATCGCCACGTGAAATGTCGTGTACTCGTCGGCCCCAAGGCCGAACGTCAAGGGCTGGCCGTCGCGGCCGCCTCTTGCTGGCGAGCCGGCTGGAAGAGGATCGCCATCGCCAGCATCACCAGCTCCGCGGTGACCGGCACGCACAGGAAGAGGTGGTAGAGGTCGATGCCCAGAAGGCTGCCGCTCTCGCCGGACGCGTTGCCGAGCGAGTGATTGAGCGCCGCGATCGAAAGGCCCCCACCGACCACCAGAATGGCCCCGGTGCTCTGGCACAGCAGGCGCTTGCCATTCAGGCGCAGTGCCGCCAGACGCGTGAAGGCGCAGGTGACGAAGGCGTGCACCAGGTAGACCAGCGCGAAGGCGCGCAGCGTCATGGTCAGGCGCGGATAGGCGCCGCTCAGGAAGTGCTCGGCCAGCCACGGCGCCACCAGTGCCAGACCGCCCGCCACCGGCAGCGCGAAGCCGCTGGCGATGATCAGGTATTCCTTGAGGCGGCCATCACCCTGGGTCAGCTTGGGCAGGTAGTAGCGATACAGGCTGGTGGGGAAGACATAGAGCGCGAACACGATGGAGGTCACCACCGAGACACTGGCCACCTGGGCGGGCGCGAAGGCGAGCCCGGCCAGGATCACCCAGGCCTGCAGGTAGGCGAATGACATCAGGTTGTTGTAGAGAAAGCCGCGTCCACGCGCGAAGTCCGCCTTGCTCGGCAGGCGACTTGAGCTTGCGCCATCGCGGCTGGCAGCCGCCGCCCGGGCATCCGCCGCCGCGTCATGTGACAGCCACATGCCCAGCAGCATCACGATGATCAGCGCGAGGGCACCGACCATCACGAAGGTGGCCACCGGTGCCAGGCCGAACATGCCGGACGGCGTGGTCAGCTCGGCGCTGAATTCGGCGCCGGTCAGCAGCGCAACGCCCTGATGATAGAGCGCCGGACCTGCCGCGCAGGCGACCGCGATCGCCACCGCCAGCGAGATCAACACCGTCATCAGATTGACGCGCCCCAGGCGCTCCTGACGCTGCAGGCGCGAATTGACCATCTGCAGGCCGACCTGCTCCGCCCCGGCGCGCAGGGCACAGAAGGCGAAGATGAAGGCAGACAGCCCCAGCAGCGGCGCGATGCCCACGGCGAAGGCGATGGCCAGCAAGGCGTAGAGGCCGATGCCGACGCCCATCCAGCGGCGCAGCGCCGCGCCACTGGCGCCATCTTCGGTGACCAGCAGCACCTCGTTGCCGCCCATGCGCGCCAGCACGCCCAGCAACACCGCATAGTTGAGGGCCAGGGCATATTCCCCGAAGGCCTCGGGCGCCACGGCTCGCGCCAGCAGCAGGCCCGCCGCGGACGACAGGCCACGCGCCATCAGGTTGAACAGCGAGAAGATCAGCGCTTCGCTCATGACTGACCTCCATTGCCGACCACCAGTGCTTCATCGCTCAAGAAATAGAATTGGTAGTTGTTCAAGAAATCATGATCCTGATTGCCGGCCGCCACCTTCAGCGACATGAAGAACAACGCCATCATCAGCGCACCGCTGATCAGACTGGGCAGCAGCTTGTCGCGGAAGTGCTCGATGACGTCACAGATGACGAAGATGGCAAACGGCAGGAAGTAGTAGCTGGCGCGGGCCACGTGCTCACCATAGGTGATGAACAGGGTGTAGAGCGCCACGCCGATGAACATCAGATTGAAGGCCCAGGGGTCCAGTGACAGGCGGAAATGCTTCCAGAGTCCCAGCGTCCCCAGGCAGATCAGCAGATAGATGACATAGAGCTTCTGCCCGCCCCCGGAAAAATCCTCGAAGTAGTGGGCATAGAGCCCCAGCGCGCTGAGTGCGCTCTTGGCCAGCGGTCCTGCCACGAAACACAGCGGCAGCAGCCCCAGATAGACCCAGAAGGGATAGGCGCGTCGCAGCAGCGGGTAGAGCACCAGCAACGGCAGATACAGCGCCAGGGTGTAGTGGAAGCTGGTGCCGACGAGCATCAGCACCAGCGCCGGCAGCCGCATGCCACGCTCCAGACAGGCCATCGCCACCATGAACAGGGCGATCGCCACGTGCTGCTTGACGAAGCCGAAGGCCGAGAGATAGATCAGCGGCAGGCAGACGAAGAACAGCAGGCACCAGGCCAGGTTGCGGCGGCTCATCACCAGTGCGGTGACGAAGCATGACACGTAGAGGAAGGCAGTGATGAAGAAGAACAGCTGCGGTTCCCCCCAGGCCCGAGCCATGCGCGCCAGTGCCGCCGGCGCGGGTTCGAGGAAGCTCAGGTCGACCTGCCAGGTGGCCATCTGACGATACGAGAAGTAGTCGTATCCTGCGTCGTAACGCAATGCCATGAACGCCAGACACAGCCCGCCACCCAGCCAGGCACCCACCATGCGGGTGCGCTCGCTGGCCGCCAGTGGCAGAACTGCCACCAGCAGGGCCATGAAGCCGACGTAATAGCCACTGACGGTCAGCATGCTCAGCGTGCCCCGAAACCGGTCAGCATGGTCTTGATGGTACGACCGACGATCAACAGATCCAGCCACACGGAGAAGCGCTTGATGTAGTAGAAGTCGTGCTCGAGCTTCTCGCGCGTCTCATCAGCGTCGGAGGCGTACCCCTGGGTCACCTGCGCCCAGCCGGTGATGCCCGGACGTACCACGTGACGGTAGTTGTAGAACGGGATCTGTTCGGCGAATTCATTCACGAACTTGACCTGCTCCGGACGCGGACCGATGAGGCTCATCTCGCCCTTGAGCACGTTGATGAACTGCGGCAGCTCATCGATGCGGGTCTTGCGGATCACGCGGCCGATACGGGTCACGCGCATGTCGTTGGCCTGGGCGAACTGGGCACCGGACTTCTCGCTGTCATGGCACATGCTGCGGAACTTGAACATGCGATACGGACGACCGCCCTGACCGACACGCTCCTGCACGAAGAACACGCCACCCGGCGAATCCAGACGGATCAGCACGGCAGTCACCAGGCAGATCGGCAGCACGAACGGGGCCACCGCCAGTACGGCCAGCACGTCGAACAGACGCTTGAACAGCTCATATTCACTGTTGGGTGCCAGCTGACCGAAGCTGTTCTCGCGCACCTGGTTGAGCTCCACGCGACCGGTGAGCGACTCGCGCACTTCACTGGCGTCGTAGACCGGAATGCGGTTGAGCACGCAGTTGGCCAGGAAACGCTGCCACTCGGCCGGCATCTCGGCTTCCAGGTCCGCGACCACGCCGTTGTAGCGCTCCTGGCCCAGGTCCGGTGCGCGCATCAGGTTCCAGCGCGCTCCACGAGTGGTGAACAGGTTGCGATAGTCACCGAACGGCACCACGGCCAGCTTGCGGATGCGGGTGCGCTGCTCGGCCCAGAAGCCGATGGAGCAGATCAGCATCGCCGCGAGCCAGGAGCTGCCCAGCACGATACGGCTGAAGCGCAGATCCAGCGCGATCAGCACGCTCATCGCCAGCAGATAGCTGATGGTGATGGCCGGCAGCACGTAGGCGAACGCCTTGGCACCGGGGTAGCGCGACATGTGACGAATCGCCTGCAGCGCGAGCAGGAAGCCACCGCTGGCCGCGATGACGCTGTGCATGCGCATCTCGCTGACCCAGGGGCGCAGGCCATTGATCAGCAACAGCGGGACACCCACCGCCAGAATCAGACCCACCAGCGCCTGACACAGCGAGTTGAACATCAGACGTTCGTACATGCGCGAATGTCGCTGACGCCCCTCGAGTCCGGTCGTCGCTGGATTTGTCGTCGTGTTCATGTGCCTGTCTCCCCCTTGGTTTGCGTTCGAGTGGTGTTTCCGTTCATCACACCCGGTGCCGTCTCCCGCCGCCCTTGCGGCCTGCACCGGTCTATCGCAAATCGTGCTGTCTTCTCATCACGCCGCATGCGCCCTTCGGGCCGGCATGCCGCGCCGTGTCGGTGACGTGGTGTCGAGTGACACCGGGTCTTGCGATACGTCGTCTTCCGCCTGGGTGTCTGTTGACGAGCTGTCATCAGACATAGGGGCGTCGCCGTGGATGGCAAGTCAGCACTCACGTATTTGCGCCGCCCTGATACTGGTAGTCGTGATAGCTGTAGCCGTAGCTGTAGGCCGTGGTCGCCTTGCGCTCGACGGCGTTGAGGATGGCGCCATCCACGCTCACGCCACTGGAAGCGAAGCGCTCCAATGCGGCTTCGATTTCCTTGGGCGAGTTGTGCATGAAGCGCGTCACCATCACGCTGACGCCGCACAGCTTGCCGACGATGGCTGCATCGGTGACCGCCAGGATCGGCGGCGTATCCACGATGACCATGTCGAAGTTCTCGCTGGCCCACTCGAGCAGCTCGGAGAAGCGCGCCTGCAGCAGCAACTCGGAGGGATTGCTCGGTGAGGTGCCGCGTGCCACGTAGCAGAGGGTGTCCGGCGTCTCCCCGCCTTCACCGACCACCGCCAGGCTCTCGTCGGCGATGCTGCGGATGATGGCGCTGCGCTCCACCTTGCCGAGCAGGTAGTCGCTCAGCCCCGGTGCCACGGCGCCCACCTGATGGCCCGCCATGCTCTGATGCACGTGACCACGGCGCATGTCGGCATCGATCACCAGCACGCGGTTGCCTGCCTGGGCACAGACGGCGGCCAGGTTGGCGGACACGAAGCTCTTGCCGATGCCCGGGCTGGGGCCGCAGATCATCAGGCGGTTGTCGGGAGCTTCCATCATCGCGAAGTGCAGGCTGGTACGCAGACCCCGCAGACCCTCGATGGAGAGATCCGCCGGATTGCGCACCGCCAGCAGGCCAGGCGCGGCATTGCCGGCCGCCGCCGTGGCGCCCTTGCCGAGCTTGAAGGAGGAGAAGCGCTTGATGCCACGCGCCAGACGACGATTGAGGCGCGCCTGCTCCTCGGAGAGCGGCAGGGTCGCATGCACGTTGAGGCCGAGATCGGAAAGCTCCGACGGTGTCTCGATGCCACGATGCAGCAGCGAGCGCAGCAGCACGAAGACCACACCCAGCATGGCGCCCAGCAGGGTCGCGATCACCACGATCATCGCCTTGCGCGGGCTGACCGGGTGCGGCTGCGCCACGGCCTCATCCAGGATGCGAATGTTGCCGATGGTGCTGGCCTGGGCGATGTTCATTTCCTGGGTCTTGTTGAGCAGCTGCACGTAGATCTGCTGATTGACCTCGACTTCACGCTCCAGACGCAGGATCTCCTGCTGGGTGTCCGGAAGATCCCCCACCTGCTTCTCGAGCTCACTGCGCGTGCGCTCAAGATCCGCGCGCTTCTTGCGCAGTGCCACGTAGCTTGGGTGACTCGGGTTGAACTTGCCGGAGAGCTCCGCTTCCTCGAGCTGGGTCTGGTTGAGCTGGTTGTCGATGTTCACCAGCTGCTCGAGCACCGACTTGGTCTCGAGATCCAGATTCACGCTGTCGCTCTTGCCGCGATAGGCATTGAGACGCTCTTCGGCCTCGGTCAGCTTCTTGCGGACGGTCGGCACCTGTTCCTTGAGGAATTCGAGCGACTTCTCCGCTTCCGCCGATTGACGGTCGATATTCTGCTGCTGATAGGTCTCGGTGATGCGCTCAAGCACCTGCTGGGTGCGCAGCGGGTCTTCCCCCACCAGTGCCAGCCCCAGCACGCCGGTCTCCTTGCCCATCTCGGCCACCGCGAAGCGCGCGCGCAGCGCATTGGTGGCTTCCAGAGTGGACTGGTGCATCAGGGTGAACTCGGCTCCCTCGCCCGCGGTGAGCGAGGTCACCTCGAGACTCACCTCGCCCAGCGGCCCCTCGAAACGCTCACGCTTGCCCACCGAGCCTGTGCCGAGCACCTTGCCGTCGTAGCGCAGTTCATAGCGGCCCTGCTCACCCGAGCCGAGCGTCACCAGCGTCAGCGGGACGTTGTCCCAGGCCTTGGGCACGGCCAGGCTGGCCACTTCCAGTGACTCGCCTGCCCACACCATGCTGGAACCGGACAGCCAGCTCGGGCGCTCCACCTCGTGGCTGCGCAGGAAGGTCCCGATCACCGGGTACTGGTAAGGCTTGACCACCAGATCCAGCTGCTCCTTCTTGACGGTCTCGCCCAGCACCAGGCGCGAGGTGATGATCTGGATCTCGGATTCCGACGGCGGCGCCTCCCCCCGCAGCATGCTGGAGACATCCCGCAGCGGATTCATGTTGCTGCCACCATCCTCGACCTGCACCAGCGCATCGGCCTTGTAGATCGGCGTCGCCAGCAGCGCATAGAGCACCGCCAGCACGGTGAAGGTGCCGGTGATCAGCGCCAGCGTCAGGCGGCTGTCATACAGCTGACCCAGCATGCGGCCCAGATCGAGACTGGTGCGCGCCGGTACCGCTGCGGGTTCGGTGGCCCCCGTCTGACGGGAGGAATGGGCATTGCGAATCGACATCGTTGAGTCACTCTCCTGGTGTCCTGCCCGTGCATCGCGACGGGCAGGGACGCCTTGACGACCCCTCGCCTTACTGGCCGAGGGTATCGAGGTTGTCCTGGATTTCGGTGCTGTAGTAGATGGAGCTCACGGTGGGCAGCAACTGACTGATCACGCGGTTCCAGCGCGACACCGGCGCGGCCGTGACATAGACGACATCCTGCGGCTTGAGCGCGAAGTCGGCGCCCAGAATCAGGGCCGTGGTGTTGCGAGCATCCAGCTGATAGACGGTGGCCAGCTTCTCGGGGTCTTCCCGGTCCCGCCGTACCACGAAGATGCCGGAGGCATCCGCGGAGTCTTCCTTGATGCCGCCCGCCTGGGCGATGGCATCGGTCAGCGAGATGGGGCTTCTGCCCAGCGGCAGGCTGACCGACTTGTCGACCTCACCCATCACGAACACCTTGCGGGTCCCGACATCCGGCACATACAGGACATCACCGTCCTTGAGCAGCCGATCACGTGCCTCGCCGGTCGCCGCATTGCGCTGTGCCAGCAGCTCATAGAGCGAGATGACGGTCTCCTCGCCATTGCGCTTGAGCACCACGTTGTGCCAGTCCGCGTCTCCGGTCATGCCGCCGGCGGCGGCGATGGCATCGAGCAGACTCAACGGCACATCATTGATGGGCTGCACGCCAGGCTGCTCCACCTCACCGCTGATCCGCACCTTCTGACTGCGGAAGGCCGCCACCTTGACGTCGATCTGCGGCTCGTTGAGGTAGGGCTGGAGGCGCTCGCCCAGCACCCGACGGATCTCGTCCAGGGTCTTGCCGCTGACCTGGACACGGCCGATGTAGGGATAGAAGAGCGTGCCGTCGGCATGCACCACGTTGCCGGCTTCCTGGGCGCTGCGCTCGGAGCCCGTGGGCAACGACAGCTCCGGGTGGTCATAGACGACGATATTGAGAATGTCGCCCGGCCCCACGTGGTACTGATAATCCGGCGCCAGTTGCGCACGGGTGCTGCTGTTGAGCTCCTGGGTCAGCGCCTGCTCCAGCTCGCGCTGGGTGCCGTCACCCCGAGCCGCCTGGCGTGCCTGGGCATCCGCCCGCGCCTGGGCCTTGATCAAGCCGAAGGTGATGGGCTCCACATCGACGATGTCATCCACCGGCGCGGCCGAGGTGTCATAGTCGATGTCGCCACCGGGCGCGAAGACGCAGCCCGCCAGTCCGGTGAGGGCGCCGAGGCTCAAGCTGGCGCCCAGAAGTCGTGCGATCAGTGCATTTTTCATCTGAAGTCCGTTGAGTCGACAGACCCGAGCAGCGATTGATGCGAGGCTGCCCCGATCATTCCCGCCGCACGCTGACGCCGGGACCAATTCGATAACGTCTTCGGTTCGCCTTGCGTAACGCGATGGCCCCATGTGCAACGACAGTTGCAACGACGGTGACCTCGGGCCGAGGGTGATCCCTCGTGCTGGTGTCATGTCTTGGTTTGCTTGAGTACTTGCGTCTGCTGGCGTCCCGCCCCTTGCATGACGGCTTGCGCCTGTCTGGCAATGGCGCGAACACTCCCTTGGGCAATCACGCGAATGCTGGCCCATGAAGACGATGAATGTGATTGAGTCCCCTTCGATTTACACGAAGTCTTCCTCATAAAATCACGTCTCTGCTGCACATCGATGACACCTTTTACAGGCACATATTCACGCCATCGACAGTGCCCACCACACCCACCTGACGGCGCAGGTTCCACAACGTGATGGCAACGTTTATCGCACTGTCCGCTGCGTCGTCTTCATGGGCATCAAGAGTGGAGTGACCAGACTCCATCTGTTGCGCATTTTACCTGATCCACGCCGCTCGCCAATCGAGCGCTGTTACAAAAATCCAATAAAAACATTGCTTTGTATCATCATCAGCACGACGTGTGTCGCTAACCGCCACATGATGACGTAGCCGATCACAGACAGTGAAACGCTGGGTTCGTCTGTAAATCGACACATCCTTCACAAGAATTTCAGCAGCCATGCGGATCAAGTCCAGCGCCCGCGGTGTCTGAAAGATCGACAGGCATGTCTGCTTTTATCCACACCACGATTACTCTTTTTTACATAAATATTTCGCTTTCCATCAACGCCACATCGACGCGACCTCTCTCGCTAGACAGCCGACATTTTCTGGTTAACATGGGCCTCGCTTTCACGGGGGGATAGAGAGAGGCGTCCGTCTGAAATGTGCATGCACATTTCTCATGACGACGGCGATGTCATCACCTCGAAAGCGAGCAATACGGTGGCCAGGGAATGCGGCCATGGCAGGAACACCTCAGGACGAGGCTGCGCCAGGGAAGATGCTACGGACGGTATCAGGGACGGCGCCCTGCACATCATGGAACAGGCGTGAGCTTGCTCACGCACACCACGACGCAACTCTCAGCAGCAGTGTTGCCGATGGTCATAGACAGCACGGCATCCGGCATGCACGACGCTGGCCTTGGCCACCCATCACCGAGCCCAGTCATCGCAGCGCCCTGACTGGCAGATGACCGGCAATGCTCATCAAGGAGACTTCATATGCGCAAGTCACATATCGGCGCCATTCTCGGCCTGTCCGGTGCCCTGCTGTTGGCAGGCAACGCCATGGCGGAAGAGGAGGCACCTGCCGCTGGGCAGGCTGCGACGGGGACGACCGGTACCACCGGAACTACTGGTACTACCGGCACGACCGGTACCACTGGCACCACCGGTACCACCGGCACGACTGGTACCACCGGCACGACTGGTACGACCGGCACGACCGGTAGCGTTCCCACCGGCAGCGCCGCTGGCAGCGGCACGGCCAGCCAGAGCGCGTCCGGCAGCGTGACCCCGAGCACCAACGGCGGCAGCATCGCGGCCGGCGCGGCCACGGGCACCGTCGGTGGCGGGACGACCGGCACCACCGGTACCACCGGCACGACAGGTACCACCGGCTCTACCGGGACACGTTGATGACGTCGCGCTCCGCATCGCGTCGTTCAGGCGCGAATCATCGCCAATCGCGAGCCAGGCACCTTCCAGGCATCCGGCGCTCGCTGACGCTGCTGGGCATCACTGCCTGTGCCGTGTCAGTGAGCGGCTGTGCCCAGATAGTGGCCAGTTCGGTGGGCGATGCCTTCGGCAAGGATGACTTCGAGGCGGCGCGCGCCAGTGAACTGCCCTACGCCTCCCTCAAGTTCCTGCATGGCAACAACACGGCACTGGTCGTGTTGGCCACGCTCGAGGATGAGGGACGCATCGCGCGTTTCGAGAGCCAGGACCGCGGCATCATCGAACTGCGCGACGGCGTACTGTCCGCGACATCCGGCTTCACGCGAGACATCGCGGACAGGCATGAGCAAAGCACTACCGGGCGCGCCTTGGCGCGTCCGGCCTGGCTGATGGCTGACGACAGCCGCTATCGCGTCAGTGTCAGCGCCCTGAGCCCCTATCCTCGCCGGCTGGAGCGGGAAGATGCCGCTTCCTCCGGCAGTCAGCATCAAGATGACGTGCCGGTGATGCAGGTGCATGAAGCCGATGCACATCTGCGCTGTGAGGCCGCCGCGCCACACGCGCTGCCACTGGCCGAGCTGTCGCTGCAACACTGCACCGAGACCCTGGCATGGGACGATGGCCACACCACCACCAACGAGATATGGCGCGATGCCACTCGGGTGTGGGCCGCCGACATGACGGCCTGGCCGGACGGGCCACGCTTCGGCTGGGAGATCGCCAAGGCATGGTAATGCGCTTTTCACGACCTGATTCTGCTCGCCCCGCACACGATTCGGCCCGCGTCGAGGGACCGCTGCGCGCCCTCGCCCGCGCACTGCCCACGGGGGTGTGCCTGGCCGCCCTGCTGATCCCGACCCTCGCCCGGGCGAACGAGACGCCGCTGCCCTTCAGCGCCGCCAGCACGCCACTGGCCAGTCAGGTACTGGAACAGCAATGGTCCTCCCATCAGACCCGCATGGCGCTGGACTGGCGCTACAGCTTCGTCAGCACGCCGCTGATTCGCCGGCAGATGGCCGCGACCGCCAACCGCCTGAGCGCCGAGATTGAACTGATCGCGGCTCGCTACGCGGTGGGGGCGCCCGAAGGCAGCTCTCGGGCCGCCTATGTCGAGGGGTTGCACGCCTGGCAGCGCTATCTCGATCAGGGCCGTCAACAGGGTGAGCCACGCAGCGTGCTGGCACGCCTGCCCGGCCAGCTGAATCCGCTCACTGACATGCGCGATGGCCCGCGGGCGATACGCATCGCTCCCGGCATGGTGATCGGTGCCTGTCAGGCTCCCCGCGACGTGGTGATCCTGGACGCCAGCGGCGTGCACCAGCGCCAGTGGAGCCCCGGCCTGACACTGGACGCCTTGATCGATGAGCGCCGCGCCGCCGACTCGCTGGGCCAGGCGGCACGGGCCAGCCTCGTCACCCCCCAGGGGCAGGTGCTCACGCGGCCCATCGCCAGCTGGAATCGCCTCACGCGTGGCGCAGCCGACCTGCCGGTCGCGCCGGGAGCCAGTCTGGTGATCCATACCCCCGGTATCGATACCGCGCAGCAATGGGTCAACGAGGCGCTGCCGCAATGGCTGGCCAGCCGCCTGCCCGGTGAGAACTGTCACAGCTGGCAGCTGGACGCCGCCTCGCTGCCGTCAGCGGACGACGAGCCGACAGCTCCCGGGACGTCAGGCAGTGACCCGCAAGTGCCGGCCCGCTAGCGGTCGTTCCCGGCACTGCCGGCATCGCCTCGATATTTCTATCCTCCATACCCTCATTCACGCTCACGCGCCTGTCGCGCGGGAGCATGCGAGACGCCCATGTCGAGTCCCTTTCGCCCAGCCCATCCCTCCACGCGCCCCCGAGACGAGCAGCGCCCTGCTCCGGCACGCACCGGCTGGCTGGCGCTCGGCATGGCGGGAGGCCTGCTCGGCGCCCAGATCGCCCACGCTGCCACCGGGGAATCCCAGAGTGATTTCGGAGGCGTGGGGCTGATGCAGACTCCCACGGCACGCTTCGCCCCACAGGGCGAGCTGAGCTTCACCTACAGCCGTACCCAGCCCTACAAGCGCTTCAGCGTCAACGCCGCCCCCTTCGAGTGGATGGAGCTGGGCTTTCGCTATGTCTCGGTGGAAACGGTCAGCTACGGTGAGGCCGCCCCGGACCGCGACTACCTGGATAAATCCTTCGACACCAAGTTCCGGCTCTGGGAAGAGGACCGTTATCGCCCGGCACTTGCGGTGGGTCTGCGAGATCTCGGCGGTACGGGGCTGTTCAGCTCTGAATATCTGGTGGCCAGCAAGCGCTATGGTGATCTTGATGTCAGTCTGGGGCTTGGCTGGGGCTATCTGGGCACGCGGGGCGACTTCAGCAACCCGCTGGCGCTGGTGAGAAGTAGCCTCGAGACGCGCAGCGACACCACCAGCGACAACGGGGGCGACTTCCAGCTGGGCAGCATGTTCAGTGGCAGCCCGGCCGTCTTCGGTGGCATCGAATATCAGACGCCCTGGGACCCGCTGACCCTGATGCTGGAATACGAGGGCAACGACTACTCCGACGAGCCCCTGACGGTGGAGATAGACCAGGATTCACCGTTCAATCTGGGCGCGACGTTCAAGGTCAATGACAACCTGTCGCTGCATGGCGGCTGGGAGCGCGGCAACACCGCCATGCTGGGCCTGTCGCTGTCCACCAATCTGGCGGGGCTGGCTCAGGCCAAGGATGACGGCACCCCGGAAGATGTCGCCCCCAGTCACCATTCGCGCTACCGCCATGACCAGACCCCGGAAGCCTTCCGGGTGCGCTCGCTGGATGCCGTCAATCGTGGGAACAGCGAGTCAGTCCCGTCGGATCGCCCGCCACGTCCCGCCAGTGCCACGCCGGCCTCAACGCCCTCGCTGGACGGCGGCGAGGCTGCGCCGCTCTCAACGCCCTCGCCGACCGGCGACGAGGCTGCACCTCAAGGCCGCCTGCTGACGCTGCCGACCTCCCCGAGTGCCACCACGGGCGAGCCCGCCGCAAGCCCGCCAGCGCCGATACGGCTGGAGGACGTCGACTGGCAGGCACTGGCCGCGACACTGCGTGCCCAGACGGGGCTTGAAGTCTCCCGCCTGCGGGTAGAGGGCGAGACCTTGGTCATCGAGGCGGAGGCCACGCGCTTTCGCAAGGACCTGCAGGCCGAAGGCCGCGCCAATCGCGTACTGCACAACCGCCTGCCCGCCGAGATCACCCACTTCCGCTACCGCCTGAGCAGCAACGGCCTGGCGCTGCGCGAGGATGAGCATCCGCGAGAGGCCTTCGTCGCGGCCGCCAACGACAGACGTTTCGGTGCCGAGTACGAGCATTCCATCACCGCTCGCGCCGCCTCTCCCGCGCCTGACGACGACGCCAGCGCGGAGGCCGCCACGGTGCTGGACAGGGAACCCGCCGGCTTCAACTGGGGATTCTCGCCCAACCTGAAACAGAACTTCGGCGGACCGGACGGCTATCTCTACCAGCTCAACCTGCAGCTGGATGCCCTGTGGCGCACCGATCGCAATGGCTGGTTCTCCGGCGTGGCCACCTATCAGCTGGCCGACAACTACGAGAACTACGAGTACATCGCCGACTCCGACCTGCCACGCGTGCGCACCTACGTCGGGGATTACGTCAAGGAGACCGATCTGGGCATCACCAATCTGCAGTACACCCGCACTCATCAGTTCGGGCGTGACTGGTATGCCCAGGCCTACGGCGGCATTCTCGAGATGATGTATGCCGGTGTCGGTGCCGAGGTGCTCTATCGCCCGATGAACAGCTCGCTGGCACTGGGGCTGGATATCAACCGCGTCCGCCAGCGGGAATTCGATCAGCAGTTCGGCCTGCGCGACTATTCCGTCACCACCGGCCATGCCACCGCCTACTGGCAGTCCGGCTGGCACGATGTGCTGGTCAAGGGCTCGGTGGGGCGCTATCTGGCCGGCGATATCGGCGCGACGCTGGATCTGTCCCGCCGCTTCTCCAACGGGGTCAGCGTCGGGGCCTGGGCGACCATGACCGATGCCGGCGATGACTATGGCGAGGGCAGCTTCGACAAGGGGCTCTACGTCAGCATTCCGCTGGACGCCTTCTTCACCACCTCCAGCAAGGGCAGTACCGGCTTTGCCTGGGCACCGCTGACCCGTGATGGTGGTGCACGCCTCAATCGTCGCTACCAGCTCTATTACATGACCGATGACCGGGACCCCGAGGGCTACTGGGAAGGGATCGACAAGGTCTACAAGTAATCCGTGCGTGAGTATGTTTCACTGCCGGCTGAAGCGTGCCGATGATGGCACCTGACTCACTGTGGCTGACCCTGACCCGATGAATATTCCGATTACCGACGTATCGCCGTTCGCTACCGGCGATACGACACCTGTGAATCCCGAGATCACCTGCAGCAACTGCCAGGCCTGCTGCTGCAGGCTTGAGGTCATTCTGCTCACCGATACCGGCGTGCCGGACTATCTGATCGACGAGGATGAGTGGGGGGGCGAAGTCATGCGCCGCCTCGATGATGGCTGGTGTGCCGCCGTCGATCGCGAGACGCTGATGTGCACCATCTATGATCGCCGCCCCCAGCTATGCCGTGACTATGAGATGGGCAGCCCGGAATGCGAAGACGAGCGCAAGGAAAACGGTCTGGATCAGTGATCCGTCCTCCTGTCACTCGTCGCTTGCCGCTTGCCGCTTGCCGCTTGAGTCAGTCGCTTGAGTCAGTCGCCTGAGCCGCCCTGGTTTCTGGCGTCTGGTGGCTGGCCTCTGGCCGCTCCGGTGGCGAGAGCGGCCTGAACGCCGCGCTAGCCGGCGCTGACCTTCTCACCTGCCTGCTTCGCCGGCACATCGCCGCGTTGCTCAGGCGTGCACAGGGCGCGCATGTTGCCGTGCACTTCCACCTCGCGATGCCAGCTGAGCGCCTGCTCCAGGCAATGCGGGGTATGGCCGCCCCGCCGGCAGGCCTCCTCGAAGTAGGCCCGCAGCGCGGGACGATAGCGCGGGTCGGCGCAGTTCTCGATCACCAGTACCGCACGTTCTCGCGGTGCCAGCCCCCGCAGATCCGCCAGGCCGTGTTCGGTCACCAGAATGTCCACGTCATGCTCGGTGTGATCCACGTGACTGACGAAGGGCACCACGCTCGAGATATCCCCGCCCTTGGCCAGTGACTTGGTGATGAACACCGAGAGCTGGGCATTGCGCGCGAAGTCCCCGGAGCCGCCGATACCGTTCATCATCCGCGTGCCGCACACGTGGGTGGAGTTGACGTTGCCGTAGATGTCGAATTCCAGCGCGGTATTCACGGCGATGACGCCGAGACGCCGCACGATGCCCGGATGATTGGACAGCTCCTGCGGACGCAGGATCAGACGGTCACGGTAACGCTCGAGGTCCTTCCACAGGGTGCGCCCGCGCTCCTCGGTGACGGTGATGGAGGAGCCGGAGGCGAAGTCGAGCTTGCCGGCATCCAGCAGATCGAAGGTGGAGTCCTGCAATACCTCCGAGTACATGGTGAGGTGCTCGAAGGGTCCCTCCTTCAGTCCGCTCATCACCGCGTTGGCCATGCTGCCGATCCCGGCCTGCAGCGGCAGCAACGCAGGCGTCAGACGCCCCAGCGTGACCTCCTGCTTGAGCAGTTCGACCAGATGGTCCGCCATCCGCCGGGTATCCTCATCCGGCGGAGTACAGGTCGAGGGGCTGTCCTTGCCACGCGTCAACACGATGGCGGCGATCCTGGCAGGATCGATGGGGATGTACGGCGTGCCGATACGCGAATCCGGCGCCACCACCGGGATCGGCTGACGGCTGGGGCGCATCTGCGGAATGTAGATATCGTGCAGTCCCTCGAGTGCCGCCGGGGACTCGAGATTGAGCTCGATGATCACCTTGTCGGCCAGAATCGCGTAGCTGGCCGAATTGCCCACCGAGGTGGTCGGCACGATGCCGCCGTCAGCGGTGATGGCACTGGCCTCGACCACCGCGACGTCCATGTCACTCAGCTGATGGTTGCGCAGCAGCTCCACCGTCTCCGAGAGATGCTGATCCATGAACATCACTTCGCCGGCGTTGATGGCACGGCGCAGCACCGGATCGACCTGAAACGGCATGCGCCGCGCCAGCATGTGGGCGTCCGCCATCTGACCGTCGAGGTCATTGCCCAGCGAGGCGCCGGTCATCAGCGTGATGGCGAAGGGCTCGCGGCGTGCCTTCTCGACCAGTGCCAGCGGCAGGGCCTTGGCCTCCCCCGCCCGCGTGAAGCCGCTCATGCCCACCGTCATGCCATCGCGAATCAGCTCGGCGGCCTGGCTCGCGCTCATGTGGCGTGACTCCCATCCCTGCCAGCGACAGCGCCGGGCGAGCTCGTCACGCAGCGCCTCGTCAAGCTCCGTCACCTCCATGCGCGACAGCAGCGAGAACGACTGGCGAAAGGACTGGGCATCGGCCACGTCGCTCGCGGCAGGCGGTGCATCAACGAATCGGGACTTGGAAGAAGACACGGTACGGGTTCCTCGATGACAACGAACAAGGGGTAGGCAGCAAGTCGCGCAAACACCTCACGACACTGGTCAGGCTGTCATCCAGCATCCCACGCGCCGTGGCGGCGTCGCATCAGGCCTTGGTCGCAAGCCGGGGTCGCGCACTGAAACAGGACGGTGCGCTCCAAGCGACGCCCTGACGCGGGCCTGTCCCTGCCCCGGAAACACGAAGACCCGCTTCGAGGAGCGGGTCTTGCGATGCCGGGCAGGCTTGAGGGGAGCCCTGTCACGTCATGGCAGGCGTTACACCATGCCGTCGAGGTCCATGTTGTCGAAGCTTTCCGGGGCATCGGCGTAGCCGTAAAGCGTGTTGCGGCGCTGCAGGCGGAATTCGCCCAGCAGCTGCTCATAGCGGCGCGGCACCTCGGCATTGTCACGCGTGACGATGTACAGGTTCTCGTAGACGGCCTCGGTGAGCGGCATCTCGCGCACCTGGCGCTGCCACGGGGACGTCTCCAGCACCGTGCGCGAGACGACGGTGAAGCCCAGGCCACGTGCCACGGCATCCAGCACCATGCCGATGTCGTTGGTGAAACCCTGCTGCGGGAAGTGGCTCATCGAGCGGAATTCACCGGCGAAGTTCTCGCGCAGCAAGGCGCTGGCGTTGTTGACGCCGTCGGCGTAATTCATGAAGCCCAGCGCCATCAGCTCATTGAGGCTGTTGCCGGCGAAGTCGGCGGGCACCACCAGGCACAGCGGCTCCTGATGCCACAGCTCGAAGTTGAGATCCGGATGCTTGACCGGCTCAGTGACGATGCCAAGATCGAAGCGCCCCGCCAGCACGTCCTGCACGATCTCGGAATTGAAGGCGAAGCTGTAGCTGACCGTCAGCCCCGGATGCTGCTGCTGATAGCCGAGCGTGAACGGATAGAACATCAGCCCGACGCTTGAGGGGCTGGCCACACGGCATTCCCCGCTGTCGGGCGAGTCATCATCCAGCGAGTGCATGAACTGGGTGTGCTCGGCAAACAGCTTGACGGAGTAGTCGTAACAGCGACGCCCCGCTGCGGTGAGCGAGAACTTGCGTCCCTGACGGTTGAGCAGCGAGCGCCCCAGGTACTGCTCCAGCTTGCGGATATGCTGGCTGACGCCGGGCTGGGTCATTTCCAGCTTGCGCGCGGTATGGGTAAAGCTGCCGGTCTCCACCAGGGTGATGAAGGTACGAAAATACTGGGCGTTGAACATGGAGGCACTGACCACTCACGAACGGGGGACGCGACTCGGCGCGTCGTGTTGCCGATAGCTGCCTGAATGTCTGCACAGGGCCACCGACCCGCAAAGCCCATGATTCTACCAGAGCCAGCCGCCATGCGCAGCGCTGCGCCGTGGCGCCCTCGCGTGTTAGCATCATCCTCATTGCCAGGTGCCGCTCTGGCTGCGTCTTTCGTGGGCGATGCCCGAATGACGCGACAGGGCTCGGCGCCTTTCCTCTGCCCCGACCAGTCTTCGCGACTGGCCCGAATCACGAGATGCTCCAGATGCTTGATCCACTGGCCGCGCGCGGCGAAGCCATCCACAAGGCACTGCTCGCCATGGAAAGCGAATGCGCCGAAGTCGACCTCTTCCCGCTGGGATACATGATTCCCCAGGTGGAACTGGTTCTCGAGAACGCCGATTACGATGCCGCCGATGTGGTCGCGGAAGATTTTGACGCCACCTTCGAAGAGTGGATGCAGCACGCCTTTGCCCAGGACGGCATGAGCGTGGACGACCGCGAGCGCATCGCCGAACTCTGGGCAGAAGCCCGGAACCGCGCCCAGTCAGCCGTGGGCGCCTGACACAAGGAAGACGGTCATGAACTCTGTCACCAGTGAAGCTACCACCTACTCCCGCGATGCCAGCTCGACGCTGGTCTCCACCATCATCTCACCGGAAGGCAGCCTGGAAGTTCTCTCCCAGGATGAGGTCAATCGCCTGCGCGACACCTCCTCCAATGGCCTGCATGACATCCTGCGCCGCTGCGCGCTGGCGGTGCTCAACTGCGGCAGCCAGACCGATGACAGCGTCTCGGTGCTCAATGCCTACAAGGACTTCGAGATCGAGGTGCTGCAGCAGGATCGTGGCATCCGTCTGAAGCTCGACAATGCGCCGGGCGACGCCTTCGTGGATGGCAAGATGATCCGCGGCATTCGTGAGCACCTCTCGAGCGTGCTGCGCGACATCGTCTACGTGGCCAACGAGATCCAGAACACGCCCCGCTTCGATCTCTCCACCACCGAAGGCACCACCAACGCGGTGTTCCATATCCTGCGCAACGCCGGTGCCCTGAAGTCCTCGCGTGAACCGAGCCTCGTCACCTGCTGGGGTGGCCACTCGATCAATCGCGAGGAATACGAGTACACCAAGGACGTGGGCTATCACCTCGGCCTGCGCGAACTCGACATCTGCACCGGCTGTGGTCCCGGCGCGATGAAGGGCCCGATGAAGGGGGCCAACGTCGCGCATGCCAAGCAGCGTCGCAAGCAGGGCCGTTATCTGGGCATCTCGGAGCCGGGCATCATCGCCGCCGAGTCACCCAACCCGATCGTCAATGAACTGATCATCATGCCGGACATCGAGAAGCGCCTTGAGGCCTTCGTGCGGACCGCGCATGGCATCATCGTCTTCCCGGGCGGCGTGGGCACCGCGGAAGAGATTCTCTACCTGCTGGGTATCCTGCTGCATCCGGAAAACGAAGGCCTGCCGTTCCCGGTCATCTTCACCGGCCCGGCCTCCAGCGCCGACTACTTCCAGCAGATCGACGAGTTCATCACCTATACGCTGGGTGAGGAAGCGCGCTCGCGCTATACCATCATCATCGACAATCCGGTCGAGGTGGCGCGCACCATGCGAGGTGGCATCGATGACGTCGCGGAGTTCCGTCGTCAGCATCACGACGCCTTCTACTACAACTGGCGTCTGCATATCGCCCCGCACTTCCAGCAGCCCTTCGCGCCGACCCACGCCAACATGTCGAGCCTGGCGCTGCATCGCAACCAGCCGGTGCATGAGCTGGCCGCCAACCTGCGTCGTGCCTTCTCGGGCATCGTCGCCGGCAACGTCAAGAAGGAAGGCATCGAGGAGATCGAGCGCGATGGGCCCTTCCGCCTGACCGCCGAAGCCGAGCTGATGGAGCGTCTCGACGCCCTGCTCACCTCCTTCGTGGCCCAGGGCCGCATGAAGCTGCCGGGCAGCGACTACGAGCCCTGCTACACGCTGTGCAAGTGAGGCCGTGACGCCCGGGACATCAGCCCCGGGCCTGATACGACGACGCCCCCGACCATCACTGGCCGGGGGCGTCGTCGTTTGCGGCAGGCGGCAGACAGGGCTCAGTCGCTCTTGCGGCCCCGATGCATCCACAGACTGATGACATGCGCCACCAGCCCCAGTGTCAGGCCATCGACCAGCACTTCCAGCGCCCCTTCCCTGGGGCGGTCAAGCATCGGCGCGGCGAAGTTGAAGGCTGCCATCGCCGCCAGGCCCACCACCAGCCACACGAACACGCGACGCATCAGCCTCGGCACTTCGCCCTGGGCGACATCGGAGAGCTGGCGATAGATGTAGACCCCCAGCGCCGCGACGGCCACGGCAAAGCCACTGATCAGCATCAGGCGCGTGGTATCACCGCTAAGCAGAAAACGCGGAATGTTGGCGACCATCACGATGGCGAGGCCCGCCAGCACGGAGACACGTTGCGGTGTCAGGTTGCGGGCGCGCGGATGATCAGGATTGAGTTTCGGCATGTGCAGCAGTCTCGAGGAAAGGTCGGGCAACGTGGAAATCGAACACGACGAAGAAGTCGGACGCCGGGCACGCCCGGCGTGACGGGATCAGGCGGTCGCCGGCAGCGTCGGAATCCAGCTCTCGACCCACGGCAGGGCCGCGTCATCCGCCATGAAGGTCTCCATGGCATCGATCTCGAGGCGCTCGCCGTGGCGCGTGGCGCCCAGATCCGCCAGACGCTCGTCCAGCTGACGCCCGGCACCGCAGTAGGTCTCGCCGTAGGAGCTGTCGCCGAGAGCGATCAGACCATAACGCAGCCAGTCCAGCGCCGGTGACTGGGCCGAGAGCGCATTGAGGAAGCCGCTCAGGTTGCCCGGCACATCGCCACTGCCGGTGGTGGAGGTGACGAACAGCGCCAGATCCGGGCGTGTCTCCGTCAAGTCTTCCAGTGTCGGCTGGTCAAGCACTTCCACCGTATAGCCTGCCTGCTCGAACAGCGGTTGCACCTGCTCGGCCACATCCAGTGAGCCGCCATACATCGTGCCGACAAAAATCTTCAGAAGCGCCATGCATCCTTCCTTATTCGTACGATCACCCGCCACGGGCGGGAACGTGAGTGCGGTGCGAAGAGTCGTGCAGCGGCTCTCCGACATTTGGTCGCGATGGTAGCACAGCCTGCCCGCGGGACGCAGGCCGGCCGGGGCCCGCGCCATGCAGCACGCGTACTCCAAAGACAAGACAGCGCCACCGTAAAAACACGATGGCGCCGCTTTTTTCTTGCGCTGACGTTCTTGCGCTTACGTTCCTGCACTGACGTTCCTGCGCTGATGCCCTTGCATCGGTGCTGCCGTTGCCGCCGTGTCGCTACCTCGTTCTCTGGAGCGGGGCTACGCGTCAGTGAAGCCTCCCGGGGTGCGAGCCTGGATCACGACCGCTGGCGATGCCCTTCCGTCAGAGACACGCTGGCTGACAGCACCTTTTGATCAGAAGCGATACGCCGCCGACAGACGCACGTCACGCCCCGGGCTGGTGATGGCGCCCGGCGTGATGCCACGTGGGCTGTTGGTTTCCAGATAGAAGGTGTTCTGGTCGGAGTATTCCTTGTCGAACAGGTTGTAGATACCGGCCGTCAGAGTCAGGTCCGGCATGTCACCCGGCACCCAGCTGGCGTAGAGGTCATGCGTGGCGTAACCGGCACGCTCGCTCTGGTCATCCGGCAGGTCGGTGAGGCGCTCGTAGGCGGTCACGGTCCAGCCGAGAGTCAGCTGCGGGTCGGCGAAGGTGTAACGGTTGTCCAGGCTCCAGCGGTCTCCGGTCTGGTTGCCCAGCCCCATGTCATCCACCACGGTCTCGCCCTGGTTGTCTTCCAGGTCCATGGTCAGGTAGCCCAGCGTCATGTCCCAGCCGCCCAGTCCGTAGGTGGCTCGCGCCTCGACACCCTTGCTGGTGACGATACCTTCCATGTTGGTGATGGCGGTCACGTCACCCGCCGACCCTTCGGTGATGTAGTTGTCGAAGTGGGTATCGAAGTAGGTGACTTCCAGTCCGGCACGGTCACGCTGGGTGAGGATGCCCTCGCCTTTCCAGCGGGCACCGACCTCGGTGCTGCGCGAGGTCTCGGCCTCGAGACCCGGCTCGACCACCAGCGTCTCGCCCGGGCCGACGCCCCCGTCGATCAACAGGGCTTCGCGGCCCTTGTTGCCACGCACGGCCGTGGCGTAGCCGGTGAACAGCTCGACACCCCCGCCGACACGCCAGTTGAGGCTCGCGTTGGGGCTGACATCGGTGTCATCCAGCGTCTCGCCATTGGCGTATTCGGTCCGGTAGTCATCGACTCGGGCACCAAAGGACAGATCCACCGCGCCGAGCGTCATGCGGTGCTGGGCGTAGAGCGCGATGTTGCGCGCCGTCTCGTCGAAGCCAGCGGTGCTGGATTCATCCTCGACGTAATCACTGCCCAGGGTCAGACGGTTGTTCATCGCCTCGGGGCCGAAGCGGAAGGTGTTGTTGAGATCCCCCCCGACACTCTCGACCTTGGCATTCGAGCTGGCGCCGGTAGCGAGGGACGTGCGGTCCACTTCCGTACTGGAGTGGAAGACATTGGCGTGCACATCCACCAGCCGCGAGCCCGGTTCGAAATCGTAGTTGGCGGTATAGGTGTCACGGCTCAGCTCGGTATCGACCTTGGCGTTGTTGAACGGCTGACACTCCATGTTGGGACGCACGCAGTAGATGCCGGTGTCCTCATTGTGCTCCGCGCTGAGTCGCAGGCTGTGCGCGCCCTGATCCAGCAGGCTGAACTTGCCGAAATAGCTGCGCTGATGACCGCCGGTACCCTCTTCCTCATCACCGCCGCCGGTGCGGTAGTCATCGCTGTTGCGTGCGCTGGTGGTGAACAGCAGCCCCGCGTTGGGCGCCACCTCCCCATACACCGACAGCGTGCCCTTGACGGCATCTGCCGCGGATTCCGTGCTGCCCTTCACCATGCCACCGAAGCTCTGACCCGGCTTGAGCAGGTCCTGGGCATCCTTGGTCACGAACTTGATGCTGCCACCCAGCGCGTTCGGCCCATTGTCCGCCGCCCCCGGCCCGGCCTGGACCTCGGCGCGCTTGAGCAGCTCCGGCTCGATGTTGAAGTTGGAGCTGTGGTGGAACAGGTAGCCGTTCTGGCTGGCGCCATCGATGCTGATGTTGAGGTTGGTATCTTCCAGCCCGCGCACGTAGAGCTTCTCGGAGGAGGCCGTGGTGCCGCCAACGGTGACGGAAGGCGTATCGCGGAAGATGTCCTTGAGATCACGCGCCTGATGCAGGGCAAGCTCTTCGCTGTCCACCACCGCCGTGGCCTCGAGGCGATCCTCCTCGACCTGCAGTGTCTGCATCTGCAGCGGCTCGGCATTGACCGTCCCGGCACACAGCAAGGCGATGGCCGCGACCAGCGGACGAGGAGTGAAGACCGTCGCGCGTGAAGCGCTGACGGTGTGGCGCGAAGAGAGGCAGACTGTCATGAGCGGAGCGTTCCCAAGATTAATAATAATAATGATTCTTCTTTGCAGGCGAGATAATGCACTTTCTTGCACATTTCCGTCATCTACCGTTTCTGCAACGCCTCTTCTCGAAACCTGCAATCGGGTGCCCTCCTCACGGGCACGCCCACTCGCCTCGCACCCATCTGCCCCCTCGCCGATTCCCGATTTCTCGCGCCAGAAGTCCCTCCCCAGCCGCACAATGACCTGCCCTGCGCCTTGCCTCACGAAAAAGACACTTTTTCTCACCTGTCTGTCATCAGATACGGAACCATCTCCGGTCACTGACGTCTGAGCCGTCATGCCGCCAATGACGCCAGTCCCCCGCCGTTGCGCATTCTGCCGAGGTGTCACGTTTCACGGAGATCGGAATTGCGCAATGCGTGCGACTTTGGATGCAACAATGACGGGATGGTGATATTGTTAGCCTGCTCAGAGTCGCCGGCATCCAGCGCCTGAAAATCGTTCTCGCGTTTCTGGCGCGGCACTGTGCGCGAAGCCGGGTTTCGAGACCGGGCTTCAAGACTGAGCCCCAAGACCGGGCTTCACTAGCCGGCCGCAAGAGCTGAAGGCAAGAATCAAGTGCAAGACCTGTCGACGTGCGCTGCGGTGCACGACTGACAGGAGCGGTTGTTGATCGATGAGCGCGTCTTTGCCCGGGGCATCCCCCGCGGTACGAGGGGCACGGTCATCGACAGGCAATCCGTTGTGCAGCCCCTGCGCTGCGACGGGCCCGACATGGCCCGTACAAGGTGGGTGTTTCCCTGACGACACACCCCGACCCCCTGAACAACCGGACCTATTCGATGAGCGATATCGACGCCTATAACACCTTTCTGATGGTCGCGGATCTCGGCAGCCTGTCCCGCGCTGCCGAACGCCTGCGCCTGCCCAAATCCACCGTCAGCCGTCGCCTCGACGCCCTCGAGGGCCGCTTCGGCACTCGCCTGGTGGAACGCGGCCATCGCGGTATCCGCCTGTCGGAAGCGGGAGAGACTCTCTACCGCTACGCACGATCGATGGCCAACCTCGATGATGAAGCGCACCGCGCCATCGAGGATCGTCAGTCGGACCTCACCGGCACCATTCGTATCCACGCCACCCCAGCGCTGGGTCGTCACTTCCTGGGCCACGCTCTCACCAGCTTCCTGTCCGAGCATGACGGAGTCGATATCAAGCTGAAGCTGTGGCACAACGGTCGCGAGATTCTCGAGAACCAGCCGCATCTGGTCATCGGCTTCCCGCACCTGGCCGGCAGCACTCACGTCTTCCGCCCGCTGACCCAGTGGCAGCAAGCCGCCTACGCGGCCTCGCATGTCGAGCATCCCGAAGAACTGCCGTGGGGCGAGCTGGAACCGCTCGTCTCCGGCACCTCGCTCTCGCGTCACCCGGAAGACCCGCGCCCGAATCACATCCAGTCCGATGACCTCGAAGTCCTCACCGACTACGTCGCCGATGGTCTGATTCGCGCCGTGCTGCCCATCGACTGGGTCAACTCG
The DNA here is from genome assembly GCF_029846385.1 of Cobetia sp. 10Alg 146. Classification (NCBI taxonomy): domain Bacteria; kingdom Pseudomonadati; phylum Pseudomonadota; class Gammaproteobacteria; order Oceanospirillales; family Halomonadaceae; genus Cobetia; species Cobetia sp. 10Alg 146. Next base: position 199,788 of record NZ_JARWKT010000008.1, read on the forward strand.
CTCAGCGAGCGCAACGGCCAGTCCTTCAAGCGTCTGGAATGCGACGAGATCCCGCCGGTCGAGATCGGCATGCTGCTGCCGCGCGGCCCAATCCCGACCCGCGTGCGCATGCTCGCCGACTGGCTCGCCCGCGAGATCGGCAAGACAGAACCGGAGCGCGTCACCGCCAAGGCCGCCCGCCGCACCGTCAGCGAAGCCGCCACCACTGCCGGTTGATGGCAGCATTGCTACGCTGACTCTCACGCTCGAGGTGGCATGAATCAGCGCGGCACGCCGCAAAAAGGCCAGCCCTCAGGGGCTGGCCTTCTTGTTTTTTAGGTGATCCACTATTTTTTCATCAATTATTTCGACTATGCTTAAGTGGAAAGTTATTCTAACAGCTCAGAGTACTAGCTAATGAAAAAATGGAACTTATATGATCTTCAAAAAATAGACTATAGATTTTCTTTAGAAGATATACCAATGTACCAATGCCCACTAAAAGCTGCGATCGAAATATTAGGAAGTAGTGTATCACTTGAAGGCTTGGATCCTATAGAAGTAAAGAAAATCGTACAGGCTTACAAAAAAGTACTTCCTGAAGCTGATAGTAGTTGGCCTGGAGCAGGTATTGGCCTCATAAGCTCTATGGATAAAACCAAGAAAATTGTCCTCCCAGTTAATTATGGAGAATTTTCTTTTACAGCTTGGAAAATAGCAGGATTCACTTCGTGCGAAGAGTACAATAACTGGTGCTACAACAAACAAAACATAGCTCTTGACGTGGATTACACAATTGCAGATATCTATGACTTTAGCATGGGCCTTGAGCAGGTTAAAAACACCAATATTGAAGCAGCAACGTACTGGGAATTGACACAATCATGCTTAGAAGACTTGAGCAACGCACTACCAAACTTAACGTCTAATGACACGATAATTCAATCAATACATATGACATCGGAGTTATCACTAAAAGCAGCACTGATTTATCAAGGTGCAAAAACCAAAGACATCAAGAGTCATGATTTAGATCTCCTTGCTAAAAAAATGTTTTCAGCACGCCGCCACCGTGATGATGAGAATATCACTTCGATTATACATAAGATGCCGCATTTTGTTAATAGCCGTTACTCTTCTGCAGGTATGACTCGACTCGAAGTAGTCAGACTAGCCATTGGATCACAATTTATTGCAGCATCAACATTGCGCCGCTTGACTGAATACGATCTATCTCAAACAATAGAAAAAGTCAGCAACACTGGACCACGTTCGCTATTTACTGTCTAGCACACTAAAAATCAATCAACGCCCAAACTAAGATTAGAAACTACTATGTGGCAACGCGACACGCTCACCCTCTCCGCTCGCAAGCGTGGCTTTCACCTCATCAGTGACGAGGTGGAGCAGGCATTGGCCGAAATGCCGCCGGTCAGTGTTGGCCTGTTGCATGTGCAGCTGCTGCACACCTCCGCCTCGCTGACGCTCAACGAGAACGCCGACCCCGACGTGCGTCACGACATGGACGCCTTCCTGCGCCGCCTGGTGCCCGGCAACCTGCCCTACTTCCGCCACACGCTGGAAGGCGATGACGACATGCCCGCCCATGTACTCGCCAGCCTGCTCGGCACCCAACTCACCCTGCCCGTCGAAGCCCGCCGCGGCGTCAACCGCCTCGCCCTCGGCACCTGGCAAGGCATCTGGCTCGGCGAACACCGCGACCACGGCGGCAGTCGCAGGTTGTGTCTGACGCTGAGTGGAGAATGAAAAAAGGCCGCGAGTGATCGCGGCCTTTGGGGTCTTCAGAAGCTACTGAAACACGGGCTTATCGCGTCGAGTCCTCGTCCCCTACCGTGCCGCCCATCGGGTCCATGGCGCGGCTGGAGGGATATTTGTAGGAGGCGAAGCGTACGGCGAGTACCGAGAGGGCAAGGAAGAAAATGCCGCCGCAGAGGTAGAGCAGGCCGATATCGGGGGCCTTGTGGTGGGAGACATCACCGATGAGGTAGCGCGTCAGCGCGGTGATGGCGATGTAGAGCAGAAAGCGGATCGGCAGGTGGTTGGTCTTGAAGTAGATACCGACCATCGCGCCGAGTTCGAGATAGATGAACAGCAGCAGGATGTCATCAACGCTGGCCGAGCCCTTGGCGAACATCTCGAAGAAGGCCGACACCGAGGCAATGGCGATGGCTCCGCCGATGGCGAACAGCCCAAGATAATGAAAGCCCTCGACCAGGAAATTGCCGATCGAGTTGGCTTGCTTGTGCATGCGCTCTCGATGCTTGTCTAGCCTGTTCATGCCGCGTGTCCTCAGACAGAGATGATGAGAAAGAGACTGCAATATCGGTGCCGCGGTCGTGATGAAGGCAAGATTGGGCCAAGTAGCCCGCGCAGGCGCGGCGTCTACCAGCCGAGGGTCTGCTTGACGAAGGGAATGGTGAGCTTGCGCTGGGCGGAGAGCGAGGCGTTGTCGAGCTCGATCATCGCGGCGAACAGGCCCGGCAGGCTGCGCGGCCCGCGATGCAGGATGTAGCGGGCGACTTCATCGGGCAGCGCGAGGCCGTGGTCCTTGGCGCGCAGCTTGAGCGCCTCGAGACGCTGGCCATCATCCAGCCCGGAGAGGTGGAAGGTGACGCCCCAGGAGAGGCGTGAGGCCAGGTCCGGCAGGGTGACGGGGAGCAGGCGCGGCGCACAGCTGGCGCTGACCAGCAGGTGGCGGCCACTGTCACGCAGGCGGTTGTAAAGGTGGAACAGCGCCTCTTCCCAGCGCTTGCGGCCGATCACGCTCTCGAGGTCGTCGATGGCGACCAGATCCATCTCGTCCAACCCTTCCAGCATGTGCGGCGGGAAGTGGCCAATCTCCTTGAGCGGCAGGTAGAAGGCACGCTTGCCCTGCTCTCCCGCCAGATGGCATGCCGCCTGCAACAGATGGCTACGCCCACTCTGCTCACCGCCCCATAGATAGACGAAGGGCTCCCCGCCGTCAGCAAGCTGCCCCTTGAGGGCCTCTGCCAGCGAGGTGGAGGTGAAGTGGTAGTTGTCGAAGGTCGCGGCGTCGCGTACCCCGACGCCGAGTGCCATCTGTCCCTGTGTCATTGCCATCCGTCATGCTGGTTGTTGTTGCCGTGATCTCTCTCGATCACTGGGTATCCTCTGCCGCCGAAGGCGCGGGTGGCTCACTGGCGGCCACGGGGCGAGAATCACGCTGTTGATCATATAAAGTACTGTTTTTATAGCGATCATGCAGATAACGCAAGAGCACCATGATCACGGCGGCTACCGGCAGCGCCAGCAGAATGCCCGTGAACCCGAACAGCTGCCCGCCGGCCATGACGGCAAAGATGACCGCCACGGGGTGCAGGCCAATCTTGTCGCCCAGCAGCAGGGGTTGCAACACCACGCCTTCCAGCAGCTGCCCCAGCGCGAAGACACCGCCCACCGCCAGCAGCGCCCACCACTCGCCGAACTGGAAGAAGGCCACCGTCGCCGCGATCAACACCCCGACGATGACGCCCAGATACGGCACGATACTGGCGAGCCCCGCCACCAGCCCGATGAGCAGCGCGAACTTGAGGCCGATGATGGCAAGGCCGATGGCATAGACGATGCCCAGACTCAGCATCACCAGCAGCTGCCCGCGCAGGAAGGCACCCAGTACCTCGTCACAGTCATGGGCCAGCCGCGTGGCGGTCGGCTCCATGTGGCGCGGCAGGAGCCCCTGCAGCTTCTCCTTCATGCGGTCCCAGTCGAGCAGCAGATAGAAGGTGACGACGGGAATCAGCGCCAGGTTGCCCAGCCAGATGGCCATGGCGAGCCCGGATTTGGAGACGGTGCCCAGGAAAGCGGCGGCGAAGGTACCGGTTTCCTTCCAGTTGCCCAGCAGCAGCGAGCGCACCTGATCGAAATCGGCGCTGAAATCCATGCCGGTGAAGGCCTGCACTTCCGGCAGGATCGTCTCGCGTATCCAGTTGAAGACCATCGGCATGAAGCTGATCAACTGCGCCAGCTGACGCCCGAGCAGCGGCACCAGAATGAGCAGCGCGATCAGCAGCACCACCGAGAGCACGCTGAACACCAGGCTGACGGCCAGTCGGCGCGACAGGCCCTTCTCTTCCAGCCAGTCGGCCAGCGGGTCGCCCAGATAGGCGAGAATCATGCCGATGAAGAACGGCATCAGAATCGGCTCCAGCAGAACCAGCAACCCGAGCAGGGCCACGCCTGCGGCCAGCAACCACCATTTACGCTGCATCATCACTCCTTGAGACAAGCCGTGTGGCTCACAGGCGGCATGTCGCCGACGGTCCACGCATGCCCCCATTGTTGCCTGTCACTGACTCACCCACAAGCGCCCGGCGAACGGGACGACCCACCTGACGAAAGATGGCCAAAGGGACTGGCGCGCCCTCAGGAAAGCGCTCGGGGCGTGTCTTTCACATCATGGCCATTTTTTGTGAAACGCCACGGTGTCAGCCGTGAAGCGCAATGCTACAATAGCCGCCTTTCTTTCCCCCGATCGATCGTGTCTCACCGCTCAGGCCGCACCGACAGGAACCTCACATGACGCAACGCCCCCAGGACTCCTCGCCCAGCAAGACTTCCTTGAGCTACAAGGATGCAGGTGTCGATATCGATGCAGGCAACGCCCTCGTGGAACGCATCAAGGGTGTCGCCAAGCGCACTCACCGCCCGGAAGTGATGGGTGGTCTGGGTGGCTTCGGCGCCCTGTGCGAACTGCCGCAAGGCTATCGCCAGCCCGTGCTGGTCACCGGTACCGATGGCGTGGGCACCAAGCTGCGCCTGGCCATGGACCTCAACCGTCACGACACCATCGGCATCGATCTGGTCGCCATGTGTGTCAATGATCTGGTGGTCGCCGGCGCCGAGCCGCTGCAGTTCCTCGACTACTATGCCACCGGCAAGCTGGACGTCGACATCGCCGCTGACGTCGTCACCGGGATCGGCGAAGGCTGCCTGCAGTCCGGCTGTGCACTGGTCGGCGGCGAGACGGCCGAGATGCCGGGCATGTACGAAGGCAGTGACTACGATCTGGCCGGCTTCTGCGTCGGTGTGGTCGAGAAGTCCGAGATCCTCGACGGCAAGAAGGTCGGCGAAGGCGACGTGATTCTGGGTCTGGCCTCCTCCGGCCCGCACTCCAACGGCTACTCGCTGATCCGCAAGATTCTCGAAGTCGCCGATGCCTCGCTGCTGGAGCAGCAGATCGACGGCCAGCCGCTGGCTGACGCCCTGATGGCGCCGACGCGCATCTACGTCAAGCCGCTGCTGTCCCTGCTCAAGGAAAGCGATGTCAGCGTGCATGCCATGTCCCACATCACCGGTGGTGGCCTGCTCGAGAACATCCCGCGCGTGCTGCCGCATGACTGCACCGCCGAGATCGACGTCGCCAGCTGGAAGCGTCCGGCCGTGTTCGACTGGCTGCAGCAGCAGGGCAATGTCGAGGAGCACGAGATGCACCGCGTGCTCAACTGTGGCGTCGGCATGGTCGTCGTCGTGGCCGCGGCGGATGCCGATGCCGCGCGCGCTCACCTGGAAGCCCAGGGCGAGACGGTCTTCACCCTCGGCGCCATCCGTGCACGCAAGGGCGAAGAAGAACAGGTCCAGCTGGAGAATCTGTCCGCATGATCGAACCGACTACCAACGCCTCCAACGGTGACACTCTCGGCGGCTTCGGCAACGGTTTCGAGGCGGATGACACGCCGGTACGCCCACGCGTCGTGGTACTGATCTCCGGCAGCGGCAGCAACCTGCAGGCGCTGCTGGAGGCTCAGGAGCACGATGAGCTGGGCGGCGACGTGGTCGCGGTGATTTCCAACAAGGCCGATGCCTACGGCTTGGTGCGCGCACGCGAAGCGGGCGTGGATGCCGTGGTGCTGCCGCATGACGAGTACGAGAATCGCGAGCACTACGATGGTGCCCTGATCAAGGTGATCGAACGCCACGAGCCGGATCTCATCGTGCTGGCCGGCTTCATGCGCATCCTGTCGCCGATCTTCGTGCAGCGCTTCTTCGGTCGACTGATCAACATCCATCCGTCACTGCTGCCGGCCTGGCCGGGCCTTGATACCCATCGCAAGGTTCTGGAAGCTGGCGAGAAGGAACACGGCGCCAGCGTGCACTTCGTCACCGAGGAGCTCGACGGTGGTCCGGTGGCGATCCAGGCCGTCGCCAACGTGCTGGAAGGTGATGACGAAGCCAGCCTCAAGGAACGCGTGCACACGCGTGAGCATCTGATCTACCCGATCGCGGTGCGCTGGTTCCTCGAAGGCCGCCTGAAGCTCGACGGCGAAGTGGCCAAGCTCGACGGCCATGACCTGCCGGTGGGCGGTCTGCGCCTCTCCCACGCCGATGTGGAAGAAGAGCTCAGCGATGAGCTGCCGGAAGGCGAAGAAGACTGATCCGCACTGTCTGCCTTGCTAACAAGGCAGGCTGAGCTGACAGCGAGCTGAAAACAGAAGACCCCGCGACATGCCAATGTCACGGGGTCTTCTTGTCTCTCACGCTTCCCTTCTCTCTCGGCGCTTGCGCTTCTAGAAGGTATAACTCACGCCCACCTCGCCGCGCGCCGTCACCTCATCCCATGTCTCGAACCCTGCCCCCAGATGCAGCATGGCATTGCGGCCCAGTTGCATGCGCCAGCCGCCATCGACACGCAGGTAGTTGTCACTGCCGCGATCGAGATCCTCGGCGCTGTAGGCGTTGGTCGGCAGGCTCGCCAGACGCACCTCGGCGCTCTCGGCGTCATCATCGAGACGCTTGCCGTAGGCCAGCTCCCCGTAGAGGCCGAAGCCATCCGCGACGGCGCGATCGACCATGAAGCCCAGCTCGACACGCCGATCGCGCAGCGTCTGATCCGAGACGCTCAGGGCATTGGCGGCGGAGCCGGATTCGGTGTAGCCATCGAGGTCGGACTCGGTGTGACGATAGGCCACGAAGGGCGCGTTGTACCACAGCGAATCGGCGGCGGTGAGGCGATAGTCGAGACGCGCCTCGGCGCTGAAGCCATCGCCATCCGTCTCACCGGACAGGGTGCGCGATGACTGGCCCAGCGCGACATGGCGGTCGAGGTCGTACTCGAAGTCACCGTAGCTGGCCACTGCCTGCATGCCAACTCTGCCCAGCTGCTGACGGGCGAACAGACTGAACACCTGGCCTTCCAATTCAAGCTCACTGCCATCATCGACATCGAAGTCCGCATGGCGCTGACTGACCGCCACCCCGCCCCAGGCGCGGCCGAGCGCGTTGTCCAGCGGCAGCATCACGCCGACACCCGCGCCGCGCTGTTCGCTGTCAACGCCTTGCTGGCCGGTGGAGGTCTCGCCATCGCCGGTGCCGCCAGTGGCCGAGCCGATGGCGAACACACGCACGCCCGTCTCCCCTCCCGCCTGCGGATGCTGCGCCCCGGGGCGCAATTCGTCGGCGAGACTGCGCTGACTGGCATTGAGCGCCCCCGTGCCCAGCTGCGGCGCCAACCCCAGTACCGAGGGCGCGGCGAGCATCGCATAGGCGTAGTCGGCGAGAATCTCCTGGCCGGCGCTGGTCGGGTGCACCCCGTCATTGAACAGCAGGGAGTCCGGGTCTTCTGCAGCTCCGCCCAGCCCATAAGACGTGACGTTGCAGCTGTCCGAGAAGCACACCTGGGTCAGCGGCACGTCGCTGGCAAAGCCAAACTCGGCCGGCGATGCCAGTACCTCCTCGAGAATGCCGACGGTGTCGAGCCGGATGATGTTGACCTGACCATCCAGCGCCGCCAATCGCTCGCCCAGCGCGTCATTGAAGACGCCCACCAGCGCGGAGGTCCCCGCCGCCTGCGCGGCACCCGCCGACTGACCTGCCGGCGTGCTGCCGACATCCGGCAGGTTGGAGACCATGATGGTGGTCGCCCCCGCCGCCGCCAGTGCCTCCACCGCCGCGGCCAGATTGCCGGCGGAGGCGACCGCCGTGGCCGGTGAGGTGATCACGCCCTGCAGGAAGTCATTGCCACCGCCATTGACGTAATAGAGCGCGTCCGGGTCGGCACTGCCGCCGGTGCTGACCAGATAGCCATCCTCGACCCTGAGCACCGTACCACCGCCCGGGCTGCCCGCGGGGATGACCACCTCGGAGCCATCCTCGTCGGTCACCGAGGCCAGAATCTGCGCCGTGGTATAGCCGCCCACGGCGTAGTTGGTGCCGTCACTGAAGCCGGCCAATTGATAGATCACCGAGGTGGAAGGCTCAGCGGCAAGCCCAAGCTCCGTGGCCAGCAACTGGGTCGAGACGCTGCCATAGGGCGAGTTCTCGTAATCCGGCCCGCTGCGGTTGGTGAATCGCAGGCTGTTGAGGCCGCCCAGGGTGGTATCGGGGAACTGCCCGGAATCGCTCAGGCTGTCGCCGAAGAGATAGATGTCGGAATAGGCCTGCGCGGGAGTCGCCAGCAGCGTGGTGCTGATGGCGAGCGCGAGACTGCTCAGAGTGAAACGTCGGACCAGACCGCTGGCGCTGGTCGGAGGGAATACAGCGCGATGTGAACGCGATGGCATGGCGTGCCCCTTGCTTGTGGGAGGTATCCGTCCTGCAGCCACTCTGGGGTGGCCTGCAGACAAGCATAGGCAATAAAACAAGTGATTGAATCGAATGTTTCGTTCAACTTCCGACTAATGCTTCGGCTCGCAAGCAGCAAGCAGCGAGCACATCCGCGACGGATCTCGCCTGCGCTCACGCAAAGAAAAGCGCCTCCCGGGGGAGGCGCTTTTGGCAATCACAGGTGCGGCTGGCAGCGAAAGCAGTACCGCTACCGGTGCCTCAGGTACGCGGCAGTGTCACGCCACGCTGGCCCTGATACTTGCCACCGCGATCCTTGTAGCTGGTCTCGCAGACTTCGTCGGACTCGAGGAACAGCATCTGCGCCACGCCTTCATTGGCGTAGATACGCGCCGGCAGGTTGGTGGTGTTGGAGAACTCGAGGGTGACGTGCCCTTCCCACTCCGGCTCCAGCGGCGTCACGTTGACGATGATGCCGCAGCGCGCGTAGGTGGACTTGCCCAGGCAGATGGTCAGCACGTTACGCGGAATGCGGAAGTACTCGATGGTACGGGCCAGTGCGAAGGAGTTGGGCGGAATCACGCAGGAATCGCCTTTCACGTCCACGAAGCTCTTCTCGTCGAAGTGCTTGGGGTCCACCGTCGCCGAATGGATGTTGGTGAAGACCTTGAATTCATCCGAACAGCGCACGTCGTAGCCGTAGCTGGAGGTGCCGTAGGAAATCACACGGCGCTCATCGTGAAAGCGCACCTGATCGGGCTCAAAGGGTTCGATCATGTCGTGGCTTTCGGCCATGCGACGGATCCACTTGTCGGATTTGATGCTCATCGAGCGTACCTGACTGACTGATGGGGGAGAGACGCGTGAGCGCCATGAAACGCGGGCCAGCATGATACCGGCCCGCTGCGCCGCTGGAAACCTCGCGACGAGGCGACGGCGGCGTGTCGGCTCAGGCTCAGCTGAAGCTGATGCTCGGGCCTTCGTCCGCCTCGGCAGTGTCCAGGGTCTCGATGACCTGACGCGCGATGGAGAGGAAGCACTTGGCCACCTCGCCTTGCGGCTCCGCGATCACGCTGGGACGACCACCATCGGCATTCTCGCGGATGCTCAGGGTCAGCGGCAGCTGGCCCAGCAGACGAGTCTGGTATTCCTCGGCGATGCGCTCACCGCCACCGGCACCGAAGACCGCTTCACTGTGGCCACACTGGCTGCAGGTATGCGTGCTCATGTTCTCGACCACGCCCAGCACCGGCACCTTGACCTTGCGGAACATCTCGATGCCCTTCTGGGCATCCAGCAGCGCGATGTCCTGCGGCGTGGTGACGATGACAGCCCCGGAGACCGGCACCTTCTGGGACAGGGTCAGCTGGATGTCACCGGTGCCCGGCGGCATGTCGATCAACAGCACGTCCAGCTCTCCCCAGGCAGTCTGGTTGAGCAACTGCTGGAAGGCACCCGCGACCATCGGGCCACGCCAGACCATCGGGTCCTTCACGTCGACCAGATAGGCCATCGACATGGTCTTGATGCCGTGGGCCTCGATGGGGCTGAAGACCTGCTCACCGGTCATCTCCGGACGCTGACCGGTCGGCACGCCGAACATCTGCGCCTGACTCGGCCCGTAGATGTCGGCGTCCAGCAGGCCGACCTTGAGACCTTCCTGAGCCAGCGCCAGTGCCAGATTGGCCGTCACGGTGGACTTGCCGACGCCACCCTTGCCGGAGGCGACGGCCACGATGTGCTTGATACCTTCCATATCTTGAAACTCCTGTGACGGCCTGCGCCGCGCGGTCAACGCAGCAGGCGCAGACGTCTGAACTGTCAGCGAAAAAAGCCGTGGAACACGATGGGCACAGTATGCCTGCCACCGCGATACGGGCCAAGCCGATGGGACATGCCTCGAGGAGTCATGACCCGATGAACCATGATCAGAAACGCACGTCGACCGGCAGGAAGCGCCACTCGCCCGGTGCCATGCGGCCCAGCAGGATCGCGCCCAGGCGCAGGCGGCGCACCTCGATGACCCTGAGGCCCTGCTCCTCGACCGCACCGCGGATACCGCCCACCGGCACTCGCTTCATGGCGATGCGCAGACGGGTGTCGCTCTGCCAGCTGATGCTGACCTTGGGCTTGCGCCCGCGGATGTCGGCGCACAGCGCGAAGCCGATACGCTTGAGGCCGTCGTCATCCAGCGTCCCTTCCACTTCGACGACGTATTCCTGCTCCAGCTGGTCCAGGTCATCACCGAGCTTGCGGATCACACCACGATTCTGTGACCACACCGCGAGACCGGATTCATCCTCGCCGAGCTCCGCCAGCGGCTGCTGGGACAGGAAATGCACCTTGAGCCAGTCGGCACCGCTGTGGTCCAGCGCACTGCGCGGCGCGCCGTCACGCAGGGTGAGCGGGTCCGGCAGCGGAGCGCCCGGCGGGCGATACCACACCAGAGTCATCGGCGCGATGGGCTCCATGCTGGCGCCCTCATCGACCGTGACTTCCTCATCCGTGACCTTGAAGAACGGCGCCTCGACGACTTCGCCCGCGACTCGCACCACGCCCTGGGCGATGAGATGCTCGGCTTCACGACGTGAAATGCCCTGCTGATGGGCCAGGAACTTGGATAGACGGACGGGTTCAGTCATGGAAACTCTCAAGGACAGCGACGCTAGCGACCGGAGGCAATGGCACGCACCAGCGCAGGATGACGAAGTGTGATGCACGATGGACAATCACGAAGACCGGCCATGATAACGACAAGCCGGCGCGATGACACGGGAGAATGCCCGCCGCCGCCCGGCGTGATTCAATGGCGGCAGGGAACTCTTCCCGACTGCCGTCGTCTGAGCTGCGTCAGAGTTGCGTTGAAGCCGACAAGGGGCATCGAACGAATGACATCGGGCAAGATGGCGCGTCTGCGCGACTCGCCCTCATGCGACCATTACTGCTCGATCGCGCCCGAAGGGTCATCACGCCGGGGGATGCCTGTGTCACTGCCTAGATTGGCACACCACCCCAAGCCTACAGGACATGTCTACAGGTAAACTGCATGCGTCCATCGACATCCGCGCACCCCGTGCGTGCCCACGCTACACCCCCGGCACCGCGCCGCGGCATTGCCGGCATCGACCGCCACGCCACGCTGCGTGGACTGCGTCATCTGCTGCTTGTCGCGGGGCTGACGCTGGCGGCTGGCTGCTCGGCGCCACAGGCCTCGGACACCCCTGCCGCTGCCAATGCCGTCAGCGCCGCCGCCAAGGCCGAGCGCCTCGAGAGCCTGCTGGTGCGAGGCCAGGACGATATCCCCGATGAGCTGTTGCTGACCAAGGCCGGCGCCCGCGCCATCGACCCCAATGGCCAGCGACCGGTGGACGACCCGCTGACCTGTCTGGCGCGCGCCGCCTACTGGGAAGCCAAGGGCGAAGGCCGAAGCGGCATGCAGGGCATCGTCAACGTGGTGATCAATCGCGCCGCCGACCCGCGCTTCCCCGACAGCCTCTGTGGCGTGGTCAAGCAGGGCGGCGAGAGCGGCAGCTGCCAGTTCTCCTGGTGGTGTGACGGGCGTTCCGACAGGATTCGCGAGCCGGAAGCCTACGCCGAGGCACGCGACGTGGCTCGGCAGGCGCTCAACCATCAGCTGGAAGACGTCACCGACGGCGCGCTCTACTTCCACGCCCGCTACGCTACGCCCTACTGGGCCAAGCGCTTCGTGCGCACCGCGCGCATCGGTCAGCACCTGTTCTATCGCAACTGAGCGCGAGCCGCTGTTGCTGGATGACCACTGTTGAGAGCCTACCGACACTGCGACCACAAGTCGGAAACACGACGCCCCCGTTGCCATTGGCAGCGGGGGCGTCTGCATGAGAGCGGCTGCGCTTACTTGTTCGGCTGGGCCGTCAGCTTGGTACGGATGAATTCGCTGTGACTGACGTGCAGCAGTCCGGCAAGCCGGCGGATGCGATGCTCCTCATGGGCATCCAGCTCGCCATCGGCGTACGCCAGCTCCCAGAGCATGCCGATCAGCTCGGTGCGCTCCTCAAGGCTCATGTGCTCGTTGAGCTGCTTGACGAAGCGGTAGTGATCCGTGGCCTGTTCGGCATCCTGTTCGGCCTGGGACAACAGGCTGGCAAGCTCATCCTTCTCCAGCGAGAAACGCTCGGCCAGCTGACGTGCAAGCGCTTCTCGCTCGCGCACATCGAGGTGGTCATCGGCGCGCACCACCTCGAACATCAGCACGGCCATCGCAAGCTCGGGGCCGGGTTCATCGTTGGGGCGCGCGTTGCTGCCGGGCATCATCACCTGACGGATGAGACGATTGATCTGACCTGCGACAGATAGTTGAGCTGCCATGCTGACCTCCAGAAACGGGAAAAGTGGCGTATAGCATCCTTCATGAGGGCGCCGGGAAGGGATGCAACCGCACAGTTGCGCATGGCGGCGTTGCTGGTGACGCGACGCGCCCTTCGCGCCGCCCGCACCTTCGCGATATAGTAGCGCTCATCCCGACGGGGCGATGCGTTCGCCCCTATCACGTGTCATCCCGGCGAGCCGCTGCCCTTCACGCAGCAGGCGCCCTTTACCGTCAAGACGAGGCCTCATGTCAGCGCGCAAGATTCTGGTCACCAGTGCCCTGCCCTATGCCAATGGGTCGATCCACCTGGGTCACCTGCTTGAGTACATCCAGACCGACATCTGGGTACGCTTCCAGAAAAGTCGTGGCCACGAATGCCATTACGTGTGCGCCGATGACGCCCACGGTACCGCCATCATGCTGCGTGCCGAGCAGGAAGGTGTCACCGCCGAGCAGCTGATCCAGCGTGTGAGTGACGAGCACCAGGCCGACTTCGCCAAGTTCGGTGTCGACTTTGACAACTACCACTCCACCCACTCGCCGGAGAACCGCGCCCACAGCGAGCGCATCTATCTGGCGCTGCGTGATGCCGGCCATATCGCCACCCGTGACATCGAGCAGATGTTCGACCCGGTCAAGGGCCTGTTCCTCGCCGACCGCTTCATCAAGGGCACCTGCCCGAAGTGCAAGACCGAAGACCAGTACGGCGACAACTGTGAAGCCTGCGGCGCGGCCTACACGCCGGCCGAGCTGATCGATCCGGTCTCTGCCATCTCCGGTGCCACCCCGGAAATGCGCACCTCCACGCACTACTTCTTCAAGCTGCCGAACTTCGCCGAGTTCCTCAAGGAGTGGACCAAGAGCGGCCGCGTGCAGAGCCAGATCTCCAACAAGCTGCAGGAATGGTTCGAGGCGGGTCTGGCCGAGTGGGACATCTCCCGCGATGCACCGTACTTCGGCTTCGAGATTCCGGACGCGCCGGGCAAGTACTTCTACGTGTGGCTGGACGCGCCGATCGGCTATCTCGCCAGCTTCCAGAACCTGTGCGAGAAGCAGGGCATCGACTTCGACAGCTACTGGAAGGCCGATTCCGACGCCGAGGTCTATCACTTCATCGGCAAGGACATCGTCTACTTCCACGCCCTGTTCTGGCCGGCGATGCTGGAAGGTGCCGGCATGCGCACCCCGACCGGCGTCAACTGCCACGGCTTCGTGACCGTGAACGGCGCCAAGATGTCCAAGTCGCGCGGCACCTTCATCAAGGCCGATACCTACGCGCAGTTCCTCAACCCGGAATACCTGCGCTACTACTTCGCCGCCAAGCTGACCTCCGGCGTCGATGACCTCGACCTCAACCTCGAGGACTTCACCGCCCGCGTGAATTCCGACCTGGTCGGCAAGGTGGTCAACATCGCCAGCCGCTGTGCCGGCTTCGTCAAGAAGCTGGGCGACGGCAAGCTGTCCGCCACCTGCGCCGAGCCGGAGCTGGTCGAGCGCTTCATCGCCGCTGGCGAAGGCATCGCGGCGGACTTCGAAGCCCGTGAATTCGCCCGCGCCATGCGCAAGGTGATGGAGCTGGCCGATGAAGCCAACACCTACATCGCCGACAAGGCGCCGTGGGCGATGGCCAAGGAAGACGGCCGCGAGCAGGAAGTGCTCGACGTCTGCTCCGTGGGCATCAACCTGTTCCGCCAGCTGATGGTCTATCTGGCGCCGGTGATTCCGGAGCTGGCCAACAAGGCGCGCGACTTCCTGAACCTCGAGAGCCTGGACTGGGCCAGCCGCGAAAGCGTGCTGACCGATCATGCCATCAACAAGTTCAAGCCGCTGCTGACCCGTGTCGAGCCGGAGCGCATCGACAAGATGCTCGAAGCCTCGCGCGAAGTGCTGGTCGAGGAGCAGAAGATCAAGGACGGCACCGCCAAGGCGGAAGCTGCCGCCGCGCCGAGCCCGCTCGACGCCGACCCGATCGCCGAGGAGATCGACTTCGACACCTTCATGAAGACCGACCTGCGCGTGGCGAAGATCGTCAAGGCGGAGCACGTCGAGAAGGCGGCCAAGCTGCTCAAGCTGACATTGGATATCGGCGGCGAGACGCGCACCGTATTCTCCGGCATCAAGTCCGCCTACGCGCCGGAAGCCCTGGAAGGCCGCCTGACCGTGATGGTCGCCAACCTCGCACCGCGCAAGATGCGCTTCGGCGTGTCCGAAGGCATGGTGCTGGCCGCCGGTGACGACGAAGGCATCTACCTGCTGGAGCCGCACACCGGTGCCAAGCCGGGACAGCGCGTCACTTGATGCACTGATTCAGCCTCGCTGAAGCCTCTTCAGCGCAACGCCCCGCCAGAGAGTCTCTGGCGGGGCGTCGTCGTTCAGGCATCTGGCTCAGGACTCGGCAGTATCACGATCACTCGTAACGGCGACCGGCATGCTCCAGCCAGCCGCCCACATGGCGGCCACCGGGATCATGATGCGTCCAGTGGATCACGCCGCCCTTGTCGGTCCACTCGTATTCCCCGTAGAAGCCGATGCGATCCCCGACCTGAAGACTGTCGATACGCGGCGCGAGATCGATGTTGTGCGCCACCAGAATGGTGGTCCCGCCTGCCACTCGAATCAGGAATTTCTGATGGCGACTGCCCTTGAGATCATCCCGAAGCAGGCGTATCACCTCCCCCGTGCCGCGCACCTGCACATCACTCTGCTGCGCGCGGATGGCATCGCGCAGGCGCTGCTCATCCGCGGAGCCGGTGCCCTGCTCCTGCGTGGTCTGCGGTGAGCGGAAGTCGCTCCACAACTGCGTGAGCGAAAGGTTGCCATTGCCCGTCAGCTGGGAAATTCCCGCCAGGATGACCACGATGACAATGACCCACAACGGCCGCCTGCCGCGCGAACCCGATCGACGCATATCCCACTCCTTGTGCAATCCCTTGAGGATGAAAAGACACTGGCAACGCCAGAATCATAAAAAGTAATAAAGGAATTCTTCTTTATTACTTCAAGAGCCAAGCAAAACACGAAACAATGGCCGTCTCACACTGGCAACACTGCGCCTTGATTGCCACGCTACAGGCTGTCGGCAGGCAGTATCTTGCGTATAATGCTGCCGCGCTCGACGCTCCTTCCTGACGTGCCGCATCCTGACTGCGCACGACAGCGACGCGCCATGATCTTCTGCTAGCGCAGCGTCATGCCTGTCGACCGTACACCAGAGC
Organism: Cobetia sp. 10Alg 146; assembly: GCF_029846385.1. Lineage (NCBI taxonomy): Bacteria > Pseudomonadati > Pseudomonadota > Gammaproteobacteria > Oceanospirillales > Halomonadaceae > Cobetia > Cobetia sp. 10Alg 146. Next base: position 215,868 of record NZ_JARWKT010000008.1, read on the forward strand.
GCCTTCGAAACACCCTGACCGAGCGACGCCCCTGATGAGTGAATACCTTCTTATCCTGATCAGCACCATCCTGGTCAACAATTTCGTGCTGGTTCAGTTCCTCGGCTTGTGCCCGTTCATGGGGGTCTCCAACAAGCTGGAGTCGGCGATGGGCATGTCGCTGGCCACCACCTTCGTGCTCACTCTGTCCTCGATGTGCGCCTACCTGACCTACCACTTCATCCTCGCGCCGCTGGGGCTTGAGTACCTGCGCACCATCGCGTTCATCATGGTGATTGCCGTGGTGGTGCAGTTCACCGAGATGGTGGTCAAGAAGACCAGTCCGCTGCTCTACCAGGTGCTGGGCATCTTCCTGCCGCTGATCACCACCAACTGTGCGGTGCTCGGTGTGGCGCTGCTGACCCTGAACCGCAATTCAAGCTTCATGGAAGCCACGCTCTACGGTTTCGGTGCGGCCGTGGGCTTCTCGCTGGTGCTGGTGCTGTTCGCCGCCATGCGTGAGCGCCTGGCCTTCGCCGATGTGCCACGCCCCTTCCAGGGCCCGGCCATCGCGATGATCACCGCCAGCCTGATGTCGCTGGCCTTCCTCGGCTTCTCCGGACTGGTGCAGATCTGACATGCTCGATTTCCTCAACGACCATACGCTGATCTCCGCCATCATCGCGCTGGTGGCCATGGCGATCGTCTTCGGTGGCCTGCTCGGCTTCGCCTCGGTGGCCTTCAAGGTCGAGGGCGACCCCATCGTCGAGCAGATCGACCAGCTGCTGCCGCAGACCCAGTGCGGCCAGTGCGGCTATCCGGGCTGCAAGCCCTATGCCCAGGCCATCGCCGAGGGGGACGAGATCAACAAGTGCCCACCGGGTGGCGAGAGCACCATCGCCTCGCTGGCCGACCTGCTGGGTCGCGAGGCCACGCCGCTGGATGGCGATGCCGACAACACCCCCAAGGTGGCGGTGATTCGCGAAGACGAATGCATCGGCTGCACCAAGTGCATCCAGGCCTGCCCGGTGGACGCCATCCTGGGCGCCGCCAAGCACATGCACACCGTGATCGCCGACGAATGCACCGGCTGCGACCTGTGCGTCGAGCCCTGCCCGGTGGACTGCATCGACATGGTGCCGGTCGCCACCGACGTGCGCAGCTGGCATTGGCCACAGCCGGCCGGCCCGACCCGAGACAATACCCGCTTCAGCGGCAGCCTGATCGTCACTGACGCTGCCCCGCAAGAGCGCGCTACCGCCACCTCTGCAAGGAATGTCGCCTGATGGTTCTGTCGTTGCTCAAGTCCATGGTGACGTCCCGTTCTGCCACGAGCACTGCTGCCCCGCGCGCGACAGGCAGTGACAGTGCTCCCCGCGTATTCGACTTCCACGGCGGCATTCACCCGCCGGAACACAAGGCACTCTCCAATCGCGCCCCGCTGGTGGCCGCACCGCTGCCCCATGAGGTGGTACTGCCGCTCAGTCAGCATATCGGCGCGCCCGCCCAGCCGCTGGTGGAGATCGGCCAGCGCGTGAAGACCGGTGAGCTGATCGCTCGCGCCCAGGGCATGATCTCCGCGCCAGTGCATGCCAGCATCACCGGCGTGGTCACCGCCATCGAGCCGCGTCAGATCCCTCACGTCTCGGGCCTGGAAGATCTGTGCATCGTGATCGAGCGTGACGGCGAGATCGATGAATGGGCGCGCCTTGAGGCCTGGCGCGACTGGCGCCAGCAGGAAGCCCAGGACCTGATCCAGCGCCTGCAGGATGCCGGCGTGGTCGGCCAGGGCGGTGCGGGCTTCCCCTCGGCGGTGAAGGCGCGCGTGCGTGAGCGCCACGCCATCGACACCCTGATTCTGAACGCGGCGGAGTGTGAGCCTTACATCACCGCCGATGACCTGACCATGCGCACGCATCCGGAAGCGCTGATCGAAGGGCTCGAGATTCTCGCCAGCCTGATCGGCCCCGAGTGCATCCTGATCGGTATCGAGGACAACAAGCCCGAGGCCGTCATCGCGCTGGAGCAGGCGATTCGCGCCCGGCGTGCCGACAAGCGCCTGCCGCCGCTGGATTCACGTCTGGAAGTCGTGGTGGTGCCGACCAAGTACCCTTCCGGCGGCGAGAAGCAGCTGATCAAGCTGCTGACGGGCCGCGAAGTGCCCAGTCGCGGCCTGCCCGCGGATGTCGGCGTGGTGGTGCACAATCCGGGCACCGTGCGCGCGGTGCAGCGTGCGGTGTGCTTCGGCGAGCCGATGATCTCGCGGGTCGTCACCCTGACTGGCGAGGCCCTGCAGCACCCGCACAACGTCGAGGCTCGCCTGGGCACCGCCATCGGTGACCTGCTGCGCCTGGCTGCTCCTTCTGCGAGCGGCATCGCCCGTCTGGTGATGGGTGGGCCGATGATGGGCTTCACCCTCGAGAGTGACGCCCTGCCGATCATCAAGACCACCAATTGTCTGCTGGCCTCCTCGCCTGAGGCGGTGCCGGCCCCCGCTGTCGAGCAACCCTGCATCCGCTGTGGCATGTGCGAGCAGGCATGTCCGGCGGAGCTGCTCCCGCAGCAGCTCTACTGGTTCTCCAAGTCTCGCGAGTTCGACAAGGCCGAGCTCTACAACCTCGCGGACTGCATCGAGTGCGGTGCCTGCTCCTATGTCTGCCCCAGCCAGATTCCGCTGGTGCAGTATTACCGCTTCGCCAAGGGCGAGATTCGTACCGCCCAGCACGAGGCGCGCAAGTCAGAGCGCGCCCGTCACCGCTTCGAGTTCAAGCAGGCGCGCATGGCACGCGAGGAAGCCGAGAAGGAAGCCAAGCGCCAACAGCGTGCCCAGGCCGCCCAGAAGGCCGCCGCAGCGCGCGCCGATGCCAGCGCCGTCGCAGACACGACGTCGACCTCGGCCTCCACAGCGACCACGGCTGCCCAACCGGCACCGGCCACCGATATCAAAGCCTTCAAGACGGCGCGCGCCGCAGCCAACATCGCTCTCAAGAAGGCCGAGAAGGCGCTCAAGGCGGCTCAGGACAGTGGCGAGAGCAGCGCCAGTGATCTTGCGGCGCTTGAGGCCAACGTGACCGCGGCCAAGGCCAAGCTTGCCAGCGCCGAGAGCGCCCTCAAGGCCGCCAGTGAGGCAAGCGAGTCCGCCGCTGCGGCCCCCGCCTCTGCTGCCACCGGCGCGTCCGCCCCCGCCGCCGCAGCCCCGGCTGCCGCAGCTTCGGCTGGCGACCTCAAGGCGCTCAAGACGGCGCGTGCCGCCGCCAACATCGCCGTCAAGAAGGCCGAGAAGGCCCTCAAGACGGCACAGGACAGCGGTGAGGGTGATATCGCGGCGCTGGAGGCCAGCGTCACGGACGCCAGGGCCCGACTGGCAAAGGCCGAAGCCGACCTCAAGGCCGCCAGCGAGACCAGCGAGTCAGCTGCCCCTGCGGCGGCAAGCACCTCCACGACAGGCGCCGCTGCCCCGGCAGCCGATCTCAAGGCGCTCAAGACGGCGCGTGCCGCCGCCAACATCGCCGTCAAGAAGGCCG
>NZ_JARWKT010000009.1:0-210000 GCF_029846385.1 Cobetia sp. 10Alg 146
ACACCTCCTTTGAGGTGTGAGGATGGTAGCCAGTGAAGACGAAAAGGCATGCGAAACACCTTCTTTCTTGAGGTGAGCCTGAAGCCTCGAGCTGTGATGTGACATGGCCAGCCACAGGGGATCGCTCCCCGAGCAGAGAACCTGCGTGAAAGACAGAAACGACAGCCCCGGCATCCATCACAGGATGTCGGGGCTGTCGTTTTTCCGTCATGAGCGACATCGCCTTTCAGAACCTTTCGCTATGAAGGGCGGTTTTCGTGGCTCGCGGTTATATCGCGTCGATGTCAGCCAATCACGGCGTTATTCTGTGCCGTACAGCAACGATGATTTGCCGTGCAGCGGCGATTTAATCGCTGCGCGGTATCAGGGCGATGGTTTACTGTCGAGAGGTGGACAACGCACGACGTCCAAGCAGTGATTCACGACACCCCTGACGTTATCGGACTCCTTCGGGTCGCATCCCGAGTCGCTCAAGCGAGAGATCACGATGATGGCTGTCATCACTGCTGGAATCGCCAGCCTTCCGGTCGATTCCCTGCTGAGTGCCAACAACGACAATATCGCGGGCCCCCTGATCGCCGACTGATCCGGGTGAGGGCATTCATGCTCCGGTCTGCAACTCAGGCAGATAGCAAGAAGGAGTTTCCCATGGCACTGACCAGTGGCCGCATTGATCGCCCGCACGATCGCTCTCACATGACATCCGGCTTTTCCTCCGATTCCCGCCGGGCGGGGGCTCGCTCGCTGGGCCCTCAGGCCGGCGAGACACGCCAGCCGCAGACCATCGGCTTCCTGTTGCTCGACAGCTTCACGCTCATCTCGCTGGCCTCGGCGGTCGAACCGCTGCGCATGGCCAATCAGCTGGCCGGACGTGAGCTGTATCGCTGGTACACCGTGACCCTGGAAGGCATGCCCGTGCGTGCCAGCGATGGTCTGCAGGTCACGCCGGATGTGTCGGCCGAGACCTGCCCGGCGCTGGACATGGCCATCGTCTGTGGCGGCGTCGGTATCCAGCGGGCGGTGCAGCGCCCGCATGTCAGCTGGCTGCAGGCCCAGGCGCGCGCTGGCCGTCAGCTGGGCGCCGTGTGTACCGGCAGCTGGGCGCTGGCGCAGGCCGGACTGCTGGAAGGTCACGAGACCAGCATTCACTGGGAGTGTCTGGCGGCCATGCAGGAGGCCTTCCCGCGCGTACCGCTGACCACGCGGCTGTTCTCCATCGACCAGCAGCGTGCCACCGCCTCGGGCGGCACCGCGCCGATGGACATGGTATTGACCATGATCGCCCGCGAGCATGGCCGTGAGCTGGCGGCGGGCATCTCCGAGATGTTCATCTGTGACCGCGTGCGCGGCGAGCAGGACCAGCAGCGTGTACCGCTCAAGCACGTGCTGGGCACCACCCAGCCCAAGCTTCTGGAAATCGTCGCGCTGATGGAGGCCAATCTGGAGGAGCCCATCGGTCTGGACGAGCTGGCCCACTACGTGGATGTCTCCCGCCGTCAGCTGGAGCGCCTGTTCCAGCGCTATCTGCACTGCTCACCGTCGCGCTACTACCTCAAGCTGCGCCTGACGCGGGCGCGTCAACTGCTCAAGCAGACGGCGCTGTCGATCATCGAGGTGGCCTCGGCCTGTGGCTTCGTCTCCACGCCGCACTTCTCCAAATGCTACCGCGAGTACTTCGGCATGCCGCCGCGCGATGAGCGTATCGGTGGTGAGCGTCAGCCCGGCGTGTCTGACGTGCCGTGTCGTGCCGATGTCGATCATCAGCTGCACGGCGTGGCCAGTCTGGAAGGCGTACTGCATGGTGCCATCCATCAGTCGCTGAGCCAGACGACTGCCTCCTCGCCGCTGCATACCGCCGCCGAATCGCCGGTGTCCTCGGCGATCCTGGCGCTGGCCAATGCGCGTGGCGAGCCAACCTACGCAAGCGTCAGGCTCTGATCGCCATACACCTGCGTGACGGGATGACCCCTCGATGCCCCTGCCCTTCGGCCGGGGCATCTTGGTTTTCACAGGAGCCATCGGCGGGCTCTGGTACACTCGAGCGCTGCATGAGGCAGTAGCTGACAACAAGGGCTGGGAGACGGGATGACCCGTCGTGATCAGCCACGACACGCGCGACAGGGGACGGCGAGGGATGGCACGAACACAGGGGCAGAAGACCCGCGATGGGCAATCGGCACGCCGCGGCGCGACACGCAGGCCGGCGGCGTCCGTGAAGATGCGCCCGATGGAGCGTCTGCGCTGGCTGGCGACATGGGCGATCAAGGTGCTGGGCTGCTGGATGGTCGCCTGCATCGGCCTGGTGGTGTTGCTGCGCTTCGTGCCATTGCCGGTGTCGATGGTGATGCTGGAGAAGTGGGGCTACAGCCTGGTCTCGGGGGCGCCGATGGCGCTCCAGCATGACTGGGTGCCGATGGAGAAGATTTCCCGCAATGCCCGGCTGGCGGTGATCGCCTCGGAAGACCAGAAATTTCCCGATCACTACGGCTTCGATGTCGATCAGATCGTCAAGGCCATCGATGCGCGCCTGGCCGGTGAACGGCTGCGCGGGGCCAGCACCATCAGCCAGCAGACCGCCAAGAATGTCTTCCTGTGGAACGGGCGCAGCTGGGTGCGCAAGGGGCTGGAGGTCTGGTTCACCATCCTGATCGAGGTGATCTGGCCCAAGGAGCGCATTCTCGAGGTCTATCTGAACGTCGCCGAGTGGGGGCCGGGGGTGTTCGGTGTCGAGGCCGCGGCCGTACATCACTTCAATACCGATGCCGCCAGCCTGTCCGCCTACCAGGCCAGCCTGCTGGCGGCGGTACTGCCCAATCCGATCCGCTTCAATGCCGGCAAGCCCTCGGCTTATATCCAGCGGCGTGCCAGCTGGACACGGCGCCAGATGAACAATCTCGGCATGGGCTATCTCAAGCGGCTGGAACAGCCGCGTGGCTGGTTGAGCTGGGACCTGCTGCCTTCGCTGAAGGAGCTGTCTCCCGCGCACTGACCTGACCAGCTTGACGGTACACCATCGGCTGTCCCACGACGCCCCGGCTCTCTCGAGTCGGGGCGTCGTCGTTTCAGAAACGACAGTCCTGACGCGATTCGGTAGCCACGCGTCGCATCTGGCGTCAGAGGGGGATGAGGGCAGGACTATGCTGGCACAGCCTGCTGGAGATCGTGTTCCGGCAGACCCTGTCCGCCGGGTACGGGCAGTGACCTGACTTCCAGAGCCGCCTGCCCAGCGCCGGAGCGACATGATGTCCGAATTCTCCTCCTCCTTCGGTGGGTCCGATGCGGCCCGCGCCCTGCACGATGACAGCATCGTCATCGATGGTCTGGTGATCGCCAAGTGGCAGCGCGAGCTGTTCGAGGACATGCGCAAGGGCGGTCTGACCGCGGCCAACTGCACCGTCTCGGTCTGGGAAGGCTTCCAGGCGACCGTCAACAACATCGTCAAGAGCAACCAGCTGATCGCCGAGAGCAGTGACCTGGTCTGCGTGGCGCGCACCGCCGCCGACATCCGCGCCGCCAAGGCCGCGGGCAAGACCGGCATCATCTACGGCTTCCAGAATGCCAACGCCTATGAAGACCAGATCGGCTATGTCGATGTCTTCAAGCAGCTCGGCGTGGGCATCGTGCAGATGTGCTACAACACCCAGAATCTGGTCGGTACCGGCTGTTACGAGCGCGATGGCGGCCTGTCCGGCTTCGGGCGCGAGATGGTCGCCGAGATGAACCGCGTCGGCGTGATGTGTGATCTCTCCCACGTCGGCTCGAAGACCTCCGAGGAAGTCATCCTCGAATCGAAAGTCCCTGTCTGCTACTCCCACTGCGCGCCGGCCGGTCTCAAGGACCACCCGCGCAACAAGTCCGATGCCGAGCTGCGCTTCATCGCCGAACACGGCGGCTTCGTCGGCGTCACCATGTTCACCCCCTTCCTCCGGGCTGGCGTCAACGCCACCGTCGATGACTACGTCGAAGCCATCGAGTACGTGATGAACCTGGTCGGCGAGGATGCCATCGGCATCGGCACCGATTTCACCCAGGGTCACGGTCAGGACTTCTTCGAGTGGCTGACCCACGACAAGGGTTACGCCCGTCGTCTCACCAACTTCGGCAAGATCGTCAATCCGGAAGGCATCCGCACCATCGGCGAGTTCCCCAACCTGACCGAGGCGCTGCTGCGTCGCGGCATGAGCGAGCACCAGGTGCGCAAGATCATGGGCGAGAACTGGCTGCGCACGCTGGAAAACGTCTGGGGCGGCTGAGTCTGCCTGCCTGGGCCTTTTCTGGTTCGCTCTTTCTTGATCGCACTTTCGTGATCTCTCTCCTGATCTCTTTCTTGATCTCTTTCTTGAACTCTCTTTTGCATCTCCCTTTCAGCCCCTTTTGAGGACACCGACATGAGCAAGATGGCCCCTGAACTGCCGATCGAGGTGGATAGCGAGACCGGCGTCTGGACCTCCGACGCACTGCCGATGCTGTACGTGCCGCGTCACTTCTTCATCAACAACCATGTCGCGGTGGAAGAGGCGCTGGGCGTGGAGAAGTACGCCGAGATTCTCTACCACGCCGGCTACAAGAGCGCCTGGCACTGGTGCGAGAAGGAAGCCGAGCTGCATGGCCTGGTCGGCGTGGAAGTCTTCGAGCACTACATGAAGCGCCTGTCGCAGCGTGGCTGGGGTCTGTTCATCACCGAGGAGATCGATCTGGAGCGCGGTACCTGCAAGGTGCGCCTGGAACACTCCTGCTTCGTCTATCAGCAGGGCAAGACCGGCACCAAGCTCGAGTACATGTTCACCGGCTGGTTCGCCGGCGCGATGGACCAGATTCTGGCCGCGCGTGGCAGCGAGCTGCGCACCGTCGCCGTGCAGACCCAGAGCGGCGGTGAGGAAGGCTGTGACGTGGGGTATTTCGAGGTCGCTCCCGGAACAGTGTGACGTTTTCGGATCCGCCACTCTCTATTCCATGGCTCGGGTCAAGGCCCAGGCCCGGCCCAGGCAAAAGGCAAAAGCCGGCTGCCCGATCCTCTCTCTGTCACGACACTCACCACACACACAACAACGACAACGCAACGCCTGAGCGCCGCCTTTCCTGACATGCAAGACGCCTGATGCCGCCCGCCGCCACGAGCCCCGACTCGAGGCGGCGGGCAGGCCAGGCCGGCGTGACAAGGCGGCGCTCTCCCCGGCGAGGAGCTTTCACCATGGCATTCGACGCACTCTTCCAGCCGATCGAGATCGGCAAGCTGACCATCCGCAACCGCGTCGTCAGTACCGCCCATGCCGAGGTGTATGCCACCGATGGCGGCATGACCACCGAGCGCTACGTGCGCTACTACGAAGAGAAGGCCAAGGGCGGGTGTGGCCTGTGCATCTGTGGTGGCTCCTCGGTGGTCTCCATCGACAGCCCGCAGGGCTGGTGGAGCTCCGTCAATCTGTCGACCGACCGCATCATCCCGCATTTCCAGAATCTGGCCGATGCCGTGCACAAGCATGGCGGCAAGATCATGATCCAGATTACCCACATGGGCCGTCGCTCACGCTGGGACGGTTTCGACTGGACCTCGCTGATGTCGCCGTCCGGTATCCGCGAGCCGGTGCACCGCTCCACCTGCAAGACCATCGAAGTCGAAGAGATCCAGCGCATCATCGCCGACTTCGCCCAGGCGGCGCGGCGTGCCAAGGAAGGCGGCCTGGATGGCGTCGAGCTGTCCGCCGTGCATCAGCACCTGATCGACCAGTTCTGGAGCCCGCGGGTCAACAAGCGCACCGATGAGTGGGGCGGCAGCTTCGAGGGCCGCATGAAGTTCGGTATCGAGGTGCTCAAGGCGGTGCGTGCCGAAGTCGGTGATGACTTCGTGGTCGGCATGCGCATCTGTGGTGATGAATTCCATCCCGATGGCCTGTCGCATGACGACATGAAGCAGATCGCGGCCTATTACGACGCCACCGGCCTGCTCGATTTCTTCGGCGTGATCGGCTCCGGCTGTGATACCCACAACAGCCTCGCCAACGTCATTCCCAACATGTCCTACCCGCCGGAACCCTTCCTGCATCTGGCCTCCGGCATCAAGGAAGTGGTCAAGATTCCGGTGATCCACGCCCAGAACATCAAGGACCCCAATCAGGCCGAGCGCATCCTGGAAGGCGGCTATGTCGACATGGTCGGCATGACCCGCGCGCACATCGCCGACCCGCACATCATCGCCAAGATCAAGATGGGCCAGCTCGACCAGATCAAGCAGTGCGTCGGCGCCAACTACTGCATCGACCGCCAGTACCAGGGCCTGGACGTGCTGTGCATCCAGAATGCCGCGACGTCACGCGAATACATGGGCCTGCCGCACGAGATCGAGAAGACCAGCGGTCCGGTGCGCAAGGTCATCATCGTCGGTGGCGGTCCGGCCGGCATGGAAGCGGCGCGTGTGTGTGCCGAGCGTGGCCATGCCGTGACACTGTTCGAGGCGAAGGAAGAGCTGGGTGGCCAGATCACCACGGCTTCCAAGGCGCCGCAGCGTGACCAGATCGCCGGTATCACCCGCTGGTATCAGCTGGAGCTGGCGCGTCTGAAGGTCGATCTGCGCCTGGGCACCCGCGCCGATGAAGCGACCATCCGTGACCTGCGCGCTGACGTGGTGATCCTGGCGGTGGGCGGCCGTCCGTTCATGGAGCAGTTCGAATCCTGGGGCTACGACGAGGACCCGGCCAAGAGCCTGATCGTCTCTTCCTGGGACGTGCTGGACGGGCGTGTCGCGCCGGGCAGCAACGTGCTGATCTACGACAGCATCTGCGAATTCTCCGGTGTCTCGGTGGCCGATTATCTGGCCACCAAGGGCGCCAGGGTCGAGATCGTCACCGATGACATCAAGCCGGGGGCGGCGGTCGGCGGCACCACCTTCCCGACCTATTACCGCAGCCTGTATGCCAAGGAAGTCGTGATGACCTCCGACATGGTGCTGCATGAGGTCTACCGCGAAGGAGAGGGGCTGGTGGCGGTGCTCGAGAATGAATACACCGGCACGCTGGAAGAACGCGTCGTCGACCAGATCGTGGTCGAGAACGGCGTGCGCCCCGATGAAGCGCTCTACTACGCCTTCAAGGACGGCTCGCTCAACAAGGGCCAGATCGACGTCGAGTCGCTCTACGCCATCAAGCCGCAGCCGTGCCTGAGTCAGGCCACCGACGGGGATGATTACCTGCTGTTCCGTCTCGGCGACTGCAATGCACCGCGCAACACCCACGCCGCCATCTATGACGCCCTGCGCCTGTGCAAGGATTTCTGATCGCGTCTGACACATCGGTGGGAGGTTTGGCTATGAACGAAACAGTGTTGTCGGTGTTGATCTTCGCCGCCTTGGCGCTGGCCGCCATCGGTGCGGTCAAGCGCATCGGCCTGTGGCGCCAGGGGCGGGCGGATGCCACGTCCATGAGCGTGGGAGAACTGATCGCGAGCCTGGCCAAGGTACCGCGCCGCTACGGGGTGGACCTGCACCACGTGGTCGCGCGGGACCGCTACATGGCCAACACCCACGTCGCCACCGGGGGTGGCTTCGTGGCCGCGGCGCTGCTGATGGTGGTGGTCTACGGCTTCGGCATCGACTCCGCCTGGCTGGGCGTCTTGCTGCTGCTGGCCAGCGGCGCGATGTTCGCTGGTGCGCTGTTCGTGCGTCGTCGTCGTCTTGACCCGCCGGCGCGCCTGTCGCGTGGTCCGTGGATGCGTCTGCCAAAAAGCCTGCTGGTGTTCTCCGCCAGCCTGTTCGTGATGAGTCTGTCACTGGTGCTGCCGGAAGGCGTCGGCGGCATGATCTCCGGCGGTATCCTCGGGCTGGTGCTGGTGGCGGGGATCGCCTGGGGGCTGCTCGAGATGATCGTCGGCATGACCGGTGGCGGCTCGCGCATCACCGGGCCGATGAAGCATGCCTTCGCGGGCGCGCTGCATCTGGCCTTCCATCGGCGTCCGGGGCGTTTCAGCACCCGTGACAGTGCCGGCATCCGCGACAGCGCGCTGCTGCCGCTGGATCTTTCCGATCCCGAGGCACCGCTGGGCGTCGGCAAGCCTGCCGACTTCAACTGGCGTCAGCTGCTGGGCTTCGATGCCTGCGTGCAATGCGGGCGCTGTGAAGCGGTGTGTCCGGCGTTCGCGGCCGGTCAGCCGCTCAATCCCAAGAAGCTGATTCAGGACATGGTGGTCGGCATGGCGGGGGGCAGCGATGCCGCCTACGCCGGTTCACCCTATCCGGGCGATGAGCCGAAGCGCGCGCCCGGTCAGCATGGCGGCGGCCCGCAACAGGTCATCGTCGGGGCCTCTCCGCATGCTCGTCCGGCAGGTCAGGCAGCGACTTCTGGGCCGATCCAGATCAAGGCGGCGCCGGGCGCTGCGGGCAAGCCGGCAGACGCCGACAAGCTGATCCACGAATTCACGGCACTGGTCGAGCCGGAAACCCTGTGGGCCTGCACCACCTGTCGCGCCTGCGTCGAGGAGTGCCCGATGATGATCGAGCACGTCGATGCCATCGTCGACATGCGGCGCCACATGACGCTGGAGCAGGGCGCGACCCCGGGCAAGGGCGTCGAGGTGCTCGACAACCTGATCGCCACCGACAACCCGGGCGGCTTTGCGCTCGAGGCGCGTCTGCACTGGGCGGCGGATCTCGACCTGCCGCGCATCGCCGAGGTTCAGGCCGCTCGGGAAGCGGCGCGTGATCCACGTCCGGTGGAAGCGCTGCTGTGGCTGGGCGATGGTGCCTTCGACATGCGCAACCAGCGCACGCTGCGCGCCTTCGTGCAGGTGCTGCGCGCGGCCAGGGTCGATTTCGCCATCCTCGGTGCCGAGGAGCGTGACAGTGGCGACGTGGCACGCCGTCTGGGTGACGAGGCGACCTTCCAGTCGCTGGCCACCCGCAATATCGCCACCCTGTCGAAGTATCGCTTCGCGCGCATCATCACCTGCGATCCACACAGCTTCCATGTGCTGGGACGTGAATATGTCGCCTTCGGTGGCGACTACCTCGTCAATCACCACACCAGCTACATGAACGAGCTGCTGGCGGCAGGTCGTCTGAGTCTCGATGCCACCAGACTGGCCACGCTCGGCTCGGTCACCTGGCATGACCCCTGCTATCTGGGTCGCTACAACGGGGAATTCGAGGCGCCGCGCACCTTGCTGGCGGCGCTGGGTCTTGAAGTGCGCGAGATGCAGCGCTCCGGCTTCCGCTCACGCTGCTGTGGCGGCGGCGGTGGCGCGCCGGTGACGGACATCCCCGGCAAGCAGCGTATCCCCGACATGCGCATGGGTGACGTGCGCGAGACCGGCGCCGAGGTAGTGGCGGTGGGCTGCCCGCAGTGCACCGCGATGCTGGAAGGCGTGGTGGCACCGGCGGGTGAAGCCGAACCCCAGGTGCTGGATCTGGCGGAACTGATGGCGCGGGCGCTGGTAGCGGATGCGTCCACTCAGGGCTTGTCCACGCAGGGCTTGGCGGCGTCGACCACGCAGACTACTGACGCGGAGGTGGCGGCATGACGATCCCCGTCGATCCACAAGCAACCGAGCATCCACACCCATCAGAGCATCCACACGCATCCGAGCGCGAGCCACTGCCACGCCGTGACCCGCGCCTGGAGCAGCAGGCACGCAATCGTCTGCACCCGCAGCATCTCAGCGCGCTGCAGGCGCTGGGCCGAGGCGCGGCCACTCCTCAGGAACGCTGGATGGGCCCGAAGGGCGTGATGCGTCGCAATCCGCATGTCGGGCACTTCATCGCCGCCAATGGCCGCAAACGCATCGATCGCAGTGGCCGCTCCGGGCCTGCCGCGGCAGGTGCCGGTCAGGCCGCGGTCGTTGCCAAGGCGCGCGTGCTGCCGCTGGTCGAGATCGCATCACCCGCCTTCCTGATCGCGGTGGTGCCGGACATGACCGGCGGGCGACTCTCGAGTCACGACCGCGATGTGCTGGGGCTGGCGCGTCAGATCGCCGATGCCGACCCCGCCCATCTGGGGGCGGTGCTGGCCGTCACCTTCGGCACCTTGCGCGAGGAGGGTGACGCCGCCGACAGTGTCGGACTCGGTGCGGCAGGTGCCGATCGCTGGCTGCACTTTGCCGACAGTGTCCACGATGGTTACGCGCCGCTGGCCCAGCTGGCGGAGCTTGAGGCCATTGATACACGCCTGGCACCACGGCTGTGGTTGCTGCCGGAATCCCGCACTGGCGGCGGTGAGCGTGGCCGACGTCTCGGGGCGCGCCTGCTGTGCACGGGCGATGCGCTGGCGCGGCCCAGCGGCAATGTCTATCAACTCGAGGGCGAGCTTGCGGCCATCGGGCGTGGCGAGCTTGCCGAGGTGAACGTCACCGGGCGCAGCGGCAATGGTCAGCAGGACCTGACCCGCGCGCTGACCCGTATCCTGCTGTGCGAGGCGGAATGCGCCGAGCCGGTGGAAGATGTGCGCCACGCCGCGCTGCCGCTCGAGTGGGAGGCGGACAGCACCGCGCGCGCCATGCCAGACGTGATCGAAGACCTAGGCCCGGTGGCGGTCGATCCCTCCGCGATCGCGCTGGGTGAGGCCGAATTCATTCTCTCGGCGGGCAACGGCATACGCGATTGGGATGGCTTCCACCGTGCCGCCAGCCTGCTGGGGGCCACCGAAGGCGCCTCGCGGGTGGCGGTGGATGACGGCTTCATGCCGCGTGCCCGTCAGGTCGGCGCCACCGGTACCTGGGTGACGGCGCGGGTGTACGTGGCGGTGGGCATCTCGGGGGCCATCCAGCATCTGCAGGGCATCCAGCGCTGCGACAAGGTGGTGGCGATCAATCTCGACGGCGGCTGTGACATGGTCAAGCGCGCGGATCTTTCGGTGATCGGCGATGCCGGGGCGATCCTCGCCAGTCTCTGTCAGCAGCTCGAGGCCGAACGCGGTGCCGGTGGTGACGCCCAGGCGGCAGGTGGTGCCTCGGCGGCGGGTCAGTCGTCTACTGCGCCCGCCATGTCCTCCAACCCGTCATCCAGCCCGTCATCCGCCACGCTTGCCGCCGACGCGGCCTGAACTCGCGCCTGCGACAGGAGAAAGGAGAAGGACATGAAGGCAGATCATTCGTCCATTGCGCAGCAGGCCTCGGAACCGCTTGAGGTCGTGAGTCTGGTATCGCTGGGGCAGCACCCGGTCTCGGGGCGTCTGCGGCGCGCAGAGCAGGATGCCCGCGCCCTGGAGCTGTGTCTGGCATTGGAGCGCCAGTCGGCACCCGGTGCCGTCAGCCTCAGCGCCTGGCACGCCAGTGGCAGCAAGATCGCGCCTGGCAGCGAGCAGGACCAGGCGCTGCGTGGCTATCTGGGCATGGGGCTGGAGTCGTTGACGCTGGTGACGCCTGACTCTCTTGGCGCTGATCCGCTCACGGCTGTCGATTCGTCGCTCACGGCTGTCGATCCGCAGGCGGCGGCTGCCGATCAACCGGTCATCGATGTCTGGCCGCTGCTGGTGACGCGCCTCAAGCAGGCGGCACCGCAGCTGGTGGTGTGCGGTGGCCAGAGTGAGACCGGCGAGGGCAGTGGCCTGCTGCCGCATCTGCTGGCGGAGAGCCTCGGCTGGCCGCTGGTGGAGGGCATCGTCGCAATCGAGAGCTGCGATGGCGCGCATCTCACCGCCTTGCAGGCCCTGCCGCGTGGCCAGCGGCGGCGACTGCGGGTGAAGCTTCCGGCACTTGTCAGCGTCGATGCCGCCGCGCCGGCGGCACGTCAGTCGGCCTTCGCGCAGGCGCGGCGGGGTGAACTTGCCGCGGTGGCAAGCGGCGAGCTTGCCCATGACGCGGTGGCGGAAACCTTTGCCATCGCGCCGGCTCGCAAGCGACCCAAGCGCTTGAAGCGCATCAAGGCGACCAGCGCGCGGGACCGCTTCAAGGCCGCGGCCGCCAAGGCCGAAGGGGGGAGCGGCAAGCGTCTGGATGGCGTGAGTGCGGAGGAGGGCGCGGCGGAAATCCTCAAGCTGCTGCGCGAGGAAGGCGTGCTGCGCTGAAGCTGCGCAGACATGAAAACGCCCCTGTCAGCTCGGCTGGCAGGGGCGTTTCGTCGTTCAGGCGTGTCATTCATCCCACTGCCAATCCTCGTCATCCAACGGCGCGGGCGAGGTATGTTCCTCGCTGCCCGAGGAGGTCTGACGGGTGGCCTCGCCGGCTTCGCGCTGGCGCATCGGCATGCTGTCGATCACCTGATAGATCTGGTCCGGTGCGACGAACCCCTCCAGCTGCATCTTCTTGCCACCGTCCTTGCCGATCAGGATGACGGTGAAGGGCGCGCCCTCGCGCAGCTGCATGGCATCACGCAGGGCGCGAACCTCCTCGAAGCTCATCGGTACGCCATCATGGATGCCGCGCGTGCCCATCAGCGTATAGAGCGTGACATCGCGCTGCTGCATCTCGCCACGCGTGGCGCGCAGCTCATCACGCTGGCGCTCCAGCTCACGGTCCTGCTCATCCGGCGCGACCAGCACCAGCGAGCGACGGTTCCAGGTCTCGCCCAGCAGCGGGTTGGCGGCGGGGTCGACGTTGGCGGCGGTCATGGTGGTGTCTACCGTGTCTGGTGGAGAGGGCGGTGGCGGCGCACCTGCGGAAGTCTCGGCGGGCGCATTCAGCTGCGGATTCTCATCCAGCAGGCTGAGGGCCTGGGCGGGGAGACTCGTGAACAGTCCGGCCAGCAGGCACAGACTCACTCCTCGGGCGAATGCTGCCCGGACAGCGATGTGGCGCGGCAACGAGCGGCGCGAGGGCGAAGACGGCGTATATCGGGACATGACAGTCCTCCGGCGGCGTGGGGCAAGAATGCAGGACAGTCCGGCATGGGACCGCAACGCAGGGGCCTGATGTCAGGTTATGTCAGTCTGCACCAGTTTGCCGACCTTGTGCAGGCGGTTTGTGTGGTACTGCACGGGGGGATATATCAGCGGTAACTGCACGGACATGACGCCTGCTGTCTGACAGGATGGCTGCCAGATGAGGGAAAGTGTCTGCATGATCTTTCTCGGGCAACTCGGTGCTTGTATGGGTGTCCAGCTCACAGGAGGCCTGCCATGCGGGGCTTGGTGGTCTTTGCGTTGCTCGTTTGCGACAGTTGTATCCAGAGTTATCCGAATGTTTTTCAAACAGTTACACGAAAGATTGAACATCCGGCCGTGGTGTCCGTCTGAGTTGGTGTAATCACTTTTTGATGATCAATGAATGACTGGAGGTTGCAATGAAACGGATGACTGCATACATGACGGCTGCCCTGATCTCTGCGGGCATGATGTCTGCGCCGGCGTTCGCTGCTGACGCACCGGCCCAGGGTCAGGCTCCTGCTCAGGCGACACAGGCTCAGGCCGGTGACTTCAGCGATGCGCAGTTGGAACAGTTCGCTGCTGCCTCTCAGGAGATCGCACGCATTTCCCAGGATTTCGCCGGCAAGCTGCAGGAAGCTGACGACGAGACCGAAAAGCAGAGCGTCCGTCAGGAAGCCAATGACGAGATGGTCAGCGCGGTCGAGGACTCCGGTCTGGAAGTCGCGACCTTCAACTCCATCGGTCAAGCGGTGCAGAACAACCCGGACCTGATGAAGAAGGTGCAGAAGCTGGCTCAGGAAAACTCCTGATCTTGCCTGGATGACGTTCGGGTCATCCAATGAAGACGCCGCCCCCGGTTGCCGGGGGCGGCGTTTTTTTGTGCTCATGATCCGTCAGCGCCGCATGTCAGGCGCCGGTGACCGGTCGGGCGAGCGCGTCCTGCGTCTTCCTTTCCTGCATCAGACCACGGAACAGCGAATAGCACATCACCAGCAGTACCAGCGTGAACGGCAAGCCTGTCGCGATGGCACCGGCTTGCAATGAGCCGAGTGCGGCACTTCCCCCGCCGTACAGCAGGGCACCGGCAATCAGTCCCTCCATCGCCGCCCAGAAGACTCGCTGGCTGACCGGCGCATCCACCTTGCCGCCGGCAGTGATCGAGTCGATCACCAGTGAGCCGGAATCCGAGGACGTGACGAAGAACACCAGCACCAGCAGGATGGCGATGAAGGACGCCACGCCGGACAGCGGCAGGTTGTCGAGCATCTGGAACATGGCCAGTGACACGGAATCGATGCCGTTGGCCAGCGCGCCGACCCCATTGATGGCCTGTTCCAGTGCCGTGCCCCCGAAGACGGACATCCACACGATGGTGACGAGTGTCGGTACCAGCAGCACGGCGGTGACGAATTCGCGCACCGTGCGGCCGCGCGAGACACGCGCGATGAACATGCCGACGAACGGCGACCAGGAAATCCACCACGCCCAGTAGAAGACGGTCCAGCCGTGGAACCAGCTCTCGTCCGGGCGATCGATCCAGTTGGACAGCGGCAGCAGGTATTGCACATAGCTGAGTGTCGTGGTGCCAAGTCCCGTGAGGATGGCCAGTGTCGGCCCGAAGATGAGGATGAAGATGATCAGTACGGCGGCGATGATCATGTTGATGTTGGAGAGCAGCTTCACCCCGCCGTCCAGGCCACGACTGACCGAGTAGATGGCGACCAGGGTCACCAGGATGATGATCGCGATCTGGGTCGGCAGGCCATCGCCGATGCCGAACAGGTAATCCAGCCCCGAGGCCGCCTGAGCGGAGCCCAGCCCCAGCGACGTCGCCAGACCGAAGATGGTCGCCAGCACGGCCAGAATGTCGACGACATGCCCCATCCAGCCCCAGGTGCGCTCACCGAGTATCGGGTAGAACGCCGAGCGGATGGTCAGCGGCAGGCCCTTGTTGTAGGTGAAGAAGGCCAGCGACAGGCCCACCACGGCGTAGATGGCCCAGGGATGCAGGCCCCAGTGATACATGGTGGCACCCAGCGCGGCGCGTGCGCCCTCCGGCGTGCCGGCAGGCGCATTCAGCGGCGTGCCGTACCAGTCGGTGTAATAGGCCACCGGCTCGGCGACGCTCCAGAACATCAGACCGATGCCCATGCCGGCGGCGAACAGCATCGCGAACCACGAATGCGTCGAGAACTCGGGAGTCGCCTTCTGGCCGCCCAGGCGCAGCTTGCCCACCGGGTGAATGATCAGCAGCAGGCAGAACAGCACGAAGAGGTTGCCGGCCAGCATGAACAGCCAGTCGCCATGTGCGATGGACCAGGCCTTGGCGCCGCCCAGGGCACTTTCCGCGCCCGCGGGGAAGACGATGGCAAACAGGATGAAGCTGACGATCAGCACGGCGCTGATCGCGAAGACGGGGTTATGCACATCGAGACCCATGACCTGGACATTGTCCTGGCCGATCTCGTAGTCCGTGTCATACGGATTCGATGACATGTGGTGACCTCATGTTGTTATTGGTGTCGCCATCCGAGCAGGGCGGGTGGGGCGAGTCGAGGCGTTGTCGCGGGTGTCTCCCGTGGCTGCGATGAGGGAAGGGGGTGGAGTGGCAATCCGGAGCGCGGTGCGAGTCTGACTGCGGGGCAGGTCGCCGCCGGGCCTCGGTGATTGTGTGAGGGCTGGGCGAGGGCGAGTTAGCTGGATACGACGCCGACATGTGCGTGACTGACATGCGAGGCGATTCGGCGGGGGAGGCGGTTGTCGCGGCTCTGCCCGCTTTGTAGATTGCGATCTACAGTGAAGGAACCTGCCCGGCGTGACGGACCTGCCGGACAGCGCCCACCTTCACGCAGGCGCGTCCACGGTCCAGCCAGGCCGTTGTCTCGACCGCACGCTCCGCCAGTTCATAACGATAACAATGTGGTGCCGCCATGACGCCTGAGACCCTGACCGAGCCGACCCCCGTCGCTCGTCGCCGTTCGCGCAGCCAGTTGCGCGGCCGCCCGCTGGATGCCGAGGCCTGGGCCGAGGTGCAGCGCCTGCTGGGTGATGCCCCGGCGCAGCGTGACCTTCTGCTCGAATATCTGCATGTGCTCAATGATGAGGTCGGTTACCTGACGCTGGCCCATCTGCGCGCGCTGGCCGAGTGGATGCGCCTGCCGATGGCCGAGGTCTACGAGACGGCCACCTTCTATGCCCATTTCACCGTGATTCGCGATGGCGAGACGCCGCCTGCGGCACTGACCGTGCGCGTCTGTGATTCGCTATCCTGTCAGCTGGCCGGCTCCGCGGCCCTGCGCGCCGGTCTCGCCTCGGGTCTGGACCCCGCACAGGTGCGCGTGCTGCGGGCACCCTGCATGGGGCGCTGCGACAGTGCGCCGGTGGCGGAGGTCGGGCATTGCCATCTCGGCCATGCCGGCGTGGAAGGTGTCACGGCGGCGATCGCCGAGGGCCATGTGCATGCCGCGCCGGCCGCGAGTCTCGACTATCCGCGGCTGGCGGAATATCGCGCCAGTGGCGGCTATGGGCTGCTCGCCGCGCTGGAGGGCGGTGAGGTCAGCATCGATGACCTGGCGCAGATGATCGAACAGGCCGGTCTGCGTGGCCTGGGCGGAGCGGGCTTCCCGACGTTTCGCAAGTGGGGCTTCGTGCGTGCCGAGGCAGGGCCGCGCTATTGCGTGATCAATGCCGATGAGGGCGAGCCCGGCACCTTCAAGGACCGCTGCTATCTGGAGCGTGAGCCGCACACCTTTCTCGAGGGCGCGCTGGCCAGTGCGCATGCCATCGAGGCCGAGGCGCTCTACCTTTACCTGCGCGACGAGTACCCGACCCTGAATGACGTGCTGCGCGAGTGCATCGCGGAGCTGGAAGCCGCAGGCATCGTCGCGCCCGGCTTCATCCATCTGCGGCGTGGCGCCGGTGCCTATATCTGCGGCGAGGAATCGGCACTGATCGAGTCGCTGGAAGGCAAGCCCGGCAAGCCGCGCCAGCGTCCGCCCTTCGTGGCCCAGTGCGGGCTGTTCGGACGCCCGACCCTGGTCAACAACGTCGAGACGGTCTACTGGATCGCGCGGCTCCATCGCGAAGGGCACGCGCCATACGTGGCAGCCGGACGCCAGGGGCGTCAGGGGCTGCGCAGCTTCTCGCTCTCCGGGCGCGTCAGACGCCCGGGCATGTACCTGGCACCGGCCGGCATCACGCTCAATGAGCTGGTCGAGGAATACGGCGGCGGCATGGCCGAGGGCCATCGCCTGCGGGCCTATCTGCCCGGTGGGGCCTCCGGCGGCATTCTGCCGGCCAGCAAGGCGGACCTGCCGTTGGACTTCGACACCCTGCAGGCCCATGGCTGCTTCATCGGCTCGGCCGCAGTGGTGGTGCTGTCGGACCAGGATGACCTGGCGGCGGTGGCACGCAATCTGATGAGCTTCTTCATGGATGAGTCCTGCGGCCAGTGCACGCCGTGCCGCGTCGGCACGCGCCAGATGCTGGCGGCGCTGAGCGGCGATGAATGGGACGAGGCGCTGCTGACGCGCTTGTCGCAGGTGATGATGGATGCCTCGATCTGCGGGCTTGGCCAGGCCGCGCCCAATCCGGTGCTCGGCCTGCTCAAGGACTTCCGGGAGACCCTCGCCAGCAGTGGGGTGCACTTGATCGCTACGAGCCATGCGGCTGACACCACGGGAGGTGAGGCATGAATGCGCTGACAGGGTTGGGCAACTCATCCGCGGATGATCAGCCGCTGCGCGAGGATGGCTTCACCATCACGCTGGATGGTGCCGAGGTGACGGCCTATCCCGGCGAGACGCTGTGGACGATCGCCAGGCGTGCCGGCGAGACGATTCCCCACCTCTGCTACAGCGAAGCGCCGGAGTATCGCGGCGATGGCAACTGTCGCGCCTGCATGGTCGAGATCGATGGCGAGCGCACCCTCGCTGCCAGCTGCATCCGCGAGGCGCGGGCGGGCATGGTGGTGCGCAGTGCCAGTTCTGAGCGGGCGGGTGCGGCGCGCGCGATGGTGGTGGAGCTGCTCGCCGCCGACATGCCAGCCGAGGGCCATAACCCCGATGTCAGCAGCCACTTCATGGCGATGGCCGAGCTGCTGGCGATGGATGTCGGGCGTGCTCGCGAGACGCTGGGCGGCGCCCGCGAGACGGTCCGCGAGTGGCTGGGGGATACGGCTGAAGAGTGGCTGCCGACGCCGGCCAGCGCTCTCGATCACTCCCATGCCGCGATGGCGGTCAATCATGACGCCTGCATCAGCTGTGGCCTGTGCGTACGCGCCTGTCGCGAGGTGCAGGTCAATGACGTGATCGGGCTGGCGGGGCGTGGCAGCAATACGCGCATCGTGTTCGATCTCGAAGACCCGATGGGCGACAGCACCTGCGTCGCCTGCGGCGAGTGCGTGCAGGCCTGCCCGACCGGTGCTCTGATGCCTGCCGCCCAAGTGGATGAGCAAGGCCATGGCGACAGCGCCGCCGTCGATGCGCGCGTCGCCTCCGTCTGCCCGTACTGCGGCGTGGGCTGTCAGCTGGAGTATCAGGTCAGTCGGGGCAGTGGCGAGGCGTTGAGTGCCGAGGGGCAACCGGTCGCGACCCTGGCGGATGCCCAGCAGGGCATGGCGGACGGCGACTCCCTCAAGACTGACAAGCGCCGGCAGCGCGTCGCGGATACGCGGCTGGACAACATCATTGCGGTCAGTGGCCGCGACGGGCCCTCCAACCATGGCCGGCTGTGCGTGAAGGGGCGCTTCGGCTTCGATTATCCGCGTCATCCGGCGCGCCTGATTCGCCCCCTGATCCGCCGTGACGGTGTGGCCAAGGGGCTGGATGCGAACTTTGACCCTGCCCACCCGCTGACCCACTTCCGTGAGGCCAGCTGGGGCGAGGCCCTCGAGGTCGCGGCCGAGGGACTCATGCGCCTCAAGCGAACGCATGGCCCCGATAGCCTGGCGGGCTTCGGCAGCGCCAAGTGCACCAACGAGGAGGCGTGGCTGTTCCAGAAGCTGGTGCGCACCGGCTTCGGCTCCAATCATGTCGATCATTGCACGCGGCTGTGTCATGCAAGTTCAGTGGCGGCGCTGATGGAAGGCGTCGGCTCGGGCGGCGTGAGCGCCTCCTTCATGCAGGCCGAGCAGTCTGATCTCATCGTGCTGACCGGCTGCAATCCGGGCGTCAATCATCCGGTGGCCGCCACCTTCTTCAAGCGCGCCGCCAGGCGAGGCACGCGCATCGTGGTGATCGACCCGCGTGCGCTGGCGCTGCGGCGTCATGCTCATCGCTCGATCCAGTTCACGCCGGGGGCGGACGTGGCGCTGTTCAATGCCATGCTCAACGTCATCATCACCGAAGGGCTGGCCAATCAGGCCTATATCGAGGCGCATACCGAGGACTTCGCCGCCCTGGCCGAGCACGTCACGGCATTGACGCCAGAGGCGATGTCGCCGCTGTGCGGCGTGGCGGCCGAGGAGATTCGTGCCGTGGCCCGTGAGTACGCGACGGCCGAGCGCGCGATGATCTTCTGGGGCATGGGCATCTCGCAGCACACCCACGGCACCGACAATGCCCGCTGTCTGATCGCGCTGGCGCTGGTGTGTGGCCATGTCGGGCGTGAAGGCACCGGCCTGCACCCGCTGCGCGGGCAGAACAATGTCCAGGGCGCCTCGGATGCCGGGATGATTCCGATGGTCTTCCCGGATTATCAGCCGGTGGGTGACACGGCGGCGCGCGCGCGACTGGAAGCGCTGTGGGATACGCCGCTCTCGGCCACACCGGGCCTGACGGTGGTGGAGATCATGCACGCCATCCATGCCGATCAGATTCGCGGCATGTACATCCTCGGCGAGAATCCGGCGATGTCGGATCCGGATCTCGATCACGCGCGCAGCGCGCTGGCGCATCTCGAGCATCTGGTGGTGCAGGACATCTTCGTCACCGAGACGGCGCAGTTCGCCGATGTGGTGCTGCCCTCGTACGCCTGGCCGGAGAAGGACGGCAGCGTCACCAACACCAATCGCCAGGTGCAGCGCGGACGGGCGGCACTGCGCGCCCCGGGAGAGGCCAAGCCGGACTGGTGGATCACCCAGCAGCTGGCGCGGCGCATGGGGCTTGCCTGGGATTACGCCGGGCCGCAGGAGATCTACGCCGAGATGCAGCAGGGCATGGATTCCCTCGACAACATCGACTGGGCGCGGCTGTCCGAGGAGAACTCGGTGACCTACCCGTGCCTGACGCCGGGAGGCGAGGGTGAGGATGTGGTGTTCGGCGATGGCTTCCCGCGCGCCAGCGGTCGGGCCCGCTTCGTGCCGACCTGGCCCACGCCGCCGGATGAGACGCTGGATGACGACTATCCGACGGTACTGACCACCGGCCGTCAGCTGGAGC
The DNA here is from genome assembly GCF_029846385.1 of Cobetia sp. 10Alg 146. Classification (NCBI taxonomy): domain Bacteria; kingdom Pseudomonadati; phylum Pseudomonadota; class Gammaproteobacteria; order Oceanospirillales; family Halomonadaceae; genus Cobetia; species Cobetia sp. 10Alg 146. The sequence continues at coordinate 20,165 of NZ_JARWKT010000009.1, forward strand.
ACTGGCATACCGGCTCGATGACGCGCCGCGCGTACGTGCTCGACAGTCTGGAACCTGCCGCCGTGGCCACGCTCAACCCCGTCGAGCTGGAGCGACTGGGGATCACGGCGGGGGAGGCGCTCTCGATCACCACGCGGCGCGGTCAGATCACGCTGGCCACCCGCGCGGACCCGCTGACGCCGGCCGGCATGGTCTTCGTGCCATTCTGCTACGCCGAGGCCGCCGCCAACCTGCTGACCAATCCGGCGCTGGACCCGGTGGGCAAGATCCCCGAGTTCAAGTACGCCGCCTGCCGCCTGGCCAGAGCCGAATCTGCTTCGGCCAGTCTGGACATGTGAACGCGAGGGGAGGTGAGAGGAGGAGAGGGAAAGGAAAGGGCAGGGCCCGTCTGGCGCAAATGCCTATGGCAGTGGCGCTGGCGGATACGCAGGGCGTGCCTCGGTCTGACCAGAATGTCGGAGACGGCTCGCCGCGCGTTTCGGCTATCCTCAGAAGGGCCATGCTCAGAACAGAGTGGGTCAATACCAATGACAATGCCCGCCGTCCGCGAGCAAGGAGAATGACGATGATGATCGTGGAGCTGATTGATCACGAAGACTTTCGTGAGCGGCTGGTGGCACTGGGCGTGCAGATTTCCGAACATGCCTGCGCGGACACCTGTGCGCGCATGGCGTTGAGAAAGCATGTGGAAGTCGGGGTGCCCGGCTTGCAGGAGCTGGTGCGCGAGCTGGTGATGCACTCCGATATCCTGCTGCCTTCGGTGCGTCAGGCACTCGACAAGTACCTGCTGCCGGGGTTGCGCTGAAGCTTCCCCGCCACCGTCAATCCTCTGGGGCAATGATGCGGGATAGGTGAGTCACCAGAGTCACCAGAGTCACGAGAGCATCTTGAGCGGGCCTGTCATCAGACAGGCCCGCTCTGCGTTTCGGCCCGCTCAAGGCTGATCAGGCAGGTCGCTCAAGGCTGATCAGGCAGGTCGCTCAAGGCTGAAGAGACTGTCGGTGCGCGCATAATCGCTGCCGGCCATGCGCCCGATGGCGCGCAGCACCTCATTGTCGACATGGCGGCCATCCCAGACCTCGGGGTCTGCATGGACCACCACGACCTCGGCGAGCACCAGTGAGCCGGACAGGGGCTGGTCTCCCAGGTGGATGATGTCGCGGAGTCGGCAACCGAAGGCGATCGGCGCGCCGTCCACGCGGGGGACCTGCAGCGGCGGCATGGCTAGCTTGTTCAAACCGGCGTGGGCGAATTCATCCTCGCTGGCCGCGAGGCTGGCACTGGTGAGATTGAGTGCCTCGCTCATGGCCTCGCCCCCGATATGGATGACACATTCCGCCACCTGTTCGAGGTTGTCGAGAGTGTCCTTGGTATGCCCTTCGCCGTTGCGCAGCGGGCTGAAGGCCAGCACCGGTGGATTGACGCTTGCCACGGTGAAGAACGAGAACGGCGCCAGATTGGCATTGCCGGCGGTATCGATCGTCGAGACCCAGGCAATGGGCCGCGGCGCGATGCTGCCCGAGAACAGCCGATAGAGAATGCTGGCGGGTAGCTGGTCGGCGTCGAGCAGGGCATTGCTGGCGGAGGGGGGCTGGTCAGTCGTCATCGGGCGCTGCTCCATCGGGTAGATAGGTGCCCCTGGCAGGGAAGGGCGATGCGCAAGCGAGGTTCGACGTCGAGAAGCGGCGTCGAGAAGCGGCATCGGAAGTCAGGGCTCGTGATCGCCCAGCGGCGCTGCATCAGGGTCTCGAATCTCGTCTCGACATGCCGCCTGCTCCCTTGCGGCAAGGGGGTGAACAGCAGGATAGCGCGTGTCCCTGCAGGAACAAACCTCCAAGTCTCGTTGCGCCGCGGCATGCGTATCAATGATTCGGGAGGATAGTCTGTACGGGAAAAGGAAAGTGAAAAATCAGAAAGATCATTGGTGACATTTCTGGTGTGGTCAATTGTCGCATCCCTTGACCTGATGCTGAAACATGGTTCCTGAAATGCCATCACGGTCTTCAGACCTGGTGGCTCCGCAGGACTTTTCAGAGACTTGGCTGGCACTTGTGTGGTGTTTTTGTATCCACATGGTGTCTATTTGGTATTTATTTGTAAAATTTTTATGAAATGGCGCGAGGCGTCATCTGATGAAAAAAGACTGGATATGAACAAATGATGAGGACGAAGTCGCTGGATTGTGACAACGATTTCATCCATTCGTGCGGGAATGAAAAATGTCATGGTGAATCAATATAAGGAGAATTACGTCACGATTTCCAGAGCAGGATGGGAAATTATAATGGAACGAAGTGCGGCATTTTTTGCAATTGAGAGTGTGAAAAAGACGTCGGTGATCTCGGTCCGTCGGTAGACAGGCAGACAGGCGTCTCGATGTGACGAGGTGTTTCTGCCAGGCGGCACTCCTTGCGCGGGTGTCATTGCGCGCACTTCTTTGGATGAATATTGCTGTATTTATTGTTTTGTTGAAATTTTATGCTCTTGTCGTGCTTGGGGTTGGCGTTTCCCGTGGGGGCTCGGCGGTCGCTCGTGGACCTGGGAAGGCACGTGAGTCGGGAAATGGTCATCGCGCAATGCGGGGGTGGCCAGAGCCTTGTCGGCGGGAGGAGTCAGGGCACCTCGAAGGGAGGAAATACCGGATTGGCGTCTGGTCGCCCAAGTGACGCCGTGTTGCCTGTCAACATGATTGACGCCTTCGTCAGGTTCCTCGTTCAGTGGTCAGGGCATAACCCGAACGCGTGAGGGAGAGCATCGTCCTCTTCCGATGGTGATTGGCTGCGCGCGCGAGGGGAAATTGATCGGCAGGTGCGACTACCTGCGTCAGTGTGCCCCGTAGTCAGCCCCCCTGATTTTTCTCTATCCTGTGCCCCGCCTGCGGGAAATCCTCTGATTTCGTTCGAACGATCGACGGCTTCCTGTTGGTCATTTCTTCGAACGCTGTGTTCCACATGTGGGCTCGTCATGACGTCATGGCGTGTTCCAACGAGGTCGTGAGATGAGAAAAAGCCTAATGCGGGGGGCTCTGCGGGGACTCCCCATCCTCGCGGGATTGTTGATGCTGTCCGGCTGTGATGCCGTGCTCTTCGATCCCAAGGGACCCATCGGTGAATCCGAGAAGTCGCTGATTCTGACTGCTACCTACCTGATGCTCGTGGTCGTTGTCCCGGTCATCTTCATGACGCTGTGGTTTGCTTGGCGCTATCGCGATACCAAGCAGAGCAAGGCGACCTATACGCCCAACTGGGCGCATTCCACCAAGATCGAGATCGTGGTCTGGGGCATTCCGTGCCTGATCATCCTCGCGCTGGGCATCCTGACCTGGAAGAGCACGCATGAGCTGGACCCGCGTGCCGAGATCCAGGATGGCGGCGAGCCGATCGAGGTTCAGGTCGTGTCGATGGACTGGAAGTGGCTGTTCATCTATCCGGAGCAGGGCATCGCGACAGTCAATGAGCTGGCCATGCCGGTGGATCGCCAGGTGCGCTTCCACATCACCTCCGAGACCGTGATGAACTCGTTCTTCGTCCCGCAGCTCGGCAGCCAGATCTACGCGATGGCAGGCATGGAAAACCGCCTGCACCTGATCGGCAACGAAGTGGGTACCTATGACGGTATCTCTGCCAGCTACAGCGGCGCCGGCTTCGCTGACATGCACTTCAAGGCGCATGTGATGAGCGAAGGCGACTTCGACGCCTGGATCGAGAAAGCGCGTGGCAGCAGCAAGGTGCTGGATGACGCCGGCTACGAGGCACTCAAGGAGCCGAGCGAAGACGTGGCACCCACCTTCTATGGTCAGGTCAAGCCGAATCTGTACGAACAGATCATGGCGCCCTACATGGATGGCATGGAGCTGGGCATGGGTGACATGAAGATGGGGGGCAAGCATCACGGCGAGTCCGCCCACGACATGTCAGGCCATGACGCTGCCGGTCACGCTGAATCTGCGATGGCAACCGAGGAATAAGCAATGCTTGGAAAACTCACAATAGAGGCTGTTCCGTATCACGAGCCGATCGTCATGATCGTGCTTGCGGCGGTAATCCTCGGTGGTGCAGCCCTGTTCGGCTTCATCACGGTAAAGAAAAAGTGGGCCTACCTGTGGAATGAGTGGTTCACCTCTGTCGATCACAAGAAGATCGGCATGATGTACATCATCGTCGCACTGGTGATGCTGATTCGTGGTTTCTCCGATGCGATCATGATGCGTTCCCAGCAGATGCTGGCGTCCACCGGCGGTCACGGCTATCTGCCCCCGGATCACTACGACCAGATCTTCACTGCCCACGGCGTGATCATGATCTTCTTCGTGGCGATGCCGCTGGTCATCGGCCTGATCAACGTCGTCGTGCCGCTGCAGATCGGCGCACGTGACGTGGCGTTCCCGTTCCTGAACTCGCTGAGCTTCTGGCTGTTCGTGGTCGGCGCGCTGCTGGTCAACATCTCGCTGGGTCTGGGCGAGTTCGCCAAGACCGGCTGGCTGGCCTATCCGCCGTTGTCGGGGGCCAATTACAGTCCCGGGGTCGGGGTGGATTACTGGATCTGGTCATTGCAGATTTCCGGTGTCGGTACCCTGCTGACAGGTGTCAACTTCGTCGCCACCATCCTCAAGATGCGTGCGCCGGGCATGACCCTGATGAAAATGCCGGTCTTCACCTGGACCGCACTGTGCGCCAACGTCCTGATCATCGCGGCCTTCCCGATCCTGACCGCGACCATCGCGATGCTGACGCTCGACCGTTATCTTGATTTCCACTTCTTCACCAATGACCTTGGTGGAAACATGATGATGTACGTCAACCTCATCTGGGCCTGGGGCCATCCTGAGGTGTACATCCTGGTGTTGCCGGTCTTCGGTGTGTTCTCCGAAGTCATCTCCACCTTCTCCAAGAAGAAGCTGTTCGGTTACACCTCTCTGGTGTGGGCGACCATCGTCATCACGATCCTGTCGTTCGTCGTCTGGCTGCACCACTTCTTCACCATGGGTGCCGGCGCTGACGTGAATGCCTTCTTCGGTATCGCGACGATGATCATCTCGATCCCGACGGGCGTGAAGATCTTCAACTGGCTGTTCACCATGTACCGCGGTCGTGTCGAGATGACCTCTCCGGTGCTGTGGACCCTCGGCTTCATGGTCACCTTCACCATCGGTGGCATGACCGGTGTCCTGCTGGCCGTGCCGGGCGCCAACTACGTCCTGCACAACTCGCTGTTCCTGATCGCCCACTTCCACAACGTCATCATCGGCGGCGTGGTCTTCGGTGCGATGGCCGGTATCACTTACTGGTTCCCGAAAGCGACCGGCTTCATGCTGTGCGAGAAGTGGGGCAAGCGTTCCTTCTGGTTCTGGATCACTGGCTTCTACCTCGCCTTCATGCCGCTGTACATCCTCGGCTTCATGGGCATGACCCGTCGTCTGCAGCACGTCGACAACCCGTTGTGGGTGCCGTACCTGGTCGTCGCCTTCATCGGTGCCTGCCTGATCATGATCGGTATCGCGTGTACCGTGATCCAGATCGCGGTCAGCATCAAGGACCGCAAGAAGCTGCAGGACACCACTGGCGATATCTGGGGCGCGCGTACGCTGGAGTGGAGCACCACTTCACCGGCACCGTTCTACAACTTCGCTCACGAGCCGCAGGTCTCTGAACTCGACGAGTTCTGGGAAATGAAGGAACGCGGTATCGAGCAGGAGGCCAAGAAGCCTTATGCGCCGATCCACATGCCGCGCAACGCAGCGGCCGGTGTCATCATCTCCGCCTTCAGCCTGGTGTTCGGTTTCGCGCTGATCTGGCACATCTGGTGGATGGCCGTGGTCGGGCTGGTCGGCATGGCCGTCAGCTTCATCGTGCGCACCTTCAACTATGACATCGACTACTACGTGTCCGTCGAGGAAGTGGAGCGTGTCGAGCGCGAAGGTCGCGAGCGTCGTGCCCTGCCCAGCGCCCGCACACCTAACGACACAGTGGTTCAGGGGTAATCATGGCGAACAATGCAATGACATCTCATGATGGGGCGCACGACGCCCATGACGATCACGAGCATCACGATACCAATGGCCTGAAGGTCTTCGGTTTCTGGCTCTATCTGCTGAGCGACTGCATCCTGTTCGCGATGCTGTTCGCAGGCTATGTGGTACTCAGCCAGGCGTATGCCGGTGGCCCGACGGGCGCCGAGATCTTCGAGCTTGACTTCGTGCTGGTCGAGACCGCGCTGCTGTTGGCCTCGAGCTTCACCTACGGCCTGGCGATGCTGGGCATGAACCGCGGAGACAGCTCCGCGGTCATCAAGTGGCTGATGATCACCTTCGCCTGTGGTGCGGGCTTCATCGCGATGGAAATCTATGAGTTCCATCACCTGATCGTGAATGGCCATGGCCCGGACAAGTCCGCGTTCCTGTCAGCCTTCTTCACGCTGGTCGGTACCCACGGTCTGCACGTGACCGTCGGTCTGGTCTGGATGGCGCTGCTGATCATCCAGGTCAAGCAGAAAGGCCTGACGGAAATGCATCGTGGTCGTCTGATGATGCTCAGCCTGTTCTGGCACTTCCTGGACGTCATCTGGATCTGCGTCTTCACCGTCGTCTATCTCACAGGAGTGATGCTATGAGCCATTCCAACAACGACCACAACGACAATCACGGCAGCGTCAAGCAGTACGTGACCGGTCTGATCCTCTCCATCATCCTGACCATCATCCCGTTCGGGATGGTGATGATGATGGACGATCCGGGTGTCGGCGTGATCTGGGCCATCTACGGCTTCGCCATCGCTCAGGTCTTCGTGCAGCTGTACTTCTTCCTGCACCTGGACGGCTCCAAGGAGCAGAGCTGGAATGTCATGGCCATGCTGTTCACCCTGGTGATCGTGGCAATCGTCGTTGGTGGTTCCATGTGGATCATGATCGAGCTGAATCAGAACATGATGCCCATCTGATAGCGTGAGCCTGATGATCAAGGACTACCTGCGTACCACCAAGCCGGGCATTATCTTCGGCAACCTGATCACCGTCAGCGGCGGCTTCTTTCTCGCTTCCGGTGGTGAGGTGGATTGGGCGCTGTTCATCGCCACCCTGGTCGGGGTGGCGTTGATCGTGGCCTCAGGCTGTGTGTTCAACAACTGCATCGATCGCGACATCGATCGTCACATGGCGCGTACCCAGGGCCGTGCTCTGGTGCAGGGCGACATCTCGCTGACGGGGGCTTTCGTCTTCGGCAGCGTGCTGGGCCTTGCGGGCTTCTGGCTTCTGGCCGCGATGACCAATCTCATGGCGATGATCGCCGTGGGTCTGGGCTTCGTGATCTACGTCGGGGCCTACAGCATGTGGCTCAAGCGTGGCTCGGTGTATGGCACCCTCATCGGTTCACTGTCCGGCGCCGCGCCGCCAGTGGTCGGTTACCTGGCTGTCACCGGCCAGGCGGACATGGGGGCGCTGCTGCTGTTGATCATCTTCAGCATGTGGCAGATGCCGCATTCCTATGCGATTGCCATGTTCCGTGTCGATGACTATCGGGCCGCCAATATTCCGGTACTCCCGGTAGCGCGAGGCATGGAGCATGCCAAGCGTGTAGTGACGGGGTACATTGCCGGCTTCATCCCGGTGTCGCTGTTGCTGACACTGTGGGGATATACCGGCATCTGGTATCTGGTAGTCGCGACCGTCACGGGTGGCTGGTGGCTGTATCTGGCCGCCTGGCGCCTCAAGGATCAGCCTGATGCCTCCTGGGCACGCAAGCTGTTCGGCTTCTCCATCATCATCGTCATGGCGCTCAGCCTGATGATGAGTCTGGACACGCAGCTGTAATCCAGCCGTAGTATCTCTCGGGTGACCGCCTTCGGCGTGTTGCCCGGGTGAAAGCCAAAAAAAACCCGCCACCGGCTTGCCGGTGGCGGGTTTTTTCTTGCCTGTCCTTTGGAGTCCAGGTTTCGAGGACTCAAGGAATCCAGGACTCAAGCCCTCAGGCCAGCTGCAGATGCGGCTCCTGCTGTTCCTTGAGCGCTTCCTGCATGCGCTCGGCATACCAGTCGACGAAGTCGACGACGCCGAACTCGAAGGTCGCCGAGTAGGGGCCGGGCTGATAGGCGCTGGAGTTGACGCCGCGCTGGTTCTCTTCCACCAGCTGACGGTCCTGATCATTGGTGGCGTCCCACACCTTGCGCAGCTTCGCCAGGTCGTAGTCGACCCCTTCCACCGCGTCCTTGTGCACCAGCCACTTGGTGGTCACGCGGGTCTTGAGGGGGCCGATCGGGTCGACCTGGAAGACCACGGCGTGATCGCCCATGAAGTGGTTCCAGGAGTTGGGCAGGTTGAGGATTCGCAGCGAGCCCATGTCGGGGCTCTGCAGGCGACCCAGCAGCTTCTTGCACGCCGGCGTGCCGTCCGTGGTCATCGAGACGGTGCCTTCCAGCAGCGGCGTGCGCGTCATGCGATTGCGGCGACCGAAGCGCACCAGCTGATAGGGCACCTTCTCGGCATCCCAGTCGGCCTGCTTCTTGGCGACCAGCGCCTTGTAGGCTTCGGTGGCACGCGGGTCATCCGTGTCATCGAATTCCTGCAGGGTGTTGAGCAGCTCCGGGTGGGAGCCGTCGCAGTGATAGCACTCGCGATTGTTCTCGATCACCAGCTTCCAGTTGCCTTCCTCGATGATGGAGGAGCTGGCCGCGACCTTGACGTTCTCCATGTCGTAGGGCTTGAGGTAGAACTCCAGTGTCTTGAAGAACGGCTCACAATTCTCGGGCTGCTCGGCGAGGTTGATGAACAGCATGCCGCCGGCTGAACGCACGTGGACGGGGTGCAGGCCGTAGTCACTGGTATCGAAGGTGGTGCCCATGTCGGAACCGGCGAACAGCAGACGGCCATCCAGTTCATAGGTCCACTTGTGATAGCCGCACACCAGCTTGGCGACCTTGCCGCGCTCGGTGCTGCACAGGCGAGACCCGCGATGGCGACAGACGTTATGGAAGGCATGGATGGCCCCGTTGTCACCGCGCACGATGATGATCGGGCTGTTGCCCACGTCCATGGTCATGAAGTTGCCCTTGAGCGGGATCTCGCTGCCGAGACCGGCAAACAGCCACTCGCGCTCGAAGATCTCCTTCATGTCGAGATCGAACAGGCGCTGATCATTGTAGAAGGGCTGGGGCAGGGTATAGCCGGGACTGCGGGCCTGTAGAAGCCGCGCGGCGGCCTCGCGTACCGCCTGACGCTGCTGGTCCTGAGCGTGTTCCAATAGATCGCTCATCGCGATGTCCTCGCACGGTCGGTAGGCGCCGGGAGCAGGGTCGCCTTGGGTTGAGTGAATGTGCTGATCATTGTTGTTGTGAAGCCGGGACAGAGGAAACGAGTGAACAGACCATTGCCGGGCAGCACCGCGGCAGACATCAGCGCACCTATGAGTCAGCGCACCTATGAGTCAGCGCACCTATGAATGAGTGCCGATGCATCGCGCGGTGCGTCGTCCTGTCCTGGTCGGTTCGGGTGTCGAGGGCGGCGCAGGTAGAGAGGCCGCTCGCTCAACAGGATAGTCAGCGTGGAAGTTCAGGCAGCCCGCATGATATCCGAGTGGCTTTGCCACGCATGGATCGCAGTGTGGCTGAGGTCAAGTCGCGACTTGTGTCTGATGGCGACGCTCAATGATGTATTTCCGACGCCGGTCGTCTGCGCAGGGTCTTCGAGGCACAGGCAGGTGCAGCGGTGAGGCGGGGGCAGGGCACTGCGGGGTCGTGATTGGAGGGATCGGGCATGTTTCTGTCGTGCACGGATAAATGCTTGCCGGACGCTGACTCGACAATCCAGAGCATGTCCCACCGTTGGTCGCGCACGCAGCGCAGGGTGGCCTGACACTGTCTCTTCAAGAACTGACACTGCCCCTTCAAGAACATGTCTCCAAGAACAACATGCCCAGCGAGGCCTTCATGAGCACCACACTCAGCAACTTCAATCCGGTTACGACGCAGACCTGGACCAACGGTCGACATAGCGTGCGCTGCGTGAAGGTCATTCAGGAAACCTGGGATGTGCGCACCTTCTGTTTCATGGCCGAACAGCCGGTGATGTTCTTCTTCAAGCCGGGGCAGTTCGTGACCTTGGAGCTGGAGATCGATGCGCAGCAGATCATGCGCTCCTACACCATTTCCAGCTCGCCGTCGGTGCCCTACAGCTTCTCGATCACCGTCAAGCGCGTGCCGGGCGGACTGGTCTCCAACTGGCTGCATGACAATCTGAACGAAGGTGACGAGCTGGCCGTGCACGGCCCGGTGGGCAACTTCAACTGCATCGACTATCCGGCGGAACGCATCCTGATGCTGTCAGGCGGGGTTGGCATCACGCCGCTGATGTCGATGGCCCGCTGGTACTTCGACACCAATGCCAACGTGGACATCGCCTTCTTGCACAGCGCCCGCAGCCCGCGCGACATCATCTTCTGGCGTCAGCTCGAGTTCATGGATTCGCGGGTGCCGGAATTCAACATGCACATCATCTGCGAGCGCTTCGAGACCGGTCAGACCTGGTCGGGCTATCGCGGCTATCTGACCGACGCGATGCTCGAGATGATCGCGCCGGACTTCATGGAGCGCGAGATCTTCTGCTGCGGCCCGACCCCCTACATGAATGCGATCAAGCATCTGCTTCGCAGCCATGGCTTCGACATGAGTCGCTACCACGAGGAGTCCTTCGGGGCCACGCCGGTGGAGGTCGAGGAAGAGGCCATCGAGCAGGCCGAGCAGGCGGAAGTGCTGGCCGATGAGCTGGACCGCGCCGACCTGACGCGCGTCGAGTTCGCCACGACCGGCAAGTCGGTGCAGATCGCCCCGGGCGAGACCGTCCACGCCGCCGCCGCCAAGCTCGGCCTGCATATTCCGAAGGCCTGCGGCATGGGCATCTGCGGCACCTGCCGCGTGCAGAAGGTCTCCGGGGAGGTCGCGATGGAGCACAACGGCGGCATCACCGATGAAGACGTCGCGGATGGCTTCATCCTGTCCTGCTGCAGCGTGCCCAATGGGGATGTGGTGATCGATTACTGATCTCGCCCTCTCTCGCCGGCAAGATGACAGTGGTGACAGGGTTGAGGAGAGGTGAATGAATCTCGTGCAAGTGCTTGGCAGAAAGTCGTAGACGATGTCGCATTCAGGGAGGTAGATGCCGCTGTCAGCCATCTGGAGCGGCGTCAGTCGATTAGCGTGGGGGTACAACAAGTACAACTGGCTAATGGAGCAATACCTCATGACTCGTGATGTTGATGCACCGCAACGCCCCTCTCTGCCCATGGCCAGCCTGCCGATTCTGGCAACCCTGGCCGTGCTGGCCCTGCAACTCTTCGTCTTTGGCGAATTCACTCCTCACGTGCCGCTGATCTGTGGTGTCGCCATGACGGCGCTGGTCGGTTGGAAGCTGGGGCACGGCTGGTCGGCGATGGAAGAGGGCATGATGCGCATCGTGCGTGTCGGCCTGCCCTCCATCGCCATCCTCATTCTTGTCGGCATGACGGTCGGGGTGTGGATCGCCTCGGGCAGCGTGCCGATGATCATCTATTACGGGCTCAAGCTGATCTCGCCGGAATACTTCCTCGCGACGGCGATGCTGCTGTGCTCGGTGGTCTCGGTCACGCTCGGCACCAGCTGGGGCACCGTGGGTACCGTGGGGCTGGCCTTGATGGGCATCGGCGCCGGTTTCGGCATCCCACCGTGGTGGACGGCCGGTGCCGTGGTCTCCGGGGCCTTCTTCGGCGACAAGGTCTCTCCCCTGTCGGACACCACCAACCTCGCTCCCGCCGTCACCGGGGTGAATCTGTTCGCCCACATCCGCAACATGATGCCCACCACGATCCCCTCGATGCTGATCGCCCTGGTGATCTACCTGGTCGCCGGCAACCTGCTCGCCGCCGGGCAGACACTGGATCTCGAACGCATCACCGCGATTACCCAGGGCCTGGACGGGGCCTTCGAATTCAATCTGTGGGTGCTGGTGCCGCCGCTGCTGGTGATGACACTGGCCATCGCCCGTATGCCGGCGTTGCCGGCGCTGTTCGTCGGGGTGCTGGCCGGGGCGGTAGTGGCCTATGGTGTCCAGGGCGAGGCCATCAAGGCGCTGTTCGGTTACATGCAGAGTGGCTACACCCTGAATACCGGCGTCAGCGAGATCGACAGCCTGCTCAATCGCGGCGGCCTCATGTCGATGGCCTGGGTCATCCTGCTGGTGATGATCGCACTGGCCTTCGGCGGGATGCTGGAAGTGATCGGCTGTCTCGAAGCGCTGTGCGCCGCCGTGCTGGTCAAGGTGCGCGGCATCTTCGGGCTGCAGGTCGCGGCCAGTTCCACTGCCGCGCTGACCAACGTCATCGCGGGCGACCCCTACCTCTCGATCGCCTTGCCGGGACGCATGTACGCACCGATCTTCCGTGGCGAAGGCTACTCGACCCTCAATCTGTCCCGCTCTCTGGAAGAGGGTGGCACGCTGGTCTCGCCGCTGGTGCCCTGGAATGCCAGTGGCGCCGTGGTCATCAGTTCGCTGGGGCTGATCACCAGTGGTGGCAGTCTCGAGGGGCTGCTCTACATTCCGCTGGCCTTCGCCTGCTGGTTATCGCCGCTGATCGGGCTGCTTTACACCCTGGCGGGACGCTTCATCGTTCGCGCCGACGATGCCGAGCGCGTCGAATGGGCGGACAAGGGCCATGCCGTGGTCTCCCTGGTGCAACTGCGGGACACGACACGGCAGACCGCACAGGCGGGACGACCGCTGCAGGCGCACGGTTGAGCGCCTCAAGCATGAGGGTTCTACGACTTCATGCTCAGGTTCATGAGCAAGTCGACTCGCGCAGGATGACGGCACAAACCATCTGGAGGAAGTGCCGGCCTCGAGACTACGCTTCAGGTGTTGCCGACAGGAAGCCTGCTGGCTGTCAGGAAGGTCGTTGCGGGGTGCCCGCAAGCGCGATCCCCGTATCGTGCACCAGAGACCGACACTTCCTCTGCCAGCTTCCAGCTGCAGATCGAGAGCGGAAGACATCCTGAACGATGCGTGATGGCCACTCCCGTCACGGGAAAATCGGAAGAAAGGGCAATGTCTCATCAAGGGAACGGTTCACTGCCCCCAGGCTGAGAGGCAGTGACGGACGACTAGAACAGCCGGCAGAACAGGAAAGTTTCGCACTGCGGGAGCACGACGCATGCCTGGGCATGTGGAGATGGGCTCCCGCGGTGCGGCTACTTTCTGCAGGAAGATACCCACGACCACGCATGCCTCGGCCTGCGTGGTTTTTTCATGCGCCGAGCAAGCGCCGGGGCGTGCCCGGCAGGCATCACTGCCCCATCTCGGCCCCCAGCACGGCGAGCAGCGCCGGCAGGTAGAGGAAGGCCGCCAGGGTCGAGCAGAAGACCAGCGTGGCCACGTATTCCGGCTCGCGGCCTGCCTTCTGGGCAAACATGTAGTTGTAGACCGCCACCGGCATGGCCATCTGCATCACCAGCACGTGCAACGCCAGCGGCGGCAGCTCCAGCAGCGTGCCGATCCCCCAGGCGCAGGCGGCGGCGAAGGGGATGCGCAGGGCGCTGAAGCCCACGCCTGCCGCCAGATTCCTGACGCGGATACTGGCCAGCGAGACGCCAAGGGTGATCAGCATCAGCGGCACGGTGAAGCCGGAGATCAGCTCCAGGCTGTTGGCCACGAAGCGCGGCATGTGGATGTCGCTGAGCAGCAGGGTGGTGGCGAGGATACTGGCCCAGATGGTCGGGGATCGCACGACGCTGCGCAGCGGGTTGCCGCTGGTGCTGGCAAGCCAGGCACCGAGCGTGAACTGCAGAAGCGACATGGTGACCATGATGGTGATGGCGTAGGCGAAGCCGGCCTGGCCGAAGGCATACAGGGACACGGGCAGGCCCATGTTGCCGACGTTGGAGAACAGCAGCGGGGCTACCGCGACCTTCCACGGCTTGCCGATCAGGCGGGAGAACGGCCAGCTCAGGGCCAGCAGCAGCGCCATTACCGTGAGGGTCGCCAGGCCCGTGCGCAGGAAGCTGGAATTGTCGATCTCGGCACTGCCCAACGCGTTGAGAATCAGTGCCGGTGTGCCGATGTAGAGCACCAGCCGGGTGACGAAGGCCATGGGGTATTCATTGCCCAGGCGCACCCAGAAGAAGCCGATGGCGGCGCCACACAGCACCGGAGCCATCACCGCCAGCAGTTCCATCAACATGCCACCTTCCTCCTTGTCTTCCCGTATCGCCCTGAGCGCGACAGCCCTTGCTGTCTGCGTATCTTCGCATATGCCTGTCGCTAGCATACCTGCCTTGTGGCGCCAGCCCGAGTCGCAACTGCGCAGGCATGTCGCATTCGCACTGCACGGTGACGCTGACAAGCAGCCTGCCCGTCAGGGGCGGGGCTAGTATCGGAGCACATCTGCAAGGTTTGACCTGCCGGGTCCTCATGACCCCTCTGCATTTCCAACGACAACATCCGATAACCGGAGGCGCGCAATGTCTCAGCAACATGGCTACACCCGTGATGACCGACTGGCCAGACTCGATCCCGCTCTGGCCGAGGCCATCCTCGAAGAGACAGCGCGTCAGGAAGCGCATATCGAGCTGATCGCTTCCGAGAACTATGCAAGCCCGCTGGTGATGGAAGCCCAGGGCAGCCAGCTGACCAACAAGTACGCCGAAGGGTATCCGGGCAAGCGCTACTACGGTGGCTGCGAATTCGTCGACAAGGTCGAGACACTGGCCATCGAACGTGCCTGTGCGCTGTTCGGCTGTGACTACGCCAACGTGCAGCCGCACTCCGGTGCCCAGGCCAATGCCGCCGTGTTCATGGCGCTGGTCTCGCCGGGCGACACCATTCTCGGCATGAGCCTGGCGCATGGCGGTCACCTGACCCACGGTGCCGCCCCCAACTTCTCCGGCAAGCACTACAACGCCATCCAGTACGGCCTGACCGAAAGCGGCGAGCTGGACTACGAGGAAATGGAGCGTCTGGCGCGCGAGCACAAGCCGAAGATGATCATCGCCGGCTTCTCCGCCTACTCGCGCGTGGTCAACTGGCGTCGTTTCCGCGACATCGCCGACGAGATCGGTGCCTGGCTGATGGTCGACATGGCCCACGTGGCCGGTCTGGTCGCGGCGGGTCACTACCCGAGCCCGATCCCCCACGCCCATGTCGTCACCACCACCACGCACAAGACCCTGCGCGGCCCGCGTGGCGGCCTGATTCTCTCCGCCACCGGCGACGAGGCACTGTACAAGAAGCTCAATGGTGCCGTCTTCCCGGGTCAGCAGGGCGGCCCGCTGATGCACGTCATCGCTGCCAAGGCTGCGGCCTTCAAGGAGGCGATGAGCCAGGACTTCGTCAGCTATCAGGCGCGCGTGATCGCCAATGCTCGCGTGATGGCTCACGTCTTCATGGAGCGCGGCTATGACGTCGTCTCCGGTGGCACCGATGACCACCTGTTCCTCGTCTCGCTGATCCGTCAGGGCGTGACCGGTAAGGACGCGGATGCCTCTCTGGGTCGCGCCCACATCACCGTCAACAAGAACAGCGTGCCGAATGATCCGCAGAGTCCCTTCGTGACCTCCGGCCTGCGCATCGGCACACCGGCCGCCACCACGCGCGGCTTCGGCGAGGCGGAATGCGAGGCGCTGGCCGGCTGGATCTGTGACCTGCTCGACGCGCTGTCCAGCGGCGAGAGCGACAAGGTCGAGGCTGAAGTGCGCGGCAAGGTCGAGGAAGTCTGTGCACGTTTCCCGGTCTACGCCTCCGCCAGCATCACTGATACCGCCGAGATTGCCTGAACAGGGCGCTGGCGAGAGACAACGATAACCACGACACATGCCGCAAGCGCAGAGACATCACTCGGGTGACAACAACAGACAGCACTCGGGCGAGAGCACCGGACAGCGCTTGCGGTGGCAAAGATGTGAGGAGGGTGGCAAATGCAGCGTTACTCGGGATTCGGGCTGGTCAAGCATGCGCTCAGCCACCATGAGAACTGGCAGAAGGTCTGGCGTAGCCCAGAACCCAAGAAGGAATACGATGTCATCATCGTCGGTGGCGGCGGGCATGGACTGGCCACGGCCTACTACCTGGCCAAGGAGCACGGCATCACCAATGTCGCGGTGATCGAGAAGGGCTGGCTGGGCGGTGGCAACACCGCGCGCAACACCACCCTGGTACGCTCCAACTATCTGTGGGACGAGGCGGCGGCGCTCTACGAGCACTCCATGAAGCTGTGGGAAGGCCTGTCCCAGGACCTGAACTACAACGTGATGTTCTCCCAGCGTGGCGTGCTCAACCTGGGCCATACCCTGCAGGACATGCGTGACATCCAGCGCCGCGTGAACGCCAACCGTCTGCAGGGCATCGACGGCGAAGTGCTGGATGCCCAGCAGGTGCAGGAACTGGTGCCAGCGATGGACTGCTCCAGCCGCGCACGCTATCCGATTCTCGGTGCCTCCTGGCAGCCGCGCGGTGGCGTGGCGCGTCACGACGCCGTGGCCTGGGGCTTCGCGCGCGGTGCCGACAGTCTCGGCGTCGACCTGATCCAGCAGACCGAGGTCACCGGGTTCCGCAAGCAGGATGGCGCCATCGTCGGGGTGGAAACCTCGCGCGGCTTCATCGGTGCCAAGCGTGTCGGCGTGGTCACCGCCGGCAACTCCGGTGTGATGGCCGAGAAGGCCGGCTTCCGTCTGCCGCTGGAATCCCACCCGCTGCAGGCGCTGGTTTCCGAGCCGCTCAAGCCGATTCTCGACACCGTGGTGATGTCCAACCACGTCCACGGCTATGTCAGCCAGTCCGACAAGGGTGACCTGGTCATCGGGGCCGGCATCGACGGCTACGTGGGCTACGGCCAGCGTGGCAGCTACCCGACCATCGAGCACACCCTGCAGGCCATTGTCGAGATGTTCCCGATCTTCTCGCGGGTGCGCATGAACCGTCAGTGGGGCGGCATCGTCGACACCTGTCCGGACGCCTGCCCGATCATTTCCAAGACGCCCGTGAAGGGGCTCTATTTCAACTGCGGTTGGGGCACCGGTGGCTTCAAGGCCACGCCGGGTTCCGGCAACGTCTTTGCCTGGACGCTGGCCAAGGGGCGCACCCATCCGCTGGCAGAACCCTTCTCCTATGACCGTTTCAACACGGGCAAGCTGATCGACGAACATGGCGCCGCCGGCGTCGCGCACTGAACCTGCCGTCAGGAGACGACCGACCATGATGCATATCTTCTGTCCCTACTGCGGCGAGCTGCGCGAGGAAGAGGAATTCCACGTCAAGGGCCAGGCGCATATCGAGCGCCCGAAGGACCCCGTAGCCTGCTCCGATGCCGAGTGGGGGGATTATCTGTTCTTCCGCAACAACCCGCGTGGCGTTCATCACGAGCTGTGGATCCACGCCGTGGGTTGTCGCAAGTATTTCAACATCACCCGCCACACCGTGACCTACGAGATTCTCGAGACCTATCGCATGGGCGAGCAGCCCACCATCACCGGTGAGACGAAAGCCGATCCGACCACGCAAGCCAAGGGGGTGAGCGCATGAGCCAGCAAGACCACCAGACCGCCGCTGCCCCGCGCCGTCTCGCCTCGGGTGGACGCATCGACCGCGCCACGCCGTTGACCTTCACCTTCAATGGCAAGCGCTATCAGGGCCTGGCAGGCGATACCCTCGCCTCGGCGCTGATGGCCAACGGCCTCGATGTGCTCAACGCCAGCTTCAAGTATGCGCGTCCGCGGGGCCTGGTCGCCGCCGGTGCCGAAGAGCCCAACGCCATCCTGCAGCTGGGCAGCACCGAAGCGGGCCAGGTGCCCAACGTGCGTGCCACCCAGCAGGCGCTTTACGACGGCCTGGAAGCCCACGCCGTCAGCGGCTGGGTCAAGGCCCAGAAGGACCTGATGAGCCGTTTCCTGCCGCAGGTCGGCAAGCTGGGCGGCAAGTTCATGCCGCCGGGCTTCTACTACAAGACCTTCATGGCGCCGGCCTCGCTGTGGATGACGTATGAAAAGTACATCCGCAAGGCCGCCGGTCTCGGGCGTTCTCCGCTCGAGGACGACCCGGACATCTATGATCACCTGCATCAGCACACCGATGTGCTGGTGATCGGCTCCGGCCCGGCGGGCCTGATGGCGGCGCTGGTCGCGGCCCGCAGTGGCGCGCGCGTCATCCTGTGTGACGAGCAGGAAGAGCTGGGTGGCTCACTGCTCTCCATGTCGGCGGACTGTCTCGATCAGACCCTGGACGGCAAGCCCGCCATCGAATGGCGTGACGCCGTGCTGGCGGAGCTTGCGGCCTGTGAGGATGTGCAGCTGCTGCCGCGCACCACCGCCAACGGCTATCACGATCACAACTTCGTGACCCTGCACGAGCGCCGCACCGAGCATCAGGCCGATCTCGCACCGCGCAATGCCCGTGGCGCCCAGCAGGCACGTTCACGCCTGCATCGTGTGCGCGCCCACCGCGTCATCATGGCCACCGGTGCCCACGAGCGGCCGCTGGTCTACAGCCACAACGATGTGCCGGGCAACCTGCTGGCCGGTGCCGTCACCACCTATCTGACCCGTTACGGCGTCGCCGCCGGCAACAAGCTGGTGCTGTCGGTCAACAACGGCCACGCCTATCGCGCGGCGCTGGCATGGAAGGCGGCCGGTCGTGAGGTGGTCGCGATTGCTGATGCGCGTCCGGCCCCTGCCGGCGTGATGGTCGAGGCGGCGCGTGCCGCAGGCATCCGCATCATCGCCGGCTCCGCCGTGATCGAGGCCAAGGGCGAGCGCCGCGTGACAGGCGCGCGCATCGCGGCCATCGATGTCGATGGATTTACTGTCACCGGTGAAGTGGAAGAGCTCGCCTGCGACACCATCGCCAGTTCCGGCGGCTACAGCCCGGTGGTTCACCTGGCGGCGCACACCGGCGCGCGTCCGGTGTGGAGTGATGAGATCCACGGCTTCCTGCCGGCGCTGGGCGCACCGATGCTCAAGGGCTTCGATGCCTGTGGCGCCGCCAATGGCAGCTTCGCGCTGGAAGATGCGCTGGTCGCAGCCTATGCCAGCGGTGTCGCCGCGGTGGAAGCCTGCGAGTTCGAGATCGCCAAGGCCGAGGTGCCGGCGGTGTCCGAGCTTGCGGAATCCCCGATGCTGCCGCTCTATCAGGTGCCGCATGACAAGCCCACCGCACGCGCACCCAAGCAGTTCGTCGATCTGCAGAACGACGTCACTGCCGCCGGGATCGAGCTCGCCACCCGCGAAGGCTTCGAGTCCATCGAGCACGTCAAGCGCTACACCGCGATGGGCTTCGGCACCGACCAGGGCAAGCTGGGCAACATCAACGGCATGGCGGTCGCCGCGCGCTGTCTGGGGCAGACCATCCCCGACACCGGCACCACCGTATTCCGCCCCAACTACACACCGGTGACCTTCGGCGCCATCGTCGGCCGTCACTGCGGCGAGCTGTTCGACCCGATCCGCTACACCGCGATGCACGAATGGCACGTGGCGCAAGGCGCCAAGTTCGAGGATGTCGGCCAGTGGAAGCGCCCCTGGTACTACCCGCAGGGCAGTGAGGACATGCATGCCGCCGTCGAGCGCGAGTGTCTGGCGGTGCGCGAGAAGGTCGGCGTGCTGGATGCCTCGACCCTGGGCAAGATCGACATCACCGGTCGCGATGCGCGCGAATTCCTCAACCGCATCTACACCAACGCCTGGGCCAAGCTGGGCGTCGGCAAGGCGCGCTACGGCCTGATGTGTCACGACGACGGCATGGTGATGGACGACGGTGTCACCACCTGTCTGGCCGAAGACCACTTCCTGATGACCACCACCACCGGTGGCGCGGCCTCGATCCTTGAGTGGCTGGAACTGTGGCACCAGACCGAATGGCCGGAGCTGGACGTGCAGATGACCAGCGTCACCGATCACTGGGCGACCCTGACCGTCACCGGCCCCGAGGCGCGCGCGCTGGTCGGCGAGCTGACTGATATCGACCTTGACCGCGACAGCTTCAAGTTCATGGAAGTCCGTGAAGGACTGATCGCCGACATTCCCGGGCGCATCTTCCGCATCTCCTTCACCGGCGAGCTGTCCTACGAACTCAACGTGCCGGCCAACTACGGGCTGCATGTCTGGAAGCGTCTGTTCGAGTGCGGCAAGAAATACGGCCTCACGCCCTACGGCACCGAGACCATGCACGTGCTGCGCGCCGAGAAGGGTTTCATCATCGTCGGTCAGGACACCGATGGCTCGATCACCCCGGAAGACCTCGGCATGCAGTGGTGTGTCGGCTATAACAAGCCGTATTCCTGGATCGGCAAGCGTGCGCTGTCGCGTCCGGATACCCGCCGCGATGACCGCAAGCAGATGGTCGGCCTGATTCCGACGCGCAAGAAGGCCGGCGATGAGCGCATCGTGCTGCCGGAAGGCTCGCAGATCGTCTTCGACCCCGAGCACGCCATCCCGATGCCGATGGTCGGCCACGTGACCTCCAGCTACTACAGCCCGACGCTGGGACATGGCTTCGCGCTGGCGGTGGTCAAGGGCGGTGCCAAGCGTATCGGCGAGACGGTGTTCCTGCCGCAGGCCGATGGCACGACGCTGGAAGCCGAAATCACCTCACCGGTGTTCTACGACAAGAAAGGGGAGCGCCAGCATGTCTGATGCCACCACACTCGACCCGCAAGCGGGTGCCGCCGTCGAGGCGCAGCCGCAGGACATGACAAGTTCTCAGACGTCGGTGATCGACCAGCGCCCGACGCCTGAAGTTCACGCCCAGAGCGCCCGTTCGCCGCTGGCGCATCTGTTCACGGCCCGCGATGACGGTGATGCCGGCGTCGTGCTGCAGGAGAAGGCGTTTCTCGGTCACCTGACGCTGCGCGGTGACCCCGCGCAGCCGGGCTTCGCCGAGGGTGTCGAGGCGGCGTTGGGTCTGGCGCTGCCGTTGACCCCGGCGACCCTCCACCAGAATGAGGGCGGTCGCTCGATCCAGTGGCTGTCACCGGATGAGTGGCTGATCCTGGTGCCCGGCGAGGAAGCCTTCGCTGTCGAGAAGGCGCTGCATGAGCGGCTTTCGGGGCGCTATCAGGTGGTCAACGTCAGCGGTGGCCAGACTGTCATCTCGCTGAGTGGCGACCAGGCGCGTCAGGTGCTGATGAAGTCGACGCCCACCGATGTGCACCCGCGAGCCTTCCCGGTCGGGCGGGGCGTACCGGCGGTGTTCGCCAAGGCGACGCTGGTGCTGCGCCGCGTCAGCGAGAGCGAATTCGAGCTGGTGGTGCGCAGAAGCTTCGCCGATTACCTCGGCCGCTGGCTGCTGGATGCCAGCGAGGAATTCGGGGTCTGCATCAAGGCCTGAGATCTGCGTCTGGAGAGAGGTCTGCGTCTGGAGAGAGCTCTGTCGCAGGCGCACGCCATGACCTGAATCGGCTGCCAGGGGCCTTGCCCGGGCCAGGAGGCGGGCTTCAGAAATACTGAAGCCCGCCTCAATAATATTGGTTTGTCGCGCAGGGCCCCGGATGCAACCCTGACGTTGCAGCTTCCAACAATGAATAATCCTTACATGACAGGCACCTATGTATGCGTGATACCTGGATTCTGACCGCCCAATGTCCCAGCCGTATCGGCACGGTGGACGTCGTGACACGCTACCTGCGCGAGCAGGGGTGCTATATCACCGAGCTCAATTCCTTCGATGACCGCCTGTCGGGGCGCTTCTTCATCCGGGCCGAATTCCGGCCCCAGACCGAGGCCGGCGAACTCAGCGACAGCTTTGACGCCGCCGGTTTCGAGCAGGGGCTGGGCACGCGTGCCGCCGACTTCGAGATGGACGTCAGCCTGAGTGCGCCGGAGGAGCGCATGAAGGTGGTCATCATGGTCTCGCGCTCGGACCACTGCCTGAACGACCTGCTCTATCGGCATCGCATCGGCCAGCTGCCGATGGACATCACCGCCGTCATCTCCAACCACCCGGACATGGCGTCGCTGGCCGAGTGGCATGGTCTGCCCTATCACCACCTGCCGATCACCGCCGAGACCAAGGCCGAGCAGGAAGCGCAGGTGTGGAAGATCGTGCAGGACACCGGTGCCGAGCTGGTGATTCTGGCGCGCTACATGCAGGTGCTGTCGAGTGACATGTGCGAGAAGCTCTCGGGGCGGGCGATCAACATCCACCACTCGCTGCTGCCGGGCTTCAAGGGCGCGCGCCCCTATCACCAGGCCTACGAGAAGGGCGTCAAGCTGGTCGGTGCCACCGCGCACTACATCAACGATGATCTCGATGAAGGGCCGATCATCACCCAGGGCGTCGAGACGGTGGATCACGCCCACTATCCGGAAGACCTGATCGCCAAGGGCCGTGATATCGAGTGCCTGACCCTGTCGCGTGGCGTGCGTTATCACCTCGAGCGTCGCGTCTTCCTGCATGACAGGCGCACGGTGGTGTTCGGCAACTGAGTGCAGATTGCGAAAAGAGAAACGCTGAAACACGAAGCCCGCGATCAGGAGGTCGCGGGCTTCGTGTCTTCTGGCGTCGTGTCTTCTGGCGTCGTGTCTTCTGGCGTCATGTCTTCTGGCGGTGAGGCCTCTCAACGAGAGCGACTCAGCCCGACTTGCGCAGGCTCCACAGGAAGTAGCTGCCGCCGATCAGCGAGGCCATCAGGCCGGCGGGGATCTCGTAGGGCGAGAGCAGCTGACGGCCCAGCCAGTCCGCCAGCACCATCAGCAACGCCCCACACAGCACCGCGCCGAGCATGTGATCTCGCGCGCGGCTCAGCCCCAGCAGACGCGCCAGATGCGGGGCCAGCAGGCCGACGAAGGACAGCGGGCCGACGATCAGGGTCGCCAGCGCGGTGAGCACCGCCACCGCGCCCAGCAGCACCAGACGGGCACGGATCACGCCGATGCCCAGTGCGCTGGCATTCGCCGTGCCCAGCGGCAGGATGTCCAGCCAGCGCGCCAGCGGGCGCACCAGCAGCACCGCGACGATCGCCAGCGCGAGCACGCCAACCGCCGCGGAGAGGCCCACGTAGTAGGTGGAGCCGGACAGCCAGGCCAGAATCTGCTGACCGCGCGGGTCCCCATCGGCGAGGATGATGCCGCGCACCGCATCGTAGAGCGCCGTGATCGCCACCCCGCACAGCAGCACGCGTTCGGGGATGAAACCGCTGCGATGATTGAGCGCCACCAGCAGCGCCAGACAGGCCAGTGCCCCGCAGACGCCCGCGCCCAGCAGGGTCAGCTGGCCCGGTTCCGGCACCAGCAGCAGTGTCAGCATCAACGCGATGGCGGTGCCGCCGCTGATGCCGAGAATCTCGGGGCTGGCCATCGGGTTGCTGGTCAGGCGCTGCAACAGGGTCCCGGCGAGGGCCAGCAGCACGCCGGCACCTGCCGCCGCCAGCACGCGTGGCAGACGGAAGTCCAGCACGCTGGTCTGGCCTGACAGCAACTGTTGGAGCATGTCACCGCCAAGCGTCCAGCCATCGACGCCATTGCCGACGAGAAGCGCCAGCAGCAGGGCGATGATGACGCCTGCCAGCAGCCAGCCCAGCAGGCGATCGGGGCGGGGATGACGATGTGTCAGTGACATGCCGTGATGACTGGCGGGGCCTGCTCCCTGCGCCATCTTCAGGCGCGGAATCAGCCACAGCAGCAGCGGCGCGCCGAGGGCCGCCGTCATCGCGCCGGTGGGAATCAGGTTGGGCAGCAGGCCATCGAGACTGGCGACCACCAGGTCCGTCACCGCCAGCAGCAGTGCCCCGAACAGCGGTGCCCACAGCAGGCGCTGACCCAGGCGGCGTGCGCCCATCAGACGCACGCAGGCCGGCGCGGCCAGGCCGATGAAGCCGATGATGCCCAGCACGCTGACCACGCAGGCGCTCAGGAATACCGCCAGCCCCAGGCTCATCAGACGCAGCTTGCGCAGCGAGACGCCCAGGCTTCTGGCATTGGCCTCGTCGAGATCCAGTACCGCCAGCGGGCGCATCAGCACCAGTGCCAGCAGCATGCCCGGCAGCAGACGGGTGATCAGCGTGGTCACGCCGTCCCAGCCGTTCTGCGCCAGCGAGCCTGCGCCCCATACCAGGGTGCCGTGCAGGGCTTCCTGATTGAACAGCAACAGCACCATGCCCAGCGCGCCGATGTAGAGGTTGACCACCAGGCCCGCCAGCACCACCACGGTCGGTGACATACCGCGTGCCCAGGCCAGCGCGAATACCAGCCCCATGGCGGCCAGGCCACCGGCCAGCGCGACCCATTCTCGGCCGAGCTGGAAGCCGTCACCTCCAAGACCCGTGCCGGCCATCAGCGCCGGGGCGAACAGCGTCGCCAGCATCATCGCCAGACTCGCGCCACTGGCAACGCCAAGGGTGGTGGGCGCGGCCAGTGGATTGCGCAGCACCTGCTGCATCAGCACCCCCGCCATCCCTAGGGCAGCCCCGGCCAGCAGCGCGCAGATCAGCCGTGGCCACCAGCTGACATGGGCCACCAGTTGGGCGGAGAGCAGGGCACTATCCGTCTGGCTGAGACTGGCCGCATTCGTGACATCGGGGGATGCCCACAGTGCGGTCAGGCCCTGCATCAGGCTCAGGCCGTCACGGTTGAGGGCGAGGCTACCCAGCACCAGCAGGGCCAGCGTGAGCAGACTGCAGGCTCTGCCGGGAGTGAGCCGAAGGGGATTGGGGGCGGAAGAGGAACGCTCTCTCATGACCTGCTCAGGGGTGGCCATCGGTGATCTCTCCCTCAGGTGCCGGCTCGCCGTCGAGCGCCGTGTCCGTGTGGTCGTTGAACAGGTGCTCGTCAAGCAGATCCTCGTCAAGCAGGTGCCTGGCGAGCAGGTCGGCGAAACGATTGGCCGAGGGCAGGGCGCCAAAGCTCCATACCGGCGGCAGGAACAGTGGCGCCGAGGCAGCGCTGTTCTCGCGCACGCCGGGCATGGCCTGCCAGAGACCATTGCGCGCCAGGGCCTCGCGTCCGCCGGGTGGCAGGGGCTCCACCACCACCATGCGGCCCTTGAGGGTCACCAGCTTCTCGAGACTGACGGTGGCGAAGCCCCAGGCATTGGTATCGCCTTGCCAGGCATTGTCGATGCCCATGCGCTCGATCACCGCCTGGAACAGGCTGTTGTCACCGAAGATGCGCACATGGCGGTCATCCATGAACTGCACCATCAGCAGGGGGCGCAGCGCCTGACCCTCGCGAGCGCTCTGCTGGCGCAAGGCGGCAGCGTAGCCGGCCAGTCGGGCCGTGCTCTGGCGAATCAGTTGCTCGGCCTGTGGCTCGCGCTGCGTCAGCTTGCCCAGCTGGCGGGTCGCCGCGATCAGCGTCTGCCAGGTGTCGGCATCCGGGGTATAGATGGCGACACTGGTGACCGGCGCGATGGCCGACAGGCGTGGCGTGAGGCTGGCGAGCATCGGGCTGATCAGGATGTCATCGGGGGCGAGGGCGGCCAGCTGCTCCAGATTCGGTTGGGTGCGCAGACCGAGATCCCGCGTGCCTTGAGGCAGCGCCGGTTGAGCCACCCAGCTGGCGTAGGTCTCCACCTGGCCCACGCCCATGGCGCGCACCCCGAGTCCGGTCAGGGTCTCGGCCAGGGTCCAGTCCAGCGCCACGACGGGGCGATCGACGAAGCCCGCTGGTGCCCCATAGGCGTCACCCGTCGTGGCGGCGCTGGCGGACCCCGCGGCCAGCAGGCTCAGGCCGATCAGTACCATCAACCACTTCATACCGGCACCGCGATCTGTTGCTGGCCATGCGCCGGGGTGATCACCTGCATCTCGACGCCATAGATATCCTTGAGCGTGGCGGGATTCATCATCTCGTCGGGCGCGCCTTCGGCCAGCACCTTGCCACTGTGGAGCGCTACCAGACGGTCGCAATATCGCGCCGCCAGATTGATGTCGTGCAGCACGATGATGATGCCCAGTCCCAGGGTGTGGCTGAGATGCGAGACCAACTCCATCACCTCGATCTGGTGGGCGATATCCAGCGCCGCCAGCGGTTCATCCAGCAGCAGATAGCGGCTGCCCTGGGCCAGCAGCATCGCCAGCCACACGCGCTGACGCTCGCCGCCGGAGAGCGTATCGACCTGCTGGTCGGCGAAGGCCTCGGTGTGGGTCAGTGCGATGGCGCGCTCGATGGCGGCCTCATCCTCGGCGCCGGGACGCCCCAGCAGGCCGTGCCACGGATAGCGCCCGAAGGCGACCAGCTCTCGTCCGGTCAGCGCTTCGGCGGCCGGCAGGTGCTGGGGGAGATAGGCCACGGCGCGGGCGAATTCACGGTTGCCGAATTCCGAAAGCGCACGCGCATCCAGCGACAGCCGGCCGCTGGTGGGCTGCATCTGTCGTGCCAGCAACTTGAGCAGCGTCGACTTGCCGGACCCGTTGTGACCGATCAGGCCATGCACCTTGCCCGGCGCGAAATCCAGCGCGGAGGCTTGCAGCAGACAGCGCTGACCGAGGGTGAAGCGCAGTTGGTCGAGAGTGAACATTGAGGCGTCCGTCAGCCGCATTCGAGGCGGTGCTTGAAGGTGGAAATCATGATGAAGACCCGGGGATGTCGCCAGCGCGCGTCCTGTTGTCGGCCCGCTCACCGCGAAAGCAGCCGGCGGCCGTCAGTCGATCCGCACAATGGCGTTGCGCCTGCTGGACATAGCGGCCTGCCATGCGCTCCGAGACCCCCAGACGCTCGCCGATCTCACGCTTGGTCACGCCTTCCAGTCGATACCAGAGGAGTGACTGACGAAGATGGTGGGGCTGCTCGGCGAGCGCCTGCTGGATCACCTGAAGCTTCTGGCGCCGCGCGAGACAGCGCTCGGGGTCCAGGCGTGTCGCCGAGAGACGCTCGTCGTCGTCCTCCATTTCCTCGAAGACCGGGGCGCGCGACTGGTGGCGGTGATGATCGATGATCAGATTGCGTGCGATCCGATACAGCCAGGCGCGCGGATTGCGCGGCGGCTCCCCTGTCATCCTGAGGCGCAGATAGACGTCATGGCACATGTCTTCCGCCAGATCATGCGAGGCCAGCTGACGGGTCAGGAATCCGATCAGCTCCTGGTGATAACGGGCAAACAGTGCGTCCAGCGACGCCAGCTCATCCTCGGCCACCGCGCTGGTGTCCGTCCGGGCGTCAGCCACCGGGCAGGCAGCCCGTGCCGGCGGAGCGCAGGGGGGCCGTTGCGTCTGCAGGTCAGCGCCCTCATCTGAGCGGGCTTCTGTCAGTGCTTGGAATGCGCAGAAGAAAGAGGACATCCACGGCTCGCAATGAGGATTGGCGTGATGAGGCGCTCAATCATATTGGTGTTGCGAATCATTATCAATGTCTGTCTGGCAGGCACGCGTCTGACCGCCTGCGAAGCATTCGGAGGCGGCCAGACGCGCAAGGCGGGACTTGCGCGGAGGGGGCCGGCCTCCCGGATCACGTTCAGCGAGATGATCCGGGAGGCGCGACGCCGTCAGTGGCGGGCGAAGGCGGCGATGGGGTTGTCCAGCTCTCCCTTGAGTTGCAAGGCACCGGAGGGGTCGGTGAGGTCGACCATCTGCTGGTTGTTGCGCAGCTGCAGTCGGTTGAGGCACGACAGCGTGAAGCGTGGCGCGAACAGGTCGTGATGCGCGAACTTGTCGGCCATCTCCGGGTGCGCATCCTGGTAGTCATGGATGCAGGCCGCGACGCATGACCAGAAGGCGTCTTCCGTCATCACCTGCTCGCGCACCAGCAGCGGTACCGCGAAGCGGAAGATGCAGTCGAAGATATCGGTGAGCAGCGACAGGATGCGGATCGGTTCCGGCACCTCGACCACCAGACGCTCGACTCCTTCCGGCAGCTCCAGGGCGCGGGTCTCGTCGGTGGCGAACAGCGCGGCCTCTTCGGCGATGTCCTTCATCAGTGCACCACACGGCACGCCATCGCGCAGGCGCATGATCAGGTTCTCGCCATGCGGCATGAACACCAGATCATGCTTGAAGTAGCAGTGCAGCAGCGGCGTCATGTAGGCCGTCAGCCACTTGTCGATCCACGCTTCGGCGCCGATGCCGGAGCGCTCGATCAGCGCAGGCAGCAGCGCCTTCTCGTCGTTGTCGACGTGCAGCAGCGCGGCCATGGTCATCAGGCGCTCGCCCTCGTCCTTGACGTCTTCCGGGCTCTCGCGCCACAGGCTGGCCAGCATCTTGCGATAGCCGACGGCCGCCGGGTCGGCATCTTCCAGCACGTCATCGCGATAGCCGATGGCGGCGACTTCACGCAGCAGACGGAAGCCCCATGTCTCGAAGGACGGGTCGGAGTCGATCAGCCCCTGCAGCCACTGGTTGATGGCCGGCGTGGCGCGCATGTAATAGGGCGACAGACCGCGCATGAAGCCCATGTTGAGGATCGACAGCGCGACCTTCACGTAGCGGCGGCCCGGCTGGTTGCGGTTGTAGAGCGTGCGGATCGACTGCTGGGCCTGATAGCGGTCCTCGCCAAGGCCCAGACAGACGATGCGCTGGCTTGAGATCTCGGCGGCGAAGGTGATCGCCAGCTTGTGATTCCACTGCCACGGGTGCACCGGCATCATCAGGTAATCGGCGGCATCGAGGCCCTTGGCCGTCAGCTGATGCTCCAGGCGGGCCAGTTCGGCGTGACCCAGTTCCTCTTCCAGCAGACGGCGCGGATCGAGACCATCCACGCCGGAGTAATGCGCGTTGTCGCGATGCACGGCGATCCACACCAGCGCGAAGGGCTGTGCGGCCTCCGGCGCGTAGGCGCGATAGTCCAGCGCATCGAAGCCCATGCGGCCATTGTTGGCGACAAAGCACGGGTGACCTTCACTCATCGCCGATTCCAGGGTCTGGAAGGAGGCACCGGCCAGCACGCGGGCGGATTGATTCTCGCGCACGGCGCGCTGCATCTTCCAGGCGCTGGAAGCGAGCGTGGCGCTGACTTCCTCGAGATAGACCGGCAGCAGGCGCGGCGGAATCTCCAGCACGTCGTTGAGTTCCAGAATCAGCTCGCGGGCATCCAGCGGCAGGGCCTCGCCATTGGCGTCCAGACGCTGGAGGGAGGCCGCGTCGATCAACCAGTGATCGAGCTGGAAGCGGCGCGCCACGAAGCGATATTCCACCGCACGACGACTGACGGGGGCCTTGTCGCTCGCCGGGGCAGACAGCGAGAGGCGGTAATGATGCCAGCCATCCGTGATGCGGGCGTTGGTCTCGTCGGCACACTGCGGGTGGATCAGGCGCTCATGGCTGAATTCGGCCAGCGCCTTGCGCACCAGCAGGCGATTGGCCTGTTGCCAGTCCGGCCCGGTGAGATGCTGACCGGCCGCCGCCGGATTGGCGGTGACGGCGGTATCCAGTCGCGGGCTGCGGCTCGCCAGGGCGGCGCGGAAGTCCTGCGGGGTGCAGAAGCACAGACGCGCGGGCTTGCCGTCGAGATCCAGCGGGCCGTGATCGACGAAGCCGACGGCGGCATTCAGCGGGTGAATGGCGGTATTGCGGCTGTCGGGTTCGACCACCACGCGAGTGACCGGGCGGACTGCCTCACCGGTATCCGCGGCGTGCTCGTCACGGAACTGGCCGGCGAAGATCATCGCCATGATCGTTTCGATCACCGCACGCGAGAAGCCGCTGATGGGGGCCTGGTCATCGCTGCGCGGCGCGATGAGGAAGTGCATGCCGAAGTCGCCTGGCTGCACGGCGTAATGCTTGCCTAGCGGGTCGTGTGCCGGGTCATAGAGCTCGACCAGAAACGCCGGCTGGTCGTTATAGAGACCGAGCCAGCCCTGGGCGTGGCGACTGTCTTCCAGGCCCTGATAGAAATCGTGCTTGGTGGTGAGCAGGTCTTCGCTCATGCCCCAGAAGCTGGCGCGCGCGCCACTGGTCCACTCGTCCACCAGCGCCATGTCGGCGGCGAGATCCAGCGGGCGCAGCGCGAATTCCGCTCGCTCCGGCGTGCTGTCATCCTGCGGCTTGCGCAGGCGCGCCTGGGCCTGTTCGAGCTCCACCGAGCGGCGCGAGAAACGTGTGCCGGGTACCGGGCTCAGCAGGTCGAGTGCCGGGGAGGTGTCCAGTGATGTGTCGCCGAAGATCTGCTGGGCCGGGGTCGCGGCGCTGTGGGCGTTGGCACGGGTGGTGGTGATGTCGACGGGCATGTTCATGCGGTGGTCTCCCGGTGTTGCGCTGCGCGTGAGGACTCGGTGGGGGCGGTGCTGGACGAGGCGGTCTTTTCGCTGGCTGCACTGGCATGCAGGTCGGTCTCGCCATAGGCCAGATGGGCGGCGGGCAGGGGCGTGAAGCCGTTGCCGTTGCCCTTTTCAACGCCCGGGGCGCCGAAGCTCTGGAAGGCGATGCGCCGCTCGATGGGATAGACCTCACGCCCGGTGATGGCGCGCAGGATGCAGCTGTTGCGATAGCAGGCCATGCCCAGGTCCGGGGCGGCCAGCGAGTGGGTATGCAGCTCGGCGTTCTGGACGAAGATCTCGCCGGCAAAAGGCGACTGGTCACCTTCATTGCCTTCGGCGTCTGCGGTGCTCTGCGCATCGACGGCGTAGAAGCGCCCGACGGCGTAGCGGCCTTCGGCGTCACGACGGATGCGTGACTCGATGCTCTTCAGGAAGGGCGGGGCGACGTAGTGATAGCCGGTGGCCAGTACCACGGCACTGGTCTCGTGGCGCCATGCCTGCTGCTGTTCGCGCTGATAGAGCCCCAGGCTGAAGCCGCCATCGGCGCTCTCGCGAGTCAGCGAGGTCAGCTCGGTATTGGTCATCAGGGTGGTGGGCACCACGCCCTGCAGCTGCTTGGCGTAGAGGGTGTCGTAGATCTCGTTGATCAGTTCGAGATTGATGCCCTTGTAGAGGCCCTTCTGGGTCGCCAGCAGGGTATTGCGCTGTTCGCGCGGCAGGGCATGGAAGTAGTCGATGTAATCCGGTGACGTCATCTCCAGCGTCAGCTTGCCGTATTCCAGCGGGAAGAAGCGCGGCGAGCGCGTGATCCAGTTGAGCTGGTAGGCGTGCTGGTCGATCTCGCGCAGCAGGTCGAGATAGATCTCGGCGGCGCTCTGGCCGGAGCCGATGATGGTGATGGCCGGCTGGGACGTCAGTTCGTCCTTGCGCGCCAGGTAGTGGGCGTTGTGGCACACGCGGCTGCCCGCCACAGGCACCTCGCCGCGTACCGCATCGGCAGCGCCGGGCAGATACGGCTGGGTGCCGGTGCCCAGCACCAGCTTGCGTGCGCGATAGGTGAAGGCCTCGCCGGTGCTGGGGCGAGTGCCGCGCACCACATAGATGTCGCCGACATGCTGGATGTCCTGGACCTCGTGATCGAAACGCAGGCTGGTCAGCTCGCGCGCCGCCCACTGGCAGTACTGGTTGTACTCGCGGCGCAGCAGGAAGAAGTCTTCGCGAATGTAGAAGTTGTAGAGCTTGTCATGCAGCTTCAGATAATTGAGGAAGCTGAAGTGGCTGGTCGGGTCGGCCAGCGAGACCATGTCCGCCATGAAGGGCGTCTGCATGCTGGCGTCTTCCAGCAGCATGCCCGGGTGCCAGTCGAACTCGGCCTTGCGCTCCAGGAAGACGCCGTTCACGTCCTCCAGCGGCTCGCTCAGACAGGCAAGGCTCAGGTTGAAGGGGCCGATGCCGATGGCGACGAAGTCGAGCACCTCATTGCGCGTTTCAGCTGTGTCGGTGACGTGAGGAGTCGAGGTGTCATGCATGACGGCTTTCCTTTGCTTCTGTGGTGTGGCTGCGACGGCTGGCGGCGGGGGCATCGGCCAGTGCTGCGGCGTGGCTTGCCTGGGCCGTGGTGCTGACGGCGAGGTGATGCGCCTTGACCAGCGCCTGACCATGCTGGCGGATCAGCTCGACCACCGCGGCGATGTCGTCGCGGGTGGTGTCCGGGTTGAGCAGCGTGAACTTCAGATACTGACGGCCGGAGACCTTGGTGGCGGCGACGATGGCTTCCCCGCTGCGCGACAGGCGCTTGCGGATCTCGCGATTCAGGGCGTCCCACTGTGCATCGCTGAGGGTGTCTTCGTTGGCGTCATGGAAGCGGAACACCAGGGTGCTGAGCTCCGGGGCCTGGACGACATCGATGTCCGGTGCCGCCGCGAGCAGCTGATGGCCCTCGCGAGTGAGGTCGATCACGCAATCGAGCATGTCGCCGAGGGCATCGGCGCCCATCAGGCGCAGCGTCAGCCACAGCTTGAGCGCATCGAAGCGGCGCGTGGTCTGCAGGCTCTTGTTGACCTGATCCGGTGTGCCCTCGCGGGCCTGGAGTTCCGGGTTGAGGTAGTCGGCGTGATAGGTGACGTGGCGCAGCTGGGTGCGATCACGCACCACGCAGGCGCTGCAGCTGACCGGCTGGAAGAAGGTCTTGTGGTAATCGATGGTGACGGAGTCCGCCATCTCGACGCCCTTGAGCCAGTGACCGTGACGACGCGAGGTGATCAGACCGCCGCCGTAGGCGCCATCGACGTGGAACCAGATGCCACGTGCATGGCATTCACGGCCGATGGCCTGCAGCGGGTCGATGCTGCCGAAGTCGGTGGTGCCGGCGGTCCCGACCACGGCCATCGGAATCAGGCCTTCCGCGCGCGCCTTGTCCAGCGCCTCACGCAGGGCTATCGGGTCCATGCGGCGACGCTCATCCACGGCGACGGGGATGACGGCGTTGTGGCCGAGGCCGAGCAGGGCACAGGCCTTCTGCAGGCTGAAATGGCTAATGCCGGAGGCGAAGACGCGCAGGCGCCCGGCTTCCGGCGGCAGGCCGTGGGTCTGGTTGCCGGGGTGGTTGGGCAGCTTCTCGCAGACCGCGTCACGCGCCAGCAGCAGCGCCATCAGGTTGGATTGGGTGCCGCCGCTGGTGAAGATGCCGTCCGCGGTCGGACCCAGGCCCAGTCGTTCGGTGGTCCAGTCGATCAGGCGCTGCTCGATCAGGGTGCCGCCGGCGCTCTGATCCCAGGTGTCGAGTGAGGAATTGATCGCGCCGAGCAGGCTTTCCGCCCAGACACCCGGCAGCACGACCGGGCAGTTGAGGTGTGCGATGTAGCGCGGGTGATGGAAATAGACGGCATCCTTCAGGTAGAGCGACTGGAGCTCCTCCAGGCCCGCTTCCAGATTCTCGAGGGGCGTCTCGAGATCCAGCTCGGCAAAGGCCGGGCGCAGGGCTTCCGGAGTGATGCCGCTGAAGGGTTGCTGAACGTTCTCGAGCTGTTCGGCGACCAGACTGCTGATGCGTTGCATGCCGGCCTGCCAGGCATCCATGTTGGCAGGTGAAAACAGGGCGGCGCTGGGCGAGCGGGACAGGGAGCTCGCGGCGGCAGCGGCCTGGGGGGCAGATGCGGGGGATCCTGCAGCCGCGCCATAGGTGGCGGCGGAATCATGAAGGCTGTGCATTACATAACCTTATGCGAATGTTCGCAGATAAAGACTTGGAAGAGACTCGCAGCCAGCCAGGGCAGGTGGCACAGGTGCGAGGACCAGTCAGGACATTCATCAAGTGCCGCGTGATGCGGTCGTTGTTGTTGGTGAAGTTGTTGGTGGAGTTGTTGGTGAAGTTGTTGGCAAAGCGGTTGGCGCGGTCAGTCACGCCTGCCGTGGGCATCGGCAGAGAGTGAGTCGTCACCGAGCGCCCCTGTGTCGGGCAATCTCGATGTCATGTGCGGCACACGCCAGAGGTATCAGATGATGAGTGGTTCAGGGCGATGGTGCCGGCGACATCCTTGCCGCCGGCGGGTCATGCGGGTCGATTCAGAATCGACGGACGGCGGACGTGTCGGAATCAGAAATCATAGGTCAGTGTCGCGGTCACGCTGCGCTCGGCACCGTAGTAGCAGAAGCTGGTGCTGTAGCAGGACGCGATGTATTCCTTGTCGAACAGGTTGCTGACGTTGAGCTGCACGCTGGTGCCGCTCCAGCCGACCTGGCTCAGGTCGTAGCCGACCAGGGCATCGACGAGTGCGTAGTTCGGGACCTTCTCGGTGTTCTCGGAATCCGCCCACATGTCGGCGTAGTAACGCACGCCGAGGCCGGCATTCAGGCCGGTCAGAGGGCCCTCGTTGAAGGCGTAGTCACCCCAGACGCTGACCTGGTGCTTCGGCACCTGGTTGGCATCGTTGCCTTCGGTGCCATCTTCCGCCTTGGCATAGGTCACGTCGGTGTAGCTGTAACCGGCCTGCAGCGCGAAGTCGCGGGTCAGCTGGGTGCGGGCTTCCAGCTCCAGGCCCTGGGACTCGATCTCGCCGTAGGACGTGTAGTAGCTGTCTTCCGGGTCCTTGGAGGCGACGTTTTCCTGATTGATGCGGAACAGCGAGACGCTGTACTGATCACGCGTGCCGTTGGGCTGGTACTTCATGCCGACTTCCACCTGCTTGCCGGTGGTCGGGTCGAGCAGGTCGCCATCCTCGTCGGTGTAGGAGTTCGGCGAGAAGGACGTGGAGTAGCTGACGTAGGGCGAGATGCCGTTGTCGAAGCCGTAGATCAGGCCGATACGGCCGCTCATCTCGTTGTCGTTCAGCTCACTGCTGGTGTTGTAGTCGCGATCGGTATTCTTGATGTTGACCCAGTCCTGACGCAGGCCGGCGGCCAGGTTCCAGCGGCCCCAGCTGAGCTGATCCTGCAGGTAGGCACCGGTCTGATCCAGTTCACGCTTCTGGTTCTCGGTGGCATAGATGGAGACATCGGCATCGCTGCTGCTGGTGACGTCCAGCGAGCTGGCGGTGCCGTATTCCCAGTCCACGTCGTTGGTGCGGGTCTGATAATCGGCACCGAACAGCAGGGTGTGATCGATGTCGCCGGTGGAGAAGCGGGTCTCCAGCTGGTTGTCGACCGTCCAGGCACGCAGGCTTTCCTCGCCACCGGAGTAGTAGCGGGTCAGCTCGGTATCCGAGGCCCAGCCATAGGCGTAGACCTGCTCGAGATCCACATCGGAACGCAGGTAGCGGAATTTCTGGCGCGCGGTGACATCGTCATTGAAGCGATGCTCGAAGTCATAGCCGAGCATGCGTTCGGTGCGATCGAATTCCTCGTAGTCCTCGTCGCCTTCGTAGAAGTCGTTGCCGAGCTTGATGCCGTCGTGGCTCACCACCGTGCCCTCGTAGGGGAGGCCTGAGTGGTAGCCGCCTTCCGGGTCCTTCTGGAAGTAGCCCATCAGGGTGACGGTGGTGTCGTCGGTGACATCCATGGTGATCTGCGGCGAGAAGGCATAACGCTCTTCGCTGACGGAATCGACCTGGGTGTCTTCGGCGCTGGCAAGGCCGGTCAGGCGATAGGCGATGCGCTTCTCGTCATCCAGCGGGCCGGTGAGATCGAAGGCCGCGCTGCGCTCGTTGTCGTCACCGACGGTGAAGCGCACCTGGCCGGAGTCCTGGAACTCGGGGCGCTTGGACTGCATCGCGACCAGACCGCCCGGCGAGGAGCGGCCGTAGAGGACGGAGGACGGCCCCTTGACGACTTCGATGCTGTCGAGGAAGTAGGGGTCGATGGTCATCGAGCTGTAGGAGCCCGAGTCACCCATCAGCTTCAGACCATCCAGGAAGGTGTTGCTGACACTGCCATCGGAGAAGCCGCGCAGGACCAGATAGTCATAGCGGTTGGAAGCACCGATCTGATTGGTGAACACGCCCGGCGTATAGTCCGCGGCACGCTGCACCGTCTCGGCGGCGCGCTTGTCGATGTCATCACGGGTGATGGTGGAGACAGCCTGGGGAGTTTCCAGGTAACCGGTCTGCGTCTTGGTAGCCGCCGTGGTGGTGACCGTCATGGTATCCAGCTGCTCGTCCTGAGCATCCCGATGGTCGGCCGCCACGGCCTGCCCGGTGAAGGGTAGGCTCAGGGCAATCGCCAGTGCCAGCGGGTGCCGTGGCAGTGAAAGCAATGGGGATTGATGCGGGTGTCGCGTGGCGGAGTCTTTCATGAGTGACGATGTTCCATCCTGAATGATGTTTTTGCGAATGCTTCTTGTTTGTCGTTCTCTCCTGAGGGAAGACGTACAGGGTTGGCATTTCTGAACCATGAATGAGAATTATTTTTGTTATCTGATGTCAGTGGGCCGTGCACGTGGCCTGGCGGGGGCTTCCGGTGGCGCTCAGACATGCAAAGACCGCCCCGAAGGGCGGTCTTTGTCAGAGGGCGGTCCTTGGCAGAGGGGCGCCTCGACGGAGGATGGCGTCGGCGGGGGATCAGCGGTCCTGCATCTCGCCCTGCAGCGTGATGGGGATATCGCCGACCAGATTGCCATAGCCCAGCAGGCCAAGCAGGGTACTGCCGACCTGGTTCTTGGCGACTTCCGCGCTGTCCAGCGCCATGGGCTCGGCGTTGGCGAAGCTCAGGCGGTCGGCACTCTCGCGGGTCACGTTCAGAGGCAGGGTGTCGCGGTGAGTGCGGTTGCCATCGGTGGCCGTGAAGGGCACCTGCATGCGTGTCGTCCTGCCTGTCTCCAGCGCTGCCAGAGCCACGGGGTCCAGATTCAGCATCAGGGTGGCGAGACGCATCTGACTGACGCCTGACAGCCACGGCGGCAGCTCGCCGACCTTGTCCAGCAGGTCGGTCTGACCGACGCTGAGCGGAATGCTCATCTTGCCGTCATCACCGACGGTGCCGCTCAACCCACGCAGGTGGTGGACGTGCTCGACATTGCCCTGCGCCTTCTGTTCGGTCAGCGTGGCGGTGGCGCCACTGGCATCCGGGATCAGCTGCCAGGCTGCCTGGCTGGGCACGCTGATGCCGATACCACTCATGGCAACGGCCAGGGCGAGGGCCTTGATAGGGGCGCGAAGGCGCTTGTGGAAGGAAGAGGTCCAGCGAAGAAAGGGAAATGACATGGTGACTCCTGATGGCTGGGCGCTATGAAAGGTGAGCTCTGTGCGGCGCATTGAGGCATTGGACACGCCAGTGGCGCAAGGGTTCGTGACAGGGTGGCAGGCGGGATGGGGCTGATCGGAGGCGGTGACGGCGGCTCGTGTCCAGCGAGGTCTATGTTGTTGAGTTTTCGGGCTTTCCTGACGCTTTGGCTTTCGCTATCATAGCGGCGCTGTCCGGGCCCATAGCTCAGTTGGTTAGAGCACTCGACTCATAATCGATTGGTCGCAGGTTCAAGTCCTGCTGGGCCCACCATCCCGAGGCGCTTTTCTGTAGCGCCTGCCAGGTCGCCATCGGCGGCTTTTTTTGTGCCTGCCCGTTTCGCCAGATCGATGGTTTTCCGCTTTCGGCTCTCCTCCGTGGCTCTTCGCCTTTCGCTGGCGGGGAACTCGGTCGCATGGGCTCGCATCAGCACGTCAGTCGTTCCGGCTCGCCTTCGCACTGCCAGATACCAGAACGCCCCGTGCCATGTGGCGACGGGGCGTCGGCTCGAACGTCGTAAAGGACTGCTCTGATGTCACTGCCTTGCGGGCGGCGACGAATCCTTCATGTCACTGCCACGAGAATGGCGCAAGACGCTTCGGTGTCAGTGGTGATCACTGAGTCTCGTCTGCCATCTCATCCTGGGCGTCATTGGCGGCACCGCTGATCGCGTTGCCTGCCGAGGTCAGGGCATTGGCGGTTGCCTGACGAGTGTCTTGCCAGGCGCTGGCAGCAGTGTCCTTGGTCTCATCCCAGGCAGCGGCCGCGCTCTTGCGAGTGTCCTGCCACCAGTCGGTGGTGTACTGCGGCTGTTCCTTGAGCTGAGCCTCATCCATGTTCACATGGATGCGATATTCGAGATTGTCGATGTCGTCACCCTGACGGGTTTCCAGCGTGAACTTGCCGGTCTCGACCACGTACTGCTGATCATCAAGGCCCAGCACTTCATCACTCTCGACCACCAGCGCGGCGACCTGCATGTTGTCGTCGAGCAGCACATCTTCCACTTCACCCACGACTTGCTGGTCGTCGTTCTGCAGATAGACGTCAGCATCCATCAGTTCATCAGCGGAGTAGAGTCCCTGCGGATTGGCCATGGCCAGGCCGGAGGTGGTCAGCAGAGTGGTCGCGGTGATCGCACCCAGAATCTGTTTGCGGTTCATCTTGCTCATGCCGTACTCCTTGCGTGTCGATTCTTCATTGCCGTCTGCCCTGATGTAATCCGGCGGCGACTGCGTGGCGTGCTGCAGTGATGGGTCAATCAGGACATGGACGATGTCGGGCTGCCATCTCGTGCAGCCATGCTTCCTAAGATTCAGATGACGCGATCAAGTTTCAAGGGGGGAGTGGAAAAACTTGTACGGTAGTTCATGCGCTCGTCACGAATCAGGTGCACTTTTCGGCCAGCGAGATGCCGGCGTCTGGCGGGGCTACGGCGGTCTGCCGGCAGAACAGGAGGGCAAGGCATGGAGGTGTCCATCAGTGAATATCGATGGCCAACCGCGCTGTCATCCGTGCTGGCGGAGGAGAATGCCGCACTCAACCTGCAGTTTTCATTGCACGATCACTGAATTTGTAGCGAAGTGTTACGGTCGGGGCGTGACGATTGTCAGTGGTGAGGTCGACATCTGCAGGGGGATCAACGCTGCGTAATCGCAGTTCAGGATGGGAGGTTCAGGGTGTACGTTAGCTATACAGATACGTTTTGATACTCAGAAAAACTTGTACAACAGTTTTCAAGTGTCTAACTTTGAGGGTGTCAGAGCGCAGCGAGGCCAATGATGAACGCCTCGCCAAGAGAGGGAATGGAGATCCGCAGCGTGCTTTTCAAGCCCTCGTCCTTTCCTTGCTCGAGATCTGGCAGGTCACGGTCGAGTCTATCGAGGAAGGCCGTGAGAGTTTTCATCAAGGATCCAGCGGAGGGCATCGAGATGAACGCAGTGCGCAAGGTTCCCATGGAGTGTTCACGTTGTGGCAGCAATCGCGTCAATCTGGGAGAAAGCCCGGCAGATGACGACATCGTGAGCTGCGCCGAGTGCGACGAATTTCTCGGGGTGTGGTTCATGCTGCGCGACCGGCTTGAAGCCAGCGCTCGCAAGCGTGCCACCATCGACCCTGCCTTGATGGCCAACCAGGTGATCAAGCAGCTTGATGCACAGGCTTGAGATGTTCTACCCACTGACAGCCAGCAGGTGATACGGCATTCATCAGTCGTCCAGCATGCTGGTCAGTGAGATGTGAGAGTCAGGCTTCGGCAATCGTCATCCTTTCGGTCAATCGTCCATTGCCGGAGCCCCGAGCAAGTGCCTTGTCAAAGGCGACATGAATTCGTGATACCGCTGGCGACTGTCCAGCGTCCTGGTCGACCCCCTCGGTGAGCGTTGCCTCCCGATTCAGGTCCTGTTCTGCCTGAGAGTGTTTTCCCGGCCATTGGCCGGGATTTTTTTGTGTGTCATCCGACAAGGCAATCAGCGTGTTTCGAGACAGCCTTGATCTGCATCATCCGTGGGAGTGTTATTCGTTTGTAAGATTGTCCTGTCAGGATGAGGCGCGTCTGATGCCCTGTCGCGGATGAGACATGCTGGAGATGCCTCGAGCTATCCGGGACATCAGCAAGGAATCTGATATTTCTAACATAAAGTGCAATGGAGTCTGCGGCCTCGTGTCTCCATCATGCGCACGCATGCTGAGCCATGTCTGCATGATCCCCTTATCGAGAGCCTGGTCATGACAACGTCACCTCTTGCGCCGAAAAGGAGTTCGCGCATGTTTTCTACTTCAATCCCGACCAGTAATGGACCTCGCTGCCCCGAGTGCAATGAATCATTGCATTGGCCAGCCTGTGATCTCCCCGATGAGCACCTGTTGAAATGCCCGAATGGTCATGTCCTGTGTTCCATGGGGGACTTCCGATTGGCAGCGCGTGAGATGGCACTCCAGGAAGAGTTTCGTCTGACGCGAGATGGTGCCCGCTCCCATGCGCAACGACGCCCACTGGAGCACTCCGCGAGAAATCGTCAGGATGCCATCGTCAGCGGTGAACGCATCAGCGCGGCTTGAGAGTTCTTGCATCCTGAGGTCTCCAGCTCATTGCAAAGCCCCCGCCCACGCCGGGGGCTTTGCGTTCCTGGCACACGACGCGAGCGGGAAGGGAGTCGTGTGCAGGAGACAGGCAGCCGCCTCACGGCTGCTCTTCTCGACCTTCGGTGGCAAGCACGCCATGGGGTTGCAAGCAGGATGCCTGCCCCCATGTCTTTCACAACCGCATGGATCCTGCGCACTTCCCGTTCCCCGGGCTTGCGTCGCGGATGCATGCCTTCCAGAGACTGCACAGGAGGCTGTTACATGTCCGATCTATCCGAGGAACTGCGTATCCCCAAGCCGTGCCCCGACTGTGGTAGCAAGCGGATGCGCGTCTCTCAGGTGCACAATCCGGAAGACAAGGTCTTCTGCGCCTCGTGCGGCACTTACGTCTGCCTGTATGCGGATGTGGCCAGGATGCGCGAGGAGGGGGCGTCCAGTGAAGCCGAAGAGCTGCTGGAGCAGGCCGCCAACAAGGGTATCAAGAAGTAACGATATCACCGGGGTATCCGGAGATGCCACGCCCTGAAACGCAAGAGGCCCTCACGTCGGTGAGGGCCTCTTGCGTTTCAGGGCATGGCGCGAATCAGCTTTCGTCAGAGCCTGTCGGCGTCGATGCCTTGGCGATGGCGCCGGTGTTGTCGGCGGCTTCCAGCTTGGCCAGCATGTTCTGTGACTCACGCTTGAAGGCGGCCAGCGCCTTGCCGGACAGCGACTTGTTGTTCGGCAGCTGGACGCGCATGGCATCGACCTGACGATTGTTGACCATCACCTCATAGTGAAGGTGCGGGCCGGTGGAGCGGCCGGTATTGCCGGACAGGGCGATCTTCTCACCCATCTTCACGCGCTCGCCTTTCTTGACCAGAGGTCTGGAGAGGTGCAGGTAGCGGGTCTTGTAGCCATTGTCCATGCGCAGCACGAGGTAGCGGCCCGCCAGCGGGTGGTTGCCGACCAGTTCGACCACGCCATCAGCCGTGGACAGGACCGGTGTACCGACGCGAACGGCAAAGTCGGTGCCCTTGTGCGGGCTGATGCGACCAGTGACCGGATGGCGACGGCTCAGGTTGAAGGGCGAGCTGATGCGCGCCTTGTGGGCCAGCGGGTAGCGATTGAAGGCCGGGTCGAGACCCTTGCC
This sequence comes from Cobetia sp. 10Alg 146, assembly GCF_029846385.1. Lineage (NCBI taxonomy): Bacteria > Pseudomonadati > Pseudomonadota > Gammaproteobacteria > Oceanospirillales > Halomonadaceae > Cobetia > Cobetia sp. 10Alg 146. The sequence goes on from NZ_JARWKT010000009.1 coordinate 61,155, forward strand.
GTCCGGAGTGTAGTAGCGGCCATCGGCGGCATTGCGCACCACGGTCAATGACTTGCGGGTACCCTCGTAGCGCGCGGCCAGAATGCGCGAGTCGGTGCTGGTGCCATCGATCATGTCGGACTCGACCAGCACCTGGAACTTGTCGCCCTTGCGGGTATCGCGACGGAAATCGATCTTCTTGCCCAGTACCTGGGTCAGCTGGGTGACATCCGCCACGCCAAGACCGGTGGCCTCCGCCGAGAGCGAGAAGCTGCCGCTGACGGTACCGGCGAACAGACGCTGGGTCGCTTGAGTGGCCTTCTCTATCTTGGCGACGCTGAAGGAATCCTGCTGAGGGTCACGCTTGACCATGAAGCCGCGACGCGCATCCTTCATGATGCGCAGCGCCAGCAGGTTGCCGTCCTCGTCGAGCTTGTAGTCGAGGCTGTCACCGATACGCCAGTGGGTCAGCACACGCTTGTCCGGCAGCGACTTGATGATGCGGGTGGTCTCGCGATAGCCGAGCCCCAGAGAACGCTCCGCCATCACGGCAAAGGTGTCGCCCGCCTGAACGGTGTAGGTCTGCCATTCCGGGACATAGACTTCCTTGGCTGCCAGTTCGGTCTGCAGCGTCGGGCTCTCGCCCAGCTCGACCGGATCGACGGACAGATCATCGTAGGAGGTCCCGCCGGCCTGCTCATCGGTCGCGGTGGCGATCACCGCCTCGGCCGTCTTCACGGCAGAAGGTGCCAGTGCCACGATCGGGCCGGGCTCAGCTTCACCGGCAGGGTAGTTGGCGTCGGTCAACATCACCGGCATGTCGAAGTCGACATCGATGACCTCACTCGGCGTCAGCGCGGAGAGTGGCACCTCGCCAGCTGCGCTCAGTGCCTGATGCCCCGCATCAAGACTCGCCGTGGCCAGCGGAGCAGGCGTCTGTTGCGCGTGCGCGATGGCAACCGGCAATGCGTTCGTCACCTCCGAGCTGGCATTGGCCAGGTCGATGGCGAGGTGGCGAGAGGCAGGTGAGATCTCTTGAGAGTCCAGAGTTTCAAGAAGCTTGTGAGCGCCCAGCACGGTGACCATTGTGGCAACAGGTAAAAGAAGATACTTGTGCACGCGTGGGAGCGAATGAAGGATTCGCAGCATAGTTGACCGATGATGTGATGAAGTGAACAGAACAGAAGACGACAGATTCGCATCCGAACCTTAACCAAGCTTTTGCGCATTCGATAGGCTGGACACATGTCCAGTATTAGGAATTCAACCCTGTTTTGATCATCAGGGGTCGTGCTAGCGGTGTCTGTTTTATGAGGACAGTCGAAAATCCCGCCATTTTTGCTTAAGAAACGCTGTTCTCACAGTAATATCTGCTTGCTGTTAAATTTTGTAACTTCGTCGAAATATTCTGCAAGTCAGTGCGTACATCACGAGGATAGCGTCCTGTTGTCAGAGGATTGTGACGCAGAGTGGCGAACGTGTTGGCACATGATGCTCTGGCGTCGCAACATGAGATCTCTGAAGGGGGCGAAGATTGTCCAGAGGGACAAGCAGGGTGGCGTCGCTCGTGCCGCCCTGTCTCGCCTTTCGTGCGCCCGCGTGGCAACAAGAAATCAGTGGAGAATGTCCGATGTCGTCTCGAGTGACTCTGGCCCAATGGCAGATGCTGGCCGCCGTGGTCGATCATGGCAGTTTTGCCCGAGCCGCCGAGGCCGTGCACAAGAGCCCCTCCACGCTCAATCATGCGGTGCATCGCCTGGAGGCGTTGCTGGGAGTGCCGTTGCTGGAGCCGGTGGGGCGCAACGTGCGCCTGACCGAGGCCGGCGAGATGCTCCTGCGTCGCGCACGCCAGTTGATCGAGAGTGCCAGCGCGCTGGAGGATGTGGCCCAGGCGCTGTCACAAGGCATGGAGAGCGAGATAAGCCTGGCCGTGGACCAGCTGTTTCCCTCGGACCTGCTGGCCCGTGCGCTGGAGGGGTTCTCCGCGGCCTATCCCCAGGTACGGATACAGCTGCACGAAACCACCCTGACGGGTGGCAGTGAGCTCTGGGATGCCGGCCAGGTCGATCTGCTGGTCAGCGCGCTGCCACAGGAAGGGCAGCTTGGTAGCCTGCTGGTGCGGGAAACCTTCGTGGCGGTAGCGGCGCCAAGGCATCCCCTGCATGCGCTGGGACGGCCGCTGGATCTGCGTGACCTCGAACAGCATCGGCAGCTGGTGGTGCGCGACAGCAGTCGCTCGACAGGCATGGATGCCGGCTGGCTGAAGGCAGAAAAGCGCTGGACGGTGAGTCATCTGGCGACGTCCGTCGATCTCGCCGAGCGTGGCCTGGGCTTTGCCTGGCTGCCGCGTTCGCGAATCTCGCAGGCGCTGACCCAGGGGACACTCGTGCCCTTGCCCTTGCTCAACGGCGGCGAGCGTGAGATCGACATTCATCTCTACCTGCCTGATGCCGACAGCGCCGGCCCTGGCGTGCGTGCGATGGTCGAGCAGCTGCATCACAGCGTTCAAGGGGGGTGAAGCACTCCTGAGCCACATGAGAAAGCGGCTGGGGATTGGAAAAGCTTCTGGGCGCTACCACCTGTCGGAGAGGCGTCATTCGTTGCGTGCGGGGACCATGGCTCCTCTGCGATCCCTTGAATGGCTATCCTCACCTTGCATGACAGGACATTTCCTCATGGGCTTACTGGTCGATGGCACCTGGCAGAACCGTGGTTACGATACCGACAGCAATGGCGGGGAATTCAAGCGCGAGAGTGCCAGCCTGCGTGACTGGGTCGTACCCCCCGGTACGGCCGAGCAGGGCCCTGACGGCCAGTCTGCCGTGCCCGCCGAAGTCGGGCGCTACCATCTCTATGTCTCGCTGGCCTGTCCGTGGGCCCACCGTGCGCTGGTGATGCGCTCTCTCAAGGGACTGACGTCGGTCGTGGGCATGTCCTTCACCAGCCCCTACATGCTGGAACATGGCTGGAGCTATCTCGAGGAAGAGGGCTCCAGTGGCGATCCGATCAACGGCGTGCGCTACCACCATCAGCTCTACACCATGACCGACCCGCACTACACCGGCCGTGTTACCGTACCGGCGCTGTGGGATCGCAAGGCGGGGCGCATCGTCAACAACGAATCCGCTGACCTGGTGCGCATCTTCAACGACGCCTTCGATCCGCTGACCGGCAATGACCTGGACTTCTCTCCCGAAGACCTGCGCGGCGAGATCGACGCTCTCAATGCCGAGATCTACGACAAGGTCAACAATGGCGTCTACAAGACCGGTTTTGCCACCCGCCAGCAGGCCTATGAGCGTCACTTCACCGCGCTGTTCGCCTGCCTGGATTCACTGGAACGCCGTCTGGCCGACTCGCGCTATCTGGTCGGTGAGTGGTTGACCGAAGCGGACATCCGCCTCTTCACCACGCTGCTGCGCTTCGATGTCGTCTATCACGGCCACTTCAAGTGCAATCAGCGCCGCATCAGTGACTATCCCAATCTCTCGAATTACCTGCGCGAGCTGTACCAGTGGCCGGGCGTCGCCGAGACCTGCGATCTCGCGCAGATCAAGACCCACTATTACGGCAGTCAGCTGGCGGTGAATCCGACCGGTATCGTGCCCCTCGGCCCGACGCTGGATCTCGAGGCACCGCATGATCGTGAGCGCCTGACAGGGCAGGGCATTCGCCGCCACCACTGAAGCCATCGCTGCCGGGACGAGGCGTTCGGCCTCACGGCCTGGTTCGTCTGGCCTTGGCCAGCCAGCGGTCCAGCGCATTGCCGAAGTCGCGCTGCTCGCGCTGGCCATAGGCGGAGGGGCCGCCGGTGTGTTCGCCGCTGGAACGCATGCTCTCCATGAAATCGCGCATCTGAACCTTGGCGCGGATGTTGTTGGCATCCAGTGTCTCGCCGCGGCTCGTCATCACCAGGGCGCCTTTCTCGATCGCCTCCAGCGCCAGCGGCAGGTCGGACGTGATCACCATGTCGCCGGGCCGGGCGCGCTCGACGATCAACTGGTCCGCCGCATCGGCACCGGCAGGGACGGACAGCGCCTTGACATGCACCGAGCGTGGCAGCGGCACCTGATGATTGGCCACGAACCAGGTGGGGGTCGCGGTCCGCTCCGCGGCGCGGACCAGAATGTCGCGCGCCGCGCGCGGGCAGGCGTCAGCATCGACCCACAGCGTGGTGATGGGCTCGGCGGGTGAGGGGGTGGTGGGGTCTTGCACGTCAGTCATGCCGTCTCCTGTCAGAGGGAATTGGCGAGTGTGGCCTGCGCCGGTAGACGCCTGGCCTGCGACCAAGGTCAAAAGAAAGGATGCAGAATGCGCGAGGGACTGCTAGAATGCCAGCTCCTCGCATGTAGTGACCCACCATCCTGAGTAGCCGAAGCCGGTGATCGCCTTTCTTGACAGGCCTTCAGACGGTAATTTCGCGCCTCCCGGACCGAGTGGCGTAGCTTGCCCCGAGCCCTCCGTGACCCCTCGATCCTTCGATGTCCGGCCGCCGAGACGCAAGACCCGTCCCAGTCCACAGTGTGCATGATGGAGCGCCCCGAGACTCTCAAGTGGAGAGCCTCTGGTTGCTGTACGGTCGCCGCAGCGTTGTGCCTGATAGCGGAAATGCGTCTGCCATCAGAGCAACCCGGGCCCGTCCATGCCAAGACGTCCAAGCACTCGTACGTTTTTTCTGATGATGCCAGCGCCTCGTGCCTGACGGCATCGCCAGACGGAGCCCTTACGCTTCGTGTCGGTTCAAGCCGACCCATTCTTCAGCTACAAGCTTCACTTGTAGCCATTTAGGTGTGAGATATACATGACCACGACTTCCGTCGTCGATCGCTTCAGCGATCTTGCCCTGCTGCCTGCCGTCCTGACCTCTCTCGAGAAGCTGGGCTACGAAACACCGTCCCCCATCCAGGCCCAGACCATCCCGAGCCTGCTCGATGGCCGTGACATGATCGGTCAGGCCCAGACCGGTACCGGCAAGACTGCGGCCTTCGCTCTGCCGCTGCTGACCCGTCTGGACCTCGACCGCCGCGAGCCGCAGGTTCTCGTGCTGGCTCCGACCCGTGAGCTGGCTCAGCAGGTCGCTGTCAACTTCACTCGTTACGGCCAGTTCATGCGTGGCCTGGAAGTTGCCACCCTTTGTGGTGGTCAGGACTACCGCGAGCAGATGCGCAGCCTGAAGAGCGGCGCCCAGATCGTCGTCGGGACTCCGGGTCGTGTCATCGACCACCTGGATCGCAAGAGCCTGAAGCTCGACGGCCTGTCCGCCCTGGTGCTGGACGAAGCCGACGAGATGCTGCGCATGGGCTTCATCGATGACGTCAAGCGCGTCGTCGCCGATACCCCGAAGGAAGCACAGCGCGTGTTCTTCTCCGCGACGCTTCCGACCGAGATCGAGCGTATCGTCAACCGCTACCTGGTTGATCCGATCAAGGTGGCCATCAAGTCCGAATCCAAGACCGCTTCCACCATCGAGCAGATGATGGTGCGTGTCGAAGGCGGCGCCAAGCTGGAAGCGCTGTCTCGCCTGCTGGAAGTCGAGACCGTCGATGCCGCCATCGTCTTCGTGCGGACTCGTGCCGCCTGTACCACCGTCGTCGAGCAGCTGATGGCTCGCGGTATCTCCGCTGCGGCACTGTCCGGTGATCTGGACCAGTCCCTGCGTGAGCGTACCGTGACGCGTCTGAAGCGTGGCAAGGTCGACGTGCTGGTCGCGACCGACGTCGCCGCTCGTGGTCTGGACGTGGCGCGTATCACCCACGTCTTCAACTACGACCTGCCGGGTGACAGCGAATCCTTCGTCCACCGTACTGGCCGTACCGGTCGTGCCGGTCGTGAAGGTCGCGCCATCACCTTCGTCAGCGGTCGCGAGATGCGCAAGGTTCGCTGGATGGAGCAGGCCCTGGGCCAGCGCATCACCGAACGCCAGCTGCCGAGCGAAGAAGAGATCCGTGCTCACCGTGACGCGGCCTTCCGTGCTCGCGTCGTCGAAGCCCTGGGCAGCAGCTCCAATGGCCACCGCGCCCTGGTGCAGAGCCTGATCGAGGAAGGTCATGATCCGGTCGAGCTGGCCGCGGTCTTCGTCAAGATGGCTCGCGCCGAAGAGACGCCGATCCAGTCCCTGCCGAAGCCGGGTGCGCGTCGCAACGAGCGTCCTGAGCGCGGCGAGCGTCCGGAACGTGGTGAGCGTCGCAGCTCTGCGCCGGTCGCACGTGAAGGCATGAAGCTCTACCGTGTGGCCGTCGGCCATCGTGACGGCGTCAAGCCGGGTCAGCTGGTTGGCGCTCTCGCCAACGAAGGTGGCATCGAAGGTTCGCGCATCGGTCGCATCGACATCCGCAACACGCACAGTGTCGTGGAGCTGCCGAGCGGTCTGCCGACCAGCATCGTGTCCAAGATGGCGCGTGCTCGCGTCGCTGGCCGTCCGCTGGAACTGGCAGAAGACGGTGCGGGCGCTCGTCCGCAGCGCCGTGAAGGTGGCAACGACGACCGTCGTCGCGCCTGATCAGGCCTGAGTCTGGCCGGCGCTGAACACAGTGCTGGCCACAGCTTCTGAAAAGACCGGTACCTCTCACGAGGTGCCGGTTTTTTTGTGCCTGGACGAAAGGCGCCACAGGGGCTGGTATCCTGTTCTGGCATAGCGGTGGAGCGTCCACCGTCCATCATTTCCCGAGGATGCCCACATGATCTCTTCACTCGATGCCCTGCGCCGTGGCCTGAAGGCCGCGTCCGCCCGCCAGCTGATACTGTGCGCTCTGCTGGCGACACCCTGGTTGTCGCTCAGCGCGGCCCACGCCGAGTCCGGCATGCCCGCCAGCAGCGCCACGCCGGAGATTCGCGTCCCGCTGGTCTCGCTGGAGGCCCTGCGGCTGTCACCGGTGGTCACGCCGCAGGGCGAGGTGCTGGGTCGGGTCGAGGATGTGCTCAGTGATACGCGTGGCCAGATCCATCGTCTGTTGATCCGCCCGCAAGGCGGTGACAAGGCGGCCAGCATCGACTTCACGCGCTTCACTCGTGAAGCCGTCAGTGATCCGCTCGCCGCCACGGCCCCCGGCGACATCCGCTACCGCCTGGTGCTCGACATGACGCCGGAGCAGCTGGCGGCACGCGCGGATCAACCGCTTTCCAATCGGCTCTCGCGTCAGCTGGAACGCGGCATGGGGGAGGTCGGCAACGGGCTGGACAGCTTCCGCAACCAGGCGGCGGAGGTGCTGCGTTCACTGGGCAAGCAACTTGAAGGTGAGGGCGATCGATAGCATCTGAGAGGGAGAGACCCGCAACCGCCGTGAGGGAATGCATGAGTAAGTGCATGAGTGAGTGGACGACAGCACTGCACGATTGGAATCTCGACCCTGCCGACGCCGTCGCCAAGCAACGCGAAATGGCGACGCGACTGACGCTGATGCCGCCCTGGGGAGCAAGTCCCGAGGCCTGGCCGGCGACCATCACGGGGGTCGATATCGGCTTCGAGGATGCAGGCGAGGTGACACGTGCGGCGGTGGTGACGCTGGATCTGGCGACGCTGGAACCCCTCGAGCAGCAGCTGATCCGTCAGCCGACCCGCATGCCCTACATTCCGGGCCTGCTGTCATTTCGGGAGCTGCCCGCTGCCATCGCCGCCATTGAGGCACTCGAGCGGCCGCCCGAATGCCTGATGGTGGACGGTCACGGCATCGCCCATCCGCGCCGCCTGGGTGTGGCGGCGCATCTTGGCCTGTGGTGTGACCTGCCGTCCTTCGGCGTGGCCAAGAAGCGTCTGTGCGGCAAGCATGGCGAGCCGGGCGATGCGCGTGGTGACTGGGTCGCGTTGACGGATCGCGTACGCGAGGCGGATGCCGAGCTCGGCATCATCGAGGACACCGCGCTGCCCAGACGCGAACAGCGCAGCCAGCTGGGCGCCGTGCTGCGCTCACGCGCGAAGGTCAAGCCGGTGTTCGTCTCGCCGGGCCAGCGCATGAATCTGGACACGGCGCTTTCGATGACCCTGCACTGTCTGGACAAGACCAAGCTGCCCGAGCCGACCCGACTGGCGGATCAACTCGCCAGCCGGCGTCTCAAGCGGCTCCGTGATGCCTAGCTTCGCATTACCTGTCTTCGCGTTATCTGTCTCTGCGTTATCTGTCTTTGCGAGGCCTGGCGACGCTTAGCCTTCGATCTCCAGACGGCTCTGACCGTTGCCCGAGGGGCGCACCGCGATACGCACCGGAATACGTTCATGCATCTCGGCCACATGCGAGATGACCCCGACGCGACGGCCGCTGGCCTGCAGGCCATCCAATGCCTCCATCGCCAGCGCCAGCGAATCCGGGTCGAGACTGCCAAAGCCCTCATCGATGAACAGCGATTCGATGCGCAGCTCGCCGGAAGCCATGCCCGCCAGGCCCAGCGCCAGTGCCAGCGAGACAAGGAAGGTCTCGCCACCGGACAGCGAGTGAACGCTGCGCAGTTCATCACCCATCTCGGTATCCACCACCACCAGTCCCAGCGGGCTGGCGCCGCGTGCCAGACGATAGCGACGTGCCAGATTGGTCAGGTGCAGATTGGCATGCTCGATCAGGCGTTCGAGATTGAAGGCCTGGGCGATGGTGCGGAACCTGGCGCCGCTGGCGCTGCCGATCAGCTCCGACAGCGCCCCCCAGCGCTGATGTTCGGCACGCGCGGCTGCGAGACGCTCGGCAAGCGCGGCGCTGCCACTGCGGCGCTGATCATCATTGAGTATCGCCGCCTGTGCCGTCTGATGGGCCTCGCGCACGGCATCGAGCGGTGCCTTGAGTGTCGTGATCAGACTGGCCAGCGCCTCGCCAAGCTCGCGGGTGTCGTCCTCGGGCCCTGGCGGCGCATCCGTCAGTGTGCCAGCGGCTCCTTCTTCCGGGGCCTCCTGCAAGCGGGCCTGCAGACCAGCATGCACCGCCAATGCCTGCTTGGCCTGGCCGCGAATGACGCCGAGCTCTTCAGCTCCTGATGCACCGTCTCCCGCGGTACCGTCTGCCTGCGTATCGTCTCCAGTCGTGTCCTCGGCGGGCGCTGCCAGCTGTTCGAGTGCTGCCTGCCAGTCGGAGGTCCGAGCGGCCTGCCAGTGTTTGAGCTGACGCGCATTGCGCTCCTCACACAGGGCATCCGCGCGTGCGACTCGCTCGTGGGCGCTACGCAGTTGCTGGCGCAGTGCCTGCAGGTCGTGATCCTCGACGGCCAACAACTCCTCGATCCGCGCGTCATCCAGGCCAGGGTTCTCGGCCTGCCAATGCGCGCGTTCACTGTCGAGCGCGCGCTGCTCCTCTTGCAGCTCCGTCTGGCGTTGCTGCAGGTTGGCCTGCTGCTGCGTCAGCTGCTGTTGCTGGTCGCTCAGCTCTTGCAGCGCCTGACGCGCATCCTCCTGCTCATTGCGCATGCGGGTGGTCAGCGATTCGACCCAGTCGGACCAGTCGCTCACGCTGGCATGCTGTCGCCTGGGGTCTGCGCTCAGCTGCTGGGCAAGCGTGCCGCTCAGCTGCTCGATCTCGCTCGCCAGCGCCGCGATGCGTGCCTCACACTGCTGAAGCTGCGCTTCGCCATGCTGGCATTGCGTCGTCAGCGTGGCGTGGCGTGTCGCCAGTGCCTGGCGTTGCTCACGTAGCGGCATCAGCTGACGCAGCGTCGTCACCAGCGTGTTCTGACGGGCGTCCAGTTCGCCAAGGCGCTGCTCGATCAGTTCCAGTGCTCGTGCGGCAGGCAGCTGGGGCAGGGACTCAAGCAGCGGCTGCTCTGACAGCGAATGCCGAGCCAGAATGTCGGTCAGGTTCGACTGACAGGTCTGCGCCTGCTGCTGCAGACGTTGTCGTTCCGTATGCAGCTGCGCCTGTTCCTGCTGCAGGTAGCCGAGCTGCTGCTCGAGACGTGCGTGCTCGTGACTGGCCGCCTCCATGGCGTGCTGCGCGGTGGCCGTGGCCTGTCGGCGCTGTTCAAGGCGCTCGCGGGCCTGCTGTTCCAGCTGAGCGATCAGCGCCTCGGCCGGCGCGGCCTGGTCGGCGGCGGGGTGCTCATGGCTGCCACATACCGGACATTCCTCGCCATGGACCAGCCCGCGGCGCAGCGCCATCACGTTGTCGCTGCGTGCCAGACGCTCCTGCTCCTGCTGGCGGCGCTCGGCGTCTTCCTCGTGGCGCGCCTGATCACGGGCCTGCAATGCCTGGGCCTGCCGGGCAGCCACCTCGCGCAACGCCTGTTGCTGCCGAGGCAGCAGCTGCTCCAGCTCGACAAGGCGCTGCTGGACCTCATCACGGCGGGCCAGGCCATTGATCTGCTCGCTGAGCACAGGTTTCAGCTGCAGCAATGCATCGCGCTGACGTTGCAGCTGGTCCCGATGGTCTTCGGCATCGCTCAGCGGCTGACCGGACTCGTCGACCAGCGTCGCCTGCAGTTGCTGGAGTTGATGATCCAGCTGCTGGCGCTGTCGATCCTGTGTCTCCAGCTCCTGCTGATGGTGGCCGAGCGTGTCGCGCAGGCGTTGCTGTTCATTCTGCTGGCTGACATGTGTCTCGCGCTGTTGCGCCAGACGCGAGGCCACCTGACGGGCCTCTTCCAGCTTGGGCAGTTGCTCGCCACGCCAGGTCTCGCAGCGCTGCATGCGTTCATCGGCGGCCTGCTTGTCGGCCCGGGCCTGCTCGGTGAGTGGTGACAGAGTGCCGAGCTGTTGCTGTACTCGGGTGAGCTGCGTGGTCAGCTGGGCATGCTGCGGCGAGATCGCCTTGAGGCGCAGCAGAGCAGGGCGAATCGGTGCGAGGGCTTCCAGGGCGCTGAGTTGCTCGCGCTGACGGGATAGCGCAGCACTGGCGGCGTGAGCCTCCTTCTGTTCAAGCTGCGCCTGACCCAGGGCCTGTTCGAGCTCGCCCGCCGTGGTGGTCCACTGGTGATAGGCCGTCAGCGCATCATGCTGTTCGCTGAGGCGGGTCATGGCCGTCTGGCGTAGACGGACCTCATCCTCGAGTGCCTGGCGCTCGTCCGGGCTTGCCGGCAGCTGGCCATCCAGATGGCGTTCGAGCTCGTTGACGGCCTCGCGGGCGCTGCGCTCACGCTCGTGGGCGGCGATCGAGATATCGGAGTAGTGGCCGGTGTCGGTCAGTTTCTCCAGCAGCTCCGAGCGCTCGTTGTCGTTGGCGCGCAGGAAGGCGCTGAACTCGCTCTGGGCCAGCAGCACGGCGCGGGTGAACTGCTCGAAGTTCAGTCCCAGTCTGTCGATGATCAACGCCTTGGCGTCATTGCTGGTGGTATTGAGGATCTGAGCTGACTGGGTGTCATCGGCCGTGGGCAGCAGCTGGAGATGTTGCTTGGCGTTCTGCAGGCGCCCGCCGGGCTTGCCGCGCGCGCGGCTGACCGTCCAGCCGGCGCGATAGCGCAGGCCATCGCGGCCGATGAAGTCCACCTCGGCCTTGCCTTCGCCGCAGCCGCGCCGGAGCAGGCTGCGCGGGTCCTTGAGGGTCAGCTGATGCTCGCCGACATCCTCCAGCTGACCGCCGCTCGGGGTCTGGCGCAGGCGTGGCGTGGTGCCGTAGAGCGCCAGACACAGGGCATCGAGCAGCGTGCTCTTGCCGGCCCCGGTGGGTCCGGTGATGGCGAACAGGCCCGCATCGGACAGCGGCGCCTTCTCGAAGTCGACTTCATGCGCGCCGGCCAGTGAGGCCAGGTTGTCGAGGCGCAGGGCGAGGATCTTCATGCCTGACCTCCCTTGGCCTTGTCTGCCGAGGCTGTCTTGTCGGCCTGGCGACCGGGCTTGGTGGCCTTGCTCGGTTCCCCTGCCAGGCGTGCCTCACGCGCGATCTCGACCTCCTCGAGCAGCTGGGCGAAATCCTCGATCAGTGACGGGGCCGGCTCGCTGTCATAGGTGGCGCGATAGTGGCGCTCGAACAGCCCCATCGGCCCCAGTTCATCGAGCTTCACGCCCTTGGGCGCGCGATTCTCGGCGCTGGGCGCCGGATAGCGGGTGACCAGCTTGATCAGCCGCAGCGGCGCGTCTTCCAGCAGTGCCTCGATGCGCGCGCGCAGGTCGATGACGGGCGCCTCCAGCTGCACGCTCACCTCAAGCCACGGCCAGCGTGCCGGCTCGAGTTCACGGTCTGCCTCGGCGACCAGCGCCGTGAGCTGGGCGGTGATCTCGGTCAGCGGTGCCGGTCCGATGCGCGTGAGCGCGACATGGCAGGGCACGCGATGCTCCTCGACGCCCACGAGTGTCTCGTCTTCGAGAGTGATCTCCAGCACGCGGTGACCGTAATCGACCTCGGAGAAGTCCATCGCCAGCGGCGTGCCGCAATAGCGGATACGCTCCTGGCCGCCCACGCGTTGCGGACGATGCAGATGGCCGAGCGCCACATAGGCGATGTCGTCGGGGAACAGGCTGGTCGAGAGCGCCTCTTCGCCTCCCATCAGGATCGGACGCTCGCTGTTCTCGGAGACCTCGCCGTCTCGCATGTGCGCGTGGCCCATGGCGATCAGCGCCTCGCCGGGCTGGCGGGCGGCACGCGCCGCGCTGACCAGCTGCTCGTGCACACGGGCCACTCCCGCGCGATAGGCCTCGCTGCGGGTGCGCTCAGGCTTGTTCACGTCCTGCGACTCATCCTCGCCAGCTCCCAGGCCGGTGACCTCGGCCGGGCGCAGAAAGGGCACCGCCAGACACAGGGCGCGGCGCTTGCCGTCACGATCATGCAACGGCACCAGCAGATGCTGACAGTCGAGATGGTGGGCATCCCCTCCGTCGGCAGAATCATCGACCCAGCGCACACGGCCCAGCGCATGGGTCTTGAGGCGGGCCAGCAGGGCGGCGGGCAGCTCGATGCGTGAGCCGGAGTCATGATTGCCGGCGATCATCACGATCTCGAGCGCCGCGTCCTGCTCGTGGGCGCGCACGATGAAGTCGTAGAGCAGCTCCTGGGCGGCGAGGCTCGGATTGACCACATCGAACAGATCACCGGCGATCAGCAGGGCGTCCGGGGTCAGACACTTGAGCCGTGCCAGCAGCCAGTCGAGAAAGGCGGCATGTTCGACATGGCGACTCTGGCCATGGAAGCTCTGGCCGAGATGCCAGTCCGAGGTATGCAGAAAGCGGAAGCTCACTATGCGTTCCTTGCGGTGTCAGAAGAAGAATCACGAACCCGGTCGAGCTGACGTCCGAGTCTGGATGTGCTCAGTGTACGGATTGCGTCTGGTCGGGCGAAGGGGAGGGCATCATGTGTCGTGCATCTGGAGCGCATTTTCAGGCAGTTGATCTGGATCAATCCCGTTCACGGGCAAAATCGACAAAAGTCGCTACGCTGAAAGTCGAGGCCTGTGTCGAAATTCGACAAGCCCCGGCGATGGCAGCGTCAGGGTGGCTTCAGAAAGGCAGGAATCGATGGACGACCAATGAACAACAATCAGGCCGGCAACATGGGAAGCCGTTGCCGATGCCCAGAGATGACAGGAAGGAATCGCAATGCGCCACGGTCTTTTTGCCTCACCTCGCCCCGATAACCTCGGCCTGCATGATGGGCTGCTGGCACCAGCCCCGAGTACCCCCAACGGGGTCAGCTCCCAGGCCTCCGACAGCAAGCATTACGTAGCGCCGCTCCCGATGCCGACGGACTGTTGCCTGAGCGCGATGGAGAAGATGCACAGCATCATCGAATCCATGGGGCATGCGGAAATCATCAGTACGGATGACGGTTATCTGCATGCGGAATTCCACACGCCCCTGCTGGGCTTCGTCGATGACGTGGAAATCGTCTGCAATGAACAGGAAGGCGTCTGTCATGTACGCAGCGTGTCACGCATGGGACATTCCGACCTCGGCAAGAATCGTCAGCGGGTCGAGGATATCCGTCATCGCCTCGAAGGCTGGGGTTACTGCAGCTGAAGCTGCCCCGAGAAGGGCATCGCTCACGTCGATGCGCCACTTTCACCTCGCCAATGCACCTGTGTGCCTCCCGACGACTTCCCATCACCCCGGTCTGCCTGTTCAGGCGCCGGGGTGTTTCGTCTGCGTCTATCGTGCCTGATCTGCCTGGCCGGGCTTTCATGTCTCTTCGCGCGCTTGCGACATTTCGTGCCCCTCTCTGCAGAAACCGCCCGTAATCCGTGAGCGGGCGCTACCCAGCCACGGGCGTGTTTGCTACTCTGGGTGCGTTACATGAGACGCATGACTGCATCGAGCAATATTGTGTTTTTCGCAATACAGTGATGCAGCGTACGCTGGCAGGATTCCGCACCATCGCCACGCCCGGGGCAACCCCGGTGCTTTCCGCCATTGCGCTCGCTAGAACGCCTGTAAGTGGCGTCTGCGAGGCTTGTGCTGAAAGACGACACGACAACAAGATGCGCGACGCGTGAATCACTCTTGACCATCGCTGGACACCAGCCCCCGCTAACACAGAGATCCATGAACGATTCCGTCCCCGCAGCGGGCTCAGCCACCGCTGCCCACGATTTGCCCAACGAAAATTCGCTCAAGCGTGGTGACATCAAGGTACTTGGCCTGTCCGCACTCGGCGGCGCCCTCGAGTTCTATGACTTCGTCATCTTCGTGTTCTTCGCCACCGTCGTCGGTCAGCTGTTCTTCCCGCCCGACATTCCCGAGTGGCTGCGCCAGGTGCAGACCTTCGGCATCTTCGCCGCCGGTTATCTGGCGCGCCCGCTGGGCGGCATCATCATGGCCCACTTCGGCGATACGCTGGGTCGCAAGAAGATGTTCACGCTGTCCATCTTCATGATGTCGTTGCCGACCCTGCTGATGGGCATGCTGCCGACCTATGCCGTCATCGGCATGTGGGCGCCGCTGCTGCTGATCATCCTGCGCATCTTCCAGGGTGCGGCAGTCGGCGGTGAGGTGCCGGGGGCCTGGGTGTTCGTCAGCGAACACGTCGCACCGCGTCACAATGGTCTGGCCTGCGGCACCCTGTCGATGGGGCTGGTGGGCGGCATCCTGCTCGGCTCGCTGATGGCCAGTGCCATCAACAGTGTCTATACCCCGGAAGAGGTGAGTGATTTCGCCTGGCGGATTCCGTTCATCATCGGTGGCGTGTTCGGGCTGTTCTCGGTCTACCTGCGTCGCTGGTTGCACGAGACCCCGGTCTTCGCCGAGATGCAGCAGAAGAAGGCGCTGGCCGCCGAGCTGCCCTTGAAGATGATCCTGCGTGAACAGCGTCCGGCGATTGCCGTGGCGATGGCCGTCACCTGGGTGCTGACCGCCGCCATCGTGGTCGTGATCCTGATGACGCCGAGCCTGATCGCGGAGCTCGAGGGGCTGACTCGTGCCGCCGCCTTCTCCGCCAACAGTCTGGCGATCGTGGCGGTGTGCATCGGCTGCATCGTGTCCGGTTACATGGTCGATCGTATCGGTGCCGGGGTGACCCTGGTGCTGTGGAGCGCTCTGCTGGGCATCACCTACTGGATCTTCCTGGCCACCATGCACTCGGACCCCAGCCTGCTGGTGCCGCTCTACTGCCTGACCGGCTTCAGCGTCGGCATCGTCGGCGCGGTGCCGAGCATCGCGATCCGCGGCTTCCCGCCGGCAGTGCGCTTCACCGGGCTGTCGTTCTCCTACAATGTCGCCTACGCCATCTTCGGTGGTTTCACGCCGATTCTGGTCTCGCTGATGATGACCGTCTCGCCGCTGTCGCCCACCTGGTACGTGGCGGCGCTGTCGCTGATGGGCGTGGTGCTGGGTCTGTGGCTGGCGCTCAGTCCGCGCGGCCGCGAGCTGATGGAAATCACGCGCTGAGCAGAGCACTGACTCGGCGCCAGGGCGCCTGTTCCCGACCAGTCAGGCATTCATCTGTCTGAAAACGCGCATCACCCTCCGGGGTGGTGCGCGTTTTCGTTTGGGCCAGCGCCGAGGCGACGCTAGGATGGAGGCACTCGTCACGCCTCGCTCTCGACTCGTCTCGCCTCGGCCATGAGGGCTCGGGGGCTTTGCCAGCAGGATGCCCGCATGTTTACCGTTCTTCACGCCAATCACCTCGAGGATCTGCGCGATCTGGCGCTCAAGGTGATCAAGGCCGCTCCCCAGCCTCCGCTGGTGCCGGAAACCTTTCTCGTCCAGTCCAACGGCATGGCCCAGTGGCTGAGGTTGTCATTGGCCGAGGCCGATGGCATCGCTGCCTCGGTCGATTTTCCACTGCCCTCAAGCTTCGTGTGGCGTGCCTATCGCGGGGTCCTGGGTGGCGTGCTGGGCGACGAGATTCCGGAGCTGTCACCCTTCGACAAGGGCCCGCTTGCCTGGCGTCTGCTGCGCCTTTTGCCGGGCCTGCTGGCCGATGAATCCCAGGCGGAATGCTATGCGCCGCTCAGGGATTACCTGTGTCGCGATGAGCGTGGCCAGCTGATCGAGGCAGTCGATGAGGGTGCCCTGCCTGCACTGCCCG
Source organism: Cobetia sp. 10Alg 146 (assembly GCF_029846385.1). Lineage (NCBI taxonomy): Bacteria > Pseudomonadati > Pseudomonadota > Gammaproteobacteria > Oceanospirillales > Halomonadaceae > Cobetia > Cobetia sp. 10Alg 146. The sequence goes on from NZ_JARWKT010000009.1 coordinate 77,495, forward strand.
AGGGGCCGGAGGCAGAGCGTCAGCAGTGGCAGCTGGCCTGCCAGCTGGCGGATCTCTTCGATCAGTACCTCAACTATCGCCCCGAGTGGGTGCGCAGCTGGGAGAGCGGGCTGGAGGATGACAACTTCCGCGATGCCTTCGCGCGTCAGCAGGCCGCAGGCGAGCTGCCCGCCAATCTGCTGCCGGACAACCTGCCCGCCAGCCAGAAATGGCAGCCGGCCCTGTGGCGCGCGGTACTGGCGGATGCGCCGCCCAGCAGCCGACAACATCACCGTGCCGCTCTGCATGGTCGCTTCGTCGCGGCCGCGCGCGCGCTGGAATCACTGCCCTCATCACGCCGCCACCCGTTGCCGCCACGCCTGTTCGTGTTCGGCATCTCGGCACTGCCTGGGCAGACGCTGGATGCGCTGCATGCGCTGTCCGGGGTGATGGACATCTACCTGATGATCACCAATCCCTGCCGTCATTACTGGGGCGATATCGTCTCCGACCGCGAAGCCGTGCGGCGCAGTATGAGAGCCGACAGTCTGCGCATGGACAGCGAGCGCGTCGCGCGACAGCGTGCCCGTCACCCCGAGGCACCGGCGCTGACCGGGCTGGCGGAGGAGGAGCTGCACCTCAAGGCCAATCCGCTGCTGGCCGGGCTGGGAGCCCAGGGGCGTGACTTCATCGTCAATCTGTATGAATTCGAGAGCGCGCTGTCCGGGCGCGACAGCGGTTTCGATCTCGAACTGGACGTCTTCGTGCCGCGCATCAGCGAGGATACGCCGCCCGAGCAGGCACCGCTGCTGCATCAGATCCAGGACGAGATTCTCGAGCTGGTGCATCCCGGCGAGCGCGCCCTGGCCGAGGGAAGTCCTCGCAGGCTGGAGGCGCAAGATGATTCCATCAGTCTGGTCAGCGCCCACTCGGCGCTGCGCGAAGTCGAGATTCTGCATGACCGCCTGCTGGCGGCCTTCGAGCGTGCCCACGAGGCGGCCAGGCAGGGTGGGGGCGAACCGCTGCGGCCGCGCGACATCCTGGTGATGGTGCCGGACATCGACCGATATGCCCCCTATATCGAGGCGGTCTTCGGTCAGCTGCCGCCGGGCAATCCGCGCCATATTCCCTTCACCATCGCCGACCGGGTGGCCAGTCAGGCCAATCCGCTGCTCGGACTGGTCTTGATGCTGCTGGAGCTGCCGGAGCGCCGCCTCGGCGTCAGCGAGGTGCTGGATGCGCTGGATGTCGCCGCCTTCCGGCGTCGTTTCGCCATCGAGGAGGGCGAACTTGAGCGCCTACGGCGCTGGCTGGCCGACAGCGGCGTGCGCTGGGGGCTCTCCGGTGAGCACCGTGAGCAGCTCGGCTTCATGCCCCTCGACGAGAACAGCTGGCGCTTCGGGCTCGAGCGCATGCTGCTGGGCTACGCCACCGGGGCCCCGGCGGCCGGTGCCCCGGCGGCCGGCGGTCCGGCGGCCGGCTCCCCAGTACAAGGTGAGCAGAGCGCCGACCTGATGGACGACCTGATGGACGATCTGATGGACGGCCTTGTCGACATGAATGGCCTGAGCTTCGATGGCGTGGTGCCCTTCGATGAAGTGGCCGGTCTCGAGGCCGAACTGGCAGGCAAGGTCGGCGAGCTGATCGAGAGCCTGGATCGCTGGCGCCGCTGGCTGGACACCTCGCGTACGCCAGCGGACTGGGCGACTACGCTGCAGCGATTGTGGGAGGAGAGCCTCAGCCCGGACAGTGCCGAGGAATTCGACATTCTGGCGCGTCTGCAGGCGGCGCTCTCGCGCCTCGACAAGGGCTGGCAGCAGGCCGGTTTCGAGGGCTGCCTGTCGCTCAAGGTGGTACGCGAGGCGCTGCGCGGCGAGCTGGACAGCGGCGGTCTCGCCCAGCGCTTCCTTGCCGGGCGGGTCAACTTCGCCACCCTGATGCCGATGCGTGCGATTCCCTTCCGCGAAGTGCACCTGCTGGGCATGAACGATGGTGACTACCCGCGCGTGCGCATGCCGCAGGATTTCGATCTGATGGCCAGCCGCCCCCAACCGGGAGACCGCTCACGGCGTGACGATGATCGCTACCTGTTCCTGGAGGCGCTGCTGGCGGCGCGGGATCGCCTGTCGATCTCGTGGGTCGGGCGTGACCAGCGCGACAACGGCGAACGGCCGCCCTCGGTACTGGTCGGGGAATTGCTTGATTACATCGAGCTGGGCTGGGAGCCCGAGCAGCCGCACTCCGCCAAGTGTTCGCGGGAGGCGGCGCTGCGCGAGCGCCTGATCACCGAGCACCCGCTGCAGCCGTTCTCGCGGCGTTATTTCCATGCCTCCCAGGCAGCGGCCGTCGATCTGTTCAGCTATGACGCCAGCTGGTCGAGCCTGTATCGCGCGGCGGATCAGGCTCCAACCTCAGAGGCATCCCCGGTGAACCCGAGCGAGGCCAGCAAGGCGAGCGCGGCGGGGGCCGCCGCCTTGAAGCAGCTGGTGGAGCAGGCGCCGGAGTCCCATCTGCGTCTCGGCGCGGACTCGCTGGCGCGCTTCCTGCGTCGTCCCTGGCAGCTGGGGCTGGACCGCGTCGGCGTGCGCTTCCGCGATGCCGAGGTGCCGGATGAAGACAACGAACCCTTCGCCCCCGACGGGCTGGAGAACTTCACCCTGACCCGCGAGCTGCTGGACGCCGCGCTCACCGGACAATCCTTGCCGCTGGCCGCCGAACGTCTGCGCCGAGCCGGGCGCCTGCCGGCGCTGGGCTTTGCCGATGCGCTGATTGAACCGCGCCTCAAGCGTCTCGATCAGCAGCTGGCCAGCTGGCGCGACCAGCTCAGCGATGCCACCTCGCTGCCGCCGCGCACCCTCGAGGTACCGCTGATCATGCAGGATGAGGACGGCAAGCCCTTGCGGGTGACGCTCACCACGCGTCTGATCAGCCGTCGGCAACTGCGCGATGACGCCGAGGGCGAGAGCCGCCTGCTGGCCACGCTGGAGGCGACCCACTTCGGCACCCTCAAGCCTGGCAAGGAGGGCCGCTACAAGAAGCTCGGCAAGCCGCATCGTCTGCTGGCCGGCTATCTCGACTGGCTGATGGCCAACGCGCGCCCCGGCCTCGGGGAGGTGGCGGGTGATCAGGGCACGCGCCGTGAAGGCTATCAGTGGCTGGCGGTGTTCGAGGACCGCTGGCTGCTGTTCCCCGCGCTGCGCATCGAGCAGGCCGAAGCTGCGCTGCGCCATCTCGTCAAGGCGTATGCCCAGGGCTGGCAGGCGCCGCTGGCCGCCGCGCTGGAATTGGCGACCACGCTCTGGGAGGTAGTGGGCGAGGAGGATCGCAGTGCCTTGTTCGGCGCACTCAAGGCGCAGGCCGCTGACGGCACGCCAACCCTTGAGACGGCGCTGGCCGCCATCTACAAGCCCTGGCTTGCCGACAGCCTGTCGCGCGCCATGGAAACCCGCTTCACGGAAGACATCTTCAAGGGCCCCCAGGCACTCAGGCGACAGGAAGGCGCGCTGGGCGAGCTGTGGCCGGAGTTCGATGCCTTCGCCCGTGCGGGCGGCGTGCTCAACAGCGTGCAGCTCTATCAGCCGTTGATCGAGAGCATGATCGGCGTGCGTCAGGGCATTCTCGGCGAGCGCGCGGTGGAGCTTGCCACCGGGAAGGGGCAGTCATGAGCGATACCAGAGTGGAAGGCATGAGCGGTGTGGAGAGTGGCGTGGGGAGCGGCGTGAGGAGTGGCATCGCTCAGGACAAGGAAGCGGCAATGAGTGACGAGATGAATCAAGGCGTGCAGGGCCAGGCCCTCGATATTCCGACGCTGCCCCTGCTCGGTCAGCATCTGATCGAGGCGAGTGCCGGCACCGGCAAGACCTTCACCCTCGCCGCGCTCTACGTGCGGCTGGTGCTCGGGCCCTTGCCCGGGCAGGCGGCCAGCGTGAGCTATCCGCGTCCGCTGACGCCGCCGGAGATTCTGGTGGTGACCTTCACCGAAGCCGCCACCGCCGAGCTGCGTGACCGCATTCGCGCGCGCCTCAAGCAGGCGCGTGAGGCGCTGCTGGGGCGTGCCAGTCCTGATCCGATCCTGGCTGAATTGCTCGCGCCGCTGCTGACATCCTCACCTGCCGAGGACGCATCGCGCCTCAAGGCCGCGGCGGCGCGGCGCCTCGATCAGGCCGCGCGCCTGATGGATGACGCCGCCATCTTCACCATCCACGGCTTCTGTCAGCGCATGCTCAGTCGGCATGCCTTCGATGCCGGCGGACGCTTCGGCGCCGAGCTGCTGCAGGATGGTCAGTCGCTGCTGACACGTTGCGTCGAGGATTACTGGCGCTGCGAATTCTACCCGTTGGCCCGCGAGTGGCAGGCCTTGATCCGTGGGCGCTGGGCCGGCCCGGAAGCACTGGGAGAGGAGCTGCGCGGCCTGTTGCGTGACGGCACGCCACGCCCGCTGTATCGCGACGGTGAATGTCTTGAGGCCCCGCAAGACCTGAGCGAGCTGCTCGGCAATGCCGAACAGTGGCGTCAGCAGCAACAGGCCGCCCGGCGCGCCGTCGAGGAAAGCTTCGATGAGCCGGCCATCCGCGACGTGATGGGCGAAGCCTTCGCCAGCAAGGCGCTCAACGGCAACAGCTACAAGGAGGCCGAACTCGAGCCTCGCCTGGCGGCGACGGCCGCCTGGCTGGCCAGCGGCGAGCACGATTTCGCCGCCGACATGCTCGACAGCAAGAAGCTGTGCTGGCTGAGTCAGGCCAAGCTCGAGAAGGGCACCAGGAAGAACTGCCAGACGCCGCGTCACCCCTTCTTCGCGGCGCTGGACCTGCTGGCCGAGGTGCCGGCACCGGACGCCGTGCTGCTGGATCAGGTCGCCGTGCACGCGCGTGACAGCGTCGCCCGCGCCCTGATCTGCGAGAAGCGCCGTCTGGGACTCTGGGAATTCTCGGACCTGCTCAATGACCTCGACCACGCGCTGGACCCTTCGCTCAATGGCGAGGCCAGCCAGCGTCTGGCGCGTCAGATCCGTCAGGAACTGCCGGTGGCGATGATCGACGAATTCCAGGATACCGACCCGGTCCAGTACCGCATCTTCCGGCGCATCTATCCACAGACGGCGGGCGATGGCCCGCGCGATGGGCCGCTCGATGAGCAGCACGTTGACGTTGCTGACAGTGACGAGGCTGACGAGGCACCCAGCACGCTGTTGATGATCGGTGACCCCAAGCAGGCCATCTACGCCTTCCGCGGCGCCGATATCGACACCTATCTGGCGGCGCGCCAGGTCACCCCCTCGCGCTTCACCCTGCCGCGCAACTTCCGCTCCAGCGCCGCGATGGTGGCGGCGGTGAATGCGCTGTTCGCCCAGCATCCCGCGCCCTTCGGCAGTGAGGACATTCCCTTCCAGCCGGTCGAGGCCCAGGGCACGCGCACCCGGCTGGTGCTGCGGCATCCGGATGGCCGCGAAGAGGCCGCCTGTGCACTGAATCTGTGGTGGGCCAACGGTGAGCGCCTGAGCGCCGATGCGCATCGCCGCGCCATGAGTCGCGCCTGCCGCACCCAGATCCAGACACTGCTCGAGGGCCAACAACGCCTGGCGGCGGGCGAGCCGGGACTGGTGTTCATGGACGCGGGAGATTCGACGGTGCGGGGCGTGGCCGCCAGCGATATCGCCGTGCTGGTACGCAACGGGCGCGAGGCCGCAGCGGTGCGTGGGGCGCTTGCCGAAGGCGGTATCCGCAGTGTCTATCTGAGCGAGAAGAGCTCGGTGTTCGACACGCCGGAGGCCTTCGAGCTGCTGCAGCTGTTCGAGGCTGTCGCCCATCCGCGGGATGACCGTCGTCTGCGCGCCGCGCTGGCGACACGCCTGCTGGCGGATGACCTCTCGCTGGTTGAGCGCCTTGCGGTGGATGAACTGGCCTGGGAGCGTGAAGTCGAGCGCTTCGATGGCTACCACCGCGACTGGCAGCGGCGCGGTGTGCTGCCGATGCTGCGCGGCGTGATGCGTGACTTCCGGGTCGGTGAGCGGCTGGCGACCCGCGCCGGGGGGGAGCGTGCCCTGACGGATGTGCTGCACCTGGGGGAGCTGGCCCAGAATGCCGCCCAGCGGCTCGATGGCGAACAGGCGCTGCTGCGCTGGTGGCATCAGGCACTGGAATCCGGCCATGAAGCGCTGGACAGCGACAGCCTCAGTCAGCGACTGGAAAGTGATGAGGGGCTGGTGCGCGTCGTCACCATCCACAAGTCCAAGGGGCTTGAGTATCCCATCGTGCTGTTGCCGTTCATGGCCAGCTTCCGCGCCGCCGAGCCGGACAGGAATTTCGGCCTGCTGACCCTCAAGCAGCGCTGGCTGGCCACGGCTGAAGAGGGAAGCGATGACGAGGAAGACGATAACGAGGAAGTGCCTGCTCGGAGAGTCGATCAGGAGGATGACGCGCTGGATGATAGCATCCTGGTCAAGAAGCCCTCCAAGGAGGCCATCGCGGCGGCCGACCATGCACGTCTGATGGAAGACGTGCGTCTGCTCTACGTGGCGCTGACACGGCCCAAGTTCGCCTGCTGGCTGGGGCTGGCGCCCATCGGCAAGGGCGGCTTCAGCAAGCAGCTCAGCCTGCCCGTCACCGCCATCGGTTATCTGCTCGGCATGAGTGACAACGAGGAGATCGAGGCCAGCGCCATCGAGGCTGCCTTGCGCCGCTGGTGTGAACAGCAGTCGGCCGGACTCGCTCGCGTGTCCGGTCTGCCGGAGTTGCCCGGTCATGACTATCAGCCACCGGCGGAGCGCGATCAGCACTTCCACGGCGCGCGTCACTTCGCCGGCGGCATCGAGGATGACTGGTGGATCGCCTCCTACACCGCCTTGCTCACGGATGCCCGTCAGGTGACGGCGGCGCTGGAAGACACCGGCGATGCCGAGGATGACCGCGTGCCCGAAGGCGCCACCGAGATCGCGCTGGAAGAAGGCGAGCAGGGCCTGACCCGCCCGGACCGCGAGGTGGCGGGCCAGTCAGGCCCGCTGCTGGCTGGCGGCCTGCCGATGACGGTGGGCGAGATCCACCTGCATGATTTCCCGCGTGGGCCGCGTCCGGGGACCTTCCTGCACGGCCTGCTGGAGGCGGTGGATCTCGATCGTCTCGGTGCGGAGGACTATCGCGGCGAGCTTGAGCGGCTGGTGGGCTCGCGGCTGCATTTCGGTGGCTTCGATGCCAGCTGGCAGCCACGCCTCACCGACTGGCTGGAGCAGGCACTGACCCGTCCGCTGCAGGGCTTCGAGGGCGAGCCTATCCTGCTCAATCGACTCGAGGCCTGGCAGCCGGAGCTGGAATTCTGGCTGCCGGCCGTGCACGCGCGCAGTCTGCCGCTGGACGCCGTGGTCACCGCGCTGGAACCGTTGCCGCGCTCGCGGCCCAGGCTCGCGCCACGCCGCATGCACGGCATGCTCAAGGGCTTCATCGATCTTACCTTCCAGTCCGGCGGCCGCTGGTACGTGCTGGACTGGAAATCCAACTATCTGGGCGAGCGCCCCGAGGATTATCTTGGCGAGTCACTGGCCCGCGCCATGGTCGAGCACCGCTACGACCTGCAGTACGTGCTCTACACCCTCGCGCTGCATCGCCTGCTCAAGGCGCGCCTCGGCGAGGACTACGATTACGAGCGCTGCATGGGCGGGGTGCTGTATGTCTTCCTGCGCGGCCTGGATGCCGGCGGTGATTCACCCGCGCTTGCGGTGGATGAAGCCACGGCGACGCCCGGCCGGCCCTTTGAAGAGACAGCGACGCCCGGCGTGGCGACCCCCGGCCAGCCCTTTGAAGAGACAGCGACGCCCGGCAGGCCCTTTGAAGAGACAGCGACGCCCGGCGTGTTCCAGCGGCGGCCATCACAGGCGCTGATCGAGGCGCTGGATCTCTGGCTGGGCGGTGACAGCTCCGCATTGGACAGCCTGCTCCTTCACACCACCGACACCACGCCACTAACGCAAAGCGGCCAGCAGGGGGCCTTCGATGTCTGACGCCACGCCTTTGGAAACGCAGCAGCACAGCGCTGCCCCTGACGCCCCGACTGCCGAGACCCTGCTCGCGACGCTCGGCCTGTGGGTGGAGCTGGGCTGGCTCAGGCGAGTCGATGCCCATCTGGTGCGCTTCATGGCGCGTCATGTGCCGGAGGCCCCGGCCAGAGTGCTGCTGGCGGCTGCGCTTGCCAGCCACCAGCTGGGGCGCGGGCATGTGTGCCTGTCGCTGTCGCGGGCGCTGGCCGAGCCACGCGCGACCCTGTCGCTGCCACCGCTGGAGCAGTCCGAGGCGCATCTTGCCGAGGTCAGCGTGGCCTTGCCGGAAGCCTTCCTGGCGGATCTCGATGCCGGCCGCTGGGCCGAGCAGCTGGCGGAATCGCGGCTGGTCAGCGTGCTGGCGCAGGCCGATTCCCCGGCAGGCCATCTGCCGCTGCGCCCGCTGGTGCTGGTGGGCGAGCGCCTCTATCTGCGCCGTTACTGGCAGGCCGAGCGTGAAGTCGCGGCGGGGCTGCGTGCGCGGATGGGGCCGAGCGAGGAGGGCGAGACGCGGGTCAGCGATGCGCTGGGCGAGCGTCTGCGTGAGCTGTTCACCAGCAATCAGCCGGACCCCCATGGCGCGCCGGACTGGCAGAAGCTGGCTTGTGCTCTGGCGCTGCGTCAGCGCCTGACGGTGATCTCCGGCGGTCCCGGTACCGGCAAGACCACCACCGTCACGCGCCTGTTGGCACTGTTGCAGGCGCAGGCGCTCTCTGGTGGAGCTGGCGGTGTGGAGGTGGAGAGCGGTGTGGTAGGCAGTGTCGGGAGCGATGAGACAGGCCATCCGCATGAGCGGCGGGCGCTGGATATCCGACTGGTCGCCCCGACCGGCAAGGCGGCGGCGCGGCTGTCGGAGTCGATCCGTGGCGCGGTGGCGAAGCTCGAGGTGCCAGACGCGGTGCGCGCCGCCATCCCGCGTGAGGCAAGCACCGTGCACCGCCTGCTGGGCGCACGTCCGGATTCCCGCCACTTCCGCCATCACGCCGGCAACCCGCTGGCGCTGGACCTGCTGGTGGTGGATGAAGCCTCGATGGTCGATCTCGACCTGATGGCGGCGCTGCTCGGCGCGCTGCCCGCCCACGCCCGCCTGATTCTGCTCGGCGACAAGGACCAGCTGGCCTCGGTGGAAGCCGGCGCCGTGCTGGGCGATCTCTGCGAGCATGCGCTGCCGCCGCGTTACTCACCGGCGCTGTGTGCAGACCTCGCCCGCCTGACCGGTGAAACGCTGGATGAGGCCATCGCCACGCCGGATGTCTCGGAGACGCAGGACACGGCAGACCGCGGCCGACTCGCCGATCACGTGGTGGTGCTGCAGAAGAGTTATCGCTTCTCCGCCGACAGTGGCATCGGCGCCCTGGCACGTGCCAGCAACGCCGGGGACCGTCAGGCGCTGCGCGCCGCCTGGAAGACAGGCTACAGCGATATTGCCTGGCTGAAGCTCAGCGGCCCGGAGGACCGCGATCTGGAGACGCTGGTGGTCAATGGCTATCGCCCGGCGCTGGAGGCCGTGCGTGAGCGGCGCCCGGTACGAGAGGTGATCGATCTGCTGCTCGAGTTTCAGCTGCTGTGCGCGCTGCGCCGTGGCCCCTATGGGGTCGATGGCCTCAACCAGCGTGTGGCGCGGGTGCTGATGCGCCGTGGGCTGATCGCCGAGGAACGCGGCTGGTACGCCGGGCGTCCGGTGATGGTGACGCGCAATGATCGCGCGCTGGGGCTCTACAACGGCGATGTCGGCATCACCCTGTCGGACCCCGCCGCCGGGGGACGCCTGCGCGTGTTCTTCCCGGTCGAGGAGGAGGTGTCGTCAGACGCCGAGCGTGATGGGCAGGACACCGAGATCCAGCGCTTCCACCGTGGCGTGCGCGCGGTATTGCCGTCACGTCTCGAGGCGGTGGAGACGGTCTTCGCGATGACAGTCCACAAGTCGCAGGGTTCCGAGTTCCGCCATGTGGTATTCGTGTTGCCTGAGGGTGCCAACCCGATTCTGACTCGTGAGCTGGTCTACACCGGCATCACGCGGGCCAAGTCGCGGGTCACGCTGGCGGGCACCCGCCGCGAGACGCTGGAAGGCGCCATTGAACGACGCGTGGTGAGAGCCAGCGGGCTGGTGCTCTAGACCGGACGCCGACGGATGATCGTCAGGTCAGGCCCCGCTGCGCTCGACAGGAGGAGGGGACATGACGGATGTCAGCAGTCGCGTGAAGGGAAGGCCGCAGCCACAGAGCGAGATGATTGCCGTACCGCTGGCCACGGCGGCCAGCCAGCTCAAGGACCCGCAGGCGGCGGTGGCCGAGCTGGCCCGAAAGCTTGATGACTCGCTCGGTGGCCGCCAGCGGCTCGGCGGGGTGCTGTTCTTCTGCTCGGCGGATTACCCCCTCCCGGCACTGGGTCAGGCGCTGGCCGATGCCTTCGGTGAGGTAGCGGTGAGTGGCTGTACCACCGCCGGCGAGATCACGCCCGAGGGCTATGCGCGCGGCTCCATCACCGCCATCGGCCTGGCGCGCAGCGACTTCGCGCTGGCGCAGGTGTTGATCGATGATCTGAGCGGTTTCGACCTTCCGCGTGCCCAGGCGCTGAGTGATGAGCTGCTGTCGCGCTGTCGCGAGCAGGCCGTGGCGCCGGTGATGGGCAACAGCTTCGCGCTGACGCTGCTCGACGGCCTCTCGAGCAGCGAGGAGCAGGTACTGGCGACGCTGGATGCAGCGCTGGGCAGCATTCCCGCCTTCGGTGGCTCCGCCGGGGACGACAACCGGTTGGCGCATACCTATGTCTACGCCGACGGGGTCTTCCATGATCAGGCGGCGGTCGTGGTGGTGGTCAATACGCGGCTGCCGTTCGAGGTCATCAGTACGCACCACCTCACACCGCTGGCCGACAAGCTGGTGGTGACGGCGGTGGACCGCGATTCACGCCGCGTGCTGGAGCTGAATGCCGAGCCCGCCGCCGAGGAGTATGCGCGGCTGGCAGGTGTCGCCTCCGAGGCGCTGGAGGAGGCGGTCTTCGCGCGCTGCCCGCTGGCGGTGCGCATCGGTGAGGCGCATTACGTGCGCTCCATCCAGCGCGTGAATGCCGATGCCAGCCTGAGCTTCTACTGCGCGGTGGAGACCGGCATCGTGCTCACTGCCATGCAGGCCACGCCGATTCTCGCGCAGCTCGAGCAGCGGCTGACCGAGGTGGAGGCGCGTCTGGGGCCGCCCGCGCTGACCATCGGCTGTGACTGCTTCCTGCGGCGCATGGAGATCGAGGCGCTGGGGCTGGAGGCAGAGGCCTCGCGTCTGCTCAGGCATCACCGGGTGATCGGCTTCAATACCTACGGTGAGCAGCATCACGGCATGCACATCAACCAGACCTTCACCGGCGTGGTGATCGGCCAGCGCCGTCTCGCGGCCGATGGCACGGGAGGACAGGATGGCGCCTGATACGCCGCTGACAGATTCCCGAAAGGACGGCCTGAGCGCTGAACTCGCCGCCCTCAAGGCGCGCAATCGCCAGCTGGAGAAGATCAACGCCGCCCTGATCGAGCGGGTCGAATCCAGCAGCCCTTCACCGAGCGCGCCCTACGCCGCCTTCGAGCACGCCGTCCTGCTGGCGGATCAGGTGCGCGAGCGTACCGACACCCTGCACCGCACCCTCGATGAACTGGGGGCACTCAATCGACGTCTGACCGCCGCCAAGGCCGCCTCCGAGGCGGCCAACCACTCCAAGACGCGCTTTCTCGCCGCCATCAGTCATGATCTGCTGCAACCCCTGAATGCCGCCCGATTGTTCGCAAGCGCCCTGGAAGAGCAACTGGCGAGGCTGGCACTTGATGACCCCACGCCTGCCGAGCTGGTGGCGCGGCTGGGGCGCTCGCTGGCCGATGTCGAGAGCCTGCTGGGCACGCTGGTGGACATCTCGCGGCTGGATGCCGGCGTGCTGACGGCCGATGTCGCCACCTTCCCGGTGCGTGAGCTGCTGGATGTGCTCGCCGAGGAATATCGTCAACTGGGCGCTGCCCGTGGGCTGGAGTTGCACTACGTGGCCAGTCACCTGAGTGTCGAGTCGGACCTGCAGCTGCTGGCGCGCGTGATACGCAATTTCCTGAGCAATGCCCTGCGCCATGTGCCGGATGGCTCGACGCGCGGGCGGGTGCTGCTGGGGTGTCGCCGGCGCGGTGACTGGCTGGAGATCACCGTGGCCGACAACGGCCCCGGCATCGCCGAGCATCAGCGCGAGGTGGTCTTCCAGGAATTCCGGCGTCTCGCACCGCGCCAGGACAACGAGCAGCGCGGCCTCGGGCTGGGACTGGCGATCGTCAAGCGCATCACCGGCCTGCTGGAGCACCCCCTGTCGTTGGCCAGCACGCCGGGGCGAGGTGCCGCCTTCGCGGTGCGCGTGCCGATTCGACAGCCTGCCAATGTGATGGGCCCGGCGGCTGACGCGCCTTCTCCCGGCCAGCCTTGCGCGTCACCGCTCGCGCAGCCGCTGCTCGATACCGTTATCTGGGTGGTCGAGGATGATCGGGAGGTGTGTGCCGGCATGCAGTCATTGCTCGAGGGCTGGGGCGCGAGTGTCCACTGCGCCGATACCGCCGAGGTGCTGTTGCAGCAGGCGCTGGCCGCGCCGCCGGAGGTGTTGATCGTCGATCATCAGCTGGGTGATGGGCAGCCCGATGGTCTGGCGCAGGCACAACGCCTGCGCAAGCGTTGGCCAGACTTGCCGGTGGTGGTGATCAGCGCGGACCATTCGGCGCCGCTCAAGGCCAGGGCACGCGCGCTCGGCTTCGGGTTCCTGCTCAAGCCGGTCAAGCCGCTGCGCCTGCGCCAGCTGTTGCTCCATTGTCGTTAGCCTTCGCGGGGAAGGAAGAGGCAGGAGGGATTGAAGGAGACTATCAGCTACCGCGCTGAATTTTAATGAGAACTAATCGTATTTAGCATGTATGCTCGTGTCATGACATCCCGCATCCCCTTTCTCTGTTCGCGGGCCATTGATCTGGCAGGTTTCCCCCCCATGCTGAATATCATGTCCGATAAATCCGTACGTCATGCCGCCAGCATGTCGCTGGGCAGTGAAGGTGAAGCCTCTGCTGCCGGCGGTGTGCGCACCGCATCCCCTCTGTCCCTTGCGGGACGCCTGCGTCGCGCGCTGCCGTTTCTCGGCCCGGCGATGATCGCCGCCGTCGCCTACATCGACCCCGGCAACTTCGCGACCAACATCGAGGCCGGCTCCCGCTATGGCTATACCCTGCTGTGGGTGGTGCTGTGGGCCAACCTGATGGCGATGTTGATCCAGACCCTGTCCGCCCGGCTGGGGCTGGCCACCGGCAAGAATCTGGCGGAAGTCATCCGTGAGCGCTTCCCGCGTCCGGTGGTCTGGGCCTTCTGGGTGCAGGCGGAGATCGTGGCCATCGCCACCGATCTGGCCGAGTTTCTCGGCGCGGCGCTGGCCTTCAATCTGCTGTTCGGGCTCAGCATGCTGGAAGGGGCGCTGTTGACCGGTGCCATCACCTACGCGGTGCTGGTGATGCAGCGCTACGGCTTCCGCATGATGGAAATGATCATCGGGGCGATGATTCTGGCGGTGTCGGCGGGATTCCTGCTCGAGATCATCCTCAGTCGTCCGCCGGTGGAGCCGATCATCTACGGCCTGCTGACACCAGGTTTCCCGGATAGCCATGCCATCTTCCTGGCGGCCGGTATCCTGGGCGCCACCGTGATGCCCCACGTCATCTACCTGCATTCCGCGCTGTCCCAGAACCGCATCCGGGTGCGCGACAGCGGTCAGCGCCGTCGCGTGATGGGCTACTACCGTCTCGATGTGATCATCGGCATGGCGCTGGCGGGGCTGATCAACATGGCGATGCTGGTGCTGGCCGCCAAGGTCTTCCATGGCAATGGCGAGACCGGCGTGGCTTCCATCACCGAGAGCTACAAGCTGCTGTCGCCGCTGATGGGCCAGAATGCCGCGAGCCTGATCTTCGGCTTCACGCTGCTGCTGGCGGGGCTGTCCTCGTCCATCGTCGGCACCCTGTCCGGGCAGGTGGTGATGCAGGGCTTCGTCAACTTCCGCATTCCGCTGTGGCTGCGTCGCGTGATCACCATGGCACCGGCCATCGCCATCATCCTGATGGGGCTGCCGGAGCAGCAGGTGCTGGTCGCAAGCCAGGTGGTACTCAGCTTCGGGATTCCCTTCGCGCTGGTGCCGCTGTTGATGTTCACCGCCAATCGCCGCCTGATGGGGGACCTGGTCAATCGTCACTGGGTGACGGCCATCGGCATGCTGGTCGCCTTGATCATCATCCTGCTCAATGGCTATGTGCTGGTCGGGGAGCTGATGTAGGGCGAGTCACTCTGTCCCGACACCTGATGGGCAACGCCCCGGTTCGCGCCTCATTCGTGAGCGCTGGATCGGGGCGTTTCGCGTCGTGGGGCGGCAGAGGCCTCACTCGGGCCTGACACGGCAGGCAGGGCATGGCTGGCCAGCAGGATCGCCTGTACCCGGCTGGCGACCCCCAGCTTGTGCAGGATGGCGGAGACATGCGACTTGACGGTGGTCTCCGCCACGCCCAGCTGCCAGGCGATCATCTTGTTGGACTCGCCCAGCACCATGCGTTCCAGCACGCCGCGCTGCTTGGTGGTGAGGGTCTGCCAGCGCCGCGCGAATTCAGCATCGCTGAGGCTCGGCGCCAGTTGGGGCGCTGGCGGTGGCACTGGTACCGATGATGCTGGTGCCGATGATGCAGATGCAGATGATGCTGAGAGCGGCGCTGGACGCGGCGCAGCGCGCATCAACTGGGCAGGCACGTAGACCTCCCCGGCCAGCATGCGTGCGAGGGCATCGCGCAGGGTCTGCGCCGAACTCGACTTGGACAGATACCCCACCGCACCGAGCGCCAATGCCTCGAGTACCGTCTCGCGCGCCTCGTGGGCGGAGAGAATCGCCACCGGCAGCCAGTCTGCCTCCTCGCGCAGGCGCGCCAGGCCTTCCAGGTCGTGGCTGTCGGGCAGGTCGAGATCCAGCAGCAGCAGGTCGAGACTGTCAGCATGATGAGCGATCACGCTGAGCGCTTCCTCGAGACTGGCGGCCTGCAGCAGCTCGTATTCTGGCGTAGAGCCGTCAGCGACGGCCAGATTCAGGGTACGACTGATGGCATCACGGAACAGCGGATGGTCATCCGCGATCAGCAGACGGTACATGAAGGCTCCTGGCCGGTCGTTGGCGGGCGATGTTCTGGTCATGACGTTCCAGGCCATGGCTTTCCTGATCATGACCTTGCTGACAATAGCTACCCTGAGCATAACGTCATGGCGTGGTGTCGTGCCTTGCGGCCTTCGCGGTATGGCCTGTCTTTCCTTTCTTCCTCTGTCTTCCTGTCCCATCTTTCTTGCCTGCCGGGTCTCTCCCTTTTCTCCTCCCAAGGGATGAGACGGTTTCCGCCCATGGGCGCATGTCGCGAATGCCACAAGTGAACAAGACTGTGAGGGTCGCCTGATCAAGCAGTTCTTGATGCAGTCATTGATGCAGTCATTGATGCAGTCATTGATGCAGTCGTTGACGGTCAGGCGAGGGACAGGAGCGCCATCTCCTGTCCACGTGACTTACAACAACAGGTCGTCGATCACGAGCGCCACTCGTGAATCCGACCCACAGGAGTTCGCCATGATCTACGCCTCCCCGGGCAGCGCCGACGCGCTGGTCACGTTCAAGGACACCTACGGCAATTACATCGGCGGGCGTTTCGTCGAGCCGGCCAAGGGGGAATATTTCGACAATGTCAGCCCGGTGACGGGCGAGGTGTTCTGCCGTATCCCGCGCTCGAGTGCGGAAGATATCGATCTCGCGCTGGACGCCGCCCACAAGGCAGCCCCCGCCTGGGGCAAGACCTCGGTGCAGGAGCGTTCCAACATCCTGCTCAGGATCGCGGATCGCATCGAGCAGAATCTCGAGATGCTGGCGGTCGCCGAGACCTGGGACAACGGCAAGGCGGTGCGCGAGACGCTGAACGCCGATATCCCGCTGGCGGCGGATCACTTCCGCTACTTCGCCGGTTGCCTGCGCTCCCAGGAAGGCACCGCGGCGGACATCGATGCCAATACCGTCTCCTATCACTTCCACGAGCCGCTGGGGGTGGTGGGACAGATCATCCCGTGGAACTTCCCGATCCTGATGGCGGCCTGGAAGCTCGGCCCGGCGCTGGCGGCGGGCAACTGCGTGGTGCTCAAGCCGGCGGAACAGACCCCGGCCTCAATCCTGGTGCTGGCGGAGCTGATCAATGACCTGCTGCCGGCAGGGGTGCTCAACATCGTCAACGGCTATGGCGCCGAGGCCGGACAGGCACTGGCGACCAGCAAGCGCATCGCCAAGATCGCTTTCACCGGCTCCACCCCCGTGGGCTCGCACATCCTCAAGTGCGCCGCGGAGACCATCATTCCCTCCACGGTGGAGCTGGGCGGCAAGTCCCCCAACATCTACTTCGCCGACATCATGAATGCCGAGCCCGAGTTCATCGACAAGGCTGCCGAAGGGCTGGTGCTGGCGTTCTTCAATCAGGGCGAGGTGTGCACCTGCCCGTCACGCGCCCTGATCCAGGAAAGCATCTACGACGACTTCATGGCCCGTGTGATGGAGCGCGTGAAGACCATCAAGCGCGGCAATCCGCTGGATACCGACGTGCAGGTCGGCGCCCAGGCCTCCCGCGAGCAGTTCGACAAGATCATGTCCTACATGGATATCGCCCGTGAGGAGGGTGCCGAGGTGCTCACCGGCGGCAGCAGCGAGCAGCTGGAGAACGAGCTGGCCAATGGCTATTACATCCAGCCGACCCTGCTGAAGGGCAACAACGCCATGCGTGTCTTCCAGGAGGAGATCTTCGGGCCGGTGGTCGCCGTCACCACCTTCCGTGACGAGGCCGAGGCGCTGGCCATCGCCAATGATACCGAATTCGGTCTCGGCGCCGGTGTCTGGAGTCGCGACATGAACGTCGCCTTCCGCATGGGGCGCGGTATCCAGGCCGGTCGCGTGTGGACCAACTGCTACCACCAGTATCCCGCCCATGCCGCCTTCGGTGGCTACAAGAAATCCGGTGTCGGTCGCGAGACCCACAAGATGGCACTGGAACACTACCAGCAGACCAAGAACCTGCTGGTCAGCTACGACATCAATCCGCTCGGCTTCTTCTAGGCCTGACCGTCAGCGCCACCGAGGCTAGTGGCGCTGAATCCACCTCCCGCGATGCCTCCTCGAGGAATTCCTCTCGATGCCCGCGCCAGATCCGACTTGCTTGATCTGGCGCAGGGCAGGGAGCACCGCGTCTGGTTTCAATGAAGAGGCAGGTCCGGGGCGTGCGCGAACACTGGCCCTCGCTCACGACCGGACGGGATCGCACTCTCCGCCTGATCTCTGGCTCGCCTTTCCAAGGTTCGTCTTTCGACAATGAATGAGGAGTCCATCATGGATAACAGCATGAAAGCCGCCGTGGTACGTGAATTCGGTGCACCGCTGGTGATCGAGGAAGTCGCGGTACCGCGACCGGGGCGTGGCGAGATTCTGGTCGAGGTCGCCGCCTCCGGGGTCTGTCACACCGACCTGCACGCCGCGCATGGTGACTGGCCGGTGAAGCCCAACCCGCCGTTCATTCCCGGCCATGAGGGCGTCGGCATCATCGCGGCGGTGGGCGAGGGTGTAACCCACGTCAAGGAAGGCGACCGGGTCGGGGTGCCTTGGCTCTACTCGGCCTGTGGCCATTGCGAGCACTGTCTGGGCGGTTGGGAGACGCTGTGCGAGAGCCAGCAGAACACCGGCTATTCGGTGAATGGCGGCTTTGCCCAGTACACGCTGGCGGATGCCGGCTACGTGGGGCGTCTGCCGGACAGCGTGGGCTTCGTGGAGATCGCGCCGGTGCTGTGTGCCGGGGTCACGGTCTACAAGGGGCTCAAGATGACCGACACCCGTCCCGGTCAGTGGGTGGTGATCTCGGGGATCGGCGGGTTGGGTCACATGGCGGTGCAGTACGCCCGCGCCATGGGCCTGAACGTGGCGGCGGTGGACGTGGATGATGCCAAGCTGGATCTGGCCCGCCGTCTGGGGGCCACCGTGACCGTGAATGCCATGAAGGAAGATCCGGCAGCCGTCATCAAGCGCGAGATCGGCGGCGCGCACGGCGCACTGGTGACGGCGGTATCGCCCAAGGCCTTCGATCAGGCCCAGAACATGCTACGCCGTGGCGGTACCCTGGTGCTCAACGGCCTGCCGCCGGGTGACTTCCCGCTGCCGATCTTCTCCACGGTGCTCAACGGCATCACGGTGCGTGGCTCCATCGTCGGCACGCGTCAGGACCTGCAGGAGGCGCTGGACTTCGCCGCGGAAGGCAAGGTCGCGGCCACCGTGCAGACCGGCAGGCTCGAGGATATCAACGACATCTTCGGACGCATGATCGACGGCAAGATCGAGGGGCGCATCGTGCTCGACATGAAGGCCTGAGGCGTTCACTGTCCTGAACTTGACCCCTCTCCACCGACGGCAGATCTTCAGGAATCGGCAGGACTCCAGATACGACAACGCCAGCCCTCGGGCTGGCGTTGTCGTGTCTGGCATGGCCGTGTGCGTCAACTCTCACGCGGTCACTCCAAGGAGCTCTCCATGACGAGTTCGGGCTTCTGCTCATACCGTGCCGAATTTCTCGTTCTCGCCCATGTCCGGGGTGTGGTCCTTGTCGAGGTTGGCGCGCGCAATCTCATAGAGTTGATACGCCTTGCTCTCCTTGGCCTTCCAGTGCTCACCGGATTGCACCTTGACCTCCAGCAGAGTGACATCGGGGTCATCCTTGCCTTCCGGGAACCAGGCGGCCACGAACGGATTCCAGAACTTGTCGATCAGGCCCTGATCGCGGTGCAGATTGGCATGACCGCTCAGCGACACATAGACGCCATCATCCTGATCGGAAAAGCTCAGGCAGACCTCGCTGTCCTTCTTTGCTTCAAACACCTTCTCGGCACTGGCTCGCGTGAAGAACCACAGGGTGCCGTCGTAGTCATCCTGCACCAGATGCATCGGGCGGGCATGTGGCATGCCGTCACCCTGCGTCACCAACATGCCGACCTTCACATCCTTGATCAGCTTCCAGATCTTCTGCTTGTGCTCCGGGCTCGACATCGTGTGTCACTCCTTTGCCTCATGCGAATGAAAATCCGGCTGGCTAGCCGTTGAACAAGACCTTGGAGCGACACCCCACAACTTCAAGGGATGATGATGAAGCTTTCGCTTGATGAGTCAGCACTTGATGAATCAGCGCTTGATCAATCGGGGCTTGATTCAGGCGCCCGGGCGGCTCACTGCGCTGCCGGTGCCTGCCAGGCCTCGCTGCCCCATAGCGGCACGCTGCTCAGCGCATGCTTGAAGCTGCCGCTGGTTTCCTTGGTGCTGTAGGCGATGTAGAGCAGGCTCTGTGAGTCACGGTCCAGAATACGCCGGATCTTGAGGCTCTTGAGCAGCACGCTCTTGGACTTGCGATAGACCTCCTCGCCACTCTTGGAGGTGTCGATGTCGGCGAGCATCGCCGGGGTGATCGGGCCGGTCTGGCGGCAGGCGATGCTCATGTCGGAGGGATCGGAGAAATCGAGATTCGCCTCGATGTTGCTCAGGTGACAGGTCACGCCCGGCACCTTGGGGTCGATCAGGCTCTCTATCTTGATGTCCTTGGTGGTGAACAGGCCCAGCGAGACATCCCCGACCTCATTGTCGTCACAGCCGGCCAGCAGCAGGCCAGAGGCGATCACGCCCAGCAGGGCGGCACGAGGGGATAGGCGGCGCAGTCGAGTCATGGGGTCATCCTTGAGTCAGTGGGTAAGGCGAAGGCGGCAAGGCGATGATAGCGTGTCGGGCGACGTCCGAGCCTCACTCATCGCCGAAGACGTGCAGATTCAGCGGGTGGGAGCTGCCCAGCCACATCACGCCCTGGGTGTGATCGAAGAGATCATCACCGGTGCCGGCATGCACGAAGATGTCCAGCGTGCCGCGATTGAGCGCCAGCCACGGGATGATGCGCCCGAAGTCTTCGTGAGCGAAGGACAGCTGACAGCTCCACAGCGGGTGCGGGCCTACCGGCTGCTCATGGAAGCGACCGACGCGCAGCGGGAAGTGCTGCTCGGCCTGGGCCGCCAGCTCGCGAGCGGCGGCCAGGCTCTGCTCATCGGTGTAGTAGAGATGTGCGTGGTAGTAGTGGATCTGCGGTGTCATGACGTTGCCCCGATCATTCTCGAATGTCTGTCTGAAAGCATGGCCCAGAAGGTCATGCTGGCTGGCGGCAGAGGTCGCCAGGCGTGATGGCGCGCGGAGATCAGCCCCAGGCCTTGTAGATCAGCTGCACGCCGACCAGCGCCATCGCGAGGATGATCAGGCGGAAGAACAGCTTCTCGTTGACGCGGGATTGCAGCCACAGGCCGCTCCTGACACCTGCCCAGGCCACCGGCACCAGCAGCAGCGAGGTGGACAGACTGGTGAGGTTGACCTCGCCCAGCGCCACGTAGGGGCCCAGCTTCATCAGATTCATGCCTGCGAAGATGATCACCGTGGTGGCGATGAAGGTCTCCTTGGGATGCTGACGCGGAATCATGTACAGGTTGTAGGGCGGGGCGCCGGCGTGGGCGAAGAAACTGGTGAAGCCGGCCGTGGCACCGGCAGGAATGGCCAGCCAGCGCGGCAGCGGATTCCTCGCGGTGGGCTTGAACAGCATGTAGGCGGCGAACAGCAGCGAGATGACGCCCAGCAAGCCACGAATCATGTTCTCGTTCAGCTCATCGAACAGCACCACGCCCACCGCGATGCCGATGGCGGCGCTGGGCAGGATGATGCGCACCTCCGACCACAGCTGCTTGCCCCACCAGGCGCGAGCGCTGAGAAAGTCCATCACGATCAACAGCGGCAGCAGGATGCCAGCCGCTTCCAGCGGACCGATGGCGAGCGCCATCAGCGGCACGGAAAGCGAGCCGAACCCGCCGGCGAAGCCGCCCTTGGAGATGCCGGTCAGGTAGGTCGAGAAGACGATCACGCTCCAGGCCAGGGCGGAGTAATCGGGCAGGGTCAGCAGAGAGTCGAGAAGATCGGTCACGGGCAGCTCTTGTCAGTGGCAGTCAGGACGAGGCCGAGGCGTGTCATTCTCGCCATGTCGCTCCCGTCATATCGTGCTCGCCATGTCGTGGTCAGGTGTCGTCACGCCGTCGGCGTCATGCCATTGTTGAACAATTCCGTCCGGTCTTCATCCCGACACGCTGCAATGAAGTCTTTCCCTTGACGCACCAATGCGCTAAAAGGCGCATGTCGCACAGTGTTTTCTTTCGAGACACTGGGCGAGCAGCCTGATCTGGCAGGAGCTGTCACGACGCCTGTCGCTCGTTGGTCGAACAATCTCTGAGGTGGCGATGTCACGCGCTCCATTTGAAATCAGCGGTACCCGCATCGCGCCGGGAACGCGGGCCCAGGTCGATGTGCCTGTCGCCAAGCTCTACACCCACGCGCCGTTGCACATCCCCGTCGAGGTGGTGCATGGCCGTCAGCCCGGCCCGGTGCTGCTGGTGTGCGGTGCCATCCATGGCGACGAGATCAACGGTGTCGAGATCGTGCGTCGCCTGCTCAAGAGTTCCAGCCTCGCGCGTCTGCGTGGCACCTTGATCGCGGTGCCCATCGTCAACGTCTTCGGCTTCGTGCAGCACACGCGCTACCTGCCGGACCGCCGGGACCTCAACCGCTGCTTCCCGGGCAGCGAGAGCGGTTCGCTGGGCTCGCGGGTGGCGGCGCTGTTCCGTGAGCAGATCGCCGACCAGGCCACCCACATCATCGACCTGCACACCGGCGCGATCCACCGCACCAACCTGCCGCAGATTCGCGCCACCATGAGCGGCAGCGACGCCACGCGCCAGATGGCGGATGCCTTCGGTGCACCGGTACTGCTGAACGCCGAGCTGCGTGAAGGCAGCCTGCGCGCCTATGCCAGTGGCCGTGGCGTGCCGGTCATCACCTATGAGGCCGGCGAGGCGCTGCGCTTCGATGAGTGGGCGATTCGTCCGGGGGTCAGCGGCGTGAAGCGCGTGATGCGCTCCATCGGTATGCTGGCCAAGGACCGCGACCGCAAGCCCAGCTCCCGCGCGGTGGAGATGTCCAACGGCTCCAGCTGGGCGCGCGCCTCCATCGATGGCATCGTCCAGAGCCGCGTGGGCCTGGGAGACCGCGTCGAGAAGCATCAGGTGCTGGGCATCGTCGCCGACCCCTTCGGCAACAGCGAAAGCGAGGTGCTGTCGCCGGCGGATGGCATCATCATCGGCATGGCCAATCTGCCGCTGGCCAACGAGGGCGAGGCGCTCTATCACGTGGCGCGCTTCCATGCGATCGATGATGCCGAGAGCGCCGTCGACAACTTCCAGCAGCTGTTCGTGCCGGACTCCATCTAGGCGGTTTGTTTCACTTCAGGCCACTTTATGGCCCTGTTGCTGGTAGTGACAACGCAAACGCCCCGCTCAATGAGCGGGGCGTTTGCGTTGTTGCAGCAGCCTGTCGTGTCGTCGTCGGCAGTGAAGATGACGACGACTGCGAGATCAGCCGTGGCTGGTCTGGGTCTCGAGCGGGCCGTCATGACGCGATTCCGCGCCGTGCATCCAGTCGACCAGCTTGCCGGCGAACACCAGCAACAGCAGGCCGCCGAGCACGCCCGTGATGGCGATGCCACCGAACACGCTCATGGCGCCGGCTTCGCCGACCAGCGAGCCGATCATCCCGGCCAGGTAGTTGGCCAGTGCCACGAAGGCGAACCAGGCGCCCATCATCAGCGCGCCCATGCGAACCGGCGACAGCTTGGTGACCATCGACAGGCCCACCGGCGACAGGCACAGCTCGCCCAGGGTGTGGAAGAAGAAGGCACCGACCAGCCACATCATCGAGGCGCTGCCCGCGGCTTTCTGTTCCAGCACCGCGCCGATCATGCACACGAAGCCGATGCCGAGGGCGATCAGGCCGAAGGCGAACTTGACCGGCGAGCTGGGCTCGCGATCATTCATGCGTGTCCACAGTCCCGCCAGCAGTGGCGAGAGCAGGATGATGAACAGCGGGTTGAGCGACTGGAACCAGGCCGCCGGGACTTCAAAGCCCATCAGCATGCGGTCGGTGTAGTCCTGCGCGTACAGTGCCATCAGGCCGCCGCCCTGCTCGAAACCGGCCCAGAACAGGATGGTGAACAGACCCAGCACCAGGATGACCTTGATGCGATCGCGCTCCTCGCGGCTCAGCGGTGTCCTGGTGGTGCTCCTCTTGCTCAGGCGTGCCTCGCGTCTGGCGCTGGGCTCCACACCGAGCTCGCCCAGATGGCGAGGCGCGAAGATCAGCTGGATGGCGACCGCCAGCAGCATGCCGATACCCGCCACCAGGAAGCCGGCGTTCCAGCCATAGCCTTCGGCCATGGAGCCCGCGACGATACCCGACAGCAGCGCACCGAGGTTGATGCCCATGTAGAAGATGGTGAAGGCGCCATCACGACGGTGATCGCCCTGTGGATAGAGATCGCCGACCATCGTCGAGATGTTGGGCTTGAACAGGCCGTTGCCGACGATCAGCAGGCCGAGACCGACGTACAGCAGCATCTCGGCATCCAGACCACTCATGTCCGGTGGCACGGCCAGCACGAACTGGCCGGCCGCCATGATCAGACCCCCGATCAGAATCGCGCGGCGTGCGCCCAGCCAGTTGTCCGCCAGTGCGCCGCCGAACATCGGCGTGATGTATACCAGCCCCGTGAAGATGCCATACAGCTGCAGGGCATCGCCCTGATTCCAGCCCAGCCCGCCGCTGGTGACGGCATCGGTGAGATAGAGCACCAGCAGGGCGCGCATGGCGTAGTAGGAGAAGCGTTCCCACAGTTCCGTGGAGAACAGCAGATAGAGTCCGGCCGGGTGCCCGAACAGCTCACGGCTGTTGGCTCCGGAGGGGGAGGATGTGGACATGGAACCTCGAAGGATGTGTCAGCATGAGCAGCGCAGTCCGTGATGGGGGACTGCATGGACCGGTCCACAGGTCTGTGGGGGAAGCCGGTGACGGAGCCGTTGTATGGCCGTCAACACGTCAGCACGACGTGACGATGACGTGACCTGTTGTTGTCCGCATGGTCAGTCATTCTGCGCGAGACGCCCTTGTCAGACAATCAAACGAAAGTCATGCATGTCATTGGTATTAAAGGAGTTATCAGCTTATATAGCGACGCAGGGTTGCATGTTTCGGCATCTGTGAATGTTCTGTCATCGCGCCTTTCCCGATAGGGGCTGCCGGTCGCTGGATCGATGGCTCGACGGCTCGTTGGGGACATCGAGAACATGGGAATGCCAGAACGACGACACCCGGCACATGGGCCGGGTGTCAGTGGACGGTCTTCTGGAAATGCTGCGTTCCTGAGGAAAGGGGCAGAGGCTGCCGGATCAGGCCTGTTCGACCTGTGTCTCGGGCTGGTGCTCCGGCACGCGCGCCATGGCGTCATCGATCACCTCGATGCCCGCGCCCGGCTTGTGGGCGTTCTCGGATACATGGCGGCGGAACTGGCGTCCGCCCGGCTGTCCCTGGAACAGCCCCAGCAGATGGCGGCTGATGTGATTGAGGCGCACGCCCTCGGCGAGACGCTTCTCGATGTAGGGGCGGAAGGCACGCAGCGCATCGTGGCGGCTGGTGTGCGGATTCTCGGCCTCGCCGTACAGCTCGCTGTCCACCGTCGCCAGCAACCAGGGGTTGTGGTACGCCTCACGGCCGACCATCACGCTGTCGACATGCTCCAGCTGCTCGTGCAGCTCACCCATCTGCTTGAGGCCGCCGTT
Source organism: Cobetia sp. 10Alg 146 (assembly GCF_029846385.1). NCBI lineage: Bacteria > Pseudomonadati > Pseudomonadota > Gammaproteobacteria > Oceanospirillales > Halomonadaceae > Cobetia > Cobetia sp. 10Alg 146. The sequence continues at coordinate 102,320 of NZ_JARWKT010000009.1, forward strand.
GATGCCGATATGCAAGGACGGGTGCGCCTGCTTGAGGCGGTGCACGCGGCCGTAGTTCAGCGGCGGCACATCGCGGTTCTCCTTCGGCGACAGGCCCTGCAGCCACGCCTTGCGTGCATGCACGCTGAAGGTCTCGCAGCCGGCATCGGCCACGGTGCTGATGAAGCGCTCGAGATCGGCGTCCTCATCCTGATCATCGATCCCGATGCGGCACTTCACCGTCACCGGAATCTTCACCTGCGCCTGCATCGCCGCCACGCATTTGGCCACCAGCTCCGGATGGCCCATCAGACAGGCACCGATCATGTTGTTCTGCACGCGATCGCTCGGGCAGCCCACATTCAGGTTCACCTCGTCATAGCCCCAGCTCTCGGCGATCGCCGCACACTCGGCCAGCGCCTGCGGGTCACTGCCACCCAGCTGCAACGCCAGCGGGTGCTCCGTCTCGTCGTGACCGAGGAAGCGCGCGCGGTCCGGATTGAACAGCAATGCCCCGGTGGTCACCATCTCCGTGTACAGCAGCGTACGACGGCTCAACACGCGCGCGAAGGCGCGGTAGTCACGGGTCGTCCATTCCATCATCGGCGCGACGGAGAAGGTGCGGTCAATCGGTGTCATCGGCATGGCAGTCATATCGGCTGGTGTGGGAGCAGGGGACGGAGCATCAGGTGCAGGCGCTGTCGAGACAAGCGGGCGGTGATTCTAGCAGCATGTGAGGCGAAGCGCCGAGTCAGAGAGAGCCGCGAGCCATTGCTCCGCTCATGGCTCAATGCGTGTTGTTGACCTTCAGCGCCTCGATATCCTGGGCGATGTCTTCGGCGAGCTGGCGGACGGCGTCGCTTTCGCCTTCACGCTGGGCGTAGGCGCGCAGGCCCATGACTTCGGCCTGCAGGCGGCGACCGAGACGTTCCGGTTGGTGCGCGGGGCGCTCGGGGTCGAGGAGTTCACCGGCGTCGCGGGCGTCCGCGAAGGCCTGGCGGAAGCGGGCTTCCATGCCGGCGAGCAGTGTCTCGACCTTGTCGCGGGCGGCCTGTTCGCGCTCACCGAGTTCCAGCAGGCTCTTGGCCAGCATGCAGGCGCGTGACGGGACTTCGCTGTCACGCAGTCCGCCGAGCTTGCGGATGTAGGCGGCGAGGGCGGTCAAGGGCGAGTCGTGGCTGGCCATCAGGCTTTCCATCTCGCGCAGGCTGCGCGCGGAGTAGCACTCCAGCGCTTCCTGGAAGAGGCCATCCTTGCTGCCGAAGGTGGCGTAGATGCTGCCGGGACGCATGTCGAGCGCGCGCTCGATGTCCTTCAGCGAAGTGGCATGAAAGCCCTTCTGCCAGAAGAGATTCAGCGCCCGGTCGAGGGAGTCCTGGCGGTTGTGCAAGGTCGCGCGTGGCATGGCTGTCCTGACGATGGGGCTCGCGAGTGTCGCCTGACTCCACACAGTGTGGAGGGCAGGCTGATCCCGAGGAGCAAGGTATTGAGTGAGTACTCAATTTTAACTTGAATGACCGCTCAAATCCAGCTAGTGTGTCCCACGACAACGTAGTGAAGCGCATGAGCAGGTCTTTTTTTGAGCAATTGCTCATCATCATGGGTAGCGACGACGTTCACGACGCCTCCCCAGCCCTGCCATTGCGCTCATCTCGTCCATCATATTGAAGGAGTCATCATGACCGATTTCACGCTGCACACTGCCGATACCGCCCCGCAGGACAGCAAGCCGCTGCTCGACAAGTCCGTCAAGGCCTTCGGCATGGTGCCGGGTCTGCACGCCGTGATGGCAGAGGCGCCGGGCCTGCTGGAAGGCTATCAGGTACTGCACCAGCTGTTCCTCGACAGCAGCTTCAATGATGAAGAGACCACCGTGGTGTGGCAGACCATCAATGTCGAGCACAACTGTCACTATTGCGTGCCGGCACACACCGGTATCGCCAAGGCGATGAAGGTGGATGACGCCATCACCGAGGCGCTGCGCAACGAGACGCCGCTGCCGACCGAGCGCCTGGAAGCCCTGCGCACCTTCACGCTGGCCGTGGTGCGTGAGCGTGGTTTCGTCGATGACGCCACCGTGCAGACCTTCCTCGATGCCGGCTACACCAAGCGCAACGTGCTGGAAGTGGTTCTTGGCCTGTCCCAGAAGGTGATGAGCAACTACACCAATCACCTGGCCGAGACGCCGATCGACGAGCCGTTCAAGAAGTTTGAATGGCACAAGCAGGGCTGAAGCCGCAGAACGGATGATGCATGACCTGCGAGAGGGGTGAAGCGCGCCGTCATTCAATCTTAATGAAAATATTTCTCATTAGTGTTGACGGACGCGTGCTCGCGACCTAATCTGGGGCCATCGCTTCCCCGCCATGGGCAGCGGTGCCCCGGTCAGTGGAGTCAGGCCCCTTTCCGGGAGGCTTCTCATCAGACGTTTTACGGTCCTTGCCAGCGGCTCCCCTCACGGGTGAGCCGCTTTTTTCATGCGCAAAAAAAGACGCCCCCTTCGCTTGCACGAGGGAGGCGTCCGGAAGCGCTTCTCGAGTCATTCGCTTTCCCTCTGCCAATGACAGGGAGGAAGGCTTGCGAGTCGAGCGGTGCTTCGTGCCCGCCAGAGTGTGGATGTCAGGTCCGAGGCGGGCGTCTCATCAGGCCAGTCACGACCTTGATATTCTGGCGGCATGATACGTCAGCTCATCGATGGAGGCCAGCCGTGATGGTGAGATAAACGCTGTCTCAATGGTTAATGAAAATAATTCTCATTGGTATTGACGGACGATCTGTCAGGGCATAATCTTGGGTCATCGCTTCCCGCCATGGAACGCGATGGCCAGAACAGCGGAGTCAGGCCCCTGTTCAGGTTTCTCCTCATCAAGCTAGTCACGGTCTTCGGGCGACTCTTCGAGTCGCCCTTTTTCTTGGCGGTGTCACGGCTGTCAGCGTCTGTCGCGCCTTTCTCCTGCCTCTGTCAGGCCCCGCACTCCCGGTATCTCGTCTAGAATGGCCCTTCCTTCAGGTCATTCACACGGGACCGTGCATGATTACCCTCTATCGCCTTCATGAAGACGGGCGCCTGCGTGGCGAGCAGATCGTGCTGCCCGACATGTCCGACGGCGAGGCGCCGCAGCTCGCCGACAGCCATGAGCAGGCCAGCGCCCTGCATGCCGAGCGGCTGGCCAGTGATGAGCTGGCACCTCCGGTACTGGTGCGTGGCGATGTGCTGTGGATCGACCTCTGCCAGCCCGATGAGGCCGAGCAGCGCTGGGTGAGCGAGCAGTTCAGCGTGGAGCTGCCGAAGATCGAGGAGCTCGAGGAGATCGAGTCGTCCTCACGATTCTATCTGGCCGGCGATGGCATCCATGTCGTCTCGCTGTTTCCCCATCGCAGGGGGCGCGAACCGCAGACCGCCAACGTCGCCTTCCATCTGCATGGGCGGCAGCTGATCAGCATGCGTCACGAGGAGATCGGGCTGTTGCGGCTGTTCCGCAATCATCTGCGTCGCCAGCGCCTGAGTCCCCAGGATGGCTGGGACGTGCTGCTGGCATTGCTGGCGATGAAGGTCGATTACCTGGCCGATGAGATCGAGGACATCTATCGCGCGCTGGAGGTACTGGGCAAGCAGGCGGTGCATCCTGAATCGCTGGAGGACACCCTGCATGGCATCCTGCTGCAGGAGCGCTACAACGACAAGGTGCGCCAGGCCCTGCTGGACAGTCAGCGGCTGTTGCGTCAGCTGACGCGCCATCTGCCCGCCGAGCCGCATCACAAGGCTCGGCGTCAGGAAATTCGCGACATGCTGCGCGATGTGGATTCGCTCAATCCGCACACCACCTTCATCTTCGAGAAGGTCAACTTCCTGCTGGATGCCTCGATCGGTTTCACCAACCTCGACCAGAGCCGCATCATCAAGATCTTCTCGGTCGCGGCAGTGGTGTTCATGCCACCGACCCTGATCGCCAGCATCTACGGCATGAACTTCCACTGGATGCCGGAGCTGGACAAGGACTGGGGCTATCCCTTCGCGCTGTGCCTGATGGGGGCATCGGCTCTCTCGACCTACCTGTTCTTCAAGTGGAAGAAGTGGTTGTAAGTCGCTGATCAAAGGCAAAAAAAAGCGCCTGGCGTCGTGAGACGGCCAGGCGCGCAAATAGCTTGCATTACTACACTGAAGATCGCCACCGAGGCCCGGGATGGGCCGACGGCGAAACCGCGCGTGCGGGTGTCGCCATGCAGACCAGTCACCGGGACCCGGTGGGATGAGCAGTGCAACTACCTGAGCGCGAACCTGAATCGCCTGACTGCGCCACGCAGGCCAGACGCTTCACGGTCTAGTCCGGAAGCAGAGGGTCGATGCCGCGACGCGTCTGCTCCCGCATGTTCGAGGTGCCCAGTATAGGGCGACGCGCTTTGGAGAATAAGCGCGTACAATCGAAAACTAGGGTTTCCAATATGGAAACATGTTCGCGTGGTCACGCAGGACGCTCGTCAATGGGCGTCTGGAGCTGAATCAACTCTGGAGTATGGAATGGCGACGCTTGATGCCCTGCGGGTCTTCGTCGAGGTGGTGCGAGCGGCGAGCTTCACGGCCGCCGCGAGACGCCTGGGAATTTCCAAGTCGCTGGCGTCCAAGCGCGTGGCGGCACTGGAGGAGCAGCTGGGGGTGAGTCTGATCAATCGCTCGACCCGCAAGCTGCACCTCACCGAGGCGGGGCGCATCTATTACGAGCACGGGCTGCGCATCCGCGAGGAGCTGGAATCCGCCGAGGCGCGGGTGCAGTCCGTCACCTCCCAGCCGATGGGCCAGCTCAAGGTCTCGGCGCAGGTGTCGTTCGGCTTCATGTATCTGGCCGCCCCGACCACCGCCTTCATGCGCCGTTATCCGGATGTCAGCGTCGAGATCCTGCTGGAGGATCAGCGCTTCGAGCCCATCGATGAGTCGGTGGATCTGGCGATTCGCATGGGGCCGTTGCCGGATTCCTCGATGGTCTCGCGGCCTCTGTGCAAGGTGGTCTATGGCCTGTATGCGGCACCGGATTATCTGGCGCGCGTCAATGCCCCGCCGGTGCAGCCGCAGGACATCCGCGCCTTCGATACCATCTTCTACGGCAATTACGATCTGGGTGCCCACTGGCGCTTCACGCTCAACGGGCAGCCCTTCGATGTGGAGCCGGAGTCGCGGCTGGTGATCAACAATCTGCTCGGCGTGGTGGAGGCGGCCAAGGCCGGTTTCGGTCTCGCCTATCTGCCGACCTTCTCGGCCCGCGCAGCAGTGGAAAGCGGTGAACTGGTGCCATTGTTGCAGCCCTACTGGAACGAGCATGGCTCGATGGTGGTGCTGTTTCGCTCGCGCAAGTACCTGCCCGACAAGACGCGTGCCTATCTGGACTTCATCACCGAATGGTTTCAGGAGCACCTGCAGCTCTGATCGCCCTCGCTGCTTCCGTCACCAGTCGATCGGCTCGCCGGCCCAGTCACGGAAGCCGCCGCTGTCCTCTGGCGACAGCTCACCCGCCACCCGCAGCAGGCGACGCGCCACGTAGCCTGGCGTGAACAGCTTGTGCTCGGGGACCCGCGCCTGAAAGGGGGCCGAAAGCCCGGTATCGGTGGTGCCCGGATGCAGCGCGACCAACACAGCCTCGGGATTGCGGCGCGCGATCTCGATGGCGGCGGTCTTCAGCAGCATGTTGTGACTGGCCTTGCTGGCACGGTAGGCATACCAGCCGCCACTGCGGTTGTCGCTGATCGAGCCGACCCGCGCCGAGAGCGAGGCGAAGATCAGCGGCGTGCGCCGGCGCAGGCGTGGCGCGAGCATCCCCAGCAACAGGGCGGGAACGAAGGCATTGACCTGATGCAGGCGCGTCAGCGCGGCCATGTCGAGATCCTCGAGACGTTTCTCGGGCCACAGTGCCGCGTGCTGCTCAAAGGCTTCCTCATGCAGCAGCCCCATGGTGTTGAGGATCAGTGCCGGTGGCTGGCCTGGCCTGGGCTCGTTCTCCTCGTGCTTCTCCTTCTCCTTGTTCTCCTCCTGCCCCGTGTCATCCAGTTGCTCGCGGAGCCAGTCTGCCAGCCGCGCCATGCCCTCGTCGGTGGTCAGGTCAGCCTGCAGTGAGGCAAGTGCGGGATGTGCCGGCAGACGCGAGACGTCACGGCTGACCGCCAGCACCCGGCCGCAGCGTTCGTGGGCGAGCAGCTCTTCGAGCATCGCGCGTCCGATACCGCCCCCGGCACCCGTCACCAGAGCGGTGAAGCCCTGTGGGAGGCGTGCAAAGGTGTCAGCGGCCAGTGGTTGATCCTTGAGTGTGGATTCCGTCATCGTCCCTCCCGCGATAGCGTTCATGTCAGGCCTGATTCGTGGTGCGCGCCATCAGGCGTGCCAGCCGCGAGTCGGCCTGCAGTGTGGTCGGCGTGGCATCTTCCTTGAGTCTCCCTTCTTCCAGCAGTGCCAGACGCGCAAAGCGCTCAAGCCCCAGCGGCTGATGGGTGATCATGATCAGGCTGCGTCCCCGGCAGGCCGTGAGAATCGCGCTGATCACCCGCTCGGCACTCTCGCGATCCAGACCTTCACAGGGCTCGTCGAGCAGCACGATCGGGGCGGGCGAGAGCAGCGCCCGTGCCACGCCGAAGCGACGCAGCTGGCCTCCGGACAGCGAACGGCCCCCCTCGTCCGGGAAACCGGCCAACCCCTGCGGCTGTCGGGCCAGCCACTCGCCAAGCCCCAGGCTTTCCAGCATGTGGATGAGTGTCTCATCACTGGCCTCAGGCGCGGCCAGGCGCAGATTGTCAGCGTAGCTTGCGCAGAACAGATGCGTGTCCTGCGGACAGACGGCGAAGCTTGCGCGCAGTGTGGCCTCGTCGAGCGACTCAAGCGCCACACCGCCCAGATGAATGCTGCCGGAATTCGGGGCATGGAAGCGGCTGAGCACTTCCAGCAGGGTGCTCTTGCCGCTGCCGGAGGGGCCAAGCAAGGCCAGATGCTCGCCCGCTGCCAGGCTCAGCGACAGCTGCTCGAGCACCTGAGTGTCGCCATGCGCGACACTCAGGTCATGGATCACCAGTTCATGCCCGACAGGCGTGGCGGCGGCGGAGTCCTCCGGAAACTGTGGCGCCGGGGTGTCGGCCTGTACCTGGTTGAGACGCGCGGCCGCCGACAGGCAGCGGCCCAGCCCCTGCCAGGCCAGCGGCAGGGGGGCGAGGGCTTCGAAGGCACCGAGGATCGCCAGCAGAAACAGCGCCAGCAGGCGGCCGTCGAGCAGCTCGCCGGCATGGGCGGTCACGTCACCGACAGCCGTCTGCGTCTGAGGCGCCATCTGCATGACGCCGAGCAGGGCGACCCCTGCCAGCGTCAGCCCCAGCAGCGTATGGCTCAGCCAGGTGGCTAGCGCCTGACGACGCGCCTGGGAGCGCTCGATGCGATCACGCTCGGCCTGTTGCTCCGCCAGGCTGGCAAGTTCTGCCTGCCAGCGTTCGTAGATGACCAGCTCGCCCAGGCCCTGCAGTCGCTCCAGCAGACGGGCACGCAGGTGACTGGCGGAGGCCTGATGGCGCATGGCATCGCGGCTGCCAAGATGCCATGCCAGCCACGGCACCAGCCCCCCGGTCAGCGCCAGCCCCAGCACGGTGATCAGCGCCAATGTCGGCGCGAAGACGCCGATCAGCGTACCGGCGGCGAGGATGGCACACACCGCCACCAGTGACGGAATCAGCACGCGCACATAGAGGCTGTCGAGAGCATCGACATCCGCGCCCAGACGCGTCATCAGCTCGCCCTGCCCGGCGCGCTGCAGAGCGGCGGGGGAGAGGGGTTCGATGGCGTCGAACAGACGACGACGCAGGCTGGCCAGCAGGCGCAGCGTGCCTTCGTGGGTGGTGACGCGCTCGCCATAGCGTCCGGCGGTGCGCGCCAGTGCCAGTCCGCGCACGCCAGCTGCGGGAGTGAAGAAGTTGAAGGCCTGGGTGGCCGCGACGCTCACGCCGGCTACGGCAGTCGCGGAAAGAAACCATCCCGACAGCGCCAGCAGCCCGGTGGCTGCCAGCAGGGTGATCAGCGCCAGCAGGGCGCCGACACCCAGCCAGCACCGGTGCTCACGCATCAACGCCAGATAGGGACTCAGTTCGCCAAGCGATGGTGGCCGGGCGGTCGGGGGGACGTCAGGGGGTGTCATGCATCACCTCGCGGGCTGGAGGCCTGCAGGTGTCGATCTTCCACCAGGCGGCCGCCTTCGAGACGGATCAGCCGCTGGCAGAGTGGCAGCAGTTCGGGACGATGCGTGAGCAGCAGCAGAGTGCGGCCTTCGCCGAGGCGTTGCAGTGCCCGGATCACGCGCGCCTCGCTCTCGGCATCCAGACTGGCGGTGGGTTCGTCCAGCAGCACCAGCGGCGCATCATGCAGGAAGGCGCGCGCCAGCGACAGGCGGCGTGCCTGCCCACCGGACAGTGGCTGACCGCCCTCGCCAAGCGGTGTCGCGAGTCCGCGGGGCAGGCTGGCGTGCCATGTGGACAGGTCGGCCTTGGCCAGCGCGGCCTCGAGTTCGTCGTCGCTGGCCTGAGGCTTTGCCAGTCGCAGGTTGTCGGCCAGCGTGCCGGACAGGACCACCGTTTCCTGGCCCACCCAGGTGGCCGTGCCGGTCGGGAGACCCTGGGTCAAGGGATGTCCATTCAGAGACAGCATGCCGTCGGCGACCTCGACGAAGCCCAGCAGCAGGTTGAGCAATGTCGACTTGCCCGCCCCGGAAGAGCCGGTGATGGCGATTCGTTCACCGGCGGCGATCTGCAGTGACAGCGGGCCCAGCGCGGGGGGCGTGTCCGGGAGCTGGCCGGCATGGCGCACGCTCACGTCCTGCAATCTCAGGGCGCTGAAGGTGATGGGGCGGGTCGCGCTGCGAGGCGGCGTGGTGTTCACGTCGTCAGGCGTCTGCTGACGGGAGAAGGGGGTGGCACCGACGATCGGCGCCAGGTCGAGCGCGGCCGCTTCGGCCTCGGCCTTGGCGTGATAATGCACGCCCAGCTCGCGCAGCGGCTGATAGAACTCGGGCGCCAGCACCAGAATGAACAGGGCGGTCTGCAGCGTCAGCGGTGCCTCGTCCCAGGTGCCGAACTGCAGATGACCGAGGAAGTGAATGCCGAGATAGACCGCCAGCAGCGCGATGGACACGGCGGTAAAGAATTCCAGCACTGTGGAGGACAGGAAGGCGAGGCGCAGCACGCGCATGGTGCGCTTGCGAAAGGCGTGACTGACGGCCTCGACCTGGGCGCCGCGTCTGGCGCTGCCGAACAGCTTGAGCGTCTTCAGGCCGGTGAGCAGGTCCATGAAGTGGCGCCCCATGCGGTCCATCTCCTGGAATTGCTCGCGGGAGCGCTTGCGCGCCGCGATCCCGACCAGAATCATGAAGATGGGCACCAGCGGGGCGGTGATCGCCAGAATCAGGCCCGCCGCCCAGTTGAGCGGAAAGACGACTGCCAGCAGCAGCAACGGGATGAGCCCGGCCAGGCGAGTCTGGGGGCGAAAATCGGCGTAATAGCCATGCAGCGACTCGACCTGGTCCCAGACACGGTTGGCGAGACTGGCGCGGTGCTGGCGATGCACCCACAGCGGGCCGAGTTCGGCGAAGCGCTGCAATAGACGCACTCGCAGGCGGCGACGGATCTGCTGACTGGCACGGGTGCCAGCGTAGCTGCGCAGCCCGCCAAGCGCGCCTCGCAGCGAGAGGCTGGCCGCGAGTACCGCGATGGCCGGCCACAGTGTGATGAGCGACTCGCGCTCGATCGCCACGCCCTGGGCGAGGCGCGCGATGCTCCACGCCTGTGCCAGCAGCACCAGGGTCGAGAGCAGGGCGCAGCCGATGGCGATGTTCGGCCAGTGGCCGCCAGCTCGGGCCAGGGTCTCCAGCCAGCGGCGTGGCACGAACTCAGGCGACGAGGCGTCGGCGTCAAGGGGGGAGGCAACATCAGACGAGGCGGTGGTTCGGGACATGCTGGCTCCTGCCGGTGGTGGCAGAGGGGATGGTGAGAAGGCGCGGGCGCCGGGCGTCACGACGGACGATCATCGGGCGTCAGCTTACCGCCGTGAAGGCGTTGGCACACGGTGACGCACTGTCGCACATCTTCACCTTGCGTATAATATGCCCCCAGTACAGGCTGCCGAATTGAAGCGTGTTGGCCGGGCACCACTTGCCAGGCTGGTTCGAGATCTTGTCGCGCCTCGCGCCCGGCCGTCATCTCGAGACGCTTTTCGACACCCTTCTTGACACTCCCCCTGAAATACTGGACTCCACATGACCGTTCGTACGCGTATCGCACCGTCGCCGACTGGTGATCCCCACGTCGGCACTGCCTATATCGCCCTGTTCAACCAGTGCTTCGCTCGTCAGCACGGTGGCGAGTTCATTCTGCGTATCGAGGATACCGATCAGACCCGCTCCACCGGTGAGTCCGAGCAGATGATTCTCGACTCGCTGCGCTGGCTGGGCATCGAATGGTCGGAAGGTCCGGATGTCGGCGGCCCCCATGGTCCGTATCGCCAGAGCGAGCGTGGCGACATCTATGCCGCGCATTGCCAGCAACTGATCGATGCCGGCCACGCCTTCAAGTGCTTCCGCACCAGCGAGGAGCTGGATGAGCTGCGCGACTCCCGCAAGGCCGAAGGTCTGCACATGGCGCTCAAGCCGTCCGATCTCGCCCTGCCGGCCGAGGAAGTGGCACGTCGTGAAGCGGCGGGTGCGCCCTTCGTCATCCGCATGAACGTACCGGAAAGCGGTACCTGTGTGGTCAAGGACATGCTGCGCGGCGAGATCGAGGTCGACTGGGCCCAGGTCGATGCGCAGATCCTGCTCAAGTCCGATGGCATGCCGACCTACCATCTGGCCAACGTGGTGGATGATCACCTGATGGAGATCACCCACGTGATGCGCGGTGAGGAGTGGATCAACTCGGCACCCAAGCATCAGCTGCTGTATGAGTACTTCGGCTGGCAGATGCCGGAGCTTTGCCACATGCCGCTGCTGCGCAACCCGGACAAGACCAAGCTGTCCAAGCGCAAGAACCCGACGTCCATCCTGTATTACCGCCGCATGGGCTATCTGCCGGCGGCCGTGATCAACTATCTCGGGCGTCTCGGCTGGTCCATGCCGGACGAGCGCGAGAAGTTCACGCTGAGCGAGATGCAGGAGCACTTCGACATCCAGCGCGTCTCCCTTGGCGGCCCGGTGTTCGATGTCGAGAAGCTCAGCTGGCTGAACGGTCTCTACATCCGTGACCTGTCCGAGGACGAGCTGCTGAGCGAGCTGCGTCAGTGGGCCTTCAACGAGTCCTACGTCAAGCAGATCCTGCCGGAAGTGAAGCCGCGCATCGAGACGCTGTCCGAGGCGATTCCTCTTGCGGGGCACTTCTTCTCCGGACTGCCGGCCATCACGCCGGACGACTTTGCCAAGGCCAAGCTTCAGGGCGAAGATCTGGTGCGTCAGATGCAGTTCCTGACCTGGAAGCTCGAGGCCGTGAGCACCTGGGACAAGGAGCACCTGCTGGCGGAAGTGAAGCTGCTGTCCGAGCACTTCGAACTCAAGATGAAGGACTTCCTGGCGCCGGTGTTCGTGGCGGTGACTGGCTCGGCGACCTCCACCTCGGTGATGGATGCGATGGTCATTCTCGGTTCCGACATGACCCGTGCACGTCTGCGTCATGCCGTGGCAGTGCTGGGCGGCGTCTCCAAGAAGGCTGCCAAGCGCTTCGAGAAGGAATATCGCGAGCTGTAAGGGTGTCAGTGATGCCTGAAGGGCCCCCATGGCGAACGTGTGTCATGGGGGCATGCGCTGCAGCAGGGCGCTGAGCCTTCTCAAGGCGCTGTCGGACTGCCCTGGTGGCCCTGATGAGGCGCGCGATGAAATTGTGTGAAAAAGAAGTTGACGACTACGAGGCGGGTCAGTAATATACGCCTCGTTCTTGAGAGACGGGGCCTTAGCTCAGCTGGGAGAGCGCAACACTGGCAGTGTTGAGGTCAGCGGTTCGATCCCGCTAGGCTCCACCAAGTTTCTCAAGCGACTGCGTCCCATTCGTCTAGTGGTCCAGGACACCGCCCTTTCACGGCGGTAACAGGGGTTCGAACCCCCTATGGGACGCCACTCTTCTGACATCTCGAGTCGCCTGTGATGGCCTCGGGAAGTCAACAAAAAGCACACCTTGCGGGGTGTGTTTTTTTTGTCTCTGATTTCGGCTTATGCACAGCCGGTGTGTCGCCCGAAACGCATGTTATCCCCAAGTCGCCCTTGACATCGCTGTTGTGTTGTCCACTGCGCGGCCAGGACGTGAACTTTCCTCATACTCCCTCTCGAAGTGCGGCCATCCGGTCTGCGCTTGCTCCTGCATGCCAAAATTTTCTTTTATATCAATGGCTTATAAGCTGGTTAAAAATTGTGCAATCTGTTGGTAAGCCCGCTGTCATGCAGGTTGGAAGCGCTTGTCTAAGGGTTATCAACGAGGTTATCCACAGATAGTGTGGAAAAAGGCAGCGCAGCGTGACGGTGACAGGGTTGTTGCAATGCGGCATCAGGAAAGCGCCGATTCCAACGTCTCGCTGACGCTGGAATCGGCGCTTTTCATCGGGCGGCTTGCACGGCTAGCAGGACGTCATTCGTTCAGTGCCTGATTCGCTGCGCGATGACGCGGGCGAGGCCGCTTCGAGAGGGGAGGGCTCGCCTCATCTGGCCAGGCGCTTGAGCAGCGAGGAGGTGTCCCAGCGGCCGCCCCCCATGCTCTGGACGTCGGCATAGAACTGATCGACCAGCGCCGTCACCGGCAGGCTTGCCTTGATGCGGCGTGCCTCCGCCAGACAGATGTCGAGGTCCTTGCGCATCCAGTCGACGGCGAAGCCGTGCTCGTACTCATCGCGGATCATGGTGGCGTGTCGGTTCTCCATCTGCCACGAGCCCGCTGCGCCCTTGGAGATCACCTCGATCACCGCCTCGCGATCCAGTCCCGCCTGCTCGGCGAAGTGCAGTCCCTCGGAGAGCGCCTGAACCAGTCCGGCGATGCAGATCTGGTTGACCATCTTGGTGGTCTGGCCGGCGCCGGTCTCCCCGATACGCTTCACCATGCGCCCGTAATGCGCCAGTACCGGTGCTGCGCGATCGTAATCTTGCGGGTCACCGCCGCACATGATGGTCAGCGCGCCATTGATGGCCCCCTGCTGGCCGCCAGACACGGGGGCGTCCACGAAGCCGACCGAATGCTCGCGCGCCGCCACGTAAAGCTCTCGCGCCAGATCAGCGCTGGCCGTGGTGTGATCCACCAGCAGTCCCCCCTCCGACAGACCGGCCAGTACGCCATCGGCGCCGTAGGTGACGCTGCGCACGTCATCATCATTGCCGACGCACATCAGCACGATCTCGGCGCCTTCCGCGGCTTCTCGCGGCGTGGCGTGATGGGTGCCGCCGTACTCCTCGCACCACTGTTCGGCGCGCGAGCGGGTCCGGTTGTAGACGCGCACTTCCCATCCTGCGCGTGTCAGGTGGCCGGCCATGGGGTGACCCATGACGCCGAGTCCGATGAAGGCGGCAATGCGTGGCGTTGCGTGTGTCTCTGACATGCGAAGGGCTCCTGGCCATCTATCAGCGAAAGGCGGACTTGCTGGGCATGACGGCGGTGTCGGTACCGCGTGACATTACGCTAGCACGTCTGGCGTGGGGCGAGGGACTGTATATGACTGATGGCTTGTGCAGGAGGGGTGACAGGGGCGTGAGGCAGGCGAGCAGGGCAGGGGCGTCAGAAACGAAAAAACCGCCTCCTGAGAGGCGGTTTCGGTCGGCTGCCGGGGTGCGACGTGGCTTACTTGGCCGGGTAGTCGCGCTGCGGGTGGCCGGTGTAGAGCTGGCGCGGGCGGCCGATACGATGGCCGCCGGCGATCATCTCGTTCCAGTGGGAGATCCAGCCGATGGTGCGTGACATGGCGAAGATGACCGTGAACATGTTGGTCGGGATGCCGATCGCCTTGAGGATGATGCCGGAGTAGAAGTCGACATTCGGGTACAGCTTGCGCTCGATGAAGTACTCGTCTTCCAGTGCGATCTGCTCCAGACGCTTGGCGATCTTGAGCTGCGGATCATCGGCCATGCCCAGCTGCTCCAGCACCTCGTCACAGGTCTCCTTCATGACCTTGGCGCGCGGATCGAAGTTGCGATAGACGCGGTGACCGAAGCCCATCAGCTTGAACGGGTCATCCTTGTCCTTGGCCTTGTCGATGAAGCGCTGGATGTTCTCCTCGGAATCCTCACCGATCTCATCGAGCATGTTGAGCACGGCCTCGTTGGCGCCGCCGTGTGCCGGGCCCCAGAGTGCCGCGATGCCGGCGCTGATGCAGGCGAACGGATTGGCACCGGTGGAGCCTGCCAGACGCACGGTGGAGGTCGAGGCATTCTGCTCGTGGTCGGCGTGGAGCATGAAGATGGTGTCCATCGCCTTGGCGAACACCGGGTTGATCTTGTACTCCTCACACGGATTGCCGAACATCATGTACAGGAAGTTCTCGCCGTAGGAGAGGTCATTGCGCGGGTACATGAACGGCTGGCCGATGTTGTACTTGTGGCACATGGCCGCAAGGGTCGGCATCTTGGCGATCAGGCGCACCGCACTGACGTAGCGTTCCTTCTCGTTGTTGATGTTCAGATTGTCGTGGTAGAAGGCGGCCAGGCCACCGACGACGCCACACAGGATCGCCATCGGGTGGGCATCACGACGGAAGCCCTTGAAGAAGTTGACGATCTGCTCGTGCACCATGGTGTGGTTGCCGATCAGTTGCGCGAACTTGTCGTACTCTTCCTTGTTCGGCAGCTCTCCGAACAGCAGCAGGTAGCACAGCTCTATATAGTTGGAGCTCTTGGCCAGCTGGTCGATGGGGTAGCCGCGATGCAGCAGGACGCCTTTCTGGCCATCGATGAAGGTGATGGAAGATTCGCAGGCGGCGGTGGAGACGAAGCCCGGGTCGTAGGTGAACATGCCTTCGGCGGTCAGGCCGCGGACATCGATGACGTCCTGGCCGAGCGTGCCGGAATAGACCGGAAATTCGATGGTCTTGTCGATACCGTCTACCGTCAGTGTCGCTTTCTTGTCAGTCATGCCGACCTCCTCATTATTCGCGTAACTCTTTGACTTGCTTGCCATGCCGGGCTTGCATCAATCCCGCCCACTATAGAAGCCCGCCAAAGATTGTCAATTCGCCACTCGGCGTAGAGACGTGCGATGCTGCGCTGTGCGTCAGTTTCCCGACGTTTGTCGTTCCATGCCCTTCAGGTTGCGTCCTGATCGCCGCATTTTGTGCAATTCGTGGTTGCGGCTATGCGACGTCGTGTCATTTGTCATGCCAATGGCCAACCCCTATAATCCTCCGTCGCGCGACTGGCGGGAAATTCGGCTCGGTACCGTGGATGGCCTGCGCCCGAGACCCTTCCTCAAACCACCGCCCCTGCGGGCTTGCGTCCGTGTTGGGCCAAGAGAGTGTGTAAGAGCCGTGAATAGCAAACGACCCGTAAATCTCGATCTGACGACGATCAAATTCCCTCTCCCTGCCCTTACTTCAATCACTCACCGTATTACCGGCGTGATTCTGTTCGTGGGCCTGGTGTTCGCGTTGTGGGCACTCGATGCCTCGCTGTCCTCCCCGGAAGGGTTCGAGGCAGTGCGTGACACCCTGGCAACCAATTTCCTTGCCAAGATCGTGGCCTGGGGCCTGCTGTCTGCCCTCGGTTTCCATTTCGTGGCAGGTATCAAGCACCTGCTGATGGACATGGACATTGGTGTCGAACTTGAAAGTGCGAATCGCAAGGCGCAGGTCACTGTCGTGATCAGTGCCGTTCTCGTGGTCCTGGCGGGAGTCTGGGTATGGTAAACAACATCACCAATTTCAGTCGCAGTGGTCTGTCTGACTGGGTGCTGCAGCGTGTGTCTGCCGTGGTTCTGGCAGCCTATTCCGTGTTCATGGTCGGCTATCTCCTGCTGCACCCGAACCTCGATTACGCCACCTGGAGTGGTCTGTTCGAGAACACGGCAATGCGCATCTTCTCTCTGATGGCATTCATCGCGATTGCCGCACACGCCTGGATCGGTCTGTGGACTGTGGCGACCGATTACATGAAGCCGACCGCGCTGCGCTTCGGTTTCCAGGTCTTCGTCATCCTTGCGTTGTTCATCTTCTTGGTCTGGGGCGTTCAAGTCCTGTGGGGAGCCTGATACATGTCCACCATGCGTAGCCTGACATTCGACGCGATCATCATCGGCGGCGGCGGCGCTGGCCTGCGTGCCGGTCTCGAACTGTCCCAGTCCGGCAAGAAGACTGCCGTGCTGTCCAAGGTCTTCCCGACCCGCTCGCACACTGTCTCTGCCCAGGGCGGTATCACCTGTGCCATCGCCTCTGCTGATCCGAACGACGATTGGCGCTGGCACATGTATGACACCGTCAAGGGCGGCGATTACATCGCTGACCAGGACGCGGCTGAATACATGTGTACCGAAGGCCCGAAGGCGGTCTTCGAGCTGGAGCACATGGGTCTGCCGTTCTCTCGCTTCGACAATGGCCGCATCTATCAGCGTCCGTTCGGTGGCCAGTCCAAGGACTTCGGCAAGGGTGGCCAGGCAGCACGTACGTGCGCCGCGGCTGACCGTACTGGCCACGCGCTGCTGCACACGCTGTATCAGGCCAACCTGAAAAACGGCACCGTCTTCCTCGACGAGTGGTACGCCATCGACCTGGTCAAGAATGCCAACGGCGACATCGTCGGTGTGATTGCCCTGTGCATCGAGACTGGCGAGACCGTCGTCGTCAAGTCCAAGGCCACCGTTCTGGCCACCGGTGGTGCGGGCCGTATCTATGCCTCCACCACCAATGCCCTGATCAACACCGGTGACGGTATCGGCATGGCACTGCGTGCCGGCCTGCCGGTCCAGGACATGGAAATGTGGCAGTTCCACCCGACCGGTATCCACGGTGCGGGCGTGCTGGTCACGGAAGGCTGCCGTGGTGAAGGTGGCTACCTGGTCAACAAGGACGGCGAGCGCTTCATGGAGCGTTACGCGCCGAATGCCAAGGACCTCGCGGGCCGTGACGTCGTCGCGCGCTCCATGGTCATGGAGATCCTCGAAGGTCGTGGTTGTGGCGAGAATGGCGATCACGTCTTCCTGAAGCTGGATCACCTCGGTGAGGAAGTGCTCAACAAGCGCCTGCCGGGTATCTCCGAGCTGTCCAAGACCTTCGCGCACGTCGATCCGACCAACGCGCCGATCCCGGTCGTGCCGACCTGTCACTACATGATGGGCGGTATCGCCACCAACGTGCACGGTCAGGCCATCGCGCAGAATGAAGACGGCACCGACCGCATCGTCAACGGCCTCTATGCCGTGGGTGAAGTGGCCTGCGTCTCCGTTCACGGTGCCAACCGTCTGGGCGGCAACTCGCTGCTGGATCTGGTCGTCTTCGGTCGCGCGGCGGGCAAGTACATCGAGAGCGCGCTCAACGAAGGCATCGAGTACCTCGAGCCGACCCAGAGCGACATCGATTCTGCCCTGGTGCGTCTGAATCGCTGGAACGAGTCCGAAAGCGGCGAGTCCGTGCCGGAACTCAAGCGCGAACTGCAGCAGATCATGCAGAACTCCTTCGGCGTCTTCCGTCAGGAAGACAAGATGGAAGAAGGCGTCAAGCAGCTGTCCGAGCTGCGTGAGCGTATCGCCAAGGCGGGTCTGGCTGACAAGTCCCAGGTCTTCAACACCGCGCGTATCGAAGCCCTTGAGCTGGACAACCTGATGGAAGTGGCGGAAGCCACCGCCATTGCGGCCCTGACCCGCAAGGAAAGCCGTGGTGCCCACTCCCGTTACGACTTCCCGGATCGTGATGACGAGAACTGGCTCAAGCACTCTCTGTTCTTCCCGAACGAGAAGCGTGTCGGCAAGCGTGACGTGAACTTCGCGCCGAAGACCGTCGAGCGTTTCGAGCCGAAGATTCGTACCTACTGAGTCTGACAAGCACCAGTTCGCACTCGCTCGAGTTCACGCTCGCTTGAGTTCGCCGTGATCCAGGTGCGTGCAGGGCATCGCACGCACCTGACCCGTTTGCCCGGAGGGGAAACCATGCTTCAGGTATCCATATACCGCTACAACCCTGAAACCGATACTGCGCCGTACATGCAGGAGTTTCAGGTCGACACCCAGGGCCGTGACCTGATGGTGTTGAACGTGATGGAAATGCTCAAGGAACAGGACAGCTCGCTGGCCTATCGTCGCAGCTGCCGCGAAGGTGTCTGTGGTTCCGACGGCATGAACATGAACGGCAAGAACGGCCTGACCTGTGTCACCGCGCTGTCCGAAGTCGTCAAGGACAACAAGCTGGTGCTGCGTCCGTTGCCGGGCCTGCCGGTCGTGCGTGACCTGGTCGTCGACATGAGCCTGTTCTACAAGCAGTACGAGCGCATCCAGCCGTACCTGCTCAACGACACGCCGGCCCCGGCCATCGAGCGTCTGCAGTCGCCGGAAGACCGCGACAAGCTCGACGGTCTCTATGAATGCATCCTGTGTGCCTGCTGCTCGACGGCCTGCCCGTCCTTCTGGTGGAACCCGGACAAGTTCGTCGGTCCGAGTGGTCTGCTGCAGGCCTATCGCTTCCTGGCCGACTCGCGTGACACGGCCACCAAGGAGCGTCTGAGCGAACTGGACGACCCGTTCTCCGTATTCCGCTGTCGCGGAATCATGAATTGTGTCGCGGTTTGCCCGAAAGGTCTGAACCCGACACGTGCCATCGGCAAGATTCGTGAGCTTTTGCTGGCAAACGCCACTTAAAAGCCGAGCGCTAGCTTGTTATGATTGCACGTCAGCTGCGGCAGGGTGTCACACCTTGTCGCAGCGCACAGCTTGCTGGAGCCGGTGCCTTGTGCACCGGCTTTTGACGATAAAAGAAGACTCAGATGGTGAAGGCCTCCATGGTTTCGCCATACAGGGCATAATCGAGTGACGCCGACAGCGCTTGTCCGGCGCCTACCCCACCCCATCAGTCAGGGTGACCGAGAGATGCAAGAAGGCACAATGGAGTTGATGTGGCGCACTTCCCATATGAGCGGCGGGAATGTCCACTACGTAGAAGATCTCTACGAGCGTTATCTTGTCGACCCGAACGAGGTTCCCGACGAGTGGCGCAACTACTTTGATACTCTGCCGCGTCATGACGGCAGCCCCTCCCAGGATGTTCCGCTGACCCCGATCCGTGAGCAGTTCTACGAGATGGGTCGCAACAGTCGCCGCTCGGTGGCTGTCTCGGCGGGCGAGAGCAGCGAGAACAAGAAGCAGGTTCGTGTTCTTCAGCTGATCAACGCCTATCGCTTCCGTGGCCACCAGAAGGCGGACATCGATCCCCTCGGTCTGCGCAAGCCGGCACCGATTCCTGATCTTGAGCTTTCCTTCCACCAGCTGTCCTCCGCTGACATGGACGTCGAGTTCCAGACCGGCTCGCTGTTCCTCGGCAAGGACGTTGCACCGCTGAAGGAAATTCACGCCGCGCTGGAGCAGACCTACTGCCGCAGCATCGGCGCCGAGTTCATGCACATCGTCAATACGGAAGAGAAGCGCTGGCTGCAGCAGCGTTTCGAGTCCGTGCGTTCCAAGCCGAACTTCTCACGCGATGTCCGCCATCACGTGCTGGAACGTCTGACCGCCGCCGAAGGTCTCGAGAGCTACCTCGCCAGCAAGTACCCGGGGACCAAGCGCTTTGGTCTGGAAGGCGGCGAATCCTTCATTCCGATGATGGATGAGCTGATCCAGCGCAGCGGCAAGTACGGTACCAAGGAAGTCGTGATCGGCATGGCCCACCGTGGCCGCCTCAACCTGCTGGTCAATCTGCTGGGCAAGAGCCCGTCCGAGCTGATCGAGGAATTCGACGGCAAGAAGCAGATCGCCAAGGGCTCCGGTGACGTGAAGTACCACCAGGGCTTCAGCTCGAATGTCATGACACCGGGCGGCGAAGTCCACCTGGCACTGGCGTTCAACCCGTCGCACCTGGAGATCGTCTCTCCGGTGGTCGAGGGCTCGGTGCGTGCCCGTCAGGATCGTCGTGAAGACGCCGAGGGTGACAGCGTACTGCCGATTTCCATCCACGGTGACGCGGCATTCGCCGGTCAGGGCGTGGTGATGGAAACCTTCCAGATGTCGCAGACCCGTGCCTACAAGACGGGTGGTACCGTTCACGTCGTCATCAACAACCAGGTGGGCTTCACCACCTCGCGTGCCGATGACGCGCGTTCCACCGAATACTGCACCGACATCGCCAAGATGGTTCAGGCGCCGATCATCCACGTCAATGGTGACGACCCGGACGCCGTGCTGCACGCCGCCCAGGTCGCCATCGACTATCGCCAGCAGTTCAAGCGTGACGTGGTGATCGACCTCGTGTGCTACCGCAAGCGCGGTCACAACGAGGCGGACGAGCCGTCCGGCACCCAGCCGCTGATGTACGCCAAGATCAAGTCCCAGAAGACCGCTCGCGAGAAGTATGCGCAGCGTCTGGTCGAGGAAGGCGTGCTCAGCGAGGAAGAGACCCGGCAGCTGGTGGATCAGTACCGCGCGGATCTCGATGCCGGCAATCACGTCGCCAATGCCCTCGTGAAGCAGCCGAATACCGGTCTGTTCGTCGATTGGACGCCGTACCTGGGCCACGAGTGGACCGGCGATGCCGATACCTCGATGGACATGAAGCAGCTGCAGGCGCTCGCCAACAAGATGTGCGAAGTGCCGGACGGCGTCTCGGTCCAGCGTCAGGTCAACAAGATCTACGAAGACCGTCGCAAGATGGCCGCCGGCGGCATGCCGCTGAACTGGGGCTTCGCCGAGACGCTGGCCTACGCCACCCTGGTGGATGCCGACCATCCGGTACGCATCACTGGCCAGGACGTGGGTCGTGGCACCTTCTCCCACCGTCACGCGGTGGTGCACAACCAGAATGATGGCAATACCTACGTGCCGCTGCAGCACATCAAGGATGGTCAGGCAACCTTCACCATCCATGACTCCTACCTCTCCGAGGAAGCGGTGCTGGCCTTCGAATACGGCTACGCCACGACCATGCCGACGGCATTGGTGGTGTGGGAAGCCCAGTTCGGTGACTTCGCCAACGGTGCCCAGGTGGTGATGGACCAGTTCATCTCCTCCGGCGAGAGCAAGTGGGGCCGCCTGTGCGGTCTGACCATGCTGCTGCCGCACGGTTACGAAGGGCAGGGGCCGGAGCACAGCTCCGCGCGCCTCGAGCGCTATCTCCAGCTGTGTGCCGAGCACAACATGCAGGTGTGCATGCCGACCACGCCGGCGCAGATCTATCATCTGCTGCGTCGTCAGGTCATCCGCTCGCTGCGCAAGCCGCTGGTCGTGTTGTCGCCCAAGTCACTGCTGCGTCACAAGGAAGCGACTTCCACCCTCGACGAGCTGGCCGATGGCCGCTTCGAGATGGTGCTGGCCGACAAGGGCAATCTTGAAGCTTCCAAGGTCAAGCGCGTCGTGCTGTGTGCCGGCAAGGTCTATTACGACCTGGCAGGCTATCGCGCCGAGCAGGGCCGTGAAGACGTTGCCATCATCCGTGTCGAGCAGCTCTATCCCTTCCCGAAGGAAGAGCTCCAGGCCGCCATCGCCGACTACGAGAATCTCGAGCAGGTGATGTGGTGCCAGGAAGAGCCGCTCAACCAGGGTGCCTGGTATCAGAGTCAGCACCACATGCGTCAGGTCGCTGATCAGCATCGTCAGGGCCTCGGCATGAGCCTGGCCTTCGCCGGACGCCCGGCCTCTGCGGCGCCTGCCGCGGGCTACATGTCCGTTCATAACGAACAGCAGCGCCAGCTGGTCGACGACGCCTTCAACAAGTAAAGGCCCGCGACCCGCAAGGGCACCGAGAGAGAATCGAGTTAAGGAACTCCAATGGCTATCGATATCAAAGCGCCGTCTTTTCCGGAATCCGTCGCCGAAGGCACAGTGGCGACCTGGCACAAGCAGCCCGGTGACAGCGTCGAGCGCGACGAGCTGATCGTCGAGATCGAGACTGACAAGGTGGTGCTGGAAGTGGTGGCACCGCAGAACGGCACTCTGGGCGAGATCAAGGTCCAGGAAGGCGAGACATGCGAGTCCGAGCAGGTACTGGGTACCATCGGTGACGCAGACGCCGCATCTTCCGACGAGAAGAAGCAGGCGCCCGCTGAAGGCAAGGACGACGCCAAGGCCGAGAGCAAGCCGGCCGCCGGTGGCGAAGGCGAGACGCTGGAAGTCAAGGCGCCGAGCTTCCCGGAATCCGTCGCGGAAGGCACTGTCGCCACCTGGCACAAGAAGGTTGGTGACGCCTGTGAGCGTGATGAGCTGATCGTCGAGATCGAGACTGACAAGGTCGTGCTGGAAGTCGTGGCTCCGGCAGATGGCGCCCTGAGCGAGATCAAGGTTCAGGAAGGCGAGACCTGCGAGACCGAAGCCGTGCTGGCACTGTTCAGCGCTGGCGCTTCCGGTGCCGCTGCTCCGGCCGCTGAGGAAAGCGACAGCAAGTCCGACGAAGGTCAGGACGAGAAGGTCGGTGACAAGATTCTCGCGCCGGCCGCTCGCAAGATGGTTGCCGAGCACGATCTGGACGTCAGCAAGCTGGTCGGTACCGGCAAGGGCGGTCGCGTGCTGAAGGAAGACGTGGCCAAGGCCGTCAAGGAAGGCACCGCAGCCAAGTCCGCTGCCAAGCCTGCTGCCGCACCGAAGGCCGCTGCACCGAAGGCCGCTCCGGCCTTCGAGGGCGAGCGTCCCGAGAAGCGCGTGCCGATGAGCCGCATGCGTCAGACCATCGCCAAGCGCCTGGTCAATGCCCAGCAGACCGCCGCCATGCTCACCACGTACAACGAAGTGGACATGAGTGCGGTGATGGAGCTGCGCAAGCAGTACAAGGACACCTTCCAGAAGGTGCACGACACCAAGCTCGGCTTCATGGGCTTCTTCGTCAAGGCGGCCACCGAAGCGCTCAAGCGCTTCCCGGACGTCAATGCCTCCATCGACGGCACCGACATCGTCTACCACGGTTACCAGGACATCGGCGTTGCCGTGTCGTCCGATCGTGGTCTGGTCGTGCCGGTCCTGCGTGATACCGACAGCATGAAGCTTGCCGATGTCGAAAAGACCATCGTCGACTTCGGTCAGCGCGCGCGCGCCGGCAAGCTGGGCATCGATGAGATGCAGGGCGGCACCTTCACCATCACCAACGGCGGCATCTTCGGTTCCCTGATGTCCACGCCGATCCTGAATCCGCCGCAGACCGCCATCCTGGGCATGCACAAGATCCAGGAGCGCCCGATGGCCGTGAACGGTCAGGTCGTCATCCGTCCGATGATGTATCTGGCGCTGTCCTACGACCACCGCATGATCGACGGCAAGGATGCAGTCCAGTTCCTCGTCGCCATCAAGGACCTGCTGGAAGATCCGGCTCGTTTCCTGCTCGACGTCTGAGACTGCAACGCCTCACGCCCGGGGCTTCCCCGGGCGTGTGCGGCCCCGATGGGTGACAGGTTGCCCATCGGGATGCCAATCCGAATCGAACTGCACCAACAGGAAGAGACATGGCCGATAAATTTGATGTAATCGTCATTGGCGCGGGCCCCGGTGGCTATGTGGCTGCCATCCGCGCGGCTCAGCTGGGTCTGAAGACTGCCTGCGTCGAGAAGTGGGTCAACAAGGAAGGCAAGACCGTTCACGGCGGCACCTGCCTGAACGTCGGCTGCATCCCGTCCAAGGCGCTGCTGGAAACCTCTCACAAGTTCGTCGAGGCACGTGACGAGTTCGCCGAGCTGGGCATCAAGGCCGATGGCGTCGAGATCGACGTGGCCAAGATGATCGAGCGCAAGGCGCAGATCGTGAAGAACCTGACCGGCGGCATTTCCGGTCTGTTCAAGGCCAATGGCGTGACCGCCCTGGAAGGTACCGGCAAGGTGCTGCCCAACAAGCAGGTCGAAGTCACCGGTCACGACGGCGAGAAGGCGACCTACGACGCCGAGAACATCGTCATCGCGTCCGGTTCCGTGCCGGTCGAGATTCCGCCGACGCCGCTGACCGAAGGTCTGATCGTCGATTCCACCGGCGCCCTCGAATTCACCGAGACGCCGAAGCGTCTGGGCGTCATCGGTGCCGGTGTCATCGGTCTCGAGCTGGGTAGCGTGTGGAGCCGTTGCGGTTCTGAAGTCACCGTGCTGGAAGCGGTCGACAGCTTCCTGCCGATGGTCGATGCCGCTGTCGCCAAGGAAGCCCAGAAGCTGCTCAAGAAGCAGGGTCTGGACATCAAGCTCGGCGCCCGTGTGACCGGTTCCGACATCAAGGACAGTGAAGTCGTCGTCAAGTACACCGACGCCAACGGCGAGCAGGAACAGACCTTCGACAAGGTCATCGTCGCGGTCGGCCGTCGTCCGTACACCCAGAGCTTGCTCGACAGCGATGTCGGCATCAATCTGGACGAGCGCGGCTTCATCCACGTCGATGACCAGTGCGCGACCAGCGTGCCGGGTGTCTACGCCATCGGTGACGTGGTACGTGGCCCGATGCTGGCCCACAAGGCCTCCGAAGAGGGCGTGATGGTTGCCGACATCATCGCCGGCCACAAGGCCGAGATGAACTACGACGCCATCCCCAGCATCATCTACACCTTCCCGGAAGTTGCTTGGGTCGGCAAGACCGAGCAGCAGGCCAAGGCCGAAGGCATTGAAGTCAAGACCGGCAGCTTCCCGTTCGCGGCAAGCGGTCGTGCCATGGCCAACAATGCCACTGAAGGTCTGGCCAAGATCATTGCCGACGCTGAGACTGATCGCGTCCTGGGTGTTCACATCATCGGCCAGCATGCCGGTGAGCTGATCGCTCAAGGCGTGACGGCCCTCGAGTTCGGCGCCAGCGCCGAAGACCTCGCGCTGATCTGCACGGCTCACCCGACACTGTCGGAAGCCGTACACGAAGCCGCGCTGGCCGTTGACGGGCATGCGATTCACATCGCAAACCGCAAGAAGCGCAAGTAAGCGTCCTTCCGAACAAGAGGCGCGTCGCCCCGGCCAGGCCGGGGCGAACGGTGGCAGCCGCATCTCGCGACTGCCGTTCGAGTCTAATGCAACCAATGGCATGACACGATGAACCTTCACGAGTATCAGGCAAAACAACTGTTTGCCGACTATGGCCTGCCGGTGTCCAAGGGCTTCGCCGTTGACACCCCGGAAGACGCTGCTGAAGCGTGCAAGAAGATTGGCGGCGACAAGTGGGTCGTCAAGGCACAGGTCCACGCAGGTGGCCGCGGCAAGGCCGGCGGCGTCAAGCTGGTCGAGAGCGCACAAGCCGCTTCCGACTTCGCTTCCCAGTGGCTGGGCAAGAACCTGGTGACCTACCAGACTGACGCGAATGGTCAGCCGGTCACCAAGATTCTCGTCGAGAACTGCACCGACATCGCCGAAGAACTGTACCTGGGTGCCGTCGTCGACCGTACCACTCGTCGCATCGTCTTCATGGCTTCCACCGAAGGCGGCGTGGAAATCGAGAAGGTTGCCGAAGAGACACCGGAAAAGATCCTGAAAGCCGAGATCGATCCGCTGGTCGGCGCTCAGCCGTACCAGGCGCGTGAACTGGCCTTCAAGCTGGGTCTGAACCCGACCCAGATCAAGCAGTTCACCAAGATCTTCCTGGGTCTGGCGAAGATGTTCGCCGACAAGGATTTCGCGCTGCTGGAAATCAACCCGCTGGTCATCACCGACGAAGGCAACCTCCACTGCCTCGACGGCAAGATCAACATCGATGCCAACGCCGTCTACCGTCACCCGGACCTGCAGGCGATGCACGATCCGTCTCAGGAAGACGAGCGTGAAGCGCATGCTGCCAAGTTCGAACTGAACTACGTTGCCCTCGACGGCAACATCGGCTGCATGGTCAACGGCGCAGGCCTGGCGATGGGCACCATGGACATCGTCAACCTGTCTGGCGGCAAGCCGGCCAACTTCCTCGACGTGGGTGGCGGTGCTACCAAGGAACGCGTTGCAGAAGCGTTCAAGATCATCCTGTCCGACGACAACGTCAAGGCTGTTCTGGTGAACATCTTCGGCGGCATCGTGCGTTGCGACATGATCGCCGAAGGCATCATCGGTGCCGTCGAGCAGGTCGGTGTCAACGTACCGGTCGTGGTGCGTCTGGAAGGCAACAACGCTGAACTCGGCGCCAAGAAGCTGGCCGAAAGCGGTCTGAACATCATCGCTGCTACCAGCCTGACTGACGCGGCGCAGCAGGTTGTCAAAGCTGCGGAGGGCAAGTAATGAGCATTTTGATCGACAAGAACACCAAGGTGATCTGCCAGGGTTTCACTGGCGGCCAGGGTACCTTCCACTCTGAACAAGCCATCGCCTACGGCACCAAGATGGTCGGTGGCGTGACGCCGGGCAAGGGTGGTCAGACTCACCTGGGCCTGCCGGTGTTCAACACCGTCGCGGAAGCCGTTGCCGAGACTGGCGCTGAAGCGTCCGTCATCTACGTGCCGGCACCGTTCTGCAAGGATTCCATCCTTGAAGCGGCCAATGCAGGCATCAAGCTGATCGTCTGCATCACCGAAGGCGTGCCGACTCTCGACATGCTGGAAGTCAAGGTCAAGTGCGACGAGCTGGGCGCGCGTCTGATCGGTCCGAACTGCCCGGGTGTCATCACTCCGGGTGAGTGCAAGATCGGCATCATGCCGGGTCACATCCACCAGCCGGGCAAGGTCGGTATCGTGTCTCGTTCAGGCACCCTGACCTATGAAGCCGTCAAGCAGACCACTGACCACGGTTTCGGTCAGTCCAGCTGTGTCGGTATCGGTGGCGACCCGATCCCGGGTTCCAACTTCATCGACATCCTCGAGCTGTTCGAGAAGGACCCGAAGACCGAAGCCATCGTCATGATCGGCGAGATCGGCGGTTCCGCTGAAGAAGAAGCGGCTGCCTACATCAAGGCGAACGTCACCAAGCCGGTCGTCTCCTACATCGCTGGTGTGACTGCGCCTCCGGGCAAGCGCATGGGCCATGCAGGCGCCATCATCTCCGGCGGCAAGGGTACTGCCGACGAGAAGTTCGCGGCTCTGGAAGAAGCTGGCGTCAAGACTGTGCGTTCACTCGCAGAGATCGGCGATGCCATCAAGGAAGTCACTGGCTGGTAAGCCTGTGATCTCCTGACAGCGCTCGGCGGCAACGCTGATTGCATGTCACCGAAAGGGCAGACCCACCGGGTCTGCCCTTTTTTCATGTCTGTCATTCGGTGAGGGAGTCATTGTCGGGAGCGATAGCTCATGCAAATGCGCATCACATCGCCTTCGCCACCCCAGACGGCAGGTGCGTTTGGATCAAGCAATTGCTAATCTGATGAGGTTCATTGGCACCTGACCAAGCGACACGTGCAGATGCCCCACGGCGAAACACGACTCACTGATGAGGATGTTCCATGCTCAAGACCTTCCCCGCTGTCACGCGTTCCGCCCGCCTGCTGGCGCTGCTGTCTCTGCCGTTGGTTACCGGCATTCCGCTGATGGCCAGTGCAGATTCCGGCGCCGCGGCAGCGTCCGCTCCTGAAGCCTCGGCGAGCATGCAGGTGCCTGCCAAGGGCATCGAGTCCGTGACCAGTCGTGAGGATGTCGCCACCGTCCAGGCGCGTCTGGAGAAGGCGCTCGAGGCCAAGGGGCTGACGCTGTTCAGCGTCATCGAGCATGAGGCGGGTGCCGAGAAGGTGGGGATGGAGCTTCCTGCCACGCATACCGTCATCTTCGGCAACCCCAAGGTCGGTACCCTGTTGATGCAGTGCAATGGTTCGGCTGCGCTGGATCTCCCGCAGAAGATGCTGATCCGTGCCGTGGAAGGGGGCAGCGTGATCGAGTGGAATGATCCGCAGTATCTGGCCAATCGTCATGATCTGGATGACTGCAAGCTGCCGCTGGACAAGATCGGTGGACTGCTCAAGGGCCTGGCGGCCGAGGCAGCGGGGCAATGAGACGTGAAGACGCCATGTTTCAGCGCTGATCCTCCCAGTCTGGACGACACTGACACGAGCACTGACATCAGACACTGACATCCGTTTCTGACATTGCGCAGGACGAAAAAAGCCGGACTCCCTGAGGAGTCCGGCTTTTTCATGTGTCACCGCTCGCTTTTCTGCAAGCCGTCCTGCCGTGAGTCCTACAGGGCTTCGCCGTTGTGCTTGAGCCACTGTACCGCGCGGTCCGGGTAGTCCGTGAAGACGCCATCGACATCGGCGTCGACGAAGAACACTCGCAGCATGTCATCATAATCGCTGGCCCAGTCAGGGATGCGACCCTCATCAAGCCGGAAGGTATAGGGCATCACGATCAGGCCTGCCGCATGCGCTTCCTTGACCAGCGGCGTGACCTTGATGTCGTCCCGGGTCGAGCTGTCCTCGATCACCATCGGCTTCCACGGCCCGATGCCATCGGCATAGCCGGCAATCCGCTGCATGGCCCCATCCTGGTACATCCAGTCATAGCTGTAGGGCTCGAGCTTGCCATCCGAGCCCGGCTGGAAGGTCATGTCCCAGCTGGTCTCGCCCATCAGCTGCACCAGTCGCAGGTCCATGCCCAGCTCGGGCTGCAGCGTGTCGTGGATGCGTTCGAGTCCATTGGGATCAAAGACCTGCACGATGGCATTGTCGTCATGGTCCACATAGCCGTACTGCTTGAGCGTCTCGAGGACGGCTCTGGAGATTTCCTTGCCCTCGGACTGATGGAACCAGGGGGCCTTGATCTCGACATACAGGCCGACATCACGGCCCGTGGAGTGATTCAGGCCCTGAATCATCTCGATCTCCTCGCTCAGCGTATGCAGACCGAAGTGGGACTTGCCCAGCGGGAAGCGCTCGGGGTAATCCGTGACACGCTCGCCATCCTTGACGGTGAAGCCCTCGCTGAAGGCCAGCTTGCGCAGCTCATCCAGGGTGAAGTCGATGGCATAGTAGCGGCCATCCTCACGAGCGCGGTCCGGGAAGACATCGGCGACATTGGTCACGCGATCCAGAAAGCGATCATGCAGCACCACCAGCTGATCATCCTTGCTCATCACCACGTCCTGCTCAAGGAAGTCGGCACCCTGGGCATAGGCCATCGACTTGGCGGCCAGCGTGTGCTCGGGCAGGTAGCCCGAGGCGCCACGGTGAGCCACGACGACCTTGTCGGAGCCATGGCCGGGGTCGATGCTGCGCAGCGTCGCGTCATCGGCGAGGGCAGTGGAGGCCGTGGTCACAAGCAATGCGCCCATCACGCCAAGACGCGTGAGTGAGCGGTGAGTCAGGAAATGAGGGGAGCCGGACATGTGGGATCACCTTGGATGTGGTTATTGTATGGACGTTCAACATCGAATCATTACCATAACAAACACTTATCCAAATGGCGATGAGCAATGGAAATGAATGATGATGCGCATGAGCTGTCCGGCAGGGGCGGGTCGCTGGGGGTCAGGCCGAGGGCGAGCGACGATTGAGCAGACGGGCCAGCATGCCGCGTCCCGCCATCACGAAGAACACCGGGGCACCGGCGATCAGGTAGAAATAGAAGGTGACGGCGCGCCAGATGACGACGGCAGCAGCGGCGGTGGAAGCGCCGATGACAGGCCCCAGCAGTGCCGTGGACGAGAGTTCGGCACCGCCTGCACCACCGGGCAGCAGCGTCAGTTGCCCGGCGGCGAGCGAGAGCATCTGCACGATGAAGGTCCAGCTCCAGTCGATGTCGCGCCCAAGTCCCGCGACGGCCAGATAGAGGATGGAATAGCGCAAGAGCCAATGGGCGCAGCACAGCAGAAAGATCAGGCTCAACGTCAGGCGAGGCAGGGCGAGCGTCTCGATCAGTGCATGGCGGAAATGGATCAAGGCACGCGCCAGTCTGAGGCGCGAACGATGACGTACCTTGAGCCAGCGCAGCAGGCGGCCACTGGCCTTGATCAATCGTCGATGATGCTTGCCGAGCGCCGCCAGCAGGCCGAAGCCGATGATCAGCAGCAGCGCCGGCACGGCCAGCATCCAGCCCAGGCGTAGATCGATGGTATGCGACAGTGCGTAGAGCCCGATGCTGGCGAGCGCCGAGAGAAAGAACAGCATGTCGGTCATCTGGTCGACGGCAAACACCGCCGAGGCGTGTGCCGGGCGTACCCCCTGACGTGCCAGCAGCCCCATCAGGGTGAGCGGGCCGCCACTGCCACCCGGCGTGGCGCTGATGGCGAACTCGGTGGCCATCACCATGCCCAGTGCACGCCGCTGTCCGAGGTGGCCGCCACGCCCGGCCAGCAGCAGGCGCAGGCGTCCGGCATTCAGGTTCCAGCACATCACGATCATGCCCAGCATCAGCGCGAAGGTCTCGAGGGGGAACTGGCGCAGCTGGCTCCCCAGCCCACTGCCGCCCAGCACCAGCGGCACGGCGATGACCAGCACCAGGCCGGCTCCCAGCATCCACAGGGCGCGATTCATGGTGGATTCTCGTGTTGAGGCGATGGGTGGAAGGGCATGGTGCCCAGGGCATGCTGCGGGAATTCAGGCAGCACTGTCGGCATTCCGTCGATCGGCGGTGAGCAGCCCCTTGTGTGTCAGCCAATCGAGCTTGGTCATCGGCAGGTAGCCATCATCCAGCAACCGTGTGACAAGTCGTGCCCAGTAGTCTCGCGAGCCCGTGTGGCGCATGTCGACCGGATGCAGTCCGAGGCGCAGGACATCGGCGTTACGCTCACGCGCCATCTTGCGTTCCGTGACCCAGCGGGACATGGCGCGCCGCGGCGCGGAGCGCGCGCTCCACACCAGTCCCGGAGCATCGATGGGGGTGAAGTCCGGCAGGCGATAGAGGTGCTGAGGGTCGCTGGTGTATTGGAAGTCCAATGCCTGCAGGGCGCGCCGTGTGCCGTCACTCATCAACCAGGCCGGTGCCACGAAGCCCGACAGCGGCCAGCCGAGCCGCTTGAACAGGGCAGCGCCTTCCTGAAGACGCCGTCTGGCTTCGCTCTCATCGAGGGGGTAGAACTCGCCTTCCCAGGTCAGTACGCGGCGCATCACGTAATCACGTGGCGTGCGGGGCGGCGGCGCATCATCGCAATGATGAAAACCATGCAGCGCCAGCTCATTGCCCTGCTGTCTGCGGGCCTCCAGCAGGGCAATGAACTCGGGAGCGTTCTCGAGAGGGTTGCGATGGTGGAAGTCCGGCACCACCAGCCAGGTGATCGGGCAGGGATGGCCAAGTCGCTCCTGACACAGCTCATCCATCTGATTGACGAAGTCGCGATAGTCCTGCCAGGTCTCGGGAGCGATGTCGTGGAGGACCAGCAGGAAATGCTTTCTGGCGGCTGGAGACTCACCCATGTGTCACCTCTTCCAGTATCGGTTGCAGCTGAGTGCCGGTGACGGCGCGATAGTGATCGAGCAGTCCATCCACCACGCGGTCCCAGTCATGGTGCTTCTCCACATGACGACGCGCCTGGCGACCCAGGGCCGCCGGGTCATTGGCGAAGATGTCCTGAACGGCACGCGCCATGGCATGCGGTGCATGAGGATCACACAGCTGGCCACAGCCCAGCGGAACATTTTCCGCCAGCGCACCGGCGCGAGCGGCCACCACTGGCGTGCCGCAGGCCATGGCTTCCAGCACGACCAGACCGAAGGTCTCCTGTGTGCCGGCATGCAACAGCACATCGACGGAGGCGACCAGTCTTGCCACCTCCGCGCTGCTGCAGAAATGGCCGGTGACACTGACATTGTCCGGCAGGTGGCGAGGCATCCCGGAGCCGATCAACAGCAGATGGTAATTCGGGCCAAGCAGACGGGCGACTTCCAGCAGCTCGTCGAGATTCTTCTCGCGTGAACCGCGGCCGGCGAAGGCCAGCAGTCGCACGTGATCCGCCAGGCCAAGTTCACGTCGCAGGTCCTGATCCCGGCAATCGGGATGGAAGGTGTTCAGGTCGACGCCCAGTGGCTGGATGTGGACATTGCGTACCCCGAGTCGATCCAGTCGCCTGGCCATCACGTCACTGGGTGCCAGCACGCGATCGAAATGGCGATAGAGGCGCTGCACATAGCGATCGACATTGGCCCCCGACCACTCGCCGAGACGGTTGGTGATCAGACGTGGCAGATCCGAGTGATAGAAGCCGATCACCGGGACATCCAGCTTGCGGCCTGCATCCAATGCCGCCCAGGCGGTGACGTAGGGGTCACCCGCCTCGATCACGTCCGGCTGCAGTGCCAGCAGGGTGCTGACCCAGCCTCCACGCCTCAGCGGGAAGCGGTAGCCATTGCCGAAGGGTATCGGGGGTGCCGGGACGTGATAGAGGTCATCGCTGACACTGGAGGACTCTCCGGGAACCAGCAGGCTGTGACGAATGCCTGGTCGGCTTCGTAGGCGTCGTCGCTTGGCTTCCAGATAGGTTCTCACGCCGCCGCTGGACGGCGCATGAAACATCGTCATGTCTGCAACGTGGAGCATCTATTTGATTCCGTTGTGTTTTCTGGCAGACAGCGCCGAAAGGTCAATTCTTGTGCCCAGTCTGAGTCTGCTATTGATCTGGGGGGGAGAGGGGTGGGCTTCAAGTAGGCTTTTGGGAACGCGGAAGTCATGTTGCGCAACTGGCTCTGCTTTCCGGTCGCTGGCTACCCCCTGCGCTCAAGAGTGACACGCCAACCCTACGCCACGGATGGCGTGACCCATGTGACAGCGGCCGGAGGATTTTGTGCGATGCCAGCCGAGGAGGCGTCATGCTGGCCCAGCAGCGAATGCGCTCGCGGGCACAACACGGTTGCGGCGTTGGTGAGCCGCGGTGCAGACAGAACGTGATGCGGGGGGAGTGATTCAGGGGAGTGATGCGGGTAGGGGACTCAGGGGACTGATGCGGGAAGGACGTGATACTGGAAGAAAGTGATCAAGGGAGATAGTGAAAAAGGGAGAGAGTGAAAAAGGGAGAAGCGACGGGACACCTGGCCATGCCATGGCAAAAAAAATCCCACCCGGGCAGCCGGATGGGAAAGTTGCGTGCACTACAGGAATTCAGGGGGATACGCGGATGGATTCCCGAGGCCTTCTCAGACGCGGACTACGCCTGGGAATGCCTCAGGACTCATGAGAATGATTGAGCGGACAGGGAGGACATCGTCTGGCCCAGCTCTTGGGAGAAGGCGGCTTCGGGCTCGGCGGGACGTTGACTGGCGAGCAACACGAGGCTCAGCAGCATGCCGGCTGCGAGCAGCAGGCGATTGCGTGTCCGGCGGCGGTCGCGCTCCAGCAGCATGGCCACATGCTCCATCGCCTCCTGCTGGATCTCACGCTGTCGCTGTGGCGTGACCGCGTCACGCGAGTGGCCATCTGACGGCTGATCGGTGATACGTGCCAGGACCATGGCCGGCTGGCGCACGATGGCGGCGTGTTCTGCAGCATGACGCTGTGAGGCAGCAGGCGAGCGATGGAATTTCATGGGAGGTCCTCTCACGGCAAGTGGCAGCATGGACAGATGGCAATGACTGACTCGGTACTTGACTCAATCAACGTTGGCGCGAGGAGTGTGGATGCCTCGTGTCTCGATGAAATGAGTGTAACGTGATTTTCTGTTTCATAAAATTACAATTTATCACGATATGATCACGCTATGAATACGTTACGTTGCAGCAACGAAAACGCCCCGGGCGCAGAGCGCTCCGGGGCGTGGGGTGCC
The DNA here is from genome assembly GCF_029846385.1 of Cobetia sp. 10Alg 146. Lineage (NCBI taxonomy): Bacteria > Pseudomonadati > Pseudomonadota > Gammaproteobacteria > Oceanospirillales > Halomonadaceae > Cobetia > Cobetia sp. 10Alg 146. The sequence continues at coordinate 135,982 of NZ_JARWKT010000009.1, forward strand.
GCCATCCTGTCAGACGGCGGTGAGCAGGTCGCGGCTTATTCGGCCGGACGACCCACCAGTGAACGACGTTCTTCACGGGCTTCGGTCAAGGAGACCTTGATGATGTCGCCCAGTGAGTAACGCAGCTCGTCTTCGATGCGCACACGGCCTTCCTTGTCATCGATCGCGACCTTCTTGCGATCAGTGTGGATCAGCGGTGCCGGAATGAAGACGCTGGCGCCATTCTCTTCCAGGCGCACACGCATGCCACCGCGGCGGATGTCGATGATCTCGCCAGTGAAGACCTGCTGCTCTTCGGCGGCCTTGGTCAGGTAACGCACGTAGAGCCAGTCCTTGACGTCGCGCTCAGCCATGCGGTTGAGACGACGACGTTCACTGAGGTGTTCGGTCAGCTGCTCGGTGGCTTCGGCCGGAGCATCCTGACCCAGAATCACGCGCTTGATCAGGCGATGGTTGACCATGTCGCCGTACTTGCGGATCGGGGAAGTCCAGGTGGCATAGGCCTCGAGACCCAGACCGAAATGCGGGCCCGGCTGGGCAGACATCACGGTGTAGCCCTGGAAGCGACGCATGCGCACGTCCAGCCAGGTATCCTCGCGGCTGTCCAGCTCCTGGCGCAGCAGGCGATAGCCTTCCAGGCTGCCCAGCTGTTCCGGCGTCGCGGTGATCTCCTGGGTGGCCAGGAATTCGATGGTGTCGTCGTACTTCTCCGGTGCAAAGCCCTGGTGCACGTTGAAGATGCCGTGACCGATGTGCTTGGAGAGCAGACGTGCGCAGCTCAGGTTCGCGGTGATCATGGATTCTTCGATCATGCGATTGCTGATGCGGCGATGGTCGGCACGCACGTTGAGCACGTTGCCTTCCTCATCCAGCTCGAATTCGAAGTCCGGACGCTCGCGGAAGATCTGGGAGTTGCGTGCACGCCAGGCGATACGCGCCTGAGTGAAGGCTTCCAGCTGACGCAGGCCTTCGGCCAGCTCCTCGGTTTCCGGCTTCCAGCTGCCTTCCTGGCCTTCGATCCAGTCAGAGACGTTGTCGTAGGTCAGGCGGTGATGCGAGCGCATGGTGGCCGCGAAGAACTTCGGCTCACCGATCACGCCGTCGGTGTCGATGTCGACGATGCACATCAGCGTCGGACGGTCTTCACCTTCCTTCAGCGAGCACAGGTCATCGGCCAGGATTTCCGGCAGCATGGTGACGTTCTGGCTCGGCAGGTAGACGGTGAAGGAGCGCGTGCGCGCCTCTTCGTCCACGCGGCTGCCTTCCGGCACATAGGCGGTCGGGTCAGCGATGGCGATGCTCAGGGTCCAGCCGCCTTCCGGGCGCTCGACGATGTGCAGGGCGTCATCCATGTCACGGGTCTTCTCACCATCGATGGTGAAGAAGGGTACGTGAGTCATGTCTTCGCGGGTCAGACCTTCCTCCAGCAGCGGCCAGTCGTTGCCGCCCTCCGGAGAGGCCTGTTCCAGCGCGTGACGCGCCAGGGTGACACGCCACGGCACGCGCGGGTTGTCCACCTCGGCGATGACTTCCTCGATCTGGGCGAAGAAGCTGCGGTCATCCTTGCGCATCGGGTGACGCAGCAGACGAGCCACGACCCAGTCGCCATCATTGAGGCTTTCCTCATTGATGCCGCGCTTCACGCGCGCTTTCATGCGCGTGTTGATGGACGGGTGATCCGGCATCACGTTGAGGCGACCGTCACGCTTGCCGACACGAGCGACGAAGCGGTCGACACCCGTCTCGATCAGCACTTCCGGCTGTACGGATTTCTTCTCGCCTTCGACCTTGACGGTCGCTTCGACGGTATCACCGTGCAGCACCTGCTTCATGGCGGGCGGCGGCACGAAATACGACTCGCCATCCTCGCACTCGAGGAAGCCGAAGCCCTTGTCGGTGCCTTTGATCACCCCCGTGACACGGGGAATTTCCTGGCGGATTTGATCTTTCAGCTGCGCCAGCAGCGAATTGTTCTGCAGCATTTCGGAAGTTCTGTTGGCGGGGTCAGTGGCTCACTATACGGACATGACGCATGGGGGGAAAGCGGCCAGAGACTCCGACGCCCGCACGGGCTGCGTGCGGGCGTCGGCAGCTGGCCGAACGAGTGGCGATGACGCCGCCGGTGGCGGTGCGTCGCTTGCGCCAGATGCGGCTTCAGACCGTGGCAGCAGCGTCCTGCAGCAGGCTGGAGACCGATTGATCACCATCGAACAGCGTGAAGACCGGTGCCTTGCGATGGCGACCTCCGATCTCGCGCGCCTGCATCATGCCCAGCAGGAATTCCGCCACGTTGGCGCGTGAGACCTGCATCTCGTCGGACTTCTCCGCGTCCTGAGTCAGCTTGCCGTTGCCGGCTTCCTCGGTGAGGCGGCCCGGTTTGACGATGACGTGGCGCAGTCCGCTCTCGGCCAGGCAGAGATCCGCCGCCTTCTTGGCCGCGAAGTAGGGACGCATGGCCGCCGGGCCTGCCAGCGGGGTCTCGGAGCGGATCGAGCTGACCTGGATCACCCGCGAGAGGCCGAATTCCGCGGCCAGTTCCGCAGTGCGCATGGCACCGTGCAGGTCGATGGTCAATGTCTTGTCAGGGCCGGTATGCGGGCCGGACCCCGCGACGAACACTGCCTGGTCACAGCCATAGAATGCTTGGCGCATCTCGCCTTCCAGGTCTCCCATGACGGTCGGAATGCCGCGTTCATGGAACCAGTTCTGCTGGTCCGTCGAGCGGATCATGGCGACGATGGGTTCGCCGGCGGCCTGGGCCTTCTCGCAGAGTTGACGACCGATCTTGCCATTGGCACCGATGATGAGCGTCTTGCGCATGTTGGCGACTCCTTGTTCGGGGGAACGAATGCAGCAGGCCGAGCTATCATCTCGAGAGAGCGATCCTCAAGCGATGACTCGGCGGGATACCTTCTTTCCTGCGGCCGGCCGGAGTGAACTTCAAGTGGTCCTGCCGTCGGGAGTCTGACAGGAGGCAAGGCCATGAGAGATGTGATGGGGGGAGTGGACAGAGCCGATCACACGCACGCGAGGCCGGCACTCGCAAGCCGCGCATGACTGACGTGAGCGCCGACACACCTACATGAGTCTTAGCTTATAAATACTGCGGTATTAAAGGCGCATGCCGGGGCTATGCCGTGACGTGCAGCCTGCTAGGATGGCGCTACAACACCCGAGAGCCCACGGCTCTCGGTCTCCACGACAGCATGAAAGACAAGGACGTCCGATGAGCGCCACGATGAATTCCGATGCCGCGCCCTCCCAGACACAAGGCAACGCCATTCGCGTCGGCCTGATCGGTTATGGCATGGCGGTACGTACCTTCCATGCGCCACTGATCGAGGCGACGCAAGGCCTGGCGCTGGTCGCGCTCTCGACCTCGCGTCCCGAGGTGGTCAAGGCCGAACGTCCCGAGCTCGAGGTGGAAGCCACTCCCGAGGCACTGCTGGCGCGTCAGGACATCGACCTCGTCATCATCGCCACGCCCAACGAGACCCACTATCCCCTGGCGAGTGCGGCGCTGGCGGCTGGCAAGCATGTGGTGGTCGACAAGCCCTTCACCGTCACGCTGGCCGAGGGTGAGGCGCTGGCCCGAGAGGCGGAGCAGGCAGAGCGGGTGCTGGCGGTGTTCCACAATCGTCGCTTCGATGCCGATTTTCTGACGCTGGTCGAGCTGATCGAGGGCGGTACCCTGGGGCGCATCGCCCACATGGAGTCCCATTTCGACCGCTTCCGCCCCAGCGTGCCGGACCGCTGGCGTGAGCAGGCCCTGCCCGGCAGCGGCCTGTGGTACGACCTCGGGCCACACCTGCTGGATCAGGCGCTGTGCCTGTTCGGCGAGCCTGCCAGCATCCAGCTGACACGTCGCACCCAGCGCGAGGGAGCCGTCACCGATGATTTCTTCCATGCCGTATTGAGCTATGCCTCACATGCCATCTATCCCTCGCTGGTGGTCGAGCTGCACGCCAGTGCCTTGGCGGCCGCACCGACGGCACGTTTCGCCGTCCACGGCACGCGCGGCAGTTACGTGACGTTCGGTCTCGATCCTCAGGAGGCATGTCTCAAGGCCGGCAGCTTCCCGGCCCGTGACGAGGCCGAGCGGCTCGCGCAGCAATGGGGGCGTGACCCGCGCCCGGGCATGCTCACGGTGCTGGAGACGGCAAGGGAGGCCGGCGATGGGGAGCAGGTGCTGGTCGCCGGTATCCACCAGGGCCGCGATGGCGACTACCCGGCCTGGTATGCGCGGCTGCGCGACTGCATCCGTTCCGGCAGTGCCAACCCGACGCCCGCCGACGAGGCACTGCGCGTGATGAAATGGCTGGAAGCGGGGATCGCCAGCGAAGGCTGAGGCTGTTGGCGGTGAGATGACTCACGAAAACGCGCGCCCCGATGACTCGGGGCGCGCGTTCTGCTTTCAAGAGAGTGACAAGGATCAGCCTGCGATGCGCTCAGGCGTTGGCGTCGTCCTCGCCCTTGTCGGCCTTGCGCATGCGCGAGAACAGCTCCGCGCGCAGCTCGCCGATGCGCGGTACCTCCTCGGTATGGAAGGGGATGGGGCGCAGCAGGCGCATGGCACGCAGGCCCAGGCGTGCGTTCATCAGGCCACTGCCCAGCCCCTGTCCGGCCTTGGTGGAGAGGCGGCCGGCCAGATTCATCGACAGCAGATCCATGCTGGCCTCGGCGGCCAGTTCACTGGCGCCGGCGAAGGCCATCGACGCCAGCACCTCCTTGAACAGGCGCAGACGGCTGGCGTAGCCCAGCTCCAGTCCGTAGAGGCGCGACAGGCGCTCCATCATGCGCAGTCCGCGCCAGGCCACCAGGCTCATGTCGACCCAGGTCAATGGCGAGACCGCCACCATCACCGCCGTCTCGCCGCTCATGCGCGAGATCAGGCGCCGCGCCTCACGGTCCCGCGGCCCCAGCACATGGAAGGCGAACAGCTCGCGGCGCTCCGACGGGGAGTGATGCGCTTCGCAGGCGGCGCGCCAGGCGCGCACGCCGGCATCATCCTCGCCCAGCTTCATCTGACGGCGCAGCTGTTCGAGCAGGTCTTCCTGCTGGCCGTCGGCCTTGCCGCCTGCCTTGTTCGAGTCCTCGCCAGTCGTGAGCGGCGCATCACCGCGCTGGCCAAAGCTTTTCTGGCCAAAGCCTCCTTGACCAAAGCGCTCCTGGCCAAAATCATCCTGCTGATGTTCTTCCAGCTCGGCACGCAGCGCGACGTGCTTGCGCAGATGACGCAGTCGGAAGAGCTCCTTGCCCAGCGCGCGGGCGCCGAGCCCGATGGCACCAAGCCCCAGCAGGCCCCAGGCCCCGGCGATCAGGTCACCGCCCATGGCCGCCTGATACAGCGCATGGCCGGCCTCGACACCACCGAGTGTCAGGGTGCCGAGCAGCAGCCATTTGAGGCCACGATGGCGTGGCCTGGCGCTCAGCGTTGCATCGAGTCCCGGCGTGGCGGGCTCCGGTTCGGCCGCGGCCAGTGGCTGGCTTTCCATCTCCGGCGAGAAGTGGCGCGCGCCGCGCAGGGCCTCTGCCGCGCTCTCGGTGGGGCGCTCGGCGTAAGCCGTCGAGGTGGCATCGGCCCGCGCCGAGTCGGCAGAACCGGGACTCGTGAAGCGTTTGCCCGGGCGCGGGTGGCGGGATTCGGTGGTCATTTCAGGTGGTCTCCCAGCAGCCAGTCGAGCACGGCGTCCATGCGAATGTGAGGTGGTGCCTTGCCGTCGACCTGCGGCGGCGCGAAGTGGGGGAAGTCGAAGCGGCTTTCGGCCCAGAAATTCGGGTCGGGCAACCGTGAGGGCACCTCGCCCGGGAACAGCAGCACGGACTCGCGGCCAGCACCCTGCGTGCCTGAGTCGCTCGACCCTTCGTGCTCACCGAGCAGGTGTCCCGCCAGCGCCGGATGACGCTGACCATTCTCGACCACTTCACGCGCCTCACTGGCGCAGATGGCGGCGATGGTGAAGGCCTTGAGCGGCACGTCGCGATAGCGCAGGCGTTTGAGCGGGCCCGCCAGCAGCTGCTCGAGCAGGTCGCGCATCGCGCCATGCTGCTCGGGGGTGACGTGGTCGGCCTTGGTGGCGGCGATGGCCAGGCGGTCGATGCGACGGTCCATCAGGCGCGCCAGCAGGTGACGGCGGCCATAGGCGAAGCTGTCGAACAGCTTGTCCAGCGCGCGGCTCAGGTCGCGGAAGGGTGCCGGGCCGGCATTCAGCGCACCCAGCACGTCGATCAGCACGATCTGGCGGTCAAAGCGCCGGAAGTGGTCGTGATAGAAGGGACGTACCACGCGGCGGCGATAGTGATCGAAGCGCCGCGCCAGGGTGCGATACAGGCTGGTTTCCGGCAAGGCGGCCAAGGCGTCGGCTGTCCAGTCGCCAAGCCCCGGCAGCGGGAAGAATTGCAGCACCGGTGCCTCATCCAGCTCGCCCGGCAGCAGGAAGCGGCCCGGTGTCAGGTCGACGAAGCCCCCCTTGCGGCGTGCGGCGTGCAGATAGTCGGTATACAGGCTCGCGATCTCGGCGAGGCGGTCTTCATCCACTTCGCTGTCCGGCGTCAGGCCCGCGATGGCGCCCATCCAGTCATGCGCCCAGTCGCCGCGCCCATCGGCCAGCTGCGTCTCGCATTCGCTGCTCCAGGCGGTGAAGTCCTGCTCCAGCATCGGCAGGTCCAGCAGCCATTCGCCGGGATAATCGATCAGGTCCAGTGTCAGGGTGGCGCGCTGGCTGTCGAGCATGCGCGCGGCGCGTGAGGTGGGGCGAAAGCCGATCTTGAGACGCAGCTCGCTGATGCTGCGGGTCGGCGTCGGCCATTCGGGGCCATGGGGCGAATGCTGGCCGGACAGCGAGCGCAAGCCGGCTTCCAGCGGAAAGCGCGGGATGGAAAGATCCGGCTGACTGACACGCTCTGCCCCGAGCAGACGGCCATCTCGGGCGGCAGGCAACAGCTCCAGACGCGCGCCGAGCCCTGCGTGGCGCAGCTGCTCGATCAGCGAGACGAGAAAGGCCGTCTTGCCGGCACCGGACAGACCGGTGACGGCAAGACGCAGCTGACGATCGAGGCCGCGCTCCAGCAGGTCATGGGCTTCGCGGCCCACCTCGCGGGCAAGCTGGCGGGCGTTGCGGGTCATGGTGTTGAACATCAGGCATTCCCTGTCAGTGGGGGCGAGGCGGCGACACGACGTGACGGCAGATCGGCAGGTGATGGTGAACGCGAATCCGGCAATGGCCAATGGCCGACGTCGTGCGCCGTGATGCTCGCCGTCAGTGCTGTATCTGCGGGCGATCGGTACGCAAGGCAAGCTGTCGCCATGCCAGCAGTGCCACGGGCAGCAGGCAGGCGGGGATCAACAACAGGTTGAGCAACGCCCAGCCCAGCGTGCTGACCAGTGGTCCGGCCAGCAGTGCCGTCACCGCGCCTGTGGTGAAGACGAGGAACTCGTTGGCGGCCTGGGTGCGGGCCTTCTCGTTGGGGCGATGACAGCGGGTCAGCAGCGTGGTGGCGGGCAGGAAGGTGAAGTTCCAGCCGATGCCGAGCAGGATGAGGCCGAGGAAGAAGCCCTGGGTACCGGTCAGATAGCCGGCGGCCAGCAGCTGCGCGGTGCCAAGGCTCGCCAGCAGGAAGGCGCAGCCGGTGATGATCATGGTGCCGGTGCCGAAACGTGCGGTCAGGCGTCCGGTGAAGAAGGAGGGCAGGAACATCGCCACCACGTGCCATTGGATGGTGGTGGCGACGTGATCGAAGTCGTGTCCGGCATGGGCCATGGCCAGTGGCGTGGCCGTCATCGCCAGGTTCATCACCCCATAGCCGACCATCGCGCTGAGCACGGCCAGCAGGAAGGTCGGTTGGCGCAGGATCACGCCCAACGGGCGCGCGGGTTCGGGTTCATCATCGCCGTCCGACTGGGCGCTGCCTTCGCTGGGCAGCCGAATGATGGCCAACAGCAGCAACGCCACCAGATACAGCGCCCCCAGCCCGAGAAAGCTGCCCAGGAAGGGCGTGTCGGCCAGTGCATGACTGGTGCGGGCAAGCCAGGGGCCGAAGAAGGCTGCCAGCACGCCGCCACCCATCACCAGCCCGATGGCGCGCTCCCGCTGCTCCGGGGGCGCGGCTTCCATGGCGGCGAAGCGATACAGCTGGCCGAAGCCGATCCCGATGCCCACCAGCCAGGTGGAGAACAGGAACAGCCCGAAATGCTGCAGGTGCAGCGCCAGCACGGCCAGCCCCGCGCCTGCCAGCCCGCACAGATTGCCGAGCACGAAGCCGCGGCGTCGTCCGAGGCGTGCGGTGATCAGCGAGGCAGGGATGGTGGCGCACATCAGGCCCAGCCATTGGGTCGCGACCGGCGCGGTCGACCAGCTGCTCGAGGCAAGCTGGGCACCGATCAGCGGCGAGACCGCGATCAACAGGATGTTGCCGCTGACCAGCAAGGCCTGGCACAGCGACAACAGCGTGACGGCCAGCGGCAGGCGGGCCCGACCGGCAGTGGAGGATGAGGATGACATGATGACGCAGCTCCGACGGATTGCGGCGCCTGGTGCGCCTGTCCTGATTATGCCTGTGCTCCGCTCAGGCGTTCCAATCCTCCGTCAGGCATCGAGGAGTCCGGGGCGGAGCGCGTGATGACTTGCATGCCTACTCTCCCGCCCATTCCCGCAGGCTACCTTTGCGCACCCGCCGGACAGCATGTGACAGCTCGCCCTGCTCGGCAAGACGCTGGATGACCGCAGGCAGCGCGGCGCGCACCTGCTCGGCTGACATGCCGGGGGAGAGCTCCGGGGCATAGAGCATCTTGAGCAGCACGTAATCCAGCGGACTCAGCCAATGATCCACCGTGACGTCGCTGAAGATGGAGGGGAACACCCTGTCCGAATCATTGGGCAGCCCCATCAGCTGGGCGCTTTCCTCGACGACGCAGTCCACCAGGCGTGCCTTCTGGCGGGCGTAGTCGACCGGAATCAGGATCAGCCCACTGGCGATGGCCTGGTCGGCCCCGGTCTTGAACAGCGTCAGGCACACGCCTTCCCGCAGTGCCTTGCGCATGCCCGGTGTGCTGGCTTGCTGCTTGCCGACGTAGGCGGCGGCCTCGTGAGTCATGTGGTCCCGGGCGATGAAAGCGATGCGCAGGTTGGCCTCTCTGGCGGAGGACACGAAACTCAGCGGCTGGCCGGTGATGGCGGAGAGATGACGAAACTGGACCTGGCTCAATTGGCGTTGCAGGCGGGCGTCACCCAGCTGCGAATCGAGCCAGACCGTGATCGGCACCTGCCAGCGGGTGAGCGAGGCGCTGCTGCCGGGCTGGTATTCACGCTTGAGCGCCACCTCCAGAAAGCTGTCCGTCAGCACATCGGCGCGCTGCCAGCGCTCGGCGGCCTGGCTGACAGGCACCGACATCAGTGAGGCGAGCAGGGAGATCGACAGTGACAGCACCTTGAGGCGCGGACGACGGCTACGCAGGCGACAGCGGGACATGGGAGGCCTCGGTGATGAGCGACTCGTCCAGCATGCCTGAAAGCGGTGCAGCAAATGCACAAATGCACGAATGCCCCGGCTGTCCGGGGAGACAGGGCGGGGCATTCGTGTCATGGCGGATGTGCTGCTCGCGGGGCGAGTCAGCAAACGGCGCGGGTCAGATGAAGGCCAGATAGATGGCGATCACCAGCACGACCAGCAGCAGCGCACAGACCTTGGCACCTTTCCAGGGGGTCATGTCGATGGCGCCGACATCCTGCTGGATCCACGGCTCGTCACGCGGTGCCAGCTTGCCGATGATCAGCATCATCGCGATCAGCAGCACGAACACCAGGCCGACGAAGTGGAACTCGTGGATCACGTCCAGCACACCGGAGAAGGCCGGCACGAAGTAGACCACGCCGATCACGCTGCAACCGATCAACAGCGCCAAGTTGGCGGCGATGGTCGGCACGCGACGCGTCAGCAGGCCCATCAGCACCACGGCGAAGATCGGGATGAAGTAGATGGCATTCATCTTCTGCAGGTAACCGAACAGGCTCTCCTGACCGGCCAGCAGCGGCGCGAGGGTCATGGAAGCGATCGCCAGCACCCAGCCGAAGCCCTTGGAGACCTTGACCACTTCCTCGTCGCTGGCATCACGGCGCAGGTGCGCCTTGTAGATGCCGGTGGAGAACAGCGTGGTGGTGGCGTTCAGCGCCGAGTTGAAGGATGACAGGATCGCCCCGACCATCGCGGCGGCGAAGAAGCCGGTCAGCGGTGCGGGCAGCACGTCGAACACCAGCTGGCCGTAGGCGCTGTCGGCCTTGACGCCGGAAGAGGCGTAGAGGTGATAGGCGATGATGCCGGGAATCACCAGATACAGCGGGCCCAGCAGCTTGAGCGCGCCGGTCAGCAGCACGCCTTTCTGGCCCTCGGCGAGGGTCTTGGCGGCGAAGGTGCGCTGGATGATCTGCTGATTGGTACACCAGTAGAAGAAGTTGATGATCATCACGCCGGTGAACAGGGTCGAGAAGGGCACCGACTGGTCTTCACTGCCCATGGAATTGAATTTCTCGGGATTGGCGGCGGTCAGCGTGTCCCAGCCAGCCATCACGCCCTGGCCGTCGCTCACGGCATCGAGACCGAACCAGACGATCAGCATGCCGCCGATCAACAGTCCCACGCCGTTCAGGGTGTCGGAGATGGCGATGGAGCGCATGCCACCGAACAGCGCATAGATGGCACCGATGATGCCGACCACCCAGATGGTCATCCACAGCAGTGCATTGGGAGAGCTGATCCCGGTCAGCGAGGGCAGGTCCAGCATGCCCTGCAGGCCGATGGCACCGGAGTACAGGATGATCGGCAGCAGGATCACCGCATAGGCGAACAGGAAGATGAGGTTGGTGATCAGCTCGGTGCTGCGCCCGTAACGCAGCGCCAGCAGTTCCGGCAGGGTGGTGATGCCGCTCTTGAGGAAGCGTGGCAGGAAGAACAGCGCCATCACCACCATCGCCAGCACCGCCATGACCTCCCAGGCCATCACCGACAGACCATCGGTGAAGGCGGCGCCATTCAGACCGACCATCTGTTCGGTGGACAGGTTGGTCATCAGCAGCGAGCCCGCGATCAGCGGGAAGGTCAGACTGCGTCCGGCGAGAAAATAGCCGGTGGAATGCGAGGTGTCATCGCGATGTGTCCACCACCAGGTCAAGGCGGCGACCAGGCCGGTAAAGAACACGAAAGAAACAAGGGTAAGGGCGTGCATGGGAGGAGGGTTCCTTGATGCTGGCTGGCGCGACGTCTGGCTCACGGGCACTCGGTCCGCGCGGCGATTCGGCGATCAGTCCAGCAGTATCGATGCAATGCACACAGCGAGCTGTGTCATCGTCCGTGACGAGACTCACCGGTAACATTCGCGGCAAGTCTGGCGACAGTGTAGGTATCTCCCGAGTTCCTGCTATCCGCCATTTGTAGAACATACGTTGGTTTCGGGGCTTGGCTCGCCCCTGTCGGCGTGATGGCGGGCAGAGGAAACGTGTGTCAGGCCCGCCTTGTAAGGCCGCCTTGTGAGACCCGCCTTGTAAGACCCGCCTTGTAAGACCCGTGACGCGAGGCCTGCCGCGCAACGCAAGCGCCCCGTCTCGGCGAGGAGAACGGGGCGCAGGCGTGCCAGGGGGACACCGTCAGGTCATGCAGTGCTCAGCCGGCGAAGGCCAGATAGATGATCATCACCAGTATGAGAAGAATGATGCTGGCGATGCGCGTGCCAGCCCAGGGCGTCATGTCGATGGCACCGACATCCTGCTGGATCCAGGGCTCGGCACGCGGTGCCAGCTTGCCGATCACCAGCATCAGGGCGATCAACAGCACCAGCACGATGGCGATGAAGTGGAAGTTGTGCACCTTGTCGACCAGCTCGGAAAGCACCGGCACGAAGTAGAACAGGCCGATGACCGCACAGCCCAGCACCAGCGCCAGATTGGCGGCGATGGCTGGCACGCGCCTGGAGAGAAGTCCGACCACGATCACCGCCAGCAGCGGGATGTAGTAGATGGAGTTCACCTTCTGGATATAGACGAACAGGCTTTCCTGAGTCGCCAGCAGCGGCGCGATGGTCATCGCGGCGGCCGCCATGATCCAGCCCGCCCATTTGGACGCCTTGACCACCTCTTCATCGCTGGCATCCGGCTTGAGGCGTGCCTTGTAGACATCGAGACTGAACAGCGTGGCGGTGGAGTTGAGCGCCGAGTTGAAGGACGACAGGATCGCGCCGACCATCGCCGCGGCGAAGAAGCCGGTCAGCGGGGCAGGCAATACGTCGAAGACCAGGCGACCGTAGGCGGCGTCAGCCTTGATGCCATCACCGGCGTAGAGCTGGAAGGCGATGATGCCCGGCAGTACCAGGTACAGCGGGCCCAGCAGCTTGAGCGCGCCGGTCAGCAGCACCCCCTTCTGGCCTTCGGCCAATGTCTTGGCGGCGAAGGTACGCTGGATGATCTGCTGGTTGGTACACCAGTAGAACATGTTGAGCAGCAGCACCCCGGTGAACAGGGTCGAGACCGGCACCGACTGGTCATCACCGCCCAGCGAATTGAGCTTCTCCGGGTGGGTCTCCTTGAGTGTCTCCCACCCGGCGAGAATGCCGTTGCCATCACTGATCCGATCCAGCCCGTAGTAGACGATGATCATGCCGCCGATCAGCAGCCCGATACCGTTCAGGGTGTCGGAGATGGCGATGGAGCGCAGACCGCCGAAGAGGGCATAGATGGCCCCTGCGATGCCGACGGCGATCACGGTGCCGGTCAACAGCACCATCTGGGAATCGATGCCGGTCAGGGCGTGCAAATCCAGCACGCCCATCAGGCCGAGGGCGCCGGAATAGAGGATGCTGGGCAGCAGGATGATGGCGTAGGCCAGCATGAAGATCAGGTTGGCCAGCAGCTGGGTGGTGCGATCGAAACGCAGTGCCAGCAGCTCCGGCAGGGTAGTGATACCGCTCTTGAGGAAGCGTGGCAGAAAGAACATGGCCATCGCGACCAGCGAGACCACGGCCACCACCTCCCAGGCCATCACGGAGAGGCCATCGGTGAAGGCGGCCCCGTTCAGGCCCACCATCTGCTCGGTGGAGAGATTGGTCATCAGCAGGGAGCCTGCGATGATCGGGAAGGTCAGACTGCGGCCGGCAAGAAAGTAGCCGGTGGAATGGCGATGGTCGTCACGACGGGTCAGCCACCAGGTGATCACGGCGACCAGCCCCGTGAAGAACACGAAGGAGCTCAGGGTGAGGGCATTCATGGCGTTATCCTTGTTGAACAACAGGGCTCGGAGGCCTGCCTGCTCAGTTGCCATCACCCGATTGGCCTGCCTCACCGTTGGCGCGCGGTACCTCGAGGCAGGCGGTCAGTGATCGACAACCAGCGTGCCGATCAGTGTCAGAGAAATGCGCTCACCTCTCCATTGACAATTTGTCTGACATTTTTCCCCAATTGTCTGAAGCGTGCAGACATAGCAGCGTGACTGGATGTCCTCTTCCGGCGCAGCGGTCTTCTCGAGTGGCTCTGGGGAAGGCGGCACCCGACAGGCGGCCCAGACAGGCGAATGCCCCATTCACTCGAGAATCCGCCCTCGGGATCCTGTCGTGCACGGGGCATTCGGGGTAGGGCGTGAACCGCGTGTGTCGCGGGAAGATCAGCCCATTCGCGACTCAGGCGTCAGCACCTTCTGATAGAGCGAGGCACCGTGGATGTCCTTGAGCGTGACGGTCAGTGCTTCGCTCTCGGGATCAAGATCCACCTGACCGAAGAACTGGAACCCTTCGCTGGGCGACATGTTGGCACGGCCTTCCGGCGGTGCCTTCACGAATTCCAGTCTTGGCCCGAAGGTATTGTCCAGCTCGCCAGGGCCGTAGGTGCCGGCATGGATCGGCCCGCTGACGAATTCCCAGAACGGCGTGAACTCCTTGAAGACGGCGCGCTCGGGCGAGTAGTGGTGCGCGGCGGTGTAATGGACATCCGCCGTCAGCCACACCAGGTTCTGGATGTCGTGATCGCGCACGAACTTCAGCATCTCCGCGACTTCCTGTTCGCGTCCCAGCGCCTCACCATCGCCATTGGCACCGTTCTCGAAATTGTCGCCGTCACGCACCAGCAGGCCGATGGGCATGTCGGAGGCGATGATCTTCCAGGTGGCGGTGCTGGCCTTGAGCGACTGCTTGAGCCATGCCAGCTGATCGCGCCCCAGGAAGTCGGTCTCGGGGCCACGCCCGGACTGGCGATTGGCGGAATTGGGGCCGCGGAAGCTGCGCATGTCGAGCATGAACATCTCGAGCCCCGGGCCGAAGCTGAAGTTGCGGTGGATGCGTTCCGGCGCGGCTGGGCCGGTCCGCAGCGGCATGTTCTCGAGGAAGGCACGACGCGCATTGGCGGACAGCACGTCGAGATTCTTCTCGGTGTAGCGATCGTCCTCGAGAATCTCGCCCGGATACCAGTTGTTGGTGGTCTCGTGGTCATCCCACTGGGCGAACATCGGCACCTCGGCATTGAAGCGACGCAGGTTCTCATCCATCAGGTTGTAGGCGTACTGACCACGATACTCGTCCAGGGTCTCGGCGACCTTGGACTTGGCCGGTGTGACGATGTTGCGCCACAGGCTGCCATCGTGCTGAGTGACGCTCTCCTCGAGCGGGCCATCGGCGTAGATGGTGTCGCCGGAATGCAGGAAGAAGTCCGGCTTGACCTGGCGCATCGTCTCGTAGAGGCGCAGGCCACCGAAATCCGGGTTGATCCCCCAGCCCTGGCCGACGGTGTCACCGGACCACACGAAGCGCAGCGCACGCGGTGTCTGGGCGCTCGGCGGCAACACCAGGCGACCGGCGGTGGCCTCGCTGATGGCGCGGTGGTCATCCAGCGCCGCATAGCGTACCCGGTAGAAGACTTCACCGCTGGCATTGGCGCGGGTGTTGATGCGGGTCAGATCCAGCTTGCTGGTCAGGCCGTCGGCCGGCAAGGCCACGGGGCCGCGCATCTGGAAGGCGCCACGCATCTCGATGTTGTCGGCCAGCTCGATCAGCATGCGGGCCGGCTTGTCGGTCTGACTCCACAGCATGGCGCGGCTGGCGGTCACGTCGCCGCTCATGACGCCAGAGGGCATGCCCGGGCGACGGCCCTCGGCCATCACGATGGCCGGGGCGCCCAGCAGGCCTGAGCTTGCCAGCAGGCCCACGCCGGCACCCTGAAGGCCACGGCTCAGCAGGCGTCGGCGGTCCATTCGCGAAGGTGCGCCGGCGCGTGCGGCATGCGAGTCACCGGGGCTCGCGTTCGCGTCGTCCTGCGAGGTGGGCGAGGCAGGTGTCGTGCGCGAGGAGCGGGAAGGTAGCAGATCAGACAGACGGCGGGACATGAAGGGCTTCCTTGTTACGGTCTGGCATCAGGATGGCAGCGGCGGCAAAGGTGCCGCGGTGGCTGACAGGGCTCACGGGAGAGGCTACTTTCCATGCTCAAGATGACGATCAGGTGTCAGAACCATGATCGCCATGCAGTCCCGTGAACCGGCAGCGCGACGTCCGGCCGTCAGAGCCTCCTTGCGGTGTTGCTGTGTTGCGGATTCTCTTTGCCTTGTGGCCGCTCGCTCGCTTTCTCGCTCTCTTTCTCACTCGCTTTCTCTGTTTACCTCTTCCCTTTGCGACTTGCTGTCACTTCTTGCCACTCCCGGATCAGGACACCTTTCATGAGTCCCTCACGCCCCTCCAACCCGACACCTTCATCGTCCACCCCCGCGCCATCGGATGCCGACAGGCTGATCGCGGATAGCCATCCCCAGACACGGCCGGTGCTCGCACATTGGTTCACTCGACTGACGCCCAAGGACTGGTTTCGCAAGAGCGAGGCCCTCGATGCTCAGCTGCGCGAACGATTCGCGGAGCTGCTCGAGCAGGCACTGGTCTGTGAACTGTGGGAGTGGCGCACCACTCCCGGTGGTCGGCTGGCGGAAATCCTGGTGCTGGACCAGTTCGCGCGCAATATCCATCGCGATACCCCGCGTGCCTTCAGTGGCGACAGCTTGGCACTCGCGCTCTCCCAGCAGGCCGTGGCGCTGGGGGATCTCGAACGCCTCCCGCTGGCCTGGCAACCCTTCGTCATCATGCCGTGGATGCACAGCGAGTCGTTGCGTGTCCATGAACACGCTGAAGCGCTGTTTGCACGCCCAGGGCTCGAGGACACGCTGCGCTTCGAGCGACGGCATGCGGACATCGTGCGTAGATTCGGCCGTTACCCGCACCGCAACGCGATTCTCGGCCGTGTTTCCACGCCACAGGAGGAGGCATTTCTTCGCCAGCCCGGCTCCTCGTTCTGACAATCGGGAAATCTGACCCTTTTAATTTCGCGAGATCGTCTCCAAGACATGTTCATCGGGCGCACAGCGCCACTTCATCCGCAAGAAAGGAGACAGCAGATGGGTATCATTCTTGGATTGATCATCGGTGGTCTGGCTGGCTGGATCGCAGGCAACATCATGCGTGGCGGCAGCTTCGGCATTCTCGGCAACATCGTCGTCGGTGTGGTCGGTGGCCTGCTGGGCAGCGTCATCTTCAAGCTGCTGGGGCTGGCCTCCACCGGCATCATCGGCTCGCTGGTCGTCTCGATCGTGGGGGCGGTGGTATTGCTGTGGATCGTCTCGAAGGTCAAGTCCAAGGCCTGACGACGCGGCGCCGGCGAACATCGTCAGGCGTTCCACAGCAGTTCAGGTCGCAGGTGCATCAAGTCCCACGTGGGTGTCCTAAGGGATTCATTCGAGACACCCGCCGCATGGAAGTCGCCTGTCATCGGTTGCCCCTGACAGCCAGACGGTCCTCGTGACCGTGACAAGGCAGCCTGACAGGACACCGCAAGGCCGAATCAACTTCGACGCCATCCCGGATGGCGCGTTGCAGATCTAGCGAAAACAGGAGCGTTTGAGCATGGCGAGCAATGAGCACGATTCAGCATCCTCACCCCAGTCAAATGCCGACAGCGCCAAGTGCCCGTACCACGAGGGCCAGAACCGCTCGGCAGAAGCGGAGAACCCCTATACCCATCCCAATCGCAACGGGCCACATGACACCCAGCCCAATGCCGGGGATGGCAAGGCCAAGGACGAGGCGCTGGAGACCTATCGCGCGGATGCCGAGGGGCATGACCTGCGTACCAACCAGGGATTGCGCATCGCGGACAACCACAACTCGCTGAAGGCGGGGGAACGCGGTCCGACCCTGATGGAAGATTTCATCTTCCGCGAGAAGATGAACCACTTCGACAACGAGCGTATTCCGGAGCGTATCGTCCACGCGCGTGGCGCGGCCGCGCACGGGTATTTTCAGGCGTACGACAATGCCGCCAGGTACTCCAAGGCCGGCGTGTTCCGTGATCCGTCCAGGAAGACACCGGTGTTCGTGCGTTTTTCCACCGTACAGGGCTCGCGCGGCTCCAATGACACCGTCCGTGACGTGCGCGGCTTCGCGACCAAGTTCTATACCGATGAAGGCAACTGGGATCTGGTCGGCAACGACATCCCGGTGTTCTTCATCCAGGATGCCATGAAGTTTCCGGACTTCGTGCACGCGGTGAAACCGGAGCCGCACAATGAGATTCCCCAGGGGCAGTCGGCTCACGACACCTTCTGGGATTTCGTGTCGCTGATGCCGGAAACCACCCACACCGTGCTGTGGACCATGTCGGATCGTGCCTTCCCGCGCCATTACCGCAACATGGAAGGCTTCGGCGTGCATACCTTCCGTCTGATCGACCGTGAAGGCGTGTCGCGCTTCGTCAAGTTCCACTGGAAGCCGGTGGCGGGTACCTGCTCGCTGATCTGGGATGAAGCCCAGAAGCTGTGGGGACGTGACCCGGACTTCAATCGCCGCATGATGTGGGATGACATCAAGAACGGTGCGCCGCTGGAGTGGGAACTGGGCATCCAGGTGGTGGAAGAGAAGGATGAACACAGCTTCGATTTCGACATCCTCGACCCGACCAAGCTGATCCCCGAATCGCTGGTGCCGGTGGTGCCGATCGGCAAGATGGTGCTGGATCGCAATCCGGACAACTACTTCGCCGAGACCGAGCAGGTGGCCTTCAATCCGGCCAACATCGTGCCGGGTATCGACTTCTCCAATGACCCGCTGCTGCAGGGGCGTCTGTTCTCCTATCTGGATACCCAGATGCTGCGTCTTGGTGGACCGAACTTCCACGAGATCCCCATCAATCAGCCGGTGTGTCCATTCCACAACAACCAGCGCGATGCCCAGCATCGTCAGACCATCAACACCGGGCAGGCGTCCTACGAGCCGAACTCCATCGATGGTGGCTGGCCCTCCGAGACGCCGCCTGCGGATGAACATGGCGGCTACGAGCCACATCATGAGCGCATCGAGGCGCACAAGGTGCGTGCGCGCAGTGCCTCCTTCGGGGATCACTACTCCCAGGCCACCCTGTTCTGGAACAGCCAGACCGAGGTGGAGAAGGAGCACATCATCGCGGCCTACACCTTCGAGCTCTCCAAGGTCGAACGCCCGTGGATCCGAGAGCGGGTGATCACCGAGATCCTGCCCAACATCGATCTGGAGCTGGCGCGTCGTGTCGGTGAGAACCACGGTATCGAGGCGCCCACCACCCAGCCGGCGCCGAAAGGGGAGCTGGGCACCAGTCAGGTCGAGAGCGACCCGGCGCTGAGCCTGATGGCGCGCATGCCCGACAGCATCGCGACCCGCAAGGTGGCGATTCTGGCGGCCGATGGCGTGACGATGGAAGATGTGCGCTCCATCCAGAAGCAGCTCAGCGATGAAGGTGCCGAAGGGCTGCTGATCGCGCCGAGCATGGCACCGATCAAGGCCAGCGATGGCAGCATGCTGGCGCCGGACGCGATGCTCAATGGTCTGCCGTCCGTGGCGGTGGATGGCGTGGTCGTGGCCGGTGGCGAGGGTAGCGTCAAGGCGCTGGCCGCATCAGGGCTCGGCCTCTACTACGTGCAGGAGGCTTACAAGCACCTCAAGCCCATCGTGGCGATCAGTGAAGGCAAGGAATTGCTGGCCGCCGCGCGCGTGCCGGTCGAGGAGGGTGTCATCCTGGTGGATGATGTGCTCGCCGCCAGCCTGCCATTGCGGGATGCCCTGTTGGCTCACCGGGTGTGGTCGCGTGATGCGCGTGCCAATCAGATGCCAGCATGAGGCGCTGACGCCCCACAAGGCATGATGTGACCCACCAAGCCCCCTGACCTTTGAAGGTCAGGGGGCTTTTTCATGGTCATGATGCGGTCATTTGTGGACGTGAAGATGGGGTGGCGGTGAAAGGTGTAAACAAGGTTGGTGATGCCGCCAGGTTGAGTGCCGTCCTGCGGTTCACGCCGCTGAGAGTGGCTGATAGGCTCGGTGATAGGGGCTGATTATCGAAGGCATGCTGGTAATTGATTATCGCTAGAAGCACCAGGTGCGTAAGGTAAGCAGGCATCAAGGGGCCACAAGCCAGCACATGCCGGGCAGGCATCGGCCCCGACCCGATTCGACAATGGGCTGCAGGCTTTCACATCAAGCAGCGCATGAAAATGTGACATCAGCAGCATCTGGCCTTGCCAGTCGAGTTTGATAGCGCTTTTTTCTACCTGACAGGAGAACGTCAACATGTCCCAGACTCCACGCTATACCACTGGTAATGGCGCCCCGGTGCCTCACGATGACATCAGCCAGACAGCGGGCCCGAATGGCTCCCTGACCTTCGACAACTGGCGTCTGTTCGAGAAGCTGGCGCACTTCAACCGTGAGCGCATTCCGGAGCGTGTCGTCCACGCCCGCGGCGTCGCAGCCTACGGCACCTTCACCCTGACCCGTGACCTGTCTGACCTGACCATTGCCCGCTTCCTGCAGGGCGTCGGCAAGCAGACCCCGATGCTGGCACGTTTCTCCACCGTGGCCGGTGGTCAGGACAGCGGCGACAACACTCGTGACGTGCGCGGCTTCTCCCTGAAGTTCTACACCGAGGAAGGCAACTGGGACATGGTCGGCAACAACACGCCGGTGTTCTTCATCCGCGAGCCATCCAAGTTCCCTGACTTCATCCACACCCAGAAGAAAGACCCGCGCACCAACATGGTCGACTGGCAGAACCGCTGGGAGTTCTGGGCCAACCATCCGCAGGCGCTGCATCAGGTCACCATCCTGATGTCCGACCGCGGTATCCCGAAGTCGTTGACCACCATGAACGGCTACAGCTCGCATACGCTGAGCCTGTGGAACGACAAGGGCGAGCGTGTCTGGGTCAAGTGGCACTTCAAGACCGACCAGGGCCACGAGACACTGACCGATGACGAAGCGGCACAGGTCGCACCGGACTTCCACCAGCACGACATGTTCACCCGCCTCGAGCGTGGCGAGCGTCCGAGCTGGACCGTCAACCTCCAGGTGATGACTGAGCAGCAGGCGCGCGACTACCACATCAACCCCTTCGATCTGACCAAGGTGTGGCCGCACGGTGACTTCCCGCTTATGGAAGTCGGCAAGATGGAACTCAATCGCAACCCGGAGAACTACTTCGCGGAGGTCGAGCAGTCCGTCTTCTCACCGTCCAACTTCGTGCCGGGTATCGGCGCCTCCCCGGACCGCGTGCTGCAGGCACGTCTGTGGGCCTACGCCGATGCACACCGCTATCGCGTCGGTGCCAACGCCGAGCAGCTGCCGGTCAACCGTCCGGTCTGCCCGGTCAACCACTACCAGCGTGATGGCGTGATGGCGGGCATGTGCCCGGTCACCGGTCACGGTGGCGGTCCGCTGGGCGGCCAGGTCGGCCAGGGCGTGCCGGGAGAGACGAAGGAAGGTGGCCAGTACTCGCGCACCAACTTCTACCCCAACGAGCGTGCCGATCACGGCGCCCCGGTGCCGGACGCCACTGTCGCCGAGCCGCCGATGCCGCTGGAGCAGAACGCCTGGATGGGCTATCACGACAACAGCGATGAGGACAACTACAGCCAGGCCGGCAATCTCTACCGCCTGTTCGATGAAGGTCAGAAGTCGCGCATCACGGACGTCATCGCCGGCACCATGGTGGGTGTCAGCCACGTCGTGCAGGACAAGATGATCGCGCACTTCCGCCAGGCGGATGCCGACTACGGCGAGCGTGTCGCGACCAAGCTGGCCAGACTCGATCCGCGCTGAGTCAGTCATGTTGCACCCTTCGTCAGGTCAGTCATGACCCTTTGAGCTGACGAAAACCTCAAGGCCCCCGCCGGTTACCCGGCGGGGGCCTTGTCGTTAGGTGAGTCGCAGAGCGCCGTGCGAGCGTCAGCCGTTGCTGCGGGCGGTCGTTTCGCTGCCTGCTTTCTCGCACACGCCCAGTGCCCACAGCAGGAAGGCGTCCTGGCGCGCATTGTCACGCCAGGCCTTGAAGCGTCCCGAGGCACCGCCATGACCGGAACTCATGTCGGTGCGCAGCAGCACCGGATGCGGCGTGCAGTCCATCTGGCGCAGGCGGGCATACAGCTTGGCCGGTTCCCAGTAGGGCACGCGGGTATCGTGCCAGCTGCCCTGCAGGAACAGCGGCGGGTAGGGGGCGGCGCTCAGGTTGTCCAGCGGGGAATAGGCGCGGATGCGACGCCGCGCCTCGCTCTCGTGCGGGTTGCCCCATTCGGTGTATTCCGCGGTGGTCAGCGGCAGCTCCGGATTTTCCATGGTGCGCAGCACGTCCACGAAGGGCACATCGAGCACCGCGGCGCAGAAGGCCTCGGGGCGCTTGTTGAGGCTGGCCCCGACCAGCAGGCCACCGGCGCTGGCACCGTAGGCGGCAATGCGTTCCGCGGCCCCGACGCCTTGCTCGACCAGCGCATCCCGCGCGGCGAGGAAGTCATTGAAGCTGTTTTCCTTGTGCTCCAGCTTGCCGGCCAGATACCAGGGCTCGCCACGATCCCCACCGCCGCGCACGTGGGCGACGGCAAAGGCGACGCCACGGCTGAGAAGCTCCAGCCGCGCGATGGAGAACCAGGGGTCCAGTGTTTCGCCGTAGGCACCATAGCCATAGAGCAGTACCGGCAGCGGGGCGTGGGGGATACCCTCGCCATCACACAGGTCACGGCGCATCACCACCGAGACGGGCACCTGCTCGCCATCGTCGGAGGTGGCCCACAGACGACGGCTGATCAACTGCTCTGGCGCGAGATCGCCATGCACGGTCTGGCGCTTGAGCAAGGTGCGCTCACCCGTGTCAAGATCCAGCTCGATCCAGCTCGGCGGCGTGGTGAAGCTTTCCTCACGGATGCGCAGGCGGCGAGCGTCGAAGTGCGGGCAGTCGCCCAGCCCCTGGCTCAGCGGTTGCTCCGGCATCGCCAGGCGTTCGTCGCGGCAGATCGTTTGCGTAGGCGCCGTGCCCTCGAATTCGATCACGCGCAGCCAGGCCTGGGCCTGACGGTGATCGCGTTCATCGACCATCAGGCCCCAGGAAAACGCCTCCACGCCTTCCAGCGTCACGTCGTCGCGAGTGGTGATCAGCGGCTGCCAGTCGCCGGGGGCATGCTCGGTGGCGATATCCAGCTGGAAATGCGGCGCCTCCTTGTTGTGCAGCACATAGAAGTGGCCGGGGCGGTGATCGATGCCATATTCGACGCCGGTCTCGCGTGCGCGCACCAGCGTCATCTCGCCCAGTGGTGCCGCGGCCGGCAGCAGCCAGGATTCACTGGTGTCCTTGGACGCGGTTTCCAGTACCAGCCAGTCCCGTGAACGGGTCTTGCCCATGCCGACCCAGAATTCGCTGTCTTCCTCACGGTAGAGCAGCGTCTCGGCACGGCTCTCGATGTCCAGACACCAGATCTCGAAGGGGCGCTGGGTGCTGTCATAGCGCGTGAACAGCAGGTGCCGACCGTCCTCGGCCCACACCAGGTCCGGCCCGATATCCTCCAGCAGACATTCATCGTCCTGCCCTGCAGGCCGGGCCTCGCCACGCACTGGCGTGCGCGCGTCGCGGTCAGCCGCGCTCAGTGTTGCAAGCCGCAGGCTGAACACCTCGTCGCCGCTGGTGTCCAGAGTCCATGCCAGTCGTTGCTCATCGGGCGAAATGGCCATGTCGCCCAGTTCGACGAAATCGTGATGGCGCGACAGGGCCTGCAGGTCCAGCAGACATTCATGGCGCGAGCGATCCGTGGGGTCCGCCTCCAGCGGATGGCGCCACCAGACGGGATACTCCGCGTCAGCGGCGGTCTCGCTCCAGTAGACGTGATGGTCGAGGGCTTCCGGCAGACTGGAAACGGCGAGTTCGCGACGGGCCAGATGTCCGGTGTAGAGGGCGTCAGTCAGTGACTCGAGTGGCGTGAACCAGGTATCGCTCTCGGCATTGGCAGCCTCGAGAAAGGCCTTTACCTCTGGTGTGTCGCGCGCTTCAAGCCAGTGCCAGTGGGGGTCTTCGGCACGATAATGACGCTGGACGGGGCTGTCGGACATGGCTACCTCTTGAATGTCGTGTGCCCGAGTGTGTCGGGCGGGCTTGGAGTGTAACATTGAGCCTGTCCCACAGTGTTCGCAAGCCCTTGCCGCGAGCGGCATGTCGCGTCCCTGGTTGGCGATGAGCCGTGTCTGACGTCATGCGGTGAGCGGCCCCCTGAGTGGGGAGGATGTGATGGCTGGCCTTATATCGAAGACCTGACACAGGTCTCGCCAGGAAGTTCTGACAGGAGTGAAGGGCATGTTGATTTCGGATTCTCTGCCGCAGATGTGGCTGATCTATCTTGGCCTGGCGGCAGTGGTCTTGGTGACCGGTTATCTGGCGGTTCGCGCCTTGCCGCGCTTCATACGCTGGATCGTGGTGGGAGCGGTGGCCGGCATGATCGCGGTGCCGACCGGTTTCCACGTGACGGCCAGCGTGCCGGAAGATTCCTATGGTGGTACGGCGCCAGCCATCGTGGCCTTCGCGGTGAGCCTGATCCAGAAGGATGGCAGCGGCATGGCCTCGGCCTTTGCCATGCTGGTACTGGGCATCGGAGCGGGCGTCGCGGCGGGTCTCGGCATCTGGTGGCTGGGTCGTGGCCGTGAGCAGCGTCGGCGTGAAATGGCCCGCTCGCGTCAGCGTCGCGCGTCAAGTGCCGACGAAGAAGAGAACGACGACCTGCACGGAGAGGGCCTGCGTGCCGAGCGTCGTGACATGTCCGCCGGTGGCGCCACACGCTCGCGCGCCGCGCGGGATCGTCAGGAACCTTCTCTCTGATCAACGCTGCCCGGGCTTGCCCATGGGTGGAACAAGGATCTGCAATGGCTCGTGATGTGAATGCCTCGTCGTCTCTCGCTCGTCCCGTCGTTCGGCGCGCCCGCCGGCGCCTGTCAGATCCCCGCGCGTGGCGCCGGGGGCTGGCCGGTCTGGCCATCTCGCTGCTGAGCGCTTTTTCAGGGCTGGGGGCCACCTCGGCATGGGGCGAAGAGACAGCCTCTGCCCCCAAGGTCTCGGCTTCACCGAGCGGGAGACAGGAAGGCGCAGAGGTGTCGCCCAGCGAGGTGTCGCCCAGCGAAGTGTCGCCCAGCGAGGCGGCAGCGCCGGGCAAGACACCGGATCTGCGCCTGGCCATCGATGTCTCGGGCAGCATGAAGCACAACGACCCGGCCAATCTGCGCGCCAGTGCGCTGGATCTGCTGGTGACGCTGTTGCCGGAGCGCTCGCATGCCGGGGTATGGGGCTTCGGTGAGCAGGTGCAGTCACTGCTGGCGCTGGGGGCGGTGGATGCCGGCTGGAAGCGGTCTGCCCGCGGACTCGAGAGCCGTCTCGACGACTATGAGCAGTACACGGATCTGGAGGCGGGCCTGCGCGCCGCTGCTCAGGGAAATGATGCCGGCGTGGGTGGTGATGCACCGCGTCAGATCATCCTGCTCTCCGATGGCATGGTCGACCTGCGTGAGCCGAGCACCCGCAAGGCCGCCGCGGACAGCGCCTCGCGTCAGCGCATCACGGATGAGCTGACGCCGCAGCTTGCCGCCCACGACATCACGGTGCATACGGTGGCGCTGTCGCGCAATGCCGATGTGGATCTGCTTCAGCAGATCGCGGACGGTACCGGCGGCCTGGCGACGGTCGCCGAGAGCCCGGAAGACCTGTTGCGTGCCTTCCTCGCGGCGCTGGATCGCATCGTGCCCGGTGAGCAGGTACCGCTGAACGACAAGCA
The DNA here is from genome assembly GCF_029846385.1 of Cobetia sp. 10Alg 146. Lineage (NCBI taxonomy): Bacteria > Pseudomonadati > Pseudomonadota > Gammaproteobacteria > Oceanospirillales > Halomonadaceae > Cobetia > Cobetia sp. 10Alg 146. The sequence continues at coordinate 161,089 of NZ_JARWKT010000009.1, forward strand.
CTTCGTGATCGATGACAGCGTGCAGGAATTCACCGCCCTGGTCTTCCACGGCCCCGATGATCGCTCGCCGGTGCTGATTTCGCCGCAGGGGCAGCGTTACCGTCTCGCCGACCAGGCGTCACTGCCGGAAGGGGTGCGCTGGGAGCACCAGCCGCGTTATGACCTGATCACCGTGACGGACCCCCAGACCGGCAAGTGGCAGCTCGAGGGTGAGGTGGGGGCCGATAGCCGCATCACCATCGTCTCGGAACTGGCATTGGTCTCACGGCCCCTGCCTGCCACGCTCTATCGGGGTTTCGACTACTCGCTGACCGCATCGCTGGTCGATGGCGCGCGCGCCGTCAATGATGAGGACTTCCTGGCGACGCTGGATGGCAATGCACGTCTGGTGCCGGAGCAGGACGTGCAGGAGGGAGAAGGCGCGGCGGAGGATGTCACCACCGCGCAGCAGCGAGGCCTTGAGCGTGACGGCGCCGACTTCCATGTCGACATGCCGGCCCCCGACCAGCTCGGTGGCGCCCGCCTGACCCTGACCGTGATGGGCTATCGCGACAATGCCTCCTTCGCGCGCCAGCTCAGTCAGCGTACCAGCGTGGTGGACCCGCTGCTGGTCGAGCCCGTCGGCGCTGACCCGCGTACCGGCAAGTCGCCTGACGCGCTGGAAGTCAGTGCGCGTCATCCGCTGCTCAATACCGCCAACACGCGTCTGGTCGCGACGCTGCATGGGGAGGCCCTGAGCGTGGCGGAGGATGGCGAGCGGCAATGGCGCATCGACCTGCCGCCCCTGGACTCGGATGTCCAGGCGGATGTGCAGATCAGCGCGCGTCTCGCGCTCGACGGAGCTCCGCCGGTGCTGGACCTCGCGCCCTATACCCTCAATGCGGACGCGGCGCGTCGGGCGGCCAATCTGGATCGCACACCCATCGAGGGGGAGCGCTTCGGTGAGATCGAGGGGCTGGATCAGGCCGGGGAAGATGCGCCGGAAGACCTCAACGCCCTGTTGATGAAGGGCCGTCTGCCCATCGACAAGGTACCGGCGTTGATCGGCCAGTGGTTCGAGGGCGCTTCCGACTTCGCGCGCCAGGAAGCCGGCTCTGCCCGGAGCCGCATGATCGCCTATGCCGTGGCCGGCGCATTCGGCCTGCTGATGCTGATCCTGCTGGTGCGCCGCATGACACGCAAACCGACCCGACGGGAGGAACCCCATGTGTGAGCTGCTTGGCATGAGTGCCAATGTTCCGACCGATATCTGCTTCAGCTTCGCGGGCTTTCTGCAACGCGGGGGTGGCACCGGCCCGCACCGCGATGGCTGGGGTATCGCCTTCTATGAAGAGGGTGGCTATCGCGAATTCCGTGACCCGCACCCTTCAGTGGATTCGCCCATCGCGCGGATGATTCTCGACTATCCCATCAAGTCACAGATGGTGATCAGTCATATCCGCCAGGCCAATGTCGGCCAGGTGACGTTGGCCAATACCCACCCGTTCACGCGGGAGCTGTGGGGGCGCCAGTGGTGCTATGCTCACAATGGGCAGCTGGCGGACTGGCAGACGCTTCCCTTGCCGTACTATCGCCCCGTGGGCAGCACGGACAGCGAGCACGCTGCCTGTTTCCTGCTCGGCGAGATCCGCCGTGCCTTCCCGGAACCGCCCTCTCGCTGTGAGGACCTGTGGCGTCACCTGCATGCCCAATGCGAGCGTCTGCGCGCGCTGGGGGTCTTCAATTTGCTGCTCTCCGATGGCGTGCATCTCTACGCCTACTGCTCCACCAAGCTTGCGCACATCACGCGCCGAGCGCCCTTCGGGCAGGCGAGCCTCACCGATTTCGAGATGAGCGTCGACTTCCAGCAGCACACCACCGATGCGGATGTGGTGTCGGTGATCGCCACCGACCCGCTGACCGACAACGAGCAATGGCAGCGGCTGCTGCCCGGGCAGCTGGTCGTGTTTCGGGAAGGTGAGCTGGTCGCCAGTCTTGGCGGTGAGTTGCCGCTGAGTCAGGAAGAGCAGGGGCAGGCCGAGAGCGGGGCGGTCGATCGCACCGCCACCGCGCGTCGCAAGCCGGACTGGCTGGCCTCGGACCTGAGTTGCTGATGCCTGAGCGCTAGAAAAGTCGTTCGATCGCCAGACACATGAAGGGCCGCAATCGCGGCCCTTCATGTGTCTGGCTTCCCGGTCTTCACTGACGTTTGCGGTCAGCGGCAGGCATCAGATTCAGCCTTCGACATCATCGAACATGCCGGCGAACATCGGCGAGGACAGGTAGCGTTCGCCACTGTCCGGCAGGATGACGACGATGGACTTGTCGGCGTAGGCCGGGTCTTCGGCCAGGCGCAGTGCCGCGGTCATTGCCGCACCACAGGAGATGCCGCACATGATGCCTTCTTCCTGCATGATGCGACGTGCCATGGCCATGGCGTCTTCGCTGACCACCGACTCGACGCGGTCGATCAGCGTCAGATCCAGATTGTCGGGGATGAAGTTGGCACCGATCCCCTGGATCTTGTGCGGTGCCGGGGTGATGGGCTCGCCCTTGAGGCGCTGGGCAATGATGGCCGATTCCGCCGGCTCTACCGCCACGGCTTCCAGCGTCTGGCCACGCACCGTCTTGAAGTAGCGTGCGATACCGCTGATGGTACCGCCGGTGCCGACCCCCGCGACCAGCACGTCCATGTCGCCGTCCAGCGCATCCCAGAGCTCAGGGCCGGTGGTTTCCTCGTGGATGCGCGGGTTGGCCGGATTGGAGAACTGCTGCGGCAGGAAGTAGCGCTCCGGCTCGGCCTTCTTGAGTTCGCAGGCCTTGTCGATGGCGCCCTGCATGCCCTTGGCGGGGTCGGTCAGCACCAGATTGGCACCCAGTGACTTCAGCACCTTGCGGCGCTCCATGCTCATGGAGGACGGCATGGTCAGGGTGACGGGGTAGCCACGCGCCGCACCGACGAAGGCCAGCGCGATACCGGTATTGCCGGAGGTCGGCTCGACGATCTCCATGCCCGGCTTGAGCTCGCCGCGCGCTTCCGCATCCCACACCATGCTGGCACCGATCCGGCATTTGACGGAGAAGGCCGGGTTGCGGGCTTCCACCTTGGCGTACAGGCGCGGGTGGCGGCTGAGGCGGTTGATCTTGACCAGCGGTGTATTGCCGATGGCCTGTGAGTTGTCCTGGTAGATCTTTGCCATGGGGAAATCTCTCTGATCGATGAACAGTGACATGAGTGACGAGAAACAGACGCCGGGCATGCGGCTGCCACTGGCGTTCTGTGTGGATGGGCTTCAGAGTAAGAGGTAGCGCGTCGCGATTCAAAGGCCTTGAGAGCATAACGACATGTCAGCGTCGTCAGGGCCCCATGTGATGCATGCCGTCATGGCCGACAGCAGTCGATTCCCGTAATGTGAACGATGGTTTCAATCGATCGTTTTACAATCTTGAGACGGCTGGTTAAGGTAGCCTGACAGCATGAGAGGGTGGGGTGGAGTGCCATCTCGGCATCCCCCGTCATTTCCTGCGTGTCCGTCCAGCTGCGGACACCACGTCCCGATAACAACAAGTGTTGCGATCACTCGCGAGGGCTGTCGTCAAGCAGCCGCCAGCGGTCTCCACCGCCTCTCGGGGAATGCACCAGACGAACGATGCCATGGAGCCAAGTGCCATGCGTGATGCCAATCCTGCCGCCCCTGCGGCAGCCCATGATCCGCACCAGTCAGGCTCGGCAGAGGCCGCCGATTCCCTGATTCTCAGCGGTGAGCCGTTGTCCGGTCTCGAGGAGTACCCCTCGATTCTGGAGGTCTTCGAGGCCAGCTGCGCCAATTATGCCGAGCGCCCGGCCTTCAGCTGCATGGACAAGACGCTGAGCTACGCCGATGTGGATCGCCTGTCGCGCGACTTCGCCGCCTGGCTTGAGCATGAGACCGGCCTTGAGCCCGGGGATCGCATCGCCATCCAGCTGCCGAACCTGCTGCAGTTCCCGGTGGCCGTGTTCGGGGCGCTGCGCGCCGGTCTGGTGGTAGTCAACACCAACCCGCTCTACACCGAGCGTGAGATGCAGCACCAGTTCCATGACTCCGGCGCACGCGCCATCGTGATTCTGGCCAACATGGCGGACAAGCTCGAGAAGGTGCTCAAGCGCACGTCCATCGAGGAGGTCATCATCACCGAGATCGGTGACCTGCATGATTTCCCCAAGCGCCCGTTGATCAACCTGGCCGTACGCTACGTCAAGAAGATGGTGCCGAAGTACCATCTGCCCGACGCCCACTCGCTGCGCAGCGTGCTCAAGCGCGGCGCGGGGCTCTCGCACACGCGTGTCACGCGAGAGGCTGACGACATCGCGGCACTCCAGTACACCGGCGGGACCACCGGGGTCGCCAAGGGCACCATGCTGACCCACCGCAATCTGGTGGCCAACATGCTGCAGGCGCGCGGTGTGATCAGTGATGTGCTCAATGAAGGCCAGGAGGTGCTGATCGCGCCGCTGCCGGTCTATCACATCTATACCTTCACGGTGAATTGCCTCTACAGCATGGAGAGCGGCAACCACAGCGTGCTGATCACCAATCCCCGTGACATCGATGGCTTCATCAAGACGCTGGCCAGGACACCGTTCACCGCCTTCGTCGGCCTCAATACGCTGTTCTCGGCGCTGTGCCAGCGTGATGATTTCAAGGCGCTGGACTTCTCGAGCCTCAAGCTGACCATCTCCGGCGGCATGGCCCTGACGCGCAGCGCGGCTGAACGCTGGGAAGCCGTCACCGGCTGCCCGATCGCCGAGGGCTACGGCATGACCGAGACCTCGCCCATCGTCAGCTTCAACCCCCCGCGTGAGCTGCAGCTGGGGACCATCGGCAAGCCGGTGCCCGGCACCGAACTCAAGGTGGTGGATGCCGAGGGCGTGACGCTGGGGCGTGACGCGCCGGGTGAGCTGTGCGTGCGCGGTCCCCAGGTGATGAAGGGCTATTGGCAGCGTGATGACGCCACGCGTGAGGCGATGGATGACGAGGGCTTCATCCGCACCGGCGATATCGCGGTCATCCAGCCGGATGGCTTCGTGCGCATCGTCGATCGCAAGAAGGACATGATCATCGTCTCCGGCTTCAATGTGTTCCCCAACGAGATCGAGGACGTGGTTAGCGGGCATCCGGATATCGTCGAGGCCGCGGCGGTCGGTGTGCCGGACGAGCAGAGCGGTGAGGCGATCAAGCTGTTCGTCGTGTCCAGCAACCCGGATCTCGACCGCGACAGCCTGCGCAGCTGGTGCAAGGAGCAGCTGACCGGCTACAAGGTGCCGCGTTTCGTCGAATTCCGCGATGAGCTGCCCAAGACCAACGTGGGCAAGGTGCTGCGCCGTGAACTGCGTGACAGCGACGACGAAGGAGGCAATACCCCGGTGCGCGAGACCTGAAACCCGGCGTTGAGACGGGCCGCCGGCATGAGCGGGCGGCCACCAAGGTTGGGCGTGGCTACGCGCGGGGCTACAATGGACGGCCCGTCACTTGTTGGCGGGCCGTTTCGTCATTCAGGTCTCGTGGCTCGCTGCCCTGTGCAGTCGGGCGAGAGGCTGAGTTCCCGAGAGTATCCGGCTGCGCGCGTGGCGTGTGGTCGCTGGTTGAGAAGAGGCAGTCCTTGAGCGACACCGCTACCGCACCGTCCGAACATGCGCGTCTTGAAGCCCTTGCGGCTCGCCTCGAACGCGCCCTGAGCCGTGATCAGCGCGAGCTGGGCAAGCGCCTGGCTGGCCTGCGTCGGCGTCTCAAGGAAGGCAAGCCGGTCGATCGTGCCATCAACGATATCGAGAGCCGCCTCGAGGCGAGCATCGCCCAGCGTGCCGCGCGCGAGACGGCGCTGGCGCGCTGGCAGACACCGGCCGCACTCAACTATCCGCCGGAACTGCCGGTGGTGGAACGTCGCGAGGACATCCTCGCCGCGCTCGCCGAACATCAGATCGTCGTGGTCGCCGGTGAGACAGGCTCGGGCAAGACCACCCAGCTGCCCAAGCTGTGTCTGGAGATGGGGCTGGGGCGCAATGGTCTGATCGGCCACACCCAGCCACGCCGTCTGGCGGCGCGCTCGGTGGCGGCGCGTCTGGCCGAGGAACTCGAGACGACCCTCGGCGAGACGGTCGGCTATCAGGTGCGCTTCAACGACACCACCGGCCCGTCGACGCTGATCAAGCTGATGACCGACGGTATCCTGCTGGCGGAAACCCAGCATGATCCGGACCTGAGCCGCTACGAGGCGATCATCATCGATGAGGCCCACGAGCGCAGTCTGAACATCGACTTCCTGCTCGGCTATCTCAAGCGCCTCACCGCGCGCCGTCCGGATCTCAAGATCATCATCACCTCGGCGACCATCGACGTGGAGCGCTTCAGTCAGCACTTCGCGGCCCAGGATGGCACGCCGGCGCCCATCGTCTCGGTCAGCGGGCGCAACTTCCCGGTCGAGACCCAGTACCTGCCGCTGGTGCGCGATGCCGAGGATGAGGAAGACCTCAGCCTGCAGGAAGGTATCCTGCGCGCGGTGGAAGAGCTGTCGCTGATCGAGCGCGAGAAGGGCTGGATGCAGGGGCCGCGTGACGTGTTGATCTTCCTGCCCGGCGAGCGCGAGATCCGCGCCACCGCGGATACCCTGCGTCGCGCCCAGCTGCGCGATACCGAGGTATTGCCGCTGTACGCGCGACTCTCGAACGAAGAGCAGAATCGCGTCTTCCAGCCGCATCGTGGCCGGCGCATCGTGCTGGCCACCAACGTCGCCGAGACCTCGCTGACCGTGCCGGGCATCCGCTACGTGATCGACCCGGGTCTGGTGCGCATCAGTCGTTACAGCTATCGCTCCAAGATCCAGCGACTGCCGGTGGAACCGATCAGTCAGGCCAGCGCCAATCAGCGCAAGGGCCGCTGCGGGCGTATCGCCGAAGGCCTGTGCATCCGTCTCTACAGCGAGGAGGATTTCCTCGCGCGCCCGGAATACACCGAGCCTGAAATCCAGCGCACCAATCTGGCCTCGGTCATTCTGTCGATGCTGTCGCTCAAGCTGGGCGACATCGAGAAGTTTCCCTTCGTCGATGCGCCGGATTCGCGCTTCGTCACCGATGGTTTCCGCCTGCTGCGCGAACTGGGCGCGGTGGATGAGCACAACCGCCTGAGTCGTGATGGTCGCACCCTGGCACGTCTGCCCATCGACCCGCGTCTGGCGCGCATGGTGCTGGAAGGCGCCTCGCGCGGCTGTCTGCGTGAAGTGCTGATCATCGTCAGTGCACTGTCAATCCAGGACCCGCGCGAGCGTCCCGCCGACAAGCGCCAGCAGGCGGATCAGATCCACCACGAGTGGGACGATGACAGCTCCGATTTCGTCAGCTGGCTGAATCTGTGGGAAGGCTTCGAGCTGGCGCGTGATGCCCTGGGCGCCAACCCGCTGCGTCGCTGGTGCAAGGCGCGCTTCCTCAACTATCTGCGTCTGCGCGAGTGGCATGACACCTTCCGTCAGCTCAAGCAGCTGACGCGGGATCTCGGGCTGGAGATGACCAGCAGCCAGCACGAGCGCGACGCCGAGGCACAGGCCGAGGTCACCGCGCGGGTACTGGCGTCTCCGGGCCAGGGCCGTCGTCCGTCGGTGGCCATTGATCATGAAGCCCTGCATCGTGCGCTGTTGACCGGGCTGCTCTCCAATCTCGGCCTCAAGCAGGAAAATCGCGAGTATCTCGGGGCGCGCAACCGACGCTTCTTCGTGCACCCGGGCTCCGGTGTGGCCAAGAAGTCGCCCAAGTGGGTGATGGCGGCCGAGATGGTCGAGACCACCAGGCTTTACGCGCGACAGGTCGCGGCGATCAAGCCCGAGTGGGTCGAGCCGCTGGCCGAGCATCTGGTCAAGCGCAGCTACAGCGAGCCGCACTGGGAGATGAAGCGTGCCCAGGTGGTCGCCAGTGAGCAGGTCACGCTGTTCGGCCTGCCCATCGTCACCGCGCGCAAGGTGCATTACGGCCCGCTGGCGCCACAGGAATCCCGCGAGCTGTTCATCCGCCGGGCGCTGGTCGAGGGTGAATTCCAGACCCGCGCGCCATTCTTCGCCCACAATCGTGGCCTGATGGAGGAAGTCGGGGAGCTTGAGGATCGTGCGCGCCGGCGTGACATTCTCGTCGATGAGGAGACGCTGTTCGCCTTCTATGCCGAGCGGATTCCGGAAGGCATCTACAACGGGCGCGGCTTCGACAAGTGGCGCAAGGATGCCGAGCGCGACAATCCGAATGTCCTGCATCTGGATCTCGATGACCTGATGGCGCGCGATGCCGAGGAAGTCACCGCTGCACGCTATCCCGAGCAGCTGCATCACAATGGCGTCGCCTACCCGCTGAGCTATCACTTCGCGCCCGGCGCGGTGGATGACGGCGTGACCATGACGGTCCCGGCGGCGATGCTCTCCCAGCTGCCGCGCTATCGCATCGAGTGGCTGGTGCCGGGACTGCTGCGGGACAAGGCCATCGGCCTGATGAAATCGCTGCCCAAGCAGTATCGCAAGCAGGTGGTGCCGATTCCCAACTGGGTCGATGCCGCGCTTGAGGCGTTGACCCCGGACGACGTGCCGCTGACCGACGCGCTGGCCGAGTTCATGCGCGTCAAGACTGGCCTGCGCCTGCCGTCGGATGCCTGGGCGCCGGAGACGCTGGAGCCGCACCTGAACATGAACCTGCGCATCGTCGATCAGGACGGCAAGGTGCTGGGGGAGGGGCGTGATCTTGAAGTGCTCGAGGCGCGTTTCAAGGACTCGGCCGCCGCCGCGGCACGCGCCATGGCCAGTCGCAGCCGCGATGCCGACAGTGAAGTGCTGGAAGACCTGCCGGAGGCGCCGATCGCGACCTCCCACAGCACCACCCAGGCAGGCATTCGGGTCGAGGCCTATCCGGCGCTGGTGGTGAAGGCGGCGGCGCCCGCCGAGGGCGGCATGAGTGCCAAGGAACGCAAGCTGGCACGCAAGACCGGCAGAAACAGTGCACCGTCAAGTCACTCGCCCGCGAATGCTGCCGCCTCAAGCGAGCAGCAGCTGAGCGTGGAGCTGTTCGATCATCCGGCCAAGGCCGCCGCCGCGCATCGTGATGGCATCACGCGTCTGGCGATGGCGCGCCTGCCGGACCAGGTGCGCTATCTGGACCGGGAGTTCAAGGCACTGGAGCGCTACGCGCTGCTGTTCGCCAAGGTCGGCACGCGTCGCCAGCTGGCGGATGACTTCCTCTACAGCGTCTTCGAGCAGGTGATGGCCGTCGAGCCGCTGCCGCGTTCGCGCGGTGAGTTGCAGGCGCGTCTGGATGACAAGCGGGCCGAGCTGGTGCCCCACGCCGAAGCACTGATCAAGCCGTTGGAGGCTGCGCTCACGCAGCACCTTGAGCTTTCCAAGCGCCTCAAGGGCAAGATCGACTTCTCGATGGCGCTGGTGGTGGCAGACCTCAAGGCCCAGCAGGCCCGCCTGGTGCACCCGGGCTTCATTCAGGAGGCGGGTGCCTGGCTGCATCAGCTGCCACGCTATGTGGAGGCGATGCTGATCCGCCTCGACAAGGCCCCGCGTGAGCGCATGCGTGATCAACGTGACATGGAGGCGGTCAAGAGCTTCGAGACACGCCTTGATGCCCGCCTGAGCAAGGCCCGCGAGCAGGGCCTGCCCGATGCGGAGCTGGAGGAGTTCGGCTGGTGGTTGCAGGAGCTGCGCGTCTCATTGTTCGCCCAGCAGCTCGGTACGCTGGAGACCGTCTCCCCCAAGCGGCTGGAGAAGCGCTGGCAGGAATTGATGGCGCGGCGCTGAGTCGAGCCGCCATCCGCTTGCGTGACTGCTGCGTGGAGGCGTGATGCTCGCGTATGGCTCAAGCTGCATACAGAGAAAGCTGTTTAAGAGACGGCTGTTATCACGGGACGGATGCCAGGTTCAGGCGTCCGCCTGGCGCGAGACAGCGTACACTGAAGACAAGGGGGTGACACTGTCTCGCTGCCGGCGCGGACCCGGAGGCTCGGCATCCGCCGCATGGGATGTCAGCCGCGACGTCACCCGATCAATCGGTGGTCTCCGACGAGAGGCCACTGTCAGGAGTGGATGCATGCCCAGCAACGACAATCAGCACGCTGCCGACCCTCGCGCCACCACGGCGGAGCGCCAGCTGGACGCCACTGGCAACCACCGCGTGCTGATCACCGGCACCGGCCTCTACACGCCGGAACATGCCGTCAGCAACGAGGCGCTGGTCGCCTCCTTCAATGCCTGGGTGGCGGCGGACAACGCCGCCAATGCCGAGGCCATCGCTCGGGGCGAGCGCGAGCCGCGTACCGAGTCCAGCGCTGAATTCATCGTCAAGGCCTCGGGTATCCACAGCCGCTACGTGCTGGATGCCGAGGGTATTCTCGACCCTGAGCGCATGCGCCCGCGGCTGCCCGCGCGCGACAATGATCAACCCTCTGTGCAGTGCGAGATGGGCGTGGCGGCCGCGCGTGAGGCGCTGGCCGCGGCGGGCGTGAAGGCCGAGGAACTTGATCTGGTCATCGTGGCCTGCTCCAATCTCGAGCGCCCCTATCCGGCCGTGGCGGTGGAGCTGCAGGCGGCGCTAGAGGCCGGTGGCTATGCCTTTGACATGAACGTGGCGTGCAGCTCCGCCACCTTCGGGATCGAGACCGCAGCCAACGCCATCCGCAGTGGCAGCGCGCAGCGGGTGTTGATGGTCAATCCCGAGATCTGCAGCGCGCATCTGAATTTCCGTGATCGCGACAGTCACTTCATCTTCGGCGATGCCTGCACGGCCGTGGTGCTGGAAGCGGCGGATGTCGCCACGCGCACCGATGGCTTCGAGGTGCTCGGTACGCGACTGGTGACCCGTTTCTCCAACGCGATACGCAACAATTTCGGCTTCCTCAATCGCACCGCGGTGCTTGAGGATGATGTGGCATCTGCCACGACGCTGGAGAGCGCCACGCACCGTGAACAGGCCGATGACAAGCTGTTCATCCAGGAAGGTCGGCGCGTGTTCCGCGAAGTCTGCCCGATGGTGGCCGAGCTGATCACCACGCATCTGGGCGAGCTCGAGGCCGATGGCGGTGATCTTGATCGCATGTGGCTGCACCAGGCCAATCGCCACATGAACGACATGATCGCTCGTCGCGTGCTGGGGCGTGATCCGTCGAGCGAGGAAGCGCCGATCATTCTCGACCGCTACGCCAATACCAGCTCGGCGGGGTCGGTGATCGCCTTCCATCTGCATCATGCGGATCTGCCCGCTGGCAGCCTGGGTGTGCTTTGCTCCTTCGGGGCCGGCTACAGTGCGGGAAGCGTGCTGCTGAAACGCTGTGGATGATACGCGCTGATGGCGTGCTTGAGCGGATGGCGCACTGGCTCCTGGCGTGAGCGGAACGTATAAAGAAGACCGGACCTGACAGCCATGGATGTGGCAAGGACCGCTGCAGGATTCCAACAGACTTACAGGTGATGCGATGCACATGATCAAGACTTCCCTGCCGGCACTGCTGGCCATGTCTCTGCTGGCCGGTTGTGCCAGTACAGGTGACAGCGAGCCGAATCCCCAGGACCCGTGGGAGGGCTTCAACCGCAACGTCTACACCTTCAATGACACCCTGGATCGCTATGCGCTCAAGCCGGTGGCTCAGGGCTACGATTACGTGACGCCGGAGCTGGTTCAGGATGGCGTGGGCAACTTCTTCTCCAACCTCGGGGAAGTGCGCACCATGTTCAACTCGGTGCTGCAGTGGAAGTGGGCGAATGCCGGGATTTCCACGGGGCGCCTGCTGCTCAATTCCACCGTCGGTATCGGCGGGCTGTTCGATCCGGCCAGCGAGCTTGGCTGGACGGTCGACGAGGAAGATTTCGGTCAGACACTTGCCGTGTGGGGCGCCGGCCAGGGGCCTTACCTCATGTTGCCGCTGTTCGGTCCGAGCACGCTGCGTGACACTGCCGGCATGCCGGTGGATTACTTCAATGATCCGATCAACTACCTCGAGGAAGACAAGGTGCGCTATGGCCTGAAAGCACTGGATCTCGTCGATACCCGTGCCGGTCTGCTCGAGCAGGAGAAGTTGATTCAGGGAGATCGCTACAGCTTCATCCGCGATGCCTATCTGCAGCGTCGCAACTTCGAGATCAACGATGGCAAGCTCGGGGATGATCCCTTCGCCAGCGACAGTTTCGATGATGCGGATCTCGATGGTGCCTTTGCACCGGAAGATGACAGCCAGTAAGGGCTGCCGAGTGTCCTGGCGGCACGTCGAGGCATGCGGATAGTGCGATGGCGAGGCGCCAGGGTCTGGCAGTGGATTGCGGCACGGGACGGGCATGAGAGGTTGGCATGGCGGATGAGCAAGGCAAGCGTCTGTTGATCGGTCTGATCGATCTGGTCGGTTCGCGGCGTGATGCGCTGGCGACGCTGTTGACGGATGAGCGTTGTGCAGTGGCGGCCTGTGACAGCATTGCAACGCTGCCCAGTGGGGTCGCGGTGGTGGTGGCGCATGTCGAGGCCGTGGCCAGTCAGGAGTGGGCGCGTCTCGCCGAGTGCCTGCCCACGGTGGTCGTGGCCGAGAGTCGCGGCGATGAATGCCTGTTGCCCGCGGTGGAGGCGGGGCTGGTGGATTATCTGATCGCCCCACGTGAGCATGGCTCGGTGTTGCGCAGTCTGCTCAAGCGGGCGGCGGAGCATCACCAGCTCGCGCATGAACACGCCAAGGCCCGGGCGCGCCTCGAGGAGCTCAATGAGCATCTCGAGACGCATCTGGCGATGCTGCGTCAGGACCAGCTGGCCGGTGGGCAGATCCAGCAACGCTTGTTGCCGGAAAGTGGGCAGAGAATCAATGGCATCCGCTATGACTACTGCCTGTCGCCGTCGTTGTATCTGTCGGGAGATTTTCTCGAGTATCAGGCGATCGATGAGCGTTTCAGTCTGTTCTATTTCGCCGATGTCTCCGGGCATGGGGCGTCTTCGGCCTTCGTGACGGTGCTGCTCAAGCTATTGTTCGCGCGTGCGATTCGCCACTGGGAGGAACATACGCCGGAAACCTTCGGTCCTGAATGGCTGGCGTTGCTCAACCGTGAGCTGCTGGACAGTGGCATCGGCAAGCACGCGACCGTGCTGTGCGGCGTGATTGACCGTGAAGCGGCCACGCTGCATTACACCCTGGGGGCCCAGCTGCCGATGCCGGTCCTGGTGACTCCGGAGGGTGGGATTCAGGTACTGGAAGGCAGCGGGCGCCCGGTAGGCCTCTTCCCAGGCACCCGCTATCCGGCGTATCGTGTGGCGCTTCCCGCGCGTTTCCGCCTGTGGCTGGCCAGTGATGGTGTGCTGGAGTGCCTGCCGGGCGAGGCGCTGGAGGAACGAACTCAAGCACTGCATCAACGGATACTGAGCAGTGAGGATGTGCAGGGATTGCGCCGCGGTCTGGCACTGGATGGTGAGCTGCCGGATGACCTTACCCTGATGACGCTGACAGGATTCCATGATGGATGAAGGACGTATCCAGGCCGTGTTCGATGACGGCCTGTTCGTGCTCAAGCTGTCGGGTGACGTACGCCTGACACTGTGTGCCACGCTGGACCAGCAGGTTCAACGCGTGGCAGCGGTCGATGGTCTGGAAAGCGTGATCATCGATCTGCGCGAAGCCACCAACATTGACTCCACTGCACTTGGCTTTCTGGCCAAGCTGGCACTGGCCGTGCGGGATCGTCTGATCCTGCCGGCCCAGGTGGTAGCGGCTCACCCTGATGTGATGACCATGCTCAAGGTCATGGGGTTCGATGAGGTGGCCAGTGTCGTGGATGCCAGTCAGCTGGCGGAGGCGGAGCAGGCCGAGCTGGACAGCTCGGGCTGTGATGACGCCACGGCGGAGGTGCCGGTCGAGGGTGGGGCAGAGGCCTCGGCGAGTCAGGAGCAGGCACTGCGCGGCCGTATTCTCGAGGCGCATCGTCTGTTGATGTGTCTCAATGGCCACAATCGCCTGCAGTTCCAGCCCTTGATCGAGCTTCTGGAAAGCGAGGAGCAGCGCCAGCCGCATTGACGATGCGGGGTGTCGCCTGAACGCAAGAGCGCCTGCCGTGATTCACGGCAGGCGCTCTTCGTTGCTGCGCCAGAAACACGCCCTTGCTCGACAAGGGCGTGTTCTCGACGTCATGCTCAGTGGCTGCGCAGTTCGGCCAGCAGTGACTCGAGCTTGCGCTGATCCGCCATGAACTTGCGGATGCCTTCGCCCAGCTTCTCGGTGGCCATGGCATCTTCGTTCATGTCCCAGCGGAAGTTGGGCTCGGTCAGCACTTCCGGCACGTTGCGCTCGGCATCGGCGGCCTGCAGACGACGCGCCAGCGGGCCCGTGCTTTCGGCCAGCTCACCCAGCAGCGCCGGAGAGATGGTCAGGCGGTCGCAACCGGCCAGGGCTTCGATTTCCCCGGTGTTGCGGAAGCTGGCGCCCATCACGATGGTCTTGTAGCCGTGACCCTTGTAGTGCTCGTAGATGGCCTTGACGGACTTCACGCCCGGGTCGTTGTCGCCGCTGAAATCGGCATCCGGCTGGTTGGCCTTGTGCCAGTCGAGGATACGGCCGACGAAGGGCGAGATCAGCGTCACGCCGGCATCAGCGCAGGCCTGGGCCTGGGCGAAGCTGAACAGCAGCGTCAGGTTGGTACGGATGCCTTCACGCTCGAGCTTCTCGGCGGCACGAATGCCTTCCCAGGTGGAGGCGGTCTTGATCAGGATGCGCTCCTGACCGACGCCATTGGCGGCGTAGCGCTCGATGATGCGATGCGCGCGACGGATGGTCTCGTCGGCATCGAAGGACAGGCGGGCGCTGACTTCGGTGGAGACATAGCCCGGTACCAGACCGGCGATCTCGGTGCCGATATCCACGGCCACGGCGTCCACGGCATCGTCGATGTCGGTGGCCTTGCGCGCGACCTCGGTCAGGCGCTCGCGACGCGACGGGTCCTGGGCGGCCTGCAGGATCAGCGACGGGTTGGTGGTAGCATCTGTGGGCGCGAAACGACGAATCGCCTCGAGGTCACCGGTGTCGGCGACAACGGTGGTCATGTCCTTGAGTTGTGAGAGCTTGTCCTGTGCCATGCAAGAGTTTCCTGTACTGAGCGCGGGTCGTCCGATGACGACCTTCATGAAAAGGGAAGACGTGAAGGTCTGGGCTACGAAGCGGGAACGACATGGCCAGAGCCTCGACGATGATACTCCATCGGCCGTACCGCGGGGATGTCGTCGCTGTCGGTGTGAACATGATCACATGGATGTGACAACTTCTTCACGTTCGTTACCTCAACTGTATCAATTGTATGGCGGCGCGCCCACTGTCGCGGTCTACCGGCAGACGTGTCCGCTCATGCCTGCGACAGGCTGGCACCGAGGTGTCGGGGACCCAAGGACGGTGAGGGAGCCGGTGAGCGGGCCGATGCCGGCACCTGGGTCCATGACGTGCTGCATCGTAAAGGATTCTTCAGCAGGCGCATGATCGCGCCGTTATCGTGAAACTCTCGGGAGGGGATGTGGACAAGCGTCAAACCCGTCAGCTGGCCTTGCTGGTCGCTGCCAACACCGCACTGGCCCCCTTGGCCATCGATGCCTATCTGCCGGCATTGCCGGCCATGGCGGAAGCGCTCGACACCAGCGTCCATCATACGGAGCTGTCGCTGTCGATCTTCCTGCTCGGCTTCTCGCTGGGGCAGTTGATCTTCGGGCCGCTGTCGGACCGCATCGGCCGCAAGCCGGTGTTGCTCTCCGGGATCTTCGTCTTCCTGCTGGCGAGTCTGGCGATCACCCAGGTCGACAGTCTCGAAGGCCTCTATGCGTTGCGATTCGTGCAGGCGCTGGGCGGCGGGGCCTCGGTGGTGAATTCCTCGGCGATCGTGCGTGACTGCTTCAGCGGGCGCGAGGCGGCCAAGGTGCTCTCGACCGTCGCGGTGATCATGATGCTGGCACCGCTGATCGCCCCGGCGATCGGCAGTCTGCTGCTGGGCTTGGCGGGCTGGTGGCTGATCTTCGCCTTCCTGGCCGCCTATGCCGCCTTCCTGCTGGTCGTGCTGCCTTTCCGGCTGCCGGAGACACGCCGCCATCGCGAAGCGGATGAGCCTCCGGCCAGCATCGCGCAGGTCGCTCGCGATTACGTCAGCGTGATGCGCCATGGCCCGGCGATGGGCTATGCCATTACCCAGGCGATGGGCTTCGGTGGCATGTTCGCCTTCATCACCGCCTCCCCGTATGTCTACATGGAGCACTTCGGTGTCACCGCCTCCTGGTACCCGGCGCTGTTCGGGGCCAACATCCTGTTCATGTTCACCGCCAATCGCCTCAACGTGCGCCTGCTGTCACGCATGTCGCCTCCACGGCTGCTGCGCATCGGGATCGGTATCCAGCTGCTCGCGGCCTGTCTGCTGGTGCTGGCATTGGCGCTGGGGCTGGATCATCTGGCGCTGATGGCACCCTTGTTGATGCTCTTCGTCGGGGCCAACGGCATGGTCGCTCCCAATGCGATTTCTTCCGCGCTCGAGTACTTCCCCCGTATCAGTGCCACCGCCAACGCCCTGATCGGCAGCCTGCAATTCGCCAGTGGCGCCTTGATCGGCATGCTGATCGCAGGGCTGGCGATGGACAGCCTGTGGCCGATGATCCTCGGCATGCTGGGCACGGCGCTGGTCAGCAATATCCTGCTGCGCGTGCTGGCGGGGCGTCGCGCCCTGGCGCGTCATGCCGCCCCCTCGGACTGAGGGTCATTGATCACACGGCGACTCGCGATGACTGTCACACGGTTGTCATGAATGCTTGGCAAAGTGCTCCTCGTAGACAAGAAGCCAACCTCAAGGCTCATTCTTTTCGCAAGGAGTTTCAGGCATGAAGGCGTTCCTCAAGTCAGGTCTCGCAGTCGCTGTTCTCGCCGCATCCGTCGGTGCAGCAGAAGCCCGTGAACAGCTGCGCATCGTCGGCTCTTCCACGGTCTATCCGTTCTCCAGCTATGTGGCGGAAGAGCTGGGTGCCACCAGCGACTTCCCGACGCCGGTCATCGAGTCCACCGGTTCCGGTGGCGGCATGAAGCTGTTCTGTGAAGGGGTCGGGGACAGCACGCCGGACATCACCAACGCTTCCCGCCGCATGAAGACGTCCGAGTTCGAGCGCTGTGAAGAGAATGGCGTGACCGACATCACCGAAGCGATGATCGGCTTCGATGGCATCGCCTTCGCTCAGGCGGTCGGTGATGGCGACATCAACCTGACGCGTGAGCAGATCACCCTGGCGGTCGCCGCTCAGGTGCCGGTCGATGGCAAGCTGGTCGACAACCCCTACACCAAGTGGTCCGAGATCGATTCCTCCCTGCCGGATCGCAAGATCACCGTCTATGGTCCGCCTTCCACGTCCGGTACGCGTGATGCCTTCGAAGAGCTGGTGATGGAAGTCTCCACCGAAGAGATGGAAGGCTACGGCGGTGAGGGTTACACCAACATCCGTCAGGACGGCCACTACATCGCGGCGGGTGAGAACGACAACCTGATCATCCAGAAACTGGTCGAGAACACCGATGCCTTCGGTATCTTCGGCTACTCCTTCCTGGAAGAGAACGCCGACAAGGTCGTCGGTGCCTCCATCGATGGCGTCCTGCCGGAAGCCGATGCCATCTCCTCCGGTGAGTACCCGGTGTCCCGCTCGCTGTTCTACTACGTGAAGAACCAGCACAAGGATGACGTGCCGGCGCAGCAGGCCTACAACGACCTGTTCATGAGCGAGAAGATGATCGGTGAGCTGGGCTACCTGAAGGGCATCGGCCTGATTCCCTTGCCCAAGGATGAGCGTGAAGCCCTGCGTGAGCAGGTGAAGAACCGCACCAAGCTGACCCTGGCTGACCTCAAGAAGTAACTGACGCAGCTGACCCACGACGCGGCCGGTTGCCATTGGCAGCCGGCCCGTTTGCATGACGGTCCGCAGGGATATCGGACAGGCAAGTTGCCTTCACTTTGCGGATAACGCGACTCCGGGACTCGAAAGATGCAGACTCAGCAGATCTTTCTCTTCTTCATTGGCATCGTGGCGCTGTCTGGCCTGATTGCCTTCTTCGTCGGCCGAGGCAAGGCGCAGAAGGTGCGTGCCAGCGGGGCAGAGATGTACGCCCAGCCGGATCAATACGGTTGGTTCACCGCCATCTCCTGTGCCGGCCCGGCACTGCTGGTCGGACTGGCCGCCGTACTGGCGATCGCCACGGCCGGGGTATCCATCGAGGGCGCCGAGCTGCTGGCTGCCAGCCTCGTCGTCGCAGGTGTCGGCATGCTCATCGGTCTGGCGCTGGTGAAGCCTGATTTTCACGCGCGCAATGCGATCGAGACATTGATTCGTTATGTGCTGATCGGGGCGGCGATGATCTCCATCGTCACGACGTTCGGCATTCTGGCTTCCATCATCTTCGAAGCCATCCGCTTCTTCCAGATGGAAAGCTTCTGGACCTTCATCACCGGCACCACCTGGGACCCTGGCAACAGCTTCCAGCTGGCAGCCGGCCGTGGCGAGGGCGTCGAGAGCACCGCCAACTTCGGGGCGGTTCCGCTGTTCGCCGGTACCTTCATGATCACCCTGATCGCCATGCTGGTGGCCATTCCCATCGGCCTGCTGGCAGCGGTCTACATGTCGGAATTCGCCCCGGAGCGCGTGCGTACCGTGGCCAAGCCGGTGCTGGAAGTGCTCGCCGGTATCCCGACCGTCGTCTATGGCTTCTTCGCCGCCATCACCGTGGCACCGCTGATCGTCGACATCTTCTCGCCGCTGGGTATCGAGGCGTCCTACAACAATGCTCTGGCGCCGGGACTGGTCATGGGCATCATGATCATCCCCTTCATCTCCTCACTGTCGGATGACGTCATCACCTCCGTGCCGGACACCATGCGTCAGGGGTCTCTGGCGCTGGGCATGACCCAGGGCGAGACCATCCGCAATGTCATCCTGCCGGCCGCGCTGCCGGGCATCATCTCGGCGTCACTGCTGGCCATGTCGCGTGCGCTGGGCGAGACGATGATCGTGGTGATGGCGGCGGGCATGCGTCCGAATCTGACCGCCAACCCGCTGGAAGACATGACCACCGTGACGGTGCGTATCGTTGCCGCGCTGACGGGAGACCAGGAATTCGCGAGTGCCGAGACATTGTCCGCCTTCGCGCTGGGTCTGGTGCTGTTCGTCGTCACCTTGCTGCTGAACATGGTCTCGGTGGTTCTCATCCGCCGCTTCCGTGAGAAGTACAGCGCCAACAATCTGTGAGGCCGAGACAAGACATGAGCCATTCCTTCGACGATATCTCGGCCCAGCTCAAGGGCCGTCATCGCCGCACTCAGCGCCTGAAGTACATGTCCATGGCGGCGCTGGCCCTGGCGGCAACCTTCCTGGTGGTGTTCATCGGCGACATGCTGATGCGCGGCTATCCGGCCTTCCAGCAGGCGGAGCTCAAGGTACCGGTCACCTACAGCGAGCAGTCACGCGAGATTCCGCTCGCGGCGGTGGAAGAGGATGTGCGTGAGCTGGTCAGCCGCGGCTGGCTGCGTCAGCTGCCACGCGAGATGAAGGCCAACCCGGAGCTGCTGGGCCAGACCCTCGAGACCTGGGTGATCGCGGACGACCGGGTGGATCAGTACCTCAAGGGCCACAAGGCGCATCTCAAGCCCAAGCAGATCGCCGTACTGGATCGCATGGTCGAGAACGGCACGGCCGAGCTCAAGTTCAACATCAACTTCTTCACCACCGGTGATTCCAAGATGCCGGAATATGCCGGTATCTGGTCGGCGGCGATGGGCACGATCCTGACGTTGCTGGTCACTCTGGCCTTCGCCTTCCCGGTCGGCGTGCTGACCGCGGTCTATCTGGAGGAGTTCGCGCCGGACAATCGCCTCACCCAGGCAATCGAGATCAACATCAACAATCTGGCGGCGGTGCCGTCGATCCTGTTCGGTCTGCTGGGCCTGGCGATCTTCATCAACTTCTTCGGCATGCCGCGCTCGTCCCCGCTGGTCGGTGGTCTGACGCTGGGGCTGATGACGCTGCCGGTGATCATCATCACCACCCGCTCCGCGTTGCGCAGCGTGCCGGACACCATTCGTCAGGCAGCCTTCGGCGTTGGCTGCTCGCGCTGGCAGGTCGTGCGGGATCACGTTCTGCCGCTGTCATTGCCGGGTATCCTGACGGGTTCCATCATCGGTCTGGCGCAGGCGATGGGGGAAACCGCTCCCTTGATCATCGTCGGCATGGTGGCCTTCATCCCGGATGCACCGACCTCCATCACCCAGGCGGCCACCGTGCTGCCGGCCCAGATCTTCACCTGGGCAGGTGAGCCGGAACAGGCCTACGTCGAGCGGACTGCGGCGGGCATCCTGGTGCTGCTGTCAGTGCTGATCTTCCTCAACGCCGCAGCCGTCATGCTGCGCAAGAAATTCGAGCGTCGCTGGTAGGTCGGTGGATCACGTCCCGCCGAGGCGGGACGCACGACATGACCCGACCCACGACTGAACAAGGAATACGAGACATGAACAGCACCGTCGCCACCCCCGCCAAGCCTGTCGCCATGGCACGCCCCGGCACACCAATCGTGACCAACGAAGAGGCCAATCATGAGCTGGCCATCCGTGTGGAAGACCTCAACCTGTGGTACGGCGAGAAGCAGGCGCTGAAGAACATCAACATCGACATCTTCCAGAAGAATGTCACCGCGTTGATCGGGCCGTCCGGGTGCGGCAAGTCGACCTTCCTGCGCTGCCTGAATCGCATGAATGACCTGATCCGCAGCGTGCGCATCGAGGGTCTGGTCGAGATGGACGGGCGTGACGTCAATGCCCGCAACATGGATGAAGTGGCACTGCGTCGCCGTGTCGGCATGGTGTTCCAGAAGCCGAACCCGTTCCCCAAGTCCATCTATGACAACATCGCCTATGCGCCGACCATGCACGACCTGGTCAGCCGTCGTGCCGACAAGGACGATCTGGTCGAGAGCGCGCTGCGTGATGCCGGCCTGTGGGAAGAGGTGAAGGACATTCTGGATCAGCCGGGTACCTCGCTGTCCGGTGGTCAGCAGCAGCGCCTGTGCATCGCGCGTGCGATCGCGGTCAAGCCGGACGTCATCCTGATGGATGAGCCGACCTCGGCGCTGGACCCGATTTCCACCGCGACCATCGAAGACCTGATGGACAAGCTGAAGACCCAGTTCTCCATCGTGACCGTGACCCACAACATGCAGCAGGCGGCGCGTGTCGCCGATTACACCGCCTTCTTCCACATGGGCGAGCTGATCGAGTACAACGACACCAAGACGATGTTCTCCAATCCGCACACCAAGAAGGCCGAGGACTACATCACCGGTCGCTATGGCTGAGGACTGGCGCCGTCTCGGCGCGAATGATTCCCGAAGATGACAGAAGGCCCGGATCATGGATCCGGGCCTTCTGTCGTGTCTGGCGCTTGTCATGTCAGACGTGCTGGAACGCGAGGTTGGCTCAGCCCCCGTTCCCGGCTCAGCCTTCCAGTTCGACGGCGATCGCGGTGGCCTCACCGCCGCCGATGCACAGTGCCGCGATGCCGCGCTTCTTGCCGCGGCGTTCCAGCGCATTGATCAGGGTGACGATGATGCGTGATCCGGTGGAGCCCACCGGGTGACCCTGGGCGCAGGCACCCCCGAAGACATTGACCTTGTCGTGCGGGATGTCGTGGGCATCCATCGCCAGCAGTGTCACCACGGCGAAGGCCTCGTTGATCTCGAACAGATCGACATCCTCGGTGGTCCACTCCAGTCGCTTCATCAGCGAATCGATGGCCCCGATGGGGGCCAGCGTGAATTCGCTGGGGTGCTGGGAGTGGGTGCTGTGACCGACGATGCGGGCCTTGACGGCCAGGCCACGACGCTCGGCTTCATCACGTCGGGTCAGCACCAGGGCCGAGGCACCGTCAGAGATGGAGCTGGCATTGGCGGCAGTGATGGTGCCGTCCTTGGCAAATACCGGACGCAGCGTGGGAATCTTGTCGAGGTTGGCCTGGAAGGGTTGTTCATCCTGCTCGACGAGACTCTCGCCCTTGCGGCTCTTGACCGTTACCGGCGCGATTTCCGGGGCGATGTCGCCGGCCTCGGTGGCGGCCATGGCGCGCTTGAGTGATTCGATGGCGAAGTCATCCATGCGCTGGCGATCATAGCCACGCGCATCGGCCACTTCCTGGGCGAACACGCCCATCAGCTTGCCGGTCTCGGCGTCTTCCAGGCCATCGAAGAACATGTGGTCCTTCAGTTCTCCATGTCCGAGGCGATAGCCGCCGCGTGCCTGGGTGAGCAGGTGCGGGGCATTGGACATCGATTCCATGCCACCCGCCAGCATGATGCGGTTGGTGCCGGCACGGATCAGGTCGTGCGCGAGCATGGTGGCTTTCATGCCGGAACCGCACAGCTTGTTGATGGTGGTCGCGCCGATGCTGTCCGGGACTCCGGCCTGGCGCATGGCCTGACGTGCCGGGCCTTGCTTGACGCCTGCCGGCAGTACGCAGCCGAAGATGCCCTCATCGATATCGGCGGGTGTCAGGCCTGAGCGTTCGATGGCAGCCTTGATGGCCACGGCGGCGAGCTGCGGTGCGCTGAGGCTGGAAAGCGAGCCCTGCAATCCGCCCATCGGCGTGCGCGCCCCGGACAGGATCACGATGTCGTCAGCGGCGGTGGTGGGGCTTGGCGTGGTGCGGGAAGCGGTCGTCATGACGGTCTCCAGTGTCTTGTTATTGGAAGATCACCTGTGGCGTTCGGCGTTGTGATCACTGCGTGGCTGTGCTTTGATCCATTCAATCCCATAAACCAAGCAAGCGCTAGTTATACGATGAATGTAGCCACCGCCTCACCCCGTCGCAAGGAGCTGGTCCGCATCGCCGCCCGTCTGTTCGTGGAGGAGGGCTTCGATCGCACCACCGTTCGCATGTTGGCCCAGGAAATGGGCATCAAGTCCGGCAGCCTGTTCCATCACTTCGCTGACAAGCAGGAAATCCTGTGCGCGGTGATCGAGGAGGGCATGTTCAGCGCACTGGCCATCGCGCGTGAGCATCTCGCGCGGCTGGAAGCCGGCTCAGCCCCCGCATCACGGCATCAGCAGGCGCGAGAGCGCTTGCTGGCATTGGCGCGGGCGCATCTGGAAACCCTGCTGACGGACCGCAATGCGCATGTCGTGGCGCTCTACGAATGGCGTCGCCTCGAGCAAGCCTCGCGGGAGCATCTCGTGCATCTGCGTGACGAGTATGAAGCCCTGTGGCGCGACGCCATCGAGGTGGCCGTCGCCGCGGGACTGCTCAAGGGAGATGCTCTGCTTCTGCGCCAGTTCATGCTGGGAGCGCTCAACTGGAGCGTACGCTGGTACCGTCCCGAGGGTGAGCGTTCCCCGGATGAGCTGGCCGAGGCGCTGGTCGACAGCCTGTGTCGTCTTCCCTGAGCGAGCGTCTGCTACACAGCGTCCGTTACACGGCGTCTGCTACACAGCATCCGTTACCTGGCGTCTGCTACACAGCGTCCGTTACACGGCGTCTGCAACTTTCGGCCAGTCGAGCGCCACAATGCTTGCCGCACGACAGGCTTGTCGCTAACTTGACGTTTACGTTAACTGTAGATGGCTGGCGCCCAGCCATCTCGATCCGCCCCGGAGCGCCACTCAGGAGCCAGTCACGCCATGACGCCAAGCGATACAACAACAAACCGCACGTCACGCGCCGCCTCTGCTGCATATGTCGCTACATCTGCCGCTACATCTGACGAACCTGCGAATTCATCCGCCATGCAACCCGCTGCCAGCCAGACGCTGAGCGAGTATCTGGAACATTTCGACATCGACGCGTTGCGCGATGAACTCCTGACGTCCTCCGGGCAAGGGCACATGGGCAATGCCTTTGACGCCTGCATCGGTCGGCACCTGCGCGCCGGGCAGGGCGAGCGCATCGCTCTGGTCCACGAGGATGAGCATGGCAAGGTACGCACGCTCAGCTACGCCGAACTGGATCTCGAGAGTGCTCGGATGGCCACGGCGCTGGCTGCGCAGGGCATCGGACCCGGCGAGCGCGTGGCCTGCATGCTGTCGCGTACGCCTGAGCTTCTGATCGCGCTGGCCGCCACCTGGCGATTGGGCGCCATCTATCAGCCGCTGTTCACGGCCTTCGGAACGGATGCGCTCGCCTACCGTCTGTCGCGCGCCGAGACCAGTGTCGTGATCACCGAGTCCGGTCAGCGTGCCAAGTTCAGGGCGCTTGCGAGCCATCCACCGATCATCTGCGTGCGCGGGGAGGGGGAGGCACTGGATGAGGGGGATCTGGACTGGCAGGCCCTGATGCAAAGCGAGCCCCTGGCGCAACCGCCCGTACAATTGCCGAGTGATGCGCCCTTCCTGCAGATGTTCACCTCCGGCACGGTCGGCAAGCCCAAGGGGGTGGCGGTGGCACTGAATGCGCTGCCGGCCTTCTGGCTCTATCAGCGGCTGGCAGTGGATCTGCGACCCGGCGAGCGCTTCTGGAACATGGCCGACCCCGGCTGGGCCTACGGGCTTTACTACGGGATCACGGCACCTCTGTTGCTGGGTGCCACCACCTACTTCATGCAAGCTCCCTTCAGCGCGCAGGGCGGGCTGGACTTCCTGCAGCGCCACGCCATCGACAACTTCGCGGCGGCGCCCACGGCCTATCGGATGCTCAAGGCCTCCGGGCTCGGGGAGGGGGCCTTCGAGCGCCTGACGCTGCGCGTGGCGAGCTCGGCCGGCGAGCCGCTCAATACCGAGGTGGTGGGCTGGGTCGCCCGTGAGCTTGGCTGCACGGTGATGGATCACTACGGTCAGACCGAAGTCGGCATGGTCTGCTGCAATCATCATGCTCTGGCGCATGAGGTGGTCATCGGCAGCGTCGGCTTCCCCTTGCCCGGCTATCGCCTGGCCGTGCTGGACGCCGAATATCGGGAGCTTGCGCCCGGTGAACCGGGCGTGCTGGCGGTGGATATCGCCAATTCCCCCGCCTATTTCTTCTCCGGCTATACCTGGCAGGAGAAACAGCCCTGTGTCGAAGGCTATTACCTGACCGGGGATGTGGTCGTCGCGGAGCCTGATGGTCGCTTCACCTTCGCCGGCCGTGACGACGACATCATCACCACCTCGGGTTATCGGGTCGGCCCGGCGGATGTCGAGAACGCCATCCTTGCCCATCCCGCCGTCGCGGAGTCCGCGGCGGTCGGCAAGCCGGATGACCTGCGCGGCGAGATCATCAAGGCCTATGTGGTGCTGCGCGACGGACATGTCGGGGATGAAGCTCTCGCCGAGGCTATACGCAGCGAAGTGCGCCAGCGGCTATCAGGCCACAGCTATCCCCGCGAGATCAGCTTCGTGGACAACCTGCCCAAGACACCCTCGGGCAAGATCCAGCGATTCCTGCTGCGCGCCGAAGCTCGCGAGGAGTGAGACCCGCGGCTGCCGCTACGCCCCTTGCGGGCTGCCGCAGGATGATCGTCATTGAACGACCCGGCAGCGGATGCGCCGGGTGCCATCTGGAGAGTCATGCATGAAGATTGCCGAGCACTGCTTCCTGATCACGGGTGCCGCCTCCGGCCTGGGGGCTGCCACAGCGGACCGTCTGGTGGCCGCCGGTGGACGCGTCGTACTGGCTGACATCTCCGAGGCCGCACGCGAGCATGCCGCGGCACTCGGTGCGTCGGCACGCTTCTGTCATTGCGATATCACCGATTCCGAGAGCGTGAGCGCGGCGCTGGATGTCGCCGAGCAGAGCTTCGGAGCCCTTCATGGCGTGATCCACTGCGCGGGCGTGGTGAGCGTCGCCAAGCTGGTGGATCGCGAGGGGGCACCGGCGCCGCTGGAAGGGTTCGAGAAGACCCTTGCCATCAATCTGAGCGGTACCTTCAACGTGGCGCGTCTCGCGGCGGCCCGCATGGCGCGCAATGTGGCCGAGGGGGAAGACGGAGAGCGCGGCATCATTCTCAATACCGCTTCGGTCGCGGCCTTCGATGGCCAGATAGGGCAATGTGCCTACAGTGCTTCCAAGGCCGGGGTGGCAGGCATGACCCTGCCGATGGCACGCGAACTGGCGCGTCACGGCATTCGCGTGATGGCGATTGCCCCTGGCGTGTTCGAGACACCGATGATGGCAGGCATTCCGGAGCCTGCTCGCGAGGCGCTGTGCGAGGCCGTTCCGTTTCCCAAGCGCCTGGGGCGGCCCGATGAATTCGCTCGCCTGGCCGAACACATCATCACCAACGGCATGCTCAATGGGGAAGTGATCCGTCTCGACGGCAGCATCCGCATGGCCTGAGCCTGCCGTCTCGCGATCACGCACGACGACCTGAAAGCAAGGAATCTCTGGGGGAGATATTGCTCGACCACATGAGTGGTCGGGCTTTTTTGTGTCCGCGTGCCACCAATGTCTCACGGCCACGATCAAACGATCGCTTGACTGACGATCGGGGTGGCGCTAATTTCAAACGAATGTTTGATAGTGGTCGGGTCGATCCCGCGAAAGGATCCCGCTGCCACGCCCCCATTCATGTGCATAGCCACCATTTCCCGCTTTCAGATGCTCGGAAGTGGCTGTGTCAGGTCATCGCCGCCGCGTCGCGACGGCACAAGGAGTACAGCATGCCGGACTATCAGGCGCCCTTGCGCGATATTCGCTTCGTGATGAATGAGCTGCTCGACTACCCCGCGCATTACGCCCGCCTGCCGGGTGGCGAAGATGCCAGTGATGACATCGTCAGCGCGATTCTCGAGGAAGGGGCACGCTTTGCCAACGAGGTGCTGACGCCGCTCAACCAGTCGGGCGATCTCGAGGGCTGTACCTTCGAGGGGGGAGAGGTGAAGGCGCCGCGTGGCTTCAAGGCCGCCTATCAGCAGTATGTCGAGGGCGGTTGGCCGAGTCTGGCAGCCTCACCGGAGCATGGTGGCCAGGGCCTGCCGCCGTCTCTGGCGATGGTGCTCTCGGAAATGGTCGCCTCCGCCAACCTCTCGTGGGGCATGTATCCGGGGTTGTCACATGGCGCGATGAACGCCCTTGAGCACCATGGCAGCGAGGTGCTCAAGCAGACCTATCTGACCAAGCTGGTCGAAGGCCGCTGGACCGGCACCATGTGCCTGACCGAACCGCACTGTGGCACGGATCTGGGGCTGATCAAGACCCGCGCCGTGCCACTGGATGACGCCGATGGCAGCAAGGGGTACGCCATCAGCGGTACCAAGATCTTCATCTCCGCCGGCGAACACGATCTCTCGGAGAACATCGTGCATCTGGTGCTGGCCAA
Organism: Cobetia sp. 10Alg 146; assembly: GCF_029846385.1. Taxonomy (NCBI): domain Bacteria; kingdom Pseudomonadati; phylum Pseudomonadota; class Gammaproteobacteria; order Oceanospirillales; family Halomonadaceae; genus Cobetia; species Cobetia sp. 10Alg 146. The sequence continues at coordinate 188,364 of NZ_JARWKT010000009.1, forward strand.
GTTGCCGGACGCGCCGGAAGGCTCACGCGGCATCTCGCTGTTCGTGGTGCCGAAGTCCCTGCCGGATGCCAGTGGCGAGGCCGGAGAGCGCAACGGTGTCAGCTGTGGCTCCATCGAGCACAAGATGGGCATTCACGGCAACGCGACCTGCGTGATGAACTTCGACTCCGCGATCGGTTATCTGGTCGGCCCGCCGCACAAGGGGCTGGCCTGCATGTTCACCATGATGAATGCCGCGCGGCTTGGCGTGGGCATCCAGGGCGTGGCGCTGGCCGAGGCCAGCTTCCAGAATGCGCTGAGCTATGCGCGGGACCGTCTGCAGATGCGAGCTCTCTCGGGGGCCAAGGCGCCGGAGAAGGCAGCCGACCCGATCATCGTGCACCCGGACGTACGGCGCATGCTGCTGACCCAGAAGGCCATCGCCGAGGGCGGACGCATGCTGGTGATGTACGCCGCCCAGCTCAATGATCTTGTCGAGAATGCGTCGGACAGCGAAGAGAAGACTCGTGCCGACACGCTGTTGGGCCTGCTGACGCCCATCGTCAAGGCCTTCCTGACCGAGACCGGCTTCGAGGCGACCAACCATGGGGTGCAGGTGTTCGGTGGCCACGGCTTCATCCAGGAGTGGGGCATGGAGCAGTTCGTGCGCGATGCGCGCATCACGCTGCTCTATGAAGGCACCACCGGTATCCAGGCGCTGGACCTGCTGGGACGCAAGATCCTGATGAGCCAGGGCGAGTCGCTCAAGGTCTTCACCAAGGAGATCCACAAGTTCTGTCAGGCCAGCGAAGGCAGCGAATTTGCCTCGCCACTTGCGGAGCTCAACCGCGAATGGGGTGAGCTGACCATGGCGGTGGGCATGGGAGCGATGCAGGACCGCGAGGCGGTCGGTGCTGCCAGTGTCGATTATCTGATGTATGCCGGTTACGTCACGCTGGGCTACCTGTGGGCGCGTGCCGGTGAGACCGCCAGGGCAGCGCTGGCATCTGGCACGGGGGACGCGACCTTCTACCAGGCCAAGCTGGATACCGCACGCTTCTACTTCCAGCGCATCCTGCCGCGTACCCAGGGGCATGCCGCGATGATTCGTGCCGGCGGCGAGACGCTGATGGCACCTGCGGTGGAGGGCTTCGGCAGCGGGTTCGAGATCTGATCTCACGTCCACACGCTGAATTCGGTCTGTTTGTCAGGCAATCATGTGCCTCCAGTCAGTGCGCTCTGACTCGGATTTCTCGGGGAGACTTCGGTCTCCCCTTTTTTGTGGCGGGTCATTCCTGCACGGGTCGCGCCGGTCTGCAGAACATTCTCTTCTCTTTGTGTCCTGCGCTTGGCTTGTGACGGTCAGACGCCCAAGATAGTCGCAGTGACAGCCTGTCCCTCCCAGTGCGCGGGAGATGACATGCGGGACTCAATTTGCAGTAACTGACAGGATAGGTGGCGCAGGATGCAGGCTAACGATACCCCTGAAGATGCCGCGCAGGAGTCAGGGCGGTCCTCCCGCTCAGAGCAGGCCTCATCGAGGCCCGAAGTGCCGAGCAGTGAGGGCGGCGACGACGCGCATGACATGATGGTGGGTGAGCCTAGCGGTGTCAGCGAAGGCACTTCCGCCGAGGAGGCCGTGGCACGCATGCAGGTGCCGCGAGACGAGCGTCAGCAGGAAGCGCTGGAGCTTTCCGGGCGTTCTCGCCATGTCCCCAAGGTCCGCAAGGCGCTGGAGATCCATCCGCTGCTGGTCGGCATGGCCGCGCTGGTGGTGATCATCGGTGGCCTCAAGATGGCGGCAGACCTGGTGGTCCCCTTGCTGATGGCGGTGTTTGTCGCGGCGGTCTGTGATGCGCCGGTGCGCTGGCTGGCCCGACACGGTATCGGCCAGCGTTTCGGGGTGCCCATCGTCATCCTGACGGTCTGCATCCTGTTTTCCTCGCTGGCGGCCTTGCTGGTCTCACGCTTCACCCTGTTCAGCGATGAGATGCCCAAGCTGGAGGAAAGTCTGCGGGAGCAGTATCAGAGCATGCTGGAATGGCTGGCAGGCCACGGCGTCTCCATCGCGCCGGCGCGCTTCAGTGAGCTGGTGGATCCGGCATCGCTGACGCAATGGGTGCCTAACCTGCTCACCGGGCTGGGCGGTCTGCTGTCTTCCAGTGTCATCATCGTGCTGACGGCCACCTTCCTGTTGTACGAAGCCCTGTCGCTGCGCGACAAGCTGATCACCACTCTGCGCAGCCCGCATGTCAGCCTGCGCCGCTTTACGCTGTTCTCGTTGACGCTGCGACGTTATCTGGCGGTCAAGACGTTGATCAGTCTGGTGACCGGTGCGCTGGTCGGCATCAGCTGTCTGGCACTGGATGTGGAGTTCGCCTTCCTGTGGGCCACGCTGGCCTTCTGCCTCAACTACATTCCCAACATCGGGTCGGCGCTGGCCGCGGTGCCGGCAGTATTGCTGACGCTGGTGATGCCGGAGGGTGGGGCGGTCAAGGCGTTGATGCTGGGCGGCTGCTACCTGGCGATCAATTTCATTCTCGGCAACATGATCGAGCCGCGCGTGATGGGGCGGACGCTGGGGCTGTCGACACTGGCCGCCTTCCTGTCACTGGTGGTGTGGGGCTGGGTGTTCGGCCCGGTGGGGATGCTGTTGTCGGTGCCGATCACCATGACGCTCAAGATCGCCTTCGACTCGCACCCGGGCACGCGCTGGGCGGCACGCCTGCTGGGACCCTCCGCCAGACGCATTCGACGTCGCCGACGCATGGCGGAGGAATAGCGCGTCGGCAAGGCGTGTCTTCGCGGGCTCGATGAGCCCGCGCCCCCTGAATGCAGAAGGGAATGCAGAAGGCCCCGTCACGTTGAGCGTGACGGGGCCTTCAGGTGTTCATCTCGTGCCTGGTGACTGCCGGGGCAGCCACCTTCGAGCGGACCGGTTTAGAGGTTCTGCTCGATGAACTGGCTCAGTTGTCCCTTGGACTGGGCACCGACCAGCGAGGCGACCTTGGCGCCGGACTTGAACAGGATCACGGTCGGCACGCCACGCACGCCTTGCTCGGCGGCGATTTCCGGTGCGTCATCGACATTGACGTTGACGATCTTCAGGCCTTCGCCCTTCTCGTTGGCGACTTCCTCGACGACCGGCGCCATCATCTTGCACGGGCCACACCAGGGCGCCCAGAACTTCAGCAGTACCGGGGCTTCAGCGTTGAGAACTTCCTGTTCGAAGTTGGCGCCGGTGACATCGACGTGATTGGACATCTTGTTTCTCCAGGGGATTCGTTTCGCTGTCTGCGGCATTGCCGGACATGCAGGCTGCGTCCGATGGTAGCGCCACTTTCCATCACTGACAAATGGGCATTGTCCATCGACTCAATAGCACGGGGTTATGATCGTTGGTATTTTTATAGCTGTTTTATTGGTTGGAGGGAATAGCCACGCAGCAGGCAATCACGATTGCCTGCTGCGACATTGGTCTGGATTACGCGTGCAGCAGCAGAGGAAGGGCGGGATCAGAAGAAGGCGTAGCGGATGCCAAGCCCCAGCAGCAGGGTGGTGAGCAGCCCCTGCAACAGGCTGCCGGGCATGTGGCGCGTCAGGCGTGCGCCAAGGCTGATGGCAGGCAGGGAGCCGACCAGCAATGCGCCGAGCAGCAGGAAATCGACATTGCCCAGCCATAGATGCCCCAGGCCTGCGACCAGTGTCAGTGGCACGGCGTGGGCGATATCGGTGCCGACGATGCGTGCGGTACTCAGAAGCGGGAACAGCATGATCAGCACGGCCGCCCCGAAGGCACCGGCGCCGACGGAGGACAGGGTGACGCATACGCCCAGCACGATGCCCGACAGCACGGTCAGCGGTGCCGCATGCCGCACGATGAAGCTTTCCGGACTGATCAGGCCCAACAGGCGTTTCTTGAACAGCAGCACGCCGGCGGTGAGGATCAACATCACGCCCAGCATGCCCTTGATCAGGCCTGCGTAGGCGGTGGGGTCCGTGAAGAAGGCATGCAGCACTCCGATGGTCACCAGCGCGGCGGGGATGGAGCCCAGGGCCAGGCGACGGGTGATGGTCCAGTCCACATGCCCCTGGCGATGGTGCGCGAAGGCACCGCCGGCCTTGGTGATGGCGGCGTAAAGCAGATCGGTACCGACCGCGACATGCGGCGGAAAGCCGAACATCAATAGCAGCGGTGTCATCAGTGAGCCACCGCCCACGCCGGTGACACCGACCGCAAAGCCCACTCCGGCGCCTGCCAGTACGTATAGCAGCAGCTGTGTGACATCCATCCCTTGTCTACCCCTTGTCAGGTTACTGCCGTCAATCTACTCTTGACTGTATATTCCCGAAAGGAATCATTGTTCATGATTTTATCGCCCGATCATCTTAGCAGGGTGAACGGCCATGTCCGGGCCACTGTCGCGCTCTCCCGCGTCGACGGGGCTTCTCAGGAGAGTGAAGTCGCATGAAACTCCAGCAGTTGCGTTACATCTGGGAAGTGACCCGACACAATCTGAACGTGTCAGCGACCGCTCAGAGCCTCTATACCTCACAGCCGGGGATCTCCAAGCAGATTCGTCTGCTGGAGGATGAGCTGGGCGTCGAGATCTTCGCGCGCAGTGGCAAGCATCTGACGCGCGTGACGCCGGCGGGTGAGTCGATCGTCGAGCTGGCAAGCCAGGTGCTGCGCACGGTGGAGAACATCAAGCATGTCGCGCAGGAGCACAGCGATGATCGCCGTGGCAGTCTGGCGATCGCCACCACCCACACCCAGGCACGCTATGCCCTGCCGCCGGTGATCGCCGATTTCACGCGCAAGTACCCGGATGTCGCGTTGCACATGCAGCAGGGCACCCCGAAGCAGATCGCCAACATGGTCAGTGAGGGGCAGGCCGATTTCGCCATCTGCACCGAGTCGCTGGAGCTGTTCAACGACCTCATCCTGCTGCCGTGCTACCGCTGGAATCGCTGCGTGCTGGTGCCGAAGGATCACCCGCTGGCCAATGGCGAGGAGCTGACCCTCGAGACACTGGCCAGCTATGCGCTGGTCACCTACACCTATGGCTTCACCGGGCGCAGCCAGCTGGATGATGCCTTCAAGTCACATGGCCTGGCACCCAATGTCGTGCTGACCGCCTCGGATGCCGATGTCATCAAGACCTATGTGCGCCTGGGCATGGGCATCGGCATCGTCGCGCACATGGCGGTGGACGAGGTGGCGGACGAGGACCTGGTGGCGCTGGATGCGACGCATCTCTTCGACAGCTCGACGACCAAGATCGGCATTCGTCGCGGCACCTTCATGCGCAGCTACATGTTCGAATTCGTCGAACGCTTCGCGCCGCACCTGACACGCGATCGTGTCGAGGCGGCACTGGCCGCCGGCCCGCGTCATGAGCACGAGATCTTCCACGATATCGAGCTGCCGGTGCGCTGAGTGCCGGTGGGCTGAGTGCCGCTCGCCTGACCTGCCTTTGCGCAAATGAAAACGCCCGCCTCCTGAGAGGCGGGCGTTTTGCGTGTGGCCGACAGGATCAGTGCGCCAGGTGCAGGCCACACTCACGGTTGTCTTCCGCCTTGGTCGGGTCGACGTAGTCGAACTCGTTGGGCAGGTCGTGGGCGACCAGATACTCGTGCATCTGCTTGGAGGACCAGTGGAGCACCGGTGCGACCTTGATCAGGCCATCGCCGTTCAGCGAGACCGGCTGCATGCCGGCACGGAAGGCGGTGTCACTGGCGCGCACGGCGGTGAACCACATCTCGGGGTTCAGCTCACGCAGGGCACGCTCGAAGGGCTCGAGCTTCACTTCGCGGGTGAAGGCTTCGTGGCGCGGGTCATCGATATGCGGCGTGAGGCCATCGACGGCTTCACGGTGCGCGCGGGTACGCTGCGGCAGATAGATGATGCGATTCAGATTCAGCTTGCGCGTCACCTCATCGGCGAAACGATAGGTGGCATCGGTGTTGTAGCCGTTGTCCATCCACACGATGGGGATGTCAGGACGGAAGCGCGTCACCATGTGCAGGATCACCGCCTCGAAGGGGCGGAAGTTGGTGGTGCAGATGGCGTGCTTGTCCAGCGACAGGGCCCAGCGAGTCAGGGCTTCGGGGTCGTTGCCGAATTCGGCATTGATGCGGGCGAGATCGAAGGTATCGGACATGAGGAGTCTCCAGAACGAGGGCACGTCCGATGGAGCGGGGCGCAGGGCTGATCAATGGCCAGGGAAAGCCATCAGCAGAGGCGGGTAGCGCTCAAGGAGACGTGCAGGAATGCGCCTACCCTATCAAAGGCGGGCACTGCTTCCCCAATACGAATTCGTTCGATCGTTATATGCCATCGAGTTATGGCGCTCATGACGCCTTATAACGCAGTCTGTCAGCCGAGTGCTTCCATCAGTCGCTGGATCTTGGCCAGGCTTTCGCGGTATTCGGCCTCTTCCTCGGAATCGGCGACCAGGCCGCCGCCGCCCCACAGGTGCACCTGGCCCTCGGCGATCACCGCCGTGCGGATCGCGATGGAGGTATCCATGTGCCCGCGGATGTCCAGGTAGCCGAGGCTGCCGCAATAGGCGCTGCGGCGAACCGGCTCCAGCTCCTCGATGATCTGCATGGCGCGGATCTTGGGCGCGCCGGTGATGGAGCCGCCGGGGAAGGCGGCGCCGAGCAGATCCAGCGCATCGCGCCCTTCCTCCAGCGTGCTGGTGATGGTGCTGACGGAATGGTGCACGTTGGCGTAGCTCTCCAGCGCGCACAGCGATGGTACCTTGACGCTGCCCGGTGCCGAGACACGCCCCAGATCATTGCGCAGCAGGTCGACGATCATCACGTTCTCGGCGCGGTCCTTGGGACTGGCCAGCAGCTCGGCGGCCAGTCGGGCGTCCTCTTCCGGTGTCGCGCCACGTGCGCGGGTGCCCTTGATCGGCTTGGTCTCGACCGCGCGGTGATTGACCTCGACGAAGCGCTCCGGCGAGACGGAGACGATCGCCATCTCCTCGCCCTTGGCGTCCTGCCAGCTCAGATAGCCCGCATAGGGCGTCGGCGTGGCCTGACGCAGACGCAGGTAGGCATCCCAGCTGTCGCCACTGCAATCGGCGGAAAAGCGCTGGGTCAGGTTGATCTGGTAGCAGTCACCAGCGTGCAGATACTCCATCACCTGGCGGAAGCGTTCGCCGTAGCCCGCGCGATCCAGCAGCGGCGCGAAGGGGGTGTCGAGGGCGAAGTCGGCGCTGCTCGGCGCCGGTTGCTCCAGCCATTCCAGCACCTGCTTGCGACGCTGTGATGAGGCGATCAGCCAGCTCTGCTGACGCTGATGATCACTGATCAATGCCCAGTCGTAGAGACCGAGCCGCGACCAGGGCAGGGCGATGTCGTCCTCGGCCGTGGCGGGCAACGTCTCGAGTGCGCGCCCGAAGTCATAGCTCCAGTAGCCCAGCAGGCCGGCGATGAACGGCAGGTCCTCGGCTGTCAGGTCATACTGGGCGAGCTCTTCGCCCGCCAGCGTCTGCGGCAGCAGGGTCAACAGCTGGCGCTGGGCCTCGATCACCGGCAGCCGCGCGAGGCGCTCCAATGCTTCACTGAACTGGCTCAGGTCACGCATCGACTCCGGCAGTGGGCCGGTGAGCCTGCCGCCGTGCGCGCCTTGTTCCAGCACGGCCAGCGGGTCGCTGCTGATGATGTCGAAGCGACCGCCGGCCAGTGAAGGCTGGCCGCTGTCGAGCAGCACGGCGTCGGGGCGCGTACGCAGGCGTGCGAAGCGCGACAGTGTGGAGGCCTCGTCCTCGGCGGCGAGGGCGTAGGGCAGGGCAGTGATTTCGAGCGAGATGGTCATGACAGCTTCCGTTGGCGGACAGGGCATTCTAGGCATCCAGACGCGTTTTGTCCGCCCATGCGTGCGGATTCCGATGATGGGCTGTCCTTGTTGGCTTGCCGTTCTCCCGTGCGCTGATTAAGGTGCCTGCCTCTGAACGCCCTGCGCCGTCATCGACGACTGCCCCGACGCGTGTGCTGACGTTCGCCCAGTCCTCTTGCCCAGTCGCTTGCCCAGCCCCTGGCACCCTACCGGAGCCCTGCATGCATCCCGAGTTCGAACATGGCCAACATCTGCTGTCACGTCCTGACCAGACCCTCTTCTGGCAGCGTCTGACGCGTCGTGAATCAAATGGTGGGCGTCGCTTGCTGATGCTGCACGGCGCCGGGGTGGCCGGCACGCTGACCTGGGCGCCGCTGGTCGGGCATCTCACGGCCCATGACGAGCTGATCATTCCTGACCTGCGCGGCATGGGGCAGACGGTGTCACCCGATGGCGGTGAACCTCCCTTCACCCTCGAGCAGGTGGTCGAGGATGTGATGGCCTTGATCGAGACGCAGCGCATCACGCATTTCGACCTGATCGGCTACAGCTTTGGCGGGCTGGTCGCCATGCGTCTCGTCCAACGTCTGCGCGCCGAGCGCCCGGAGGTGAAGGTCGGCGACATCAGCCTGCTGGAACCGGCGCTGCTGGAGCGCGAATGCCACGCCACCATGATCCAGGTGCGCGATGGCTACGCCGAGGCTGCGCATGCGATGCGCGAGGCGGCAAGCCCCGAGGCGGGGATCACCGCGTTCCTCGACCTCATTTCCCCGCATCGCACGCGCAACCCGCGTGCCGAGCGCATGATGGTGGCGCGCCTGGCGCATCGTCATCTGGGCTTCGCCAATGCCCTGGACTGTGTCACGCATGCCGTGCGCGAGATTGACCGCGAGGCTCTGCTGGCTGACGTGCTGGCGGCAGGCGGCGAGGTACGCAGCATGGTCGGTGGCAAGAGCCCCACGACCCTGCGTGACTATCATGCGCTGCTGGCCGAACGTCATCCGGGCTGGCAATCGCTGGAAATCCCCGGCACCGATCATTCGCTGCCCTTCCAGAAACCCCGCCGTATCGGCGCGGAGCTCAGCTTCGGCTAAATCTGGAGGATTGTCGACAAGCCTGCCGATGAAAGGGCGAGTCGCCGAGAGTCGAACGCCCCGTCAGCTTGCGCTGGCGGGGCGTTTTTCGTGCCGTTCATCGTGCCTTGCCGTGCCGCCAGACGGTGCTGGCGGGTTGGCTTGCATGACGAGGTTCAGGGCATTTCAACCTTGTTCTGACAGCAATTTTTCCAGCAGGGTAGCCGTGTCTAACGCCAAAGGTGTAGAGGATTTGGCGGATTGCATCTTGACCCACACAGGCGCGCTGGCTAGTCTGGCATTCAGTGAATGATTGTCGACAATGGTGCTGAAAGTCCCTCGCTGCCATTGCCTTGCCTCTGTCCCTTGCCAGCCGGATTGCCTGACCGCCATGACCACCGATGCCTTTCACAATGCCACCACCGCTCGAAGCCTTGCGCGCGGCGCGACTGCCGAGCAGGCAGGTCACACCGCTTCCGCGACGGCAGCGACCCCCGAGGTGCGCACCTTGGCCGAGCGTGTCTTCCATCAATTGCAGGACGCCATCGTGCGTGGCGAGCTGGCACCGGGCAGCAAGATCACCGAGCCCGGCCTGGCGCAGGCCTACGGGATCTCGCGCGGACCGCTGCGCGAGGCCATGCGCCGCCTCGAGGTCCATCGTCTGATCGAGCGCGTGCCCCACGTCGGCGCGCGGGTGGTCAAGCTCTCGATGACCGAGCTGCTGGAGCTGTTCGATGTGCGTGAGGCACTGGAAAGCATGGCCGCCCGTCTGGCCGCACGCCACATGACACAGGAAGAGGTCGCGCGGCTGCGCAGCGTGCTCAAGACCCACGAACAGCAGTCGGACCTCAAGACCGGTACCGCCTACTTCCAGAAGGAAGGCGACCTCGATTTCCACTATCAGATCGTGCTCGGCAGCCACAACCACATGCTGATGACGATTCTCTGTGATGACCTCTATTACCTGGTGCGCATGTACCGCACCCAGTTCAGCGCCAGTGGATCACGCCCGCAGAAGGCCTTCGTCGAGCATCATCGCATCGTCGATGCCATCGAGTCCGGCGATGAGGAACTGGCGGAGTTGCTGATGCGCCGCCATGTCAGCGCCTCGCGGGAGAACGTCGCCCGCCGCTATGCCGCCACGCTCAAGCAGGAGCAGGGCGAAGAGTGAGCTGACGCACCGCTCACGACTTGAACCGACCGAACAATTCCAACCCCGTCATGGGCCCAGCCCGGGAGATGTCATGTCACGCCATCTGAGTTCCACCGCCCTGCCAAGCCCCGGTGCCCGCTTCCGCGCGGCGCTGGAGGCCAATCGTCCGCTGCCCATCGTCGGCACCATCAATGCCTACACCGCCATCATGGCCGAGCGCGTCGGGCATCAGGCGATCTATCTGTCCGGTGGTGGCGTGGCCAATGCCTCCTACGGTCTGCCGGATCTGGGCATGACCAGCATGAATGACGTGCTGGAAGATGCGCGTCGCATCACCGCCGCCAGCGAGCTTCCGCTGCTGGTGGACATCGATACCGGCTGGGGTGGCGCCTTCAACATCGCGCGCACCATTCAGGAGATGGAGCGTGCCGGCGTGGCTGCCGTGCACCTGGAGGACCAGGTCGCCCAGAAGCGTTGTGGACACCGTCCCAACAAGGCCATCGTCTCCAGCCAGGAGATGGTAGATCGCATCAAGGCCGCTGCCGATGCGCGTCGTGATGACAGCTTCTATCTGATCGCGCGCACCGATGCCTTCCAGAAGGAAGGGCTTGAAGCCGCCGTCGCACGTGCCAACGCCTGTGTCGAAGCCGGTGCCGACGCCATCTTCGCCGAGGCGGTGCATACCCTCGAGGACTACCGTGCCTTCTGTGAGGGCGTCGACGCGCCGATCCTGGCCAACATCACCGAATTCGGCGCCACGCCGCTGTTCAACCAGCGCGAGCTGGGCGATGTCGGCTGCCGGATGGTGCTCTATCCGCTGTCTGCCTTCCGCGCCATGAACGCCGCCGCCCTCAAGGTCTACCAGAACATCCACGACAAGGGTGATCAGAAGGATGTCGTCGACGACATGCAGACCCGCATGGAGCTCTACGACTTCCTCGATTACCACACCTTCGAGCAGAAGCTGGACACCCTGTTCGAGGCCGAAAGCCGCAAGGATTGATGCCAGACGCTCGAGACGGACGCCATGTCTCGCCTCTGGAGGTCATCGGCTTCACGGGCCGGCACTCTCGGCCCGACCGTTTCTCCCTCGCTGGCAGACGCCTGGCCGGCGAGGGGCTTGACGCTTTATGCCCTACAAGAAAAAGAACAACTCAATGACGTCACTGCCAAGGAGATCACGCCATGTCAGATACCATCGCCAATCCGACCACCGCTACTTCGAGCACCAGCGCCCCCAGTGGTCTACGCGGCCAGAGTGCCGGTGAGACGGCGCTGTGCACCGTCGGCAAGTCCGGTTCCGGTCTGCGCTATCGCGGTTACGACCTGGAAGACCTCGCCAGTCACGCAGCCTTCGAGGAAGTTGCCTATCTGCTGCTCAAGGGCAAGTTGCCCAATCAGGCGGAGCTGGATGCCTATATTGCACGCCTCAAGGGGTTGCGGGGTCTGCCGGACGCCCTGAAGGCGGTACTTGAGCAGATTCCGGCCAGCGCTCACCCGATGGACGTGATGCGCACCGGCTGTTCGATGCTCGGCAATCTGGAGACGGAAGAGAGCTTCGATGAGCAGTCCGACCAGGCCGACCGCATGCTGGCGGTGTTCCCGTCGATCATCAATTACTGGTATCGCTTCAGCCATGATGGCGTGCGCATCGACACCGAGACCGATGACGACTCCATCGGCGCGCACTTCTTGCACCTATTGCATGGCGAAGCCCCCAGCGAGCTGCATGCCGCGGTGATGAATACCTCGCTGATCCTCTATGCCGAGCACGAATTCAATGCCTCGACCTTCACCGCACGTGTCTGCGCCTCGACGCTGTCGGATCTGCACTCCTGCGTGACGGCAGCCATCGGCTCGCTGCGCGGGCCGCTGCATGGCGGTGCCAACGAGGCGGCGATGGCGATGATCGAGCACTGGCGCTCACCGGAGGAAGCCGAGCGCGAGATTCTCGGCATGCTGGAACGCCGCGAGAAGATCATGGGCTTCGGCCACGCCATCTACCGTGAGCGTGACCCGCGCAATGCAATCATCAAGGAGTGGTCACGCAAGCTGGCGGACGATGTGGGCGATACTCAGCTCTACGCCGTCTCCGAGCGCGTCGAAGCCGTGATGTGGCGCGAGAAGAAGTTGTTCTGCAACGCCGACTTCTTTCACGCCAGCGCCTATCACTTCATGGGCATTCCCACCAAGTTGTTCACGCCGATCTTCGTCTGTTCACGCCTGACCGGCTGGGCGGCGCATGTCTTCGAGCAACGCGCCAACAATCGCATCATCCGCCCGAGCGCCGATTACACCGGCCCGGAGCATTGCGACTGGCTGCCCATCGAGCAGCGCGACTGACCCTTTCCTCGGCCAGTCAGCGTGCTGGCCGATCGTTTTCCTGATCGCCTGATGAGTCCGGATGCCCATGAATACCGAGTATCGCAAACCCCTGCCTGGCACGGCGTCACCGGGTACCCCGGTCGACTACTTCGATGCGCGTGCCGCCGTGGAAGACATCGCCCCCGGCGCCTACGCCGGTCTGCCCTATACCTCACGCGTACTGGCCGAGAACCTGGTGCGTCGCTGCCCGCCGGATCAGTTGCGTGACAGCCTCGTGCAATTGATCGAACGCCGCCGTGATCTCGACTTCCCCTGGTACCCCGCGCGCGTCGTGTGTCATGACATCCTCGGCCAGACCGCGCTGGTCGACCTGGCCGGCCTGCGTGACGCCATCGCCGAGCGCGGCGGAGACCCGGCCAAGGTCAATCCGGTGGTGCCGACCCAGTTGATCGTCGACCACTCGCTGGCGGTGGAACATGCCGGCTTCGACAAGGATGCCTTCGCCAAGAATCGCGCCATCGAGGAGCGTCGCAACGAGGACCGCTTCCACTTCATCGACTGGACCCGTCAGGCCTTCGAGAACATCGACGTGATCCCGCCGGGCAACGGCATCATGCACCAGATCAATCTGGAGCGGATGTCGCCGGTGATCGAGTCGCGCGCCGATGAAAAGGGCCATCAGGTCGCCTTCCCGGATACCCTGGTGGGCACCGACAGCCACACGCCACATGTCGATGCGTTGGGCGTGATCGCCGTCGGCGTCGGTGGGCTGGAGGCCGAGAGCGTGATGCTGGGGCGTGCCTCCTACATGCGCCTGCCCGACATCATCGGCGTGCGCCTCACCGGGCGCCCGCAGCCGGGCATCACCGCCACCGATATCGTGCTGGCGTTGACCGAATTCCTGCGCGCCGAGAAGGTCGTCTCCTCCTATCTGGAATTCTTCGGCGAAGGCGCGGCCAGCCTGACGCTGGGTGATCGCGCCACCATCTCCAACATGACGCCGGAGTACGGCGCCACGGCGGCGATGTTCTACATCGACCAGCAGACGCTGGATTACTTGACCCTGACCGGCCGCGAGCCGGAGAACATCGCGCTGGTCGAGCGTTACGCACGCGAGACTGGCCTGTGGGCAGATGAGACCGGCCATATCGAGGGCGCGGTGGAATATGAGCGTGAGCTGATCTTCGATCTGTCCTCGGTGGTGCGCACCCTGGCGGGGCCCTCCAATCCGCACAGTCGCGTGCCGACCAGCGAGCTGGCCGCGCGCGGCATCTCCGGCGTGGTCGAGCATGAGCAGGACGAGGACGGGCGTGACCTGATGCCGGATGGCGCGGTGATCATCGCCGCCATCACCAGCTGCACCAATACTTCCAACCCGCGCAACGTCATCGCCGCAGGGTTGCTGGCTCGGCGCGCCAATGCGCTGGGACTGACGCGCAAGCCGTGGGTCAAGACCTCGCTGGCGCCGGGCTCCAAGGCGGTGCAGCTGTATCTGGAAGAAGCGGAACTGCTGCCGGAACTCGAGCAGCTCGGCTTCGGCATCGTCGGCTTCGCCTGCACCACCTGCAACGGCATGAGCGGTGCCCTGGACCCGGCGATCCAGCAGGAAATCATCGAGCGCGATCTCTATTCCACCGCGGTGCTGTCCGGCAATCGCAACTTCGATGGCCGTATCCACCCCTACGCCAAGCAGGCCTTCCTGGCCTCGCCGCCGCTGGTGGTCGCCTACGCCATCGCCGGCACCATCCGCTTCGATATCGAGAAGGACGTGCTGGGGCATGCGCCGGACGGCTCGCCGATCATGCTCAAGGACCTGTGGCCGAGCGACGAGGAGATCGACGCCATCGTCGGCTCCAGCGTCAAGCCGGACCACTTCCGTCAGGTCTATATCCCGATGTTCGAGGCCAGAGACGACCGCGATGCCTCCACCAGTCCCCTGTATGACTGGCGCGAGATGAGCACCTACATCCGTCGTCCGCCGTACTGGGAAGGCGGCCTGGCCAGCGCGCCGACGCTCACCGGCATGCGGGCACTGGCGGTGCTGGGGGACAACATCACCACCGATCACCTGTCGCCCTCCAATGCCATCATGGCCAGCAGTGCGGCGGGCGAGTATCTGGCCGCGATGGGCCTGCCGGAGGAGGACTTCAATTCCTACGCCACCCACCGTGGGGACCACCTCACTGCACAGCGGGCCACCTTCGCCAATCCCAAGCTGATCAATGAGATGGCGGTGGTGGAAGGGGCAGACGGCAAGCGCGAGGTCAAGCAGGGCTCGCTCACGCGTCTGGAGCCGGAAGGCAAGGTAGTGCGCATGTGGGAGGCCATCGAGACCTATATGCAGCGCAAGCAACCGCTGATCATCGTCGCCGGCGCGGATTACGGCCAGGGCTCGTCACGTGACTGGGCGGCCAAGGGCGTGCGGCTGGCGGGGGTCGAAGTCATCGTCGCGGAAGGCTTCGAGCGCATCCACCGTACCAACCTGGTGGGGATGGGCGTGATGCCGCTGCAGTTCGCCGCCGGTACCACGCGCAAGACACTGGCGCTGGATGGCAGCGAGATCTACGCCGTCGAAGGCGAGCCAGCACCAGGTGCCCAGCTCACGCTGGTGATCGAGCGAACTGCGGGTGACAAGGCAGGGCAGGTCGAACATGTACCGGTCACCTGTCGCCTCGATACCCGTGAAGAGGTCTCCATCTACTCCGCTGGCGGTGTGCTGCAACGCTTCGCCGAGGACTTCCTCAACTCACAGACTCCGGATGAGAAGGCCGCGGGGGTACCAGCATGAGCCAGCAGGCACAGCTCAGGATTCCCGCCACCTATCTGCGTGGCGGCACCAGCAAGGGCGTGTTCTTCCTGCGCGATGAACTGCCGGAAGCGGCGCAGGTGCCGGGCCCGATGCGTGACGCCCTGTTGCTGCGCGTGATCGGCAGCCCCGACCCCTACGCCAAGCAGATCGACGGCATGGGGGGCGCGACCTCCAGCACCAGCAAGACGGTGATCATCAGTCGCAGCGAACAGCCGGATCACGACGTCGACTACCTGTTCGGCCAGGTCTCCATCGACTCGCCCTTCGTCGACTGGAGCGGCAACTGCGGCAACCTCTCGGCGGCGGTCGGGCCCTTCGCCATCGAGAAGGGCCTGGTGCCGGCCGAGCGCCTGCCGCGTGATGGTATCGCCGAGGTGCGCATCTGGCAGGCCAACATCGCCAAGACCATCATCGCGCGGGTGCCGATGTGCGAAGGGCGCGTCCAGGAAACCGGCGACTTCGCCCTGGATGGCGTGACCTTCCCGGCCGCCGAAGTGGCGGTCGCCTTCCGCGATCCCGCCGCGGGTGAGGGCAGCATGTTCCCCACCGGCAATGTGGTCGATGCGCTGGAGGTGCCGGAATCGGTGGCCGCTGGCGGGCAGATCCAGGCGACCCTGATCAACGCCGGCATCCCGACCATCTTCGTCAATGCCCGCGACCTCGGCTATCAGGGCACCGAGCTGCAGGAGGCGATCAACTCGGACGCCGAGGCGCTTGCGCGCCTCGAGACATTGCGCGCCCACGGCGCACTGCGCATGGGACTGATCAAGGATCTCGCTGAGGCGGCCACGCGCCAACACACCCCCAAGGTCGCCTTCGTGGCGCCGCCGGTGGATCACGTCGTCTCCAGCGGCCGGGAGATCAAGGCAGGCGAGATCGATGTGCTGATTCGCGCCGTGTCGATGGGCAAGCTGCACCACGCCATGATGGGCACCGCGGCTGTCGCCATTGCCGCGGCGGCTGCGGTACCCGGCACGCTGGTCAATCTTGCCGCCGCTGGCGCAGCCGAGGCTGAGTCTGGGGCCGGGCAGACTGGCGCGGCGCGTGACTCGGTGTGCTTCGGACACCCCTCCGGCACGCTCAGGGTCGGCGCGAGTGCCCATCGGCAGACAGAGACAGGCCAGGTCAGTGATGGCCAGCAAGGCGAGGGCGAGTGGACCGTCAGTGAAGCGGTGATGAGTCGCAGCGCGCGTATCCTGATGGAAGGCTGGGTGCGGGTGCCGGCGGAGACCTTGATGCGCTAGCGCCGGCATTGGCAGGCGATGGTCTACTGTCAATATATCCCTCTTGATATCCCTCCTGCGGCATCTCGATGAAAGCCGGCCTGGTATGCATGTGCAGAGGGCCGGCTTTCGCGTCTCTGTGGCATGTGTGCAGGTAGTGGGGGGAAGTACAGGTGTGACGGGAGTCGCATGCGGGCAAAGACGATCCACGACAGGAGGTCATGTATGAGCACGCCATCCTCTGAACAGACGGATGAAAGCCGTCTCAGCGCCACTCAAGCCAGTACAAGTCAGGCCAGCGCCAATCAGCGCCCGGACTATGACCCGGAGCTTCAGCAGATCGCCGACTATGTGCTGGGGTATTGCAACGATCCCCCTGTCGCGAATACGGATTCGAATGTGGATGCGGATGTGGATGAGCGGGCCGGCAAGCACGAACGATCAGGTCCCTCGGCAGAGGCGATGGACACCGCTCGTCTGTGTCTGATGGATACCCTCGGTTGCGGCATCCTGGCGCTGCGCTTCCCGGAATGCACCAAGCATCTCGGGCCGCTGGTGGCCGAGACCGTGGTGCCGCATGGTGCGCGTGTGCCTGGCACTGCCTTCAGTCTCGATCCCGTCAAGGCGGCGTGGGATATCGGCTGCACCATCCGCTGGCTGGATTACAACGACACCTGGCTGGCGGCGGAGTGGGGGCATCCCTCGGACAATCTTGGCGGCATTCTGGCGGTGGCGGATCACCTCTCGCGCCAGCGTGTCGCGCAGGGCAAGCCACCCCTGGTGATGCGCGATGTGCTGGAGAGCATGGTGATGGCGCACGAGATCCAGGGCGTGCTGGCGCTGGACAACAGCTTCAATCGCGTCGGTCTCGACCATGTCATGCTGGTCAAGGTGGCGACCACCGCGGTGACGGCGCGCTTGATGGGGGCGAATCGTGAGCAGTTGCTGTCGGCGCTGTCGCACGCCTTCGTCGATGGCCAGAGCCTGCGCACCTATCGCCATGCGCCCAACGCGGGCTCGCGCAAGAGCTGGGCGGCGGGGGACGCCACCTCACGCGGCGTGCGGCTGGCGGACATCGCCCTGCGTGGCGAGATGGGCGTCCCCGGCGCCCTCAGTGCGCCGCAGTGGGGCTTCAATGATGTCTCCTTCAGTCATGGCAACCGCGATCTCGCCCTCAAGCCTGAAGGCGAGCGACGTCTGACGCTGGCGCATCCTCTGGGCAGCTATGTGATGGAGAACGTGCTCTTCAAGGTCTCCTTTCCGGCCGAATTCCATGCCCAGACCGCCGCAGAGGCCGCCATCCAGCTCCATCCTGAGGTGCGCGACCGGCTCGAGGAGATCGAGCGCATCGAGATCACCACCCACGAATCGGCGATCCGCATCATCTCCAAGCAGGGCGCGCTCGCCAATGCGGCGGACCGCGATCACTGCCTGCAATACATGGTCGCGGTGCCGCTGATCTTCGGGGAGTTGAACGCGGATTACTATGAAGATGGCTTCCATGCCGCTCACCCGGAGATCGACCGGCTGCGTGACAGGATGATCGTCAAGGAAGAGGTGCGCTTCACCCGCGAGTATCTGGAAGCCGACAAGCGCTCGATCGCCAATGCCCTGCGGGTGGTCTTTTGCGATGGCAGTGCCACCGAGCAGGTGACGGTGGAATACCCGCTGGGACATCGCCGGCGGCGTGAAGCGTCGCTCGTTCCGCTCAAGGACAAGTGTCGGGCCAATCTGGCCACCTGTTTCCCGCCCTCGCGTTGCGACACCCTGATGGCGTTGCTGGCCGATCGCGAACGACTCGACGCACTGCCCGTGCACGAGTTCATGGCGCATTGGGTGCCGTGAGGCTGCCAGCCGCATGATGTCCCGTTGGCAATCAGTCATCCAATTGACTGTTGCCGTCATCCGGTATGGGTAAACTGGAAGCGGATTGCACAGGACGATCGACAGAGGCGCTTGCAAAGACTCGCCGAAGAGCGGGGCAACGCCTGCCGAGTCTTCATTGCAGAGGCTTCATTACAAGGGGACGCATTCATGAAAACATTTCTGCTGCTGGGCGGAATCGCGCTGATCGTCATCTACGTGATCTCGATCTACAACAAGCTGGTCAGTCTGAAGGCGCGCTTCGAGAATGCCTTCGCGCAGATAGAGGTACAGCTCAAGCGGCGCTACGACCTGATTCCCAATCTGGTCGAGACGGCCAAGGGCTATCTGAGCCATGAGCGTGGCACCCTGGAAGAAGTGATCAATGCCCGCAACAAGGCAATGGCCGCCTTGAATGCCGCAGCGGCGCACCCCGGCAGCATGGACAAGCTGGCCAGTCTGGCCGGCGCCGAGCAGGGGCTGGCGGCGAGTCTGGGCAAGCTGGATGTGGTGGTCGAGGCCTATCCGGAGCTCAAGGCCGACCAGACCATGAGCGACCTGATGGAAGAGCTGACCGCCACCGAGAACCGCGTCGCCTTCGCGCGTCAGGCCTATAACGATGCCGTCACCGACTACAACGTCTACCGCCAGAGCTTCCCGCAGGTGATGTTCGCACCGACCTTCGGTCACCGCAGTGATGCAGGCCTGTTGGCCTTCGATGACAACGTGAAGATTCGTCAGGCCCCCGATGTCAGCTTCTCATGAGCCGACCGACGGATGCTTCTCTCGCAGCGGTCTTGAGCTGTGATCCTGACAGGATAGATGGCGAGCGCGAATGAATTTCTATCACGAGCAGGACAGTGCGCGTCGTCGAACGCGGCTATTGCTGCTGGCCTTCACGGCCATGTCGCTGGTGGTGTCTCTTGCCGCCGGCGCCGTGGTGCATGTCGCGATCAGCAGTTTCCTGGGGCGCCCGGCCACCACGACGTTTGAGTATGTCTGGCCGGTGGCGAGCATCATCTTCCTGTGCAATGCACTGGTCGCCGCGCGTGAGCTGCGGCGTCTGCAGCAGGGCGGTGCGATGGTGGCCGCACGCCTGGGTGGCAAGCTGGTGGATGTCGAGACGCAGGACTCGAGCGAGCGACGGGCACTGAATGTGGTGGAAGAGATGGCGATTGCCGCCAACCTGCCCACGCCGCAGCTGTTCCTGCTGCCGCATGAGGCGATGATCAATGCTTTCGCGGCGGGCTATCGGCCACATGATGCGGTGATCGCGCTGAGTCGCGGGGCGTTGGAGCAGCTGGATCGCAACGAGCTGCAGGGCGTGGTCGCTCACGAGTTCGCCCATATCGCCAATGGCGATATCCGCCTCAACCTGCGTCTGGCGAGTGCAGTCCACGGCCTGGTGTTTCTCTCCGAGGCGGGGCGCTTCCTGATGGGGGCAGGGCGCATCGGCTTCGTGTTGGGCAGGGCGCGCTCCTCCGGTTCCGACAGGAAAGGCGGCATGCCACAGCTGATGCTGGTGGGTGTGGCGCTGTGGTTGCTCGGCAGTCTCGGCGGGCTGGGAGGGCGACTATTGCAGCGCGGGGTCGCTCGCTCACGCGAATATCTCGCCGATGCCAGTGCGGTGCGCCTGACCCGCTTCCCGGATGGCATCGCCTCGGCCCTCAAGCGTATCGGTGGCATGGGTTGGCAGGGGCGTATCCAGCATCCGCGCGCCATGACCTACAACCATCTCTTCTTCGTCGAAGCGCGCCCGCCATGGCTGACAGGCTGGTTCGACTCGCATCCTCCGCTGGATGAACGCATCAAGCGCCTGGAACCTCGCTGGGACCGGCAGTATCTGAGTGCGCGCCAGCAGCCGGTGCATACCTTCGAGCAGCAGGGCCCCATCGGGGCAGACGTGCTTGGCGGGGTCATGGCGGGTATCGCCGGCGCGGCGGTCATGGGGGAGCTCTCGCGCTCACGAGGAGAACTCGAGAGCCTGACGCTGTCGAGGTTTCTCTGCCCGCAGCTGGTGGTGGCGATGATCGCGCCCTCGGAGCTGACCACACGCGGTGTCTGGCTCACCGAGCTTGAGCGTCAGCATGACTGGCTGGATGGCAAGCGCGTGCGTGAGGCGCGGCGCAGGCTCGAGTCCTTGCCGCGGGTCGAGTGGATCCCCTTGCTCAACCGGTTGATACCGCGCTGGCGGGAAGCGGATGAGCGCGCGCATCGCATGCTCAAGGCGCAGACACCCCCACAGGACATGTTCGTCTGGTGTCTATGGCAACTGCTGCTGGAATCACTGGACCCGCGGATCGATCGCAAGAGCGACTCGCTGGCCCTGCAGCAATGCCAGCCGGCCTGTCAGCACTGGCTCGTGCTGATGGTCGGACTCATCGACGATGAAGCACTGCGCAAGGACATCTTCCTGGACGCCAGTGCGGAACTTGGTCTGGCGCTGGAGTATCCGCAGTTACAGCCGGGTGGGGATAACCCTGCGCTGCGCTGCCGTCATCTCACGCAGCTGGCGCACCTGCGCCCCATGGACAAGCAACGCTGGTTCGCGGCGCTTGCTCAGATAGTGCATGCCGATCAGACACTGGCCGATGAAGAGGTGGCCTTGCTGACACTCTTGGCGCGCGTCATGCAGCTGCCGGAAGCACGCCTGGAAGCCGCTCTCGAGACGCAGTCGCAGTCTCGTGGCGGATGGCGGGCGCAGCCGGTATCCCGGCCGGCGGAAGGATGACGCCTTGAGTGGCCACGTCCGTGACAGCGTGATGACAATCTCTTGAAAAAGCCCTTGTGCTCAGCCCGGATCGTGCGTAAAGTACGCATCCGCTGCCGGGGACGCATGGCGTTACCAGCGGTGAAAGAGGTTTGCAGGTGATTGTTTTGTTTGATGTTTTTGAAGTCCGCTTCCAAATCATCGATTGACAATCCCGGGCGATTCGCTAGAATACGCCGCACTCCTTACGGAACAGGTGATCGGGCAACGCTCCTCACCGCTGGATGATGCTTAGAGGCAGTCGATTGACTCATCATCAAGTGCTTGACTTCTCAAGCGTTCCGGATAGAATATGCCTCCTCGCTTAACAGCGACGCTCTTTAAAAATTTGATCAGGTAATTCGTGTGAGCGCTTGCCGATGAGTGGTGACAAGGTCACCAAATATCGGAGCAAGCCTCTCACGAGAAGTTTGACTCTGAACCAAGTTTGGTCTGCTTAACAGACTATCAAGCTTTCAACTGAAGAGTTTGATCATGGCTCAGATTGAACGCTGGCGGCAGGCTTAACACATGCAAGTCGAGCGGAAACGATTCTAGCTTGCTAGAAGGCGTCGAGCGGCGGACGGGTGAGTAATGCATGGGAATCTGCC